>JAIVFU010000021.1 GCA_020829485.1 Nostoc sp. CHAB 5834 | reverse complement strand
GACCAATTAACCTCTGTGTTTCTTTAGGATTTTCTTCAATGTGGTTCAGTATATCGCTCATATTTATGTGTCAAAAAACTTCCCTAATGTTCTTTTATCACAGAATGATACTATTTTGGAGATGTCTATTTCCCGTAGCGATCGCATACCAGATCCGGCGCGTAGTCGGGTCTTATGCGAGATCCGGGTTAAATTTAGGATATGTTGTGTTTTGAGTCTCTTGGGATTTCATGGGCTGTTTCTAATGTCTTTGTAGCTCCTACGCTTTCATAATTTCAAAAATTTATAATGATTACATTGTTCTTGAAAACTACCTTGGCACGATGTGCGGTTCTCCTAGAAGAATTACCCGATGTCAAGTTAATTTGTAATAGCGAATACACTTTTCTAAGTAAATATTGAATGCCAAACTCGATATAATACCGTAGTCACGTTTTTCTCAAACCATAGACATACACATATAAACACAGATGAACCTCATAATTGTCTGTACTCATCTGTAGTTATTAATTTTTTATGAACGAAGAAGTCTCCAAAAAACTAGAGTTAATCAGGCAAATCTTGCGTGAAACCGAAGTGCAAGGTGTACGCTTGCGCGGTACAGACTGGTTTGCCTGGGTGACAGCTGGCGCTTCTAACACCGTGCTGCTTACTGCTGAAAGTGGCGTAGCAGAAGTATTAGTAACTACTGAAGATGCTTGGGTATTGACGGATGAAATTGAAGCGCAGCGTCTTAAGGATGAAGAACTGCCTGCTAATTTTAAGGTGCATGTCAACCCTTGGGCTGATGGTGCTACCCGTGAGTCTTTTGTTCGTGATGCAACTGGCGGCGGAAAAGTAATAAGCGATGTCTGCGACAACGCGAAGCGCGATCGCTCCATCTCCAATTTAGAACAGCCGTTGCCCCCATCTCTGCAATTACACAAACGGGTAATGATGTCAAGTGAATTAGAGCGATATCGCCAAGTTGGACAAAAAGCTAGTCAGGCAATGACAGAGGTACTCAAAGCCGCCAAGCCAACTTGGACAGAATATCAGTTAGCAGGTGCGGGTGCAGAGGCATTATGGGCAAAAGGCTTGCATCCAGCGCTGACACTGGTAGCGGGTGAGAGGCGTTTACCACTATACCGTCATGCTACAGCCACAGCAGAACAGATTGGACGGCAAGCGATGCTGGTGTTTTGCGCTAGAGGTTACGGTTTGTATGCAAATCTGACTCGATTTGTTTGTTTTGGTGCGCTTTCAGACGAACGGGCCGAATTGCATTCCCATGTGCGCGAAATAGAAGCAGTAGTTTTAAATTTGTGCCAACCTGGAACCAGTCTGGACAAAGTTTATCACGCGCTAGCTCAGGCTTATGAGCAGCATGGATTTCCTAATGCCATCCGGGAACATCACCAAGGAGGAACTACTGGATATTTAGCGCGAGAAATCGTAGCAAATCCAACTACTACTGATACTTTGACAGAAGGCGTTGCTGTCGCTTGGAATCCCAGTTTACGAGGGGCAAAGGTTGAAGATACTTTTGTGATTCTCAAGGATGGAAAGTTGGAAAATCTGACTTTTGATCCAAATTTTCCTAATGTTGAGGTAGAAGGAAGATTGCGCCCTGTACCTTTGTATAATTAAAAATTATGGATTTTCAACAAGTATTCGGTAAACCACCTGAAACTCAAGCCAGTGCGCCAGGAAGAGTAAATTTACTGGGCGAACATACCGACTATAATGACGGCTTCGTTCTTCCAACTGCGATTCCTCAATCCACGACGGTACAGCTAGGTTTTAGTAGCGATAGCCAGCATCACTTTTACTCGGAAAATCTCAACGAGCAAGTGAGCATTTCAGATATCAATGATAAGCCGTCTGGATTTGCCAGTTATATTTTTGGCTGTATTGAGCTTTTGCAAAAAGCAGGATACACAATACCATCGCTTTGTGTGTACGTCAAATCGTCGGTTCCGATGGGTTCGGGTTTATCTAGCAGCGCCGCTTTGGAAGTGGCAACTCTCCGGGCATTACGCCAACTTCTGAACCTTCCCATTGATGATGTTGAAATCGCCCAATTTGCCCAGCAAGCAGAAATTCAATATGCTGGCGTGCAATGCGGCATCATGGATCAGATGGCTTCTAGTTTGGCTGATACTGAACATATCTTGTTTTTAGATACACGGACTTTAGAACGCCGCGTGATGCCTTTGCCTGAAAAAGCGGAGATTTTGGTTATTGATAGCGGTGTACCACGCACACTTGCAAGTAGCGGTTATAACCAGCGTCGGGCTGAATGTGAGGAGGCGGCGCGATCGCTCGGAGTGAAAGCATTGCGAGATATTACAGATGTTCATGTAACAGAAGCATTACCTGAACCACTACAGCGTCGTGCCCGTCATGTAGTTACAGAAAATAACCGCGTTTTGGAAGTATTGCAGGGAGTAACATCTGAGCGCTTTGGCGAATTGATGAACGCTTCCCACGCCAGCTTGCGAGATGATTACGAAGTTTCAGTACCAGCCCTAGATAGGTTGGTAGAGATTTTGCAGAAAACAGAAGGGGTGTTTGGTGCAAGACTTACAGGTGCAGGCTTTGGGGGGGCAAGTGTAGCTTTGGTTAAATCAGGTGAGAGCGAAAGTATTGCAACTCATGTCCTTGAACAATACAACCAAGCGGGTTACAACGGACGAATTTTGGTTCCTTCTTTGGGATTGAGTGATGCAGCCTAAAGTTGTTTATGGAAATGTTGCCTAATGATTTAAGGTAAAAGATGAATGGAAATATCTATATGGTGCTGTGGATTCAGCAGGCAATACTATTTTAGGGCTTACGCACTCTACAGGATCATCATATTTATTAAACTCAATCTCACCTAAATCATCTCAAACTCTAATTGATGACTCTTGAGAAAATCATGGGTGAAATGATCCACCACATTTGTATCAGCTAGTTCCAAATTATAAAAATCTACAGCTTCATGATCAAAATAGGGGCCAGCGTGCCAAGTACCCTCATGTAGCTTGATAAAACAATTTCCTGGAATGCGGAAAGCAGCAATTTCTTCTAATGCTGGTTCATTCACATCATTATTAGGAGGACAAACTGCAATTAACCAATCCTTCCCTGACAAAGAACCCAGACATTGAGTGCATTGCACATGGCGAGTAATTTTGTGAAACTTTTGCCCCCTCTTCTCCAACCGCATAATATAAAATCGGGGAATCCCGTTTTGCAGGTTTAACTGGGCATCTTCCACATCGTAAGCTTTGCCATCAAGACTTGCAAAAATCACCTGTCCATAACGCCAAAAGTTTTCAGAAGTCACCCATTGTGCTTGCAATTGTTGCACTGTCTTTGATGTACTCATATCAAACCTTTGAGATGCTTAGGTTTATTTTTTCCCAAAATGACTGAGTTTTATACAGTCATAATGGTGATTTCCTGAGTTTAAATGCCCTACATTATTGTGAAAAAATAATCTCAGCTTGCTAGATAACTACGCACTTGTTCCTTTTGCCGCCGGAGGAGGCTGAGAGCTTTTTGCTCTATCTGACGCACCCGTTCTCGACTAATACCCATGCGATCGCCAATCTGTGCTAAAGAAAGTTCATATCCATCAGTCAGACCAAAACGCAAGGTTAATATTTCTCGCTGCTGGGGAGACAGCTTTGCCAACAAGTCTTGTAAGTCTTGGTGCAAAGATTCTTCAACAGCATAGTCTTCGGGAGAAGGGCCATCATCCTCCAGTATGTCCTGCAATTCTGTATCTTGTTGTTCACCAACTCGCGCCTCTAAGGAAAACGGTTGACGGGCCAAAAACAAACACTCTCGAACTTGGCTAGGTGTCAAAGATAACGCCTTAGCAATTTCAGCAGTAGTTGGAACGCGACCTAACTGTTGAGATAATTCTCGCTGCACCCTTTTAATTTTGTTCAGTTTCTCAAAGACGTGGATAGGTAAACGAATTGTCCGTCCTTGTTGAGCGATCGCTCGTGTAATTCCTTGACGAATCCACCAGTAAGCGTAGGTAGAAAACTTATAACCAAGAGCGGGGTCAAATTTATCCACCCCTCGCTCTAAACCCAAAGTACCTTCTTGAATTAAATCCATAAATTCCAGGTTGCGGTGCTGGTATTTCTTCGCCACTGCTACCACTAACCGGAGATTAGCCTGAATCATTTTTTGCTTGGCTTGATGTCCTTGAGTTAGCTGTTGCTCTACCACCTCAACACTTAACTCCACCTGATCTGCCCATTCTTGCAACGTGGGTTCGTGGTTTAATTTCACAGCCAATTCTTCTTTAGCAGCTAGTAAATTCATCATCTGCTGCACTTGTTCGGCAAAAACAACCTCTTGTTCACGAGTCAACAAATCTACACGCCCGATTTCTTGCAGATAACTACGCACAATATCATCTGTAGCTCGAGGTTTTTTATCTGCGGCTAAACTTTTTTTCTTCGTTTTTTGAACTTCGGTAGGTGGAGATGTTAAGTTGCTCATGGTTATTTGCTCCTCTGTAACCTCATCAATTTATTGGTATCAAGTCTAGATATTCAGACCCATAGCCATTTCACACTGCTAATCAATCAATTAGCAATACTGATGAATTCTGGTCTATGATACATTACAAGTCAATTCTTGGAGATAATAAACCCAAAATCAACCCACTCCCTAATAGTAACATCATCAGTAGTGACAAATCAATTACCTCAAGTATGATCACCATATCTTTTGAACCTATTACACTGCTTTATTATTAATATTTGCATATAGCACTCCTAAATGATTCATAAACTTCTTTCCTTGGCGCTCTTGGCGAATTCTGTGCGAGACGTTACGCGTTGGCGGAAGCCTCTCGCAGAGAAGGCGGTTCGATAATCTTTACAACTCAAATACTATTGCTATATCTTGAAACATAATTATGATTTATTTAGTTTTTAAATACAGTTCATGAATCAATGAAAAATTGCCCCAAAAACTATTTTATTACAACAAAGAACTTAAAAACACAAAATCCTACATTAGTCGTAATTTAACAACATTATTAAGACACAAAATAGCAAGTTTTTTTGATGACTAATATTTGGGTTTTATCTTATTCTTATTGAATATCAAGTTATTAAACATAAAATACCCATTTTTTACTAAATAATCCAATCATATTAAATAAATCCGGATACGTAGAATGACTAATAACTAATGACTCAAGAAAAAGGTAAAGTCTACCTTATAGGTGCTGGGCCTGGAGATGTGGCATACTTGACCGTAAAAGCTTATAATCTCTTAACTACTGCTCAGGTTTTAGTCTACGATGCCCTGGTAGATGCTCAATTGTTGCAGTGCGTACCATCTGATTGTTTGAAGTTAGATGTTGGGAAACGCGGTGGTAAACCCAGTACAACCCAAGCTGAGATTAACAAGTTACTAGTAAAGCATTGCCAGCAAGGGAAACAAGTTGTACGGCTAAAATCAGGCGATCCGTTGATTTTTGGGCGTTGTACTTCCGAAATTGAAGCGCTGAAAGCATCTGGTTGTGATTTTGAACTAGTACCAGGAATTTCTTCAGCCCTTGCAGCACCTTTGTTAGCAGGAATTCCCCTCACAGATCCGGTGTTGAGTCGCACTTTTGCAGTGCTTACAGCTCATGAACCAGAAGTTTTAGACTGGGAGGCACTCTCACGGCTAGAGACACTGGTAATTTTGATGGGAGGGCAACATCTGCCAGAAATTGTACATCAACTGGTGCGACACGGGCGATCGCACTTAACACCCATTGCCATCATCCGTTGGGCAGGAACTCCTCGCCAACAAATTTGGATAGCGCACCTGGGCAATATTGTAGAACAAACCACCGAATTATCCCTTTCTCCAGCAGTAATTGTTATTGGCGAAGTTGTTGGGTTACGGAAGTACTTACAACCTGAGAATATATATTTAGACGAAATTATCAGGCACGAGTCTGGAGAAAAGCATTCCCAGGTTAAGGCTGTGACAGAGAGTATTTTTATACCCCAACCTATGTTAAGTAACTTCCCATCATCTCCTCTTCCTCTCAGTGGCAAAACAATCTTGGTGACACGTTCAGTTGGACAGTCGAGCCAATTTAGCGATCGCCTCATCGCATTAGGTGCGACAGTAATCGAAATGCCTACTTTAGAAATTGGCCCGCCCTCCTGTTGGGAAGCTTTGGATAATGCGATCGCTCATTTATCTGACTTCGACTGGTTAATTCTCACTTCTACCAATGCCATAGACTACTTTTTTGAAAGACTAATCGCCCAAGGTAAAGATAGCCGTGCCTTAGCAGGCGTTAAAATTGCCGTCGTTGGTGAGAAAACAGCCCATTGCCTTAAACAACACTCTCTCCAACCAGATTTTATTCCCCCCAATTTTGTTGCCGATTCTTTAGTGGAAAATTTTCCAGAGGATCTGCATGGTAAAAAGGTTTTATTTCCTAGAGTTGAAAGCGGTGGAAGAGAAATTTTAGTTAAGGAATTAACTCTTAAGGGAGCAAAGGTGATAGAAGTTGCCGCATATCAATCTTGTTGTCCTAGTGGTATTCCACCAGAGGCACAGTTAGCTCTCCAAAACCGCAAGATAGATGTGATTACTTTTGCCAGTTCTAAAACTGTGCAATTTTTCTGCCAACTTACTGACAAGATATTTTCCAACAACTCTGATCCTAGTCAATTCTTAGAGGGCGTTTGTATTGCCTCTATCGGGCCGCAAACCTCCAAAACGTGTCATTTTTTATTCAGGCGTGTGGATGTAGAAGCCCAAGAATATACTTTAGATGGTTTAACCCAAGCATTGATAACATGGGCGACGAATTATTAGATAAGGGAGATGAGGGAGCAGTTCTTGAGCAGGGGGAGAATGACAAATGACAAATGACAAATGACAAAACGTATAATCGGCTTAACTGGCGGGATTGCCACAGGCAAAACCACTGTCACTAATTATTTGGCTAGCGCTTATAAGCTGCCGATTCTGGATGCAGATATTTATGCTAGAGAGGCAGTATCTTTAGGTTCGCCTATTCTTGGTGCGATCGCCGGGCGTTACGGCGAAGAAATTTTACTAGCAGATGGCAGCCTCAACCGCCAAAAGCTAGGCGAAATTATCTTTAATCGTCAAGATGAACGCAACTGGATAGAAAATTTGATTCATCCTGATGTGCGCGATCGCTTCCTCAAAGCGATCGCCCTATCTTCCTCACAAACACTGGTGTTAGCAGTGCCTCTATTATTTGAAGCTGGGATGACTCATTTAGTTACAGAAATCTGGGTAGTGCGTTGTTCTCAAGAGCAACAGCTACAAAGATTGATACAACGAAATCATTTAAATAGAGAACAGGCACAAGCCAGGATCAACAGCCAATTATCTATCGAAGAAAAAGCGGCTCATGCAGATGTAGTTTTAGATAACTCTTCCACCCTAGAAGTACTACTGAAGCAGGTAGATGTAGCTCTAAAAACCACAAGTAGGCACTAAATACTATTTATATTAAAAGATATACATATAATACATTCTCCAAATATAAAAGCTTTATATAATAAACATTATTTAGTTCAGTAAAACATTCTCCTATCTGACCTATATTTGTCCAGTAATTCGGTAGTTTTACAGTTGAAGATGTGGTTTATAGTAATGTAAATTTAAGTAGTTAATCAACAAATAAATGCTATAGACCTTTAATATTGTACTAGATAATATGATTGTAATGATGCTCAAAGTTCAAGGTATAAAGTAATAAATAGTTAACTTTTACCTGATATATGCAAAATCATGAATGGCCTAAAAGGGTTATTGAGCAAAAAATATCATTGGGTAAAAATTAAACATTAATCACTAATGATTAAGATTTAAGAAAACTTAATTGTAAGTTCTCCTTCATAATTTACAATTATTTTTCTAACTACCTTGTCAACAACTGCTTGTAATCTATTTTTTGCTACTTATGGGTGCAGGCACTTAATTAGACATTGGGTGATGCATTGGCTTTACTAGCTCTCAATGTAGTAGATTCCTAACTAGATTGTCCACCTGTTCGATTCTGGATTGGTGATTAAAAGGAATTGAGATTCACCTAGAGTTGTTGACTCTTCGTTATAGATTTCTTCTTGGGGAAAACTCACTTATGTCTTTGATCAGGACAAGTATGAACTTAAGTTTTAGTTTTTTAAGTAAGTTAGCCCTAGTTAACTTTCCAGCAAATGAATTAAAACAGAAGCATAAAGTACACGATTATAGCCAACTAGTTTGTGGAAGCGACTACGTATTTGAGCGCCTCAATGAAGGAACGATCGGGTATATGACTGGAATCGGCAAAGGCGTTAAACCCTCCGATCGCATTATTTTACGAGAAGGTTATGAATCTTATCAATATCAAGTTGAGGAAGTTGATTATTACTCAGATCCGTCCGATATGTGGATAGCTTTACTCAAGCAACTGCCAATTGACTAAATATTAAAGTCAAGATAATAATTTATAATTTAAATTTTGTTCAACGCTAATCGGTTTAATATTCCTTAACATGGATCAACAAAAAAAGTTCTACGCCGCATTCCAGAACTTTTACCCAATAAAGTAAGTTACTTGTTTTAATTAGATAAAGTTGAAAAAGTTGAATTAAGCTGTCGAAGAAACTCAATATTCAAATCTACAGCATCTCGTAGAGAAATGCGGACTATGCCTACGCTCAATTTTAGCCCAATACCGTGCAGTTAAGAATCGGTTGTGGAGATTGAGGAAAGTAGGTAGGCGAGAATAAACCAAATTCAGAGTTTGGCTCACTCAGATTTATACAATGCTTAGTAGACATCTCCAGAAATTAATTATGCGTTACCTGAAACCCTTGTTTTGACGTTGCGATGCAACGTCAAAACAATTCATTTTCGGAGATGTCTAGTAATTAATTAACGCTTAAGCTGCTTGTAGTTTCTTTGACAACTTCATGTGTTTTAGGAGCTACTGAAAAATGGACAACATGTACCGTACAAGGAGCATGGTGAAGAACATAGTTACTCACACTACCAAGAAATAGCTCCATCAGCCCAGAACGACCCCGACGGCCCATCACAATCAGGTCAGCGTCATAACTATGAGCAAAATCACAAATGGTGTTACCAGGATTACCAATATTTTGTGTAAATTCCGTAGTTACACCTGCTGCGTTAGCTTGGGCGCAGAAAGATTGCAACATCTGGATTCCTAGATTTTTAAAGGTATCCCACTGCTTTTGGTATAACTCGAAGCTTTGACTGCTCAATCCTGGATAGTAGTCAAAATTAGACACCATAGGTACGTAAGGGCTACCCTCTTCTTCGGGAGATAGGACATGCACTAGCATTAAGCTGGCTTGTGTTAACTTTGCTAAACCCAACGCTTCTTCAAAAACCTGTTGTCCTATTTGCGAGCGATCTAATGCAACTAGAATCTTTTTAAACATCATAATAGACCTCCGATTTCATTGGTAATTGGTCTTTACGGTTTCGGGTTTCCAAATACTAGATTGTCAAAAATGACTAATCCCTCAACTATGTTTAGCGACTTGTGAATTTTAAATTTATTAAAGGTTTTCGCCCCTTATCTATGTTTATAGCAAAACAATTTGAGAAACTTGTGAAGAAAACATTTATCTTTAATTACAAGGTATTAGCCTGTTTGATAAAGTACAGTGGTCACTCAGGGATTTTACGCATTTTTACATCTTCGCTTCCACAAATATCACACAGCATTTGCCGCTTTCCTGATATTAGCGGTTAGTGATTGATAATATTTTAGTGCTTCATCTTTTGATAGTGGTTCTTCTTCCTCTACATTCTCCATGAGTTTTGCTAAACCGTAATCCTCAAGAATTTCTTCAATTTTTTCAAATTCAGCGATAGTAATTTGTACGGCGATAGGTTGTTGATTTTCGTCGAAAACATAATTTTTGTGAACTTCAAGCATTTTAATAACTCCTATGTGTAAAAATCCATTAGTGTCAAGTAATTGATTTTAATAAACCGCGTCTATCTTGAAACCTGTAGTTCTTCGATGATGAAAAGGATTTGCCCTCATCCCCCAAATCTGGGATTCGGGGAGCCAGAATTTCAAAGTCCCTCTCCCATATCTGGGAGAGGGATTTAGGGTGAGGGCAAAAACTACGGTTCTCAACTTAGATGAGGTTTAGTTTATAGCGTAGGTGTAGCCCGCCGTAGGCATCGCATAGATTGACCTCTCCCCCAACCCCTCTCCGAGGCGGAGAGGGGAGCTAGATTTCTCCCTCTTCCCTGCAAGGGAAGGGGATTGGGGGGTTAGGTTTGTTGAGAACAAGCTGTGGAAATACGCATCAAGACTTTATCAAGATCGTGTCTCACTTCTTCATTTTTAATTCGCAACAAACGCAGTCCCCTAGCTGACAAAACTTTGTCCCGTTCTGCATCATATTCGGCTTGTTGTTCATGAATTTTGCCATCTACTTCTATCACTAATGCAGTTGCGTGACAGTAGAAATCTGCAATAAAGCCATTGATAATCTGCTGACGGCGAAAGTGCAAACCATTCAGGCGATTAGCACGAAGATGTTGCCAAAGAATTTTTTCTTCTGGTGTCATTTGCTGACGAAGTTCTTTGGCACGTTGCACTTTAAGTAAGTCTGCTTTGTATCCGATTACAATATTGCGAGTTCCCTCTTTTGTCAGTGGATAGGGTTCTTCGGGTGTTGAATTATTCATTTATGAAGTATGAAATAGGTGTTTATTTTTTATGATTGAACTCTCCCCCAGCCCCTCTCCGAAGCGGAGAGGGGAGCCGGATTTCTCCCCCTTCCCTTGTAGGGAAGGGTTAGGTCTGTGTGCGAAGTGAGGGGGGGGCGATCGCAGTTCACTACCTTCACTTGTCCAAACAAGGACATCAGATAATTTTTAGTATAAATTAAATACATAAGTCTATATGTTTTTTAAACCATATCTCAGCCAAAGCTTAATATAAATAGCTTTTTGTCTCATCATGGTTTAAAAAATAATCTGTTTGTCTACCTATTATTACTTAACTTAGATTATGCAAAAGAACGTAGCATTACGCAAAACCGATCAAGGCTGGAAATTTATTGATGAGTCTGAATTAGAAACTTTTGTTTGGGATAATTTAGAAGAAATATTTGAACTAAAGCCCTTAACGCGCCAATTATCTATAAAAGGAGAAATTTGTGACATCTTAGCAACAAGAGAAAATAATCAACTAGCTATTATTGAACTGAAAAATACAGAAGATAGATATGTGATTAATCAACTTACACGCTATTATGACAATTTATTAGAAGAACAACCTTTAAAAAATAATATTAATTATGATGAAGAAATTAGTTTATTAGCCATCTGTCCGAGCTTTCATCGTCATAATTTAATTGATGAAAAACACAGTAGATTAAATTTTAGTTTATTTACTTTTTTCATTGCTTATGAAAACAATGAATTTTATTTTCATTTATCTCAGATTTATAACCAATCAGAAACAAAGATTATAAAAATTAATTATCAAGAAGTTCATCTCCAAAATCAAGGAAACGATAATATTTCTGAACCACCAAGATTATTATTAGATTGGTTAGGTTCTTTAACAAATACGGAAATAGAAAATTTAACAAAAATTAGACATCAGATATTAACTTTTGACCATAGGATAGAAGAAACAATAGTGAATAAAAGTATTATATATGCAAGTAAATATGGCAAGGATAAGATGAGGAAATGTGTAGAATTTTGTTATGATAGAAAATCGAAAAAAATACTATTATTTTTATGGCTAATTATTCCCAGTCGCTCAAATAAAACTATTGCTAGAATGCAAATTGATCCAACACAAGAATATCTCACATATTGGCGATATGCTCCTGTGAAAGAAGGAAGTATATTTTGGGAAAAATTTTTCAATCATATTTTTTATACTGTTTCAGAAAATAAAGGCAGTTTTTTCAAACAGGGAATATTTGTTGATGATATCAAATCTCTAATTGATAAGGCATTGCAAATATGGCTAGAAAGAATAAATTAAAATAAGTTTAGTTGTAGGTTTTTTGAACTTAGTGAAATCCAAAATTATTTACCTTCACAAACTTTCTACTTCCTCATCAGTCAAACCAAATTGTCGCACAATACGCAAAACATAAGCACGAAAAATTTCACTAGCACCCATATCAACGGTGGAAAAATTCATTGCTTCAACTTAATAACTATTTTTTAAAGTTTCTTCTAATGTAAAAGGAGAATCTTGAGGAAAGAAATTTAATTTAATCCCTGTTTCATCAGATGCTTTGAGACGAGCTTTTTGATAACAATCTTCAAATACTTCTGCAAGTAAAGGTTGCAAACTAGGACTATCTTCTAATAATGTTTCAATACAGATACGCTGTTCAGAAATGGTACTGCGCCAACTTTCACTACGTTTTTCTGGTTGGTATTGCCATTTCAATAAGTGCATTAATAGTACAATTAATCGATTTTTTAACTCGCGTTTTTCACTCCTCCCCATGCTTTCAATTTCTTCAATTAGATTAGGTATATCTATTTCATTAAAATTATTATCTCTTAAATGATGGGCAATTGTTTGTGTCCACAAGTAAAAGTCTTGTTCATAAAGGTTTTTTTTATTGATAAAAGATGGACTGGTCATGATAAAAACTAAAGTTAAACTAATGATACAAATTCTTAAGAAAGTTAACGTTGGTTGATTTTATAATTAATGTAATCAACAGCAACTTTAACTGTAGCAAACTCTAAAAAAACCTCATCAGGAAAGTTAATATCTTCAAATCTTACAATCAATTCACCACAGATTACATCAGCATTTAATCCATCTGCTTCTCCTACCATTACTGGTTTGTAAAAATAATATTGACTATCCTCTGCCTTAAAATGAATAACATGGCTAACATAATTATTACTAGACCAATACAGTCGCTCGTCATAAATTTCTGACTTAAACAAGGGAAAATCTAATGTAATTTCTTGTTGTTCAATTTTTAGAACTTCAGCAATAATATCTCTTACTTTCTCAAAAATTTTTTGATCTTCCATAATTAATAATAATAATTTTTAGGTTTTCCATTTTTTATACTTAAAGTTAAGGTGAGCTAAAAAAGCCCACCCTAATCTAGATTAGACTAATAAAGCCTGCTCCTCTTTAGAAATCATGCGCCCTTCATCCTCAAAACCGACGATTTGATCGAAGTTCAAATACCGATATAAATCATCGGCAAAAGGCTCAATTCTACTCGCCACAATATCCAAATATTCCTGCACTGTCGGAAGTCGTCCTAGCAACGCACAAACTGCGGCTAATTCTGCTGAACCAAGATACACTCGCGCATCTTTACCCATGCGATTATTGAAGTTGCGGGTAGAGGTAGAAAACACTGTTGTGCCATCAGCAACTCGCGCCTGATTACCCATGCACAAACTGCATCCTGGCATTTCTGCACGCGCACCCGCAGCCCCAAAAACACTATACACACCTTCTTCTTTTAATTGGTGTTCATCCATGCGGGTTGGTGGTGCTATCCACAAGCGAGTTTTCACTTCACCTGCGCCTTCCAAAACTTTTGCTGTTGCCCGATAATGACCAATATTCGTCATACAAGAACCGACGAATACCTCTTGCACTGGATCATTAGCAACTTCCGATAATAACTTAACATTATCAGGGTCATTGGGAGCAGCAACAATTGGTTCTTTGATTTCGTTTAAATCAATTTCAATTATTTCGGCATACTCCGCATCAGCATCGCCTTCTAATAACACGGGATTTGCTAACCATTCTTCCATTTTTGCCACACGGCGCAGCATGGTACGCGGATCGTGATAGCCCCGTGCTATCATATTTTTCAGCAGCGCTACATTGGAACGCAGATATTCAGAAATTGTCCCTATACTCAGCTTAATTGTGCATCCGGCACAAGAACGTTCGGCACTTGCGTCGGTGAGTTCAAAGGCTTGTTCAACTTTTAAATCTGGCAAACCTTCTATTTCCAAAATTCGCCCGGAGAAAACATTTTTCTTGTTCTGCTTCTCTGCTGTCAGCAAACCTTTTTGAATTGCTACGTAGGGAATGGCATTCACGACATCGCGCAGGGTGATACCTGGTTGCAATTCACCTTTAAATCTTACCAAAACTGACTCTGGCATATCTAAAGGCATGACACCCAAGGCGGCTGCAAAAGCTACTAATCCAGAACCGGCGGGGAAGGAAATACCCAAGGGGAAGCGGGTGTGAGAGTCGCCGCCAGTTCCCACGGTGTCGGGTAGCAGCATCCGGTTTAACCAAGAGTGGATGATACCATCACCGGGACGGAGGGCCACACCGCCACGAGAAGCAAAGAAGTCGGGGAGTTCGTGATGGGTTTGGATGTCTACTGGTTTGGGATAAGCTGCTGTATGGCAGAAACTTTGGATCACTAAGTCTGCACTGAAGCCAAGACAGGCGAGTTCTTTCAATTCGTCGCGGGTCATGGGGCCTGTGGTATCTTGAGAACCAACGGTGGTGATGATGGGTTCGCAAGATGTGCCGGGACGCACACCAGGTAATCCGCAAGCTTTACCTACCATTTTCTGTGCTAGGCTGTAGCCTTTGCCTGTATCAAAGGCTTGCTGAGGACGGGTGAAAACTGTGCTGGGTTCTAAACCAAGTGCAAGACGAGTTTTATCGGTAAGGGTACGTCCAATAAGTAGGGGGATGCGTCCACCTGCACGGACTTCATCAAGGATGGTGTCAGGTTTAAGGGCAAAGGTGGAAATGATTTCGCCTGCTTCGTTTGTGATTTCGCCTTTGTAGGGATGGATGGTAATTACCATGCCGGTTTCGAGTTTGGTGACATCGCACTGAATAGGCAAAGCACCGGCATCTTCTGCTGTGTTAAAGAAGATTGGCGCGATCGCACCACCTAAAACATAACCCCCGGCACGTTTGTTTGGCACAAAAGGTATATTATTTCCCATGTGCCACAACACTGAGTTGATGGCAGATTTACGTGAGGAACCTGTGCCAACTACATCTCCCACGTAAGCTACAGGATGTCCTTTCTTTTTCAACTCGGCAATGGTTTGTAAACTTCCCGGTTGCCGTGACTCTAACATCACTAAGGCGTGTAAGGGAATATCCGGGCGAGTTGTGGCGCTTTGGGCGGGGGATAAATCGTCGGTGTTGGTTTCGCCAGGAACTTTAAAAACGGTGACAGTAATCGCTTCTGGGACTGTGGGGCGAAGGGTAAACCATTCAGCTTCCGCCCAAGAGTCAATCACCCGTTTGGCGAAAGGATTGGTTTTAGATAACTCTAAAACATCGTGGTAAGCGTCGTACACCAAGAGGATTTTGCTTAAAGCGTTGGCGGCATAAGCGGAAATGGGTTCCTTTCCTTGTCCACCCATTACCAGAGGTGTTTCAGATGAGTCTGAGAGGGATACGGTGGGCCATTGCAGCAAATCTATTAAAGATTGCACATTGTAACCACCTACCATCGTGCCCAGCAATTGCACTGCTTCTATGCGCGAAACCAAGGGACTGGTAATTTCCTTTTTAGCGATCGCGGTGAGAAATCCAGCTTTGACATAAGCTGCTGGATCAACACCAGGAGAAACGCGATCGTTCAATAAATGTAATAATATCTCCTCTTGACCCTTGGGCGGATTTTTCAGTAATTCACATAATTCTGAGGTTTGCTTCGCATCCAATGGTAAAGGGGGAATACCGAGTGCTGCTCTTTCGGCAACGTGTTTACGATATTGTTCTAGCATTTTTATGTTCTCCATTGGGATGTTCTATCTTTAATTATGAAATATTTTTAGTCAATACTTTGCTATAAGAGTTGAGCTTACTTTTATATGGTAAGGCGATTAGCATAAAATTTGACCCCTCAAAACTTTTCAAACATCCTTTCAAGCACTTGTTTATATTTTGGCTAATCCTAGTGAAGACAAACCTACTTTTGGATTAGTAACAAATGGTAGTGATTTTATTTTCCTGAAGCTTGCCAAACAGAATCAGTCAAAGTATGCTACTATATCTGACCAATTTACACTTTTAAAACGAGAAAGTGAATTGTATCAAGTTCTAAACGTATTAAAAAATTTGAGTCAAACTTTGAAATAATTATGTCTATTCGTCCTATATACCTTGATTGCCACGCTACAACAGCCGTAGATGAACGGGTATTAGCAGCAATGCTCCCCTACTTCACAGAAAAGTTTGGCAACCCAGCAAGTATCGGTCATGTCTATGGTTGGGAGGCAGAAGCTGCTGTTAAGCAAACGCGAGAGATTTTAGCAGGAGCAATTAACGCCACTCCTGAAGAAATTGTTTTTACCAGTGGTGCAACAGAAGCGAATAATTTAGCTATTAAAGGTGTTGCCGAGGCTTATTTTAAAAAAGGTCAGCATATTATTACTGTTGCCACTGAACATAATGCAGTAATTGATCCTTGTAATTATTTAAAAACTCTCGGTTTTGAAATTACTATTCTCCCAGTTAAAAAAGATGGAATGATTGATTTAAATGAGTTAAACAAAGCTTTCCGTCCTGAGACAATTTTAGTTTCGGTGATGGCTGCAAATAACGAAATTGGTGTCTTGCAGCCATTGGTAGAAATTGGGGAACTATGCCACGCTTACAACATCATTTTCCACACCGATGCAGCCCAAGCTATTGGTAAAATTCCCCTAGATGTGCAAGCGATGAAAATTGACTTGATGTCGCTAACCGCACACAAAGTATATGGCCCAAAGGGAATTGGGGCGCTGTACGTCCGCAGGCGCGATCGCAGAGTGCAATTAGCTCCCCAGCAGCACGGCGGCGGACATGAACGGGGGATGCGTTCTGGGACATTGTATACACCGCAAATTGTCGGCTTTGGAAAAGCTGTAGAAATCGCTTTGATAGAACAAGCAACAGAAAACCAACGCCTCACCCAGTTAAGGCAAATCTTGTGGAAACAGCTTTCCCAACTTGAAAGAATTCATCTCAACGGACACCCTCAACAGCGATTGGCGGGAAACTTGAATATCAGCGTTGAGGGGGTGGATGGAGCCGCACTTTTGCTAGGATTGCAGCCAGTAATGGCGATTTCTTCTGGTTCTGCTTGCTCATCGGCAAGTACAGCACCCTCCCATGTTCTGACAGCACTGGGAAATGCCCAACAGCTAGCTTATGCCTCAGTGCGGTTTGGGATTGGCCGGTTTAACACTCAAGAGGAAATTGATATTGTGGCGAAACATGCGATCGCTACTATTGAAAGTTTACGTAAGACCTCTTTTATGGATTCTCACTCAAGAAAGCCGCAATCTGATCTAGTTCCTGCTGATTGAGGCGAAATTCCCCAGCAGCGATGATTCCTTCTACCTGCTTGGGATTGCGTGCGCCAACGATCGCAGCTGTTACCGCCGGATTGTTTAAAGTCCAAGCGATCGCTACTTCACCGGGAGAGCGATCGTGTTGCTTACCAATATCCTGCAACACCTCCACCAACTTTAGGTTACGAGATAAACGTGGCTCCTGAAATTCACCGCTATTCCTGCGCCAATCATTATCTGGTAAATTGGCAACCCGTTCAGGTGTCATCTTTCCTGTAAGCAAGCCAGATTGCATAGGTGAATACACAATTACACCTATGTTGTTTTCTTGACAAAAAGGCAAAATTTCCTTTTCGACATCGCGCTTAACTAGTGAATAAGGCGGTTGCAATGAGGTGACTGGGGTAATTTCCTGAACACGTTTCAACTGTTCTACATTGAAATTTGAAACCCCGATATAGCGAACCTTCCCTTCATCTTTGAGCTTGGAGAGAGTCGTCCAGCCTTCTTCGATATCTGAGTCTGGATTAGGCCAGTGGATTTGATAGAGATCAATGGTTTCAATATCGAGTCGGCGCAAACTCGCTTCAACTTCCCGCCGCACAGAATCCGCCTTCAGACTGCGACCAATTTCGCCCTTTTCATCCCAGATCATTGAACATTTAGTGAAAATGTAAGGGCGACTAGATCGACCTTTGAGCGCCTTAGCAACAACTTCCTCCGAATGTCCCAGACCATAGATAGCTGCGGTGTCAATCCAATTAACGCCCAGATCCAGAGCGCGAGCGATCGCTTCAATCGATTCTTGGTCATCCTGCGCTCCCCAACCAAAAGCCCATCCACCTCCACCGATCGCCCAGGCTCCAAAGCCGATTGGGGTAATGTGAAGCTCCGAATTACCGAGCTGTTTGGTTTGCATATCTATTTTCTCCAAGGATTTTTGAGTCAATTGCTAGTTTAGGTTGCAAATATTTTCTCAACCGCTATCTGAGGTGTGAATGATTACTGGAGAAAACACAACAGCAAATTACTACTTATTTAGGATTACTAAATCCTAAAGGTTGTGTTCATACATACTACTTATACATTAGTACAGCATGGCATAAATTCAACTACTATCTCAATACCGTGTATACACAAGTCTGAAATAGCTAACCAAGGTTTTACCCCACCCTAACCCTCCCCTTATAAAGGGGAGGGAACCGGAAATCTCATTACCCCCCTTTATAAGGGGGGTAATTCGGCTCGTAAGCTGTTGCGCCTTTAATTTGCACTAATATTTTTTCAAGATCATTGTGGGGTGGGCATCCTGCCCGCCCTGATAATGCAAGTTGTATACGTAACAGCTTAGTACCAAGGGGAGGGGTTGGTGGTACGGTAAAACCTATGTGGGACAAGCGCTTGAGCTTAATTTGACACCAATGCACAGATGTGATCCGCTACGATGAGATATTTTTTTCACTTGTATTCCGGCACAGTGTACTAGACTTGCTCGAAGATAGAACAGTTGTCAGTGTTTATCAAAATAGATAAGTAATATGTCAGAAGATTTAAAAGGCAAAGTTGCGCTAATCACTGGTGCAAACAAAGGTATCGGATATGAGATCGCGCGCCAACTAGGTTCTAGAGGCGCTACTGTTCTTGTTGCTGCAAGAGATATCAAACGTGGTGAAGAAGCGGCAAATAAACTTCGTTTAAATGAGATCGATGCGCGATCAGTTCAACTTGATGTCACCGACCAAAAAACAATCGATTCTGCGGCTAAACAAATCGAGAGCGAATTTGGAAAACTTGACATCCTTGTAAACAATGCTGGGATAATCAGTGATGGCGATGCCTACGGCGGTAAACTACGCCTTCCACCCAGTCAAGTTGATATTGAAACACTCCGACACACTTACGAGACAAATGTATTTGGAGTGTTTGCAGTTACAAAAGCCCTGCTGCCACTGTTAAAGAAGTCAACAGCAGGGCGAATAGTGAATTTATCAAGTGGTTTAGGTTCTCTGACTCTAAACTCTGATCCAAATTATGAGTTCGCTGATTTTAAGCTTCTTGCATATAACTCATCCAAGACAGCAGTAAATGCGCTCACAGTTCTGTTGGCTGCTGAACTTAAAGATACCCCTATTAAAATCAATGCTGCTGACCCAGGTTTTACAGCAACTGACATTAATCAATACCAAGGATACCGCACTGTTGAGCAAGGAGCGATCGCAGCAGTGAGACTTGCCACTCTACCTGATGATGGTTCTAGCGGAGGCTTTTTTGATGAGCATGGCGTGGTTCCCTGGTAGGAAGTAGGGAAAAACAGTAGTGTTGAGTCCAGAAATTGGGATAATTTATTTTTTGGAGTTCCCTAAGGGAGCATGGGGCATTGAGTACCAGTTAGATAACTCGATTCATCCACCTTTTATCTCCGTCAACGAGTCTTTGAACTAGATGAATCCACCTTTGATCTCCGTTAACGAGTCTTTGAACTGGATGAATCCACCTTTGATCTCCGTCAACGAGTCTTTGAACTAGATGAATCCACCTTTGATCTCCGTCAACGAGTCTTTGAACTGGATGAATCCACCTTTGATCTCCGTCAACGAGTCTTTGAACTGGATGAATCCACCTTTGATCTCCGTCAACGAGTCTTTGAACTGGATGAATCCACCTTTGATCTCCGTCAACGAGTCTTTGAACTAGATGAATCCACCTTTTATCTCCATTTATCCCCCCACTCCCCACTCCCCATTTAATATGGATTTGAATCAATCCGTCCCCTTTTGACACTCCTGAGATAATACCCAGAAGTTGGTCTGTTTCTCAAGTTAAAGGTGTCGCCACTGCGAACTTTCCAAATTTTGTAATTAGAAAAGGTCAAAGGCTTTCGGGGTTCGCATACTTCCGGCAGATGATTGCCAAGTACAAAGTACGCGTCACCCCTACCCATAACTTTCACCAAACCGTTTTTATCCACAAGAACCGATGTACTTTCACTAACCGCTATCCCTAAAACACTGCTACATACACCGTCCTTAATTTGACGGGCAATGAAAGCCATAATTCGACCCATTCGTTGCCGCCTGTCGAAGTGCGTATCTACGATGGTTCCCTTCAAATTACTCCAATTGAAAAAGTTGTAAGTAAAAGTAATGTCTCGGTAGGGATCATCGAGTGCATCTCTAGTTTCAATGCCTTTTTCCGAAGAAGCGCAAGCATCATAGACACAATCACTTTGGATCATCGCACCCGCACTGGTGCCACCAATACCACCTCCCTTAAGATAAACTGACTTAACAGCAGCCTCAACCTTGGTATCTTTCCAGTTGCGGATGTATTGACATTGGTCGCCGCCAGCAAAGAAAATCACATCAGCATTTCTAACTTTTTCATAAATTTCAGCTTTGTTTGCTTCTTCTCTATTGCGAATCAGAAGAGTTTCCACAAAGTTTACGCCCTTCATGGCATAAATTAGCCGATTGTAATCGTGATTACCATTCGTGCGGAGAACTACAACATTAACTTTAGTGCCGGAGTTACTACTTCCCCTAACTTGGTTGATCATCCACTGGATTGCATCATCGACATCGGGGCCACCCCCACCTAAGCTAAGGACTGGGCCTGCTAAGGAGGGTCTAGCATCGTCGAAAGAGGGAGAAGGAGAGGGGGAGGGGCTGACATCAACAGTGTCACCCAGGAAGTAGCGTTTCCAGCTTGCAATAAAACGGGTTATTAGGAAGGTTCCCATCTTCAACAACTTGATTCCTGTACTTTTCAAGCGCCTTGCTATGCTTGGGAATGCCTTTGTCATACTAAGCTTCTGGAGCAAACTGCAATTATTGCTAGGCTGTTACGCACTTTAATTGCTTATTTTTCCGGGAAATTCGTCTTTTGTCATTAGTCATTTATCAGTTGTCTTTTATGAATAATCAATGACAAATGACAGTTTTAACGAAAAAATCTGCAACTTAAACGCGTACTAGCTTAACTCTGGCACTAGATAGGGTAAAATTTCCAGCGTACAGGGCTTGTACTGTTTGTTAACTAAAAATAACGCGGAGTAATTATTTATAGCGCTTCTCACTTAAATGCAATACAGACCTAACCCCCAACCCCTTCCCTACAAGGGAAGGGGAGTAAGATTCAAAGCCTCTCTCCTAAAAGGAGAGAGGTTTGGAGAGAGGTCAAACTGTGTTGCATCCAAGTAAGAACCGCTATATTCTCGGCTCTACTCTGCGAAAATCCCTACATTACTTGTGTTGTTTATAGCGCTTCTCCAAAAAATAAAATTCTAGATCCCCGACTTCTTTAAGAAATCGGGGATCTATTTACCAGGTAGTTTGCGATCGCTCTTGTACAACTCGCTGATATACTTCTTCAGTTTGCTTGGCTAATTTCGGCCAGCTAAAACGTCGCTCTAAATCCTCATAAGCGTTATCCACCAGCCATTGCCGATACCCTGGATTTTTCAAAACCTCCAAAATTCCCCAAGCTAAAGAATCGGGATTGTTCACCCAAGTTACAATGCCTGTTTTGGTATGTTGCACTACTTCTGGAAAACCACCAGTATCAGAAACTACTACCGGAACACGAGAAGCAAAGCTTTCTAAAGCCACAATCCCAAAAGGTTCGTAAAGACTAGGAAATACTGCACAGTCAGCGACAGTTTGGAATCTATCTAAGTATTGATCGGAGAGAAAACCTGTAAAATAGCAATGATGCCAAATTCCCAAATCCCAGGCTTGGCGCTTGAGATGGTCAGTATTGCCGCCACCAACAATTACAAATTTAACGTTACCTCCCATTTGGGAAAGGATCTTAGGTGCGGCATTGAGCAATACAGGTACACCCTTTTCGTAAGTCATACGACCGAGGTAATAAACGATTTGCTCATCGTCTGTGGCGAATTGGCGGCGAAAATTCAGAGCATGAAAATCTACGTTATGCTGTTTCTTTTCGGCTCGGATACCATTATAAATGACATCGATTTTGTCCCAAGGACTGTGTAGCGCTCGTTCTACTTCTTGGCGCATATAGTCGCTACAAACAATAATCCGCCAAGCGTTGTAAGCTAGCAAAGTTTCTTTGCCATTTATATAACCTTGAATATCTGTGTGAATACCGTTATAGCGTCCGTATTCCGTAGCGTGAATTGTGGCAATTAGTGGTATTTTGAAATTATGCTTGAGAGCGATCGCAGCATCTCCTACCAACCAATCATGGCCATGAATCAAATCAAAAGGCCCTTCCTCTAAAATCAACTTACCACCGTGATCTCCCATACTTAGGTTGAGATTGACTACCCAGTGGAAAAAGTCGTTACTATGTCCTACTGGCACTCGATGCACCTTTACTCCCTCAACCACTTCATACATTGACGCATGACCAAACTCTGCTGTAATTAAGTGGACTTCATGCCCTAGCTTTACCAGTTCCGGGTATAACTCCGCGACATGCCGCGCAATTCCCCCAACAATCCTTGGCGGAAACTCCCAACTTAGTACCAGTATCTTCATCTGCTAGATTCCCCGACACTTTACAAATATCTAAAAAATTACATTTACCTAAAAATACAAGGGTGGCAAATGTAGTGAGTACTTTTACTAAAATTTTGAGATTTTTTAACAGTTATTTTGTTAAAGCTTATCAAAGGTTATCAACTGTGGGATAGGCATAACAAACAAGGTGTAATTCGTAATTAGAACAATTTACCATTCCCTTCGCAACTGAAGCTTCAAGAAGGGCAGGACTTACGCAAAATAATGGAAAAACGAACCGCAAAGGCGCATAGACACGAAGTGGCTTCCCGCAGGGTAGGACACAAAGGAATGAGAGTTTCAGAGAGTTATTGCGTAAGTCCTAAAGGGCTAACCACGCCAATAGCATGAACTCGATCGCGCCCTTGTTGTTTGGCTATATAAAGTGCTTTGTCCGCAGCATTAATCAAGTCTTGCGGTGATATAAGCTTCTTTTGCAGTGGTATTAATGGGTGAGACATAAACAACGCCCGGAATTTGCTCTAGCAGAGTCCGATACTTTTGCTCTGCCTCAGAAAGTTTTTCTTCCGCCTGCTTGCGACTCATAATGTTTTGAATTTCTACAATAAATTATATTTTGCTGTTAGAAATCCCGTATTAGAGGCACACTCAAGGATGGTTGAGCCAACAGCTAGTCAGTCTGGCTTTCTCAAAGCTAAATTTACCAGCACCAGGCTGAAACTCCTAGACTTGAGGCTGCTGTTGACAGCCTTTGTAATTAAAATTAACGGATGTTGAAGAAGAGGCAACGGACTCTTAGCAGGGAGCAAGGGGCATGAGAGTCTGTTGGGTTAGCTTCCCGCTCTTTAGGAGAACCAGGTATGTGTTGTGGCGGACTCAGACCCCATACAGCAGTTCTTGATGAGGTAATTTTCCCCTGCTCCCTGCTCCCTCCTCCCTTCCCCCTGCCTCTTCAATTTTGATCCAAGCGCAGTACTGCCATAAAGGCTTCTTGCGGTACATCCACTGTACCCACAGATTTCATCCGCTTTTTACCTTTTGCTTGCTTCTGTAATAATTTCTTTTTCCGACTGATGTCACCACCGTAGCACTTGGCTAACACATCTTTTCGCAAAGCGGGGATGTGTTCGCTGGCAATAACTTTACTGCCAATAGATGCCTGAATTGGCACTTTAAATTGATGGCGGGGAATTAGTTCCTTGAGTTTTTCTGCCATTGCCCGCCCGACGTTGTAAGCTTTATCTCGATGCACAATCATCGCCAAGGAATCCACGGGATCGCCGTTAATCATAATATCCAGCTTCACCAGAGGATTTTCACGGTAGCCGATGATGTGATATTCCATACTGGCGTAACCGCGCGATCGCGACTTCATTTGATCAAAAAAGTCAGTCACAACTTCCGCCAACGGTAGCTCATAAGTAAGTGTGGTTCGTCCTTGGGCGAGATATTTCATATCTTTGAAGATGCCACGGCGATTTTGTGACAACTCCATCAAAGCGCCGACATAAGTTTCCGGCGTAATCATCTCTACTTGGACGTAGGGTTCTTCAATTCTTTCGCGATCGTTGGGAGAAGGTAAGCGGCTAGGATTATCGATGTACAGTTCCTCACCTTTGAGGGTAATCACCTTATAAACCACCGAGGGGGCTGTAATGATTAAATCTAGGTTATACTCCCGCTCTAAACGTTCCTGAACAATTTCCATGTGCAGCAAACCCAAAAACCCGCAACGGAAGCCAAACCCCATCGCGCTCGAAGTTTCTGGTTCGTAATGCAGCGCTGCGTCGTTGAGTTCGAGCTTTTCTAAAGCTTCCCGCAAATCTTCAAATTGATCAGCATCAATGGGGAACATCCCACAAAAAACCATTGGGTTCGCTTCTGCGTAACCTGGTAAGGGTGACTCAGCTTTCGCCTTACTTAAGGTAATGGTGTCTCCTACCCGTGCATCAGCGACAGCTCTAATTGCCGCTCCCAAATAGCCTACTTCCCCAGCGTGTAGTTCATCAACTTGCTTTTGAGTGGGAGAAAGAACGCCTAACTCATCAATTTCAAATTCTTTACCGGATGCCATTAAATGGATGCGATCGCCTTTTTTCACTGTGCCATCCATCACCCGGAAATATACAATTACTCCCCGGTAACTATCGTAATAGCTATCAAAAATTAATGCCCGTAAGCGTTCATTTATGGTGTTAGGCGGTGGCGGTACCCGCTCGACAACTGCTTCTAAAATCTCATCAATACCAATTCCTTCTTTAGCAGAAGCCAGAATCGCACCACTGCAATCTAGACCGATAATTTCTTCAATTTCGCCAATTACCCGTTCTGGTTCAGCCCCAGGCAAATCGATTTTATTCAAAACCGGAATAATTTCCAGGTTATTCTCTAACGCTAAATATACATTTGCCAAAGTTTGCGCTTCCACACCTTGGGACGCATCTACTACCAATAGCGCTCCTTCACAAGCAACAAGAGAGCGAGAAACTTCATACGAAAAATCCACATGCCCTGGAGTATCAATTAAGTTCAGCACATACTGCTGACCATCCTTGGCTGTGTAGTTCATCCGGGCAGCTTGCAGCTTAATTGTAATGCCGCGCTCCCGTTCCAAATCCATATTGTCGAGAAACTGTTCCTTCATCTGCCGGTCTTCAACAGTGCCAGTAGCTTGTAGCAAGCGATCGGCGAGGGTTGATTTCCCGTGGTCGATGTGAGCAATAATACAAAAATTGCGAATGCGAACTGCGGGAACGTCAGTCATATACTATCTTTGCCTTAGCAGCAACCAAAGTTAAAAGAGCAATTTACTTAATGTATTTTAATGCTTTCTTAGCCAAGACGCTGCTTTTAATGGGGAGTGGGGAGTGGGGAGTGGGGAGTGGGGAGTATGGAGTTAGAAGTTATAAAGTTATTAATCTTCCCCTGCTCCCTGCCCCCTGCCCTCTTCACCCCATCTTTAACATTCGATCTAAATAGGTGGACTTTTAAGAATATTATGAAAGTCTATTTGTCGCTGCTAGTATTCAACAGCTAGGAGCGTACAATAAATGTAAATAAGTACATGTAGGGATCATGTAGGGATCGTAGGCAATTACCACCCGTAATTACCTATAATCACTGATTTCTTTGCAAAACTTCTAAAGCCATTGTCTAGTAAGTTATATGAAAAATGGGATTTAAAACTTAAAGCTGTTACTTTGGTGCTATTTCAGGGAACTATGTAAATGTCCCATTGAAGATTTTCAGTGAATTAGCCCAAATTATGAATATAACTACTTTACAAAGCTTTAGACAAAACCAATTCAGAGTATATCAAACCTATGAATATGCAAGAGAAAACTACCGAAGCGGAAAATATACCAACCGATAAGGTAGAAATTGCTGTCCGCCTGGACTCCGAGCTACTAGAGCAAATTCAGCATCTCACTAATGACCCAAGTAAAGTGATTGAGGTGGCGATCCGTCAGTGGTTGCGGGGTGAAATCCTTAGAGATGATGAACTGACACGTACCCCTATGCGTACCCCTGTTCCTCCTCGGGGTGAATGGAATGATTGACGCTATTAGTCAGCTGTCAATGCAAGTTAAAAAGTGAAGTTTGCCAATTTGGATTTCAGATCGCCAAGAAGTACTCAAAAACAAACGAAAAAGCTGTAAGAATTTATGCAAAAATTTGAGCAGCTTTAGTAAAATTACGGTCGGATACCCTTTGTCTATCCAACTCAATTAATGACTATTACTGCCAATTCCCAATTGTCAAATGTATTTCCCCAAAATCTGGAACCTATTACCAGTAAGACTGATGGCTCATTAGCAACTCTAGGAGCCGAGTTGGTGTATATGCAAGATGGGGCAGGGCGCTATCTGAGCTTTTGTTGGCAGCACAGCGAACTGCTGGGGTTAAATAGCGAAAAAATAGTTGATGAACTGAACCAGAGCCAAACCTTTGCCCCAGTGGATAAGGTTACTTATTTGGAACGATTGCACCGAATTTTGACAAGTTTGGTGCCAGAAAGGTTTCAGTGTTGGTTTAGCTACCAGCAGGAATTATTTGAGTTGGAATTGGTGATTAGCCCAATTATGCCGAGTTTGGGAACGACTGCCACTACAGTTTTAGTGATGGGACGGTTAGTGCAAGCGACACTCAACAAAAAACAAGTGCCTGTGCCATCAAAAACACCCACACAAATAGAGGTGGCAATAAGATCGCAGCAACACCAAAAAGTGGTAAATCGCATTACCAGAAATATCCGCCGGACGTTGGATTTAGATATTATTTGGCAGCAAACAGTTGATAGTTTAGGGAAAGCACTGCGGCTAGAGCGCTGTATTATTTGTCCTTATCAGCCCTCTAGCTCAAAAGTGGAGGTGAAGGCTGAGTATCACCAGGCAGCACTCAAATCAATGCTTGGCTTAGAAATAGATATAGCTTCAGAGCCTGCCTTTGCTCAAGCTTTGGCAACCCTAGAACCAGTTGTAATGCAAGTGCCTGGATATGCACAGTCTGGGCGGCAGAAAACTTTGGTGATTGCAACTTGCTATCAAGACCAGGCCAATGGATTGGTTGCCTTGAGTTGGCAGGATGAATGCTACACATTAACAGAATCAGAATTAGAACTGGCAAAAGAAGCAGCAGATCAATTGGGAACTGCGATCGCTCATGCTACTTTATATGAAGAATTAGAAGTAGCGCGTCAAAAAGCCGAAGAAGCTTCCCGCCTCAAAAGCGAGTTTCTGGCTAATGTATCCCATGAAATTCGGACTCCCCTAAACGGCATGATTGGCTTCTTAAAGCTGATTTTAGAAGGGATGGCAGATGATCCAGAAGAACAAAACCAGTTTTTGTCAGAAGCTCACCAATTATCGATACATCTGCTGAATATTATCAACGACATTTTGGACATCGCTAAAATCGAAGCTGGCAAAATGGAGCTAACTTACGCTCCAGTCAAGCTAGATGAGCTATTCCATGATGTCGAAAATTTCATGCGTCCCCAAGCAGAAATGAGAAATCTCAGCTTCCAGATGCAAATGCCTCCTACCTCCGATGAAATCATTGTCCAAAGCAACTATCAACGGTTGCTACAAGTTATGCTCAATTTGGTAGGTAATGCCATCAAATTTACCCATGAGGGTGGTGTCACCGTCAGCGCCGATTTAGTAATCAAAAAGGCTAACTTTCAAGATCAGCAGTTTCCTGGCATGGTTAAAGTACGTGTAGCAGACACTGGTATTGGTGTTTCTTTAGACAAACAAGATAAACTGTTTCAATTATTCTCTCAGGTGGATGGTTCCCGCACTCGCCACTACGGCGGTACAGGTTTAGGATTGGCAATATCCCAAAAGCTAGTGGAGGCAATGGGCGGCGAGGTACATTTTTATAGTTTAGGCGAAGGACTTGGTTCAACAGTCACATTCACCGTACCACTATATCAACAACCAGTTATGGTTTCATCTAATGATAGCGACTCAACAAATAGTGCTGAATGTTAGTCATTAGTCATTGGTCATTGGTCATTGGCTATTTGGAAGATTACCAGTACTGGGTTTTTAGTTTTAAACTTTAAAGTTTTTTAGCAATTATTATTTAATAAGCATATTGGGCACTTGTACTGAGCCTTGCCATAAAGCCTGCGGCATAGCTACGCTTAGGGCACAGCCTCTCATAGAAAAGTATGGGGTATTGGGAAAAAACCTTCCTTGTCCTCACCTCCTGGCGTTCTCTTCAGGACTCTAACCGCTAAAGTAGAGTAGGAGGGCTTGCACAAGAAATTGTTCAGCTAATCTAATATTAAGTTGCTAAAACCAGCAGGGGTTTAGTCAAAAGTCATTAAAAACTGACACCTGACAATCTAGCGGCAATTAGATTTAGGAGCGATTTAACAAAGCTGGAAAACAAAATTTTGGATAATGGTTAATGACTAACCACGCATAGAGCATAGAGATCATTATTATTCAATGCCCCATGTCCAATGCCCCATGACGGCAGTTGCTCCACTTGGGGACACCCCAAGACCGCACTACCTCCCCAATCCCCATCATTAACTTAGCAGGTCTAAACTATGGAACTCACAATTGACAACGTTGAAACAGTCTTAGATGAAATGCGCCCTTATCTCATGTCTGATGGCGGCAATGTGGAACTCGTAGAACTCGATGGGCCTATTGTAAAACTGCGCCTGCAAGGTGCCTGTGGTTCTTGCCCCAGTTCTGCAATGACTCTGAGAATGGGTATTGAACGCCGCTTAAAGGAAATGATTCCCGAAATTGCAGAAATTGAACAAGTGGTGTAAAAGTTAGGAGTTAGGAGTTAGGAGTTATGAGTTTTGAATCAACTCCTAACTCCTTATTCTTAACTCCTAACTATTCCTATGTCCCATCCTCTTTACATCGCTTTTATCTGGCATCAACATCAGCCACTGTACAAATCTCCTGGCAGTGGCGTTTCGCTATCTCCGAGTCAGCAGTACCGACTTCCTTGGGTACGTTTGCATGGGACTAAAGATTATTTGGATTTGGTATTGCTCTTAGAGCGGTATCCTAAGTTACACCAAACGGTGAATTTAGTTCCATCGCTGATATTGCAACTCGAAGATTATATTGCTGGCACTGCTTTTGACCCTTATCTCACAGCCAGCTTGACACCGGATGAACAACTCACGCAGCAGCAGCGCGAATTTATTATCCAACACTTTTTTGATGCCAATCACCATACTCTGATTGACCCTCATCCCCGCTATGCCGAGTTGTACCAGCAAAGGCAGGAAAAAGGGCAAGCTTGGTGTTTAGCAAATTGGGAATTGCCAGATTATGGCGATTTGCTAGCTTGGCACAATTTGGCTTGGATCGATCCTCTGTTTTGGGATGACCCGGAAATTGCTACTTGGTTAAAACAGGGACGGAATTTTACTTTAAGCGATCGCCAGCGCATTTATTCCAAACAGCGAGAAATTCTCAGCCGCATTATCCCCCAACATCGCAAAATGCAGGAGGCGGGGCAGTTAGAAGTTACTACCACGCCTTACACTCACCCGATTTTACCCTTGCTGGCTGATACTAACTCTGGTCGGGTAGCTGTGCCCAATATGACATTACCTAAGCAGCGTTTTCAGTGGGCAGAAGATATTCCTCGCCACTTGCGGAAAGCTTGGAACTTTTATAAAGACCGCTTTGGACAAATACCTCGTGGTTTGTGGCCTTCAGAACAATCAGTAAGTCCGGTAATACTCCCACACATTATTAACCAAGGGTTTAAGTGGATATGCTCAGATGAAGCCGTCTTAGGGTGGACGCTGAAACACTTTTTTCATCGGGATGGGGCGGGGAATGTACAGCAACCAGAATTGTTGTATCGACCTTATCGCCTACAAACTGCCGAGGGTGACTTGTCAATTGTGTTTCGTGACCACAGATTATCAGATTTGATTGGCTTTACTTATAGTGCGATGCCTGCAAAAAAGGCAGCGGCGGATTTAGTGGGACATTTGCAAGCGATCGCTAAAATGCAAAGAGAAAGTCAAAGTGAAGAACCTTGGCTAGTTACCATCGCTTTGGATGGGGAGAATTGCTGGGAATTTTATCCCGAAGATGGGAAACCCTTCTTAGAAGCTTTATATCAAAGCTTGAGCGATGAACCCCGCCTCAAACTCGTCACTGTCTCCGAATTTCTCGAAGAATTTCCAGCCACAGCTACCATCCCCGGAGGACAACTACATAGTGGTTCTTGGGTAGATGGCAGTTTCACCACTTGGATCGGCGATCCCGCTAAAAATCGTGCTTGGGATTACTTGACAGAAGCTAGAGTTATGCTGGCAAGTCATCCTGAAGCGACGGAAGAAAACAACCCAGAAGCATGGGAAGCGTTGTATGCCGCAGAGGGTTCAGACTGGTTTTGGTGGTTTGGTGCAGGACACTCCTCAAATCAGGATGCCATTTTTGACGGGTTGTTTCGAGAACATTTGTTTGGCATTTACAAGGCTTTAAATGAACCTGTACCGCCATATCTCAAGCAACCAGTGGAAGTCCACGAAGCGCAGGGAAGCCACACCCCACAAGGGTTTATTCATCCCGTCATTGATGGTAGGGGTGATGAACAAGATTGGAATAAAGCTGGACGCATAGAAATCGGCGGGGCGCGGGGGACGATGCACAATAGCAGTGTTATCCAGCGACTTTGGTATGGGGTGGATCACCTCAATTTCTATTTACGGCTGGACTTTAAAAGTGGCGCTGCACCAGGGCGGGATTTTCCAACAGAGTTGAATTTGCTGTGGTTCTATCCCGAAAAAACAATGGTTAACAGCCCAGTTCCCTTGGCAGATGTACCAGATGCAGCCCCACTTAATTACCTTTTCCATCATCTTTTAGAAGTTAACTTGCTGACGCAATCGATTCAGTTTCGGGAAGCTGGAGACAATTATCAATGGCATCCCCGTTTCAGTCGCGCTCAAGTAGCTTTAAATAATTGTTTAGAGTTGGCAGTACCGTGGGCAGATTTGCAAGTTCCGCCAGATTATCCTTTGCGCTTGATTTTGGTGCTTGCAGATGAAGGGCGTTTTTGCAACTATTTGCCAGAAAATGCTTTGATTCCTATTGAGGTGCCTTAGAACTCAATAGGTTTGGTGTTTAGCCCTTTCAAGGTGACTTGTAAAATCTCTTTTTTCTCTCTGCGCTCTTTGCGTCTCTGCGGTTAAAAAGTCTTTTATTTAACCACAGAGGCACAGAGGACACAGAGACAATCCTAAAAGCTTGTTATAGACTGGCTTTTACCTTAAGTTTACACAAATGACAGATGTACGCCCCTACAGCCGATTCATTTGTAGCAAAGTAGTCTATTCATATTTGATCTTGTTTGTCAATCTGTAATTTCTACAAAAATTTAGTTTTATTTTTTGAGGAACTTTGATGATTTGGCAAAGTTGCAGTAATTTTACTGTAACCAAGGAATATTTGTCATAAGATTAGAAACATTTCAGAACAGATATTCTACTCTAATGGGTCGCTTTTCTCAGAAAATAACGAATTCTCAAGAGAGCATTTCAGAGCAAACTCAACTTGGCCAGATGTGTGGTTCCAAGAAGCTATGGCGCGATCGCTATGAAATATTGCAAATTTTAGGTAGAGGTGGTTTTGGAATCACGTTTTTAGCCAAAAATGCTGTATTACCTGGGAATCCTCTGTGTGTTATTAAACAGCTTTGTCCGAAAGTGACTAATCCTCAAAGCTGGCAAAGGGCATGTATACGCTTTGAAAAAGAAGCAAGAACCTTGGGACAACTTGGTAGTCATTCGCAAATTCCCATGCTATTAGACTACTTTCAGGCAAATGGGGAGTTTTTTTTAATTCAAGAATACGTACCGGGTTTGACTTTGGCACGAGAAGTGCGGCAAACTGGGCCCAAAAGTGAAGCCTCTGTTAAACAGTTTTTGCAAGAATTATTACCTGTATTACAGTATCTTCATAAACATCGTGTGATTCATCGGGATATTAAGCCCCAGAATTTATTGCGCTGTGAGTATGACAGGCGAATAGTGCTGATTGATTTTGGGGCTGTGAAAGAGCAATTAGCTGATGCTTGTGAAAACTCTCGCAATCAAGTTGCAAACACCAACTTTATCGGAACTAGGGGATTTGCACCACCAGAACAGTTTTCTCTACGTCCAGTTTATGCCAGTGATATTTATGCACTGGGTATAACTTGTATTTTTATGTTGACTGCTAAAAGTCCTTTAGAATTTGATTACGATGCAAATACTGGTGAAATATGCTGGCGAAAAGAAGTAAATATTAGCAATAGTTTCGCTCAGATTTTAGGAAAAATGGTGAAAACTTCGTTAAATGATCGGTTTAAGACTGCCGATGAAGTGATGAAAGCTTTAGGTAATGAAAACTATTTGTCTACTTTAGCTGACTGTCTAACTACCCAAAAATTAAATAATAAAAGTATTGCACAACACGGAAATTCTCACGAAATTATTGATGTATATATACCACCTGTAGCTAGAACTGCAAATGCTATTCGGAAATGGAGAGCCAGATCAAAGTAAACAAGGTCGCACACCCTAAAGTATAAAATTAACAATTAATCATGGGTGATTTAAAATATCAAAAACAAATTTGGTAAGTATTTTAACTACATTTAATAGTCATGATGGTTAATTAATCAGAGTTTATCTTTAATACTTAGTAGGTTATCGCTTGTCAATATACAAGCAAAATTACTAGGTTTAAAAGTTCAGAAAAAAATTTTATTCAAATTATTATATAATCGATAGAATAATTAATCTTATGGCTCTCGTAGTTTTCCACAGATGAGGAAGACTGACACTATTTACAAACGCTAACTATATTAAGTAATTCCCCAATCCCCAGAACAGGGTTTTCTACCACGAGTAAGCGAGAGTCAATTTTCTTAAGGGAAAGTTCGGGGCAAACTTAGCCTAAGTTGTCATGCAGTCGCGCCTGTCAGATCATGATCTGCTGCTTAAATCCCGATTGCTCAAATCCCCTGAATCCCAATGGAAAGAAGTTTTGCCAAAGTTGTAGCACCCCATTGGTGTCACTTTTAAGAAATCGCTTCCGTGTCATCCGAGTCCTTTCAGATGAGGGGGGATTTGGCAGAACCTATCTATCAGAAGATGTCGATAAACTCAATGAACGTTGTGTTATCAAGCAATTAGCTCCAAAATTTCAAGGAACTTGGTCGCAAAAAAAGGCGATGGAGTTGTTTGCTGAAGAAGCGCAGCGACTACAAGACCTTGGGGAACATCCCCAAATTCCGACTTTGCTAGCTTACTTTGACCAAGACGGCTGCCTATACTTAGTGCAGCAGTTTATCAATGGAGAAAATTTATTAAAGGAGTTGCAACAGCGCAAGGCTTATAACGCTAGGGAAATTCAATCTATTTTGCTAGATTTACTGCCCATCCTCAAATTTATCCACGATCGCAAAGTCATTCATCGAGACATCAAGCCAGAAAATATTATCCGCAATAAAAGTGATAGGCGATTAAGCCTGATTGATTTTGGTTCCTCAAAGCAATTTACCGCCAAAGTTCAGCAGAAATCTGGCACATCCATTGGTTCACATGGTTATTCTCCCCTGGAACAGATTAGAGATGGTAAAGCTTTCCCCGCCAGTGACTTGTTCGGTTTGGGGGCTACCTGCTTTCATCTGCTAACGGGAAATTCCCCCTTTCAGTTGTGGATGGAATCTGGGTACGCGTGGGTGAATAATTGGCGGGAATATTTGCGGAGTCCCTTAAATGCTGAGTTGGATTTTGTCATCGACAAGCTTTTAAAAAAAGATATCCATGAACGTTACCAGTCAGCCGATGAAGTTCTTAGAGATTTGAGTCCAAAACAACTCCTGGCGCTACCACCAGCCGGTAAATCCTCTGGAAAAATACCACCAACGAAAGCACCACATTTACCAAAAAGTTATCCCTTACTGAGAATTTTAATCTTGGCAAGTGCTTTGATTCTGTTGTTTGGATTCCAAGAATCTTGGTATAAACATTTTCGCCGGATTCAGACCAGTTTAGTTTCTCGGCTAACTCAGCACAATAATTCTGGCAAAGATGAAGCGTTTTTAAGTCAACCACTAAAGATTACTTTGGGTAAGGTTTCCTTAGCTAATACCCTCCAAGGGCATGAAAACTCGGTTTTATCTGTTGCCATCAGCCCCGATGGCAAAACCATTGTCAGTAGCGGCGGCGATAGCACAATCAAACTTTGGAATTTCGCAACCGGAAAACAAATATCTTCACTCAACGCCTATTCTCAGCAGGTGAATGTGGTAGCTATAAGCCCAGATGGCAAAACTTTAGTTAGTGGTAGTGATGACAACACCATCAAAATCTGGAATCTGGCAACCCGAAAGCAAATTCGCACTCTTACAGGGCATTCTGATTCAGTTCATGCCTTAGCTATCAGCGCTGATAGCGAGACTCTGGTTAGTGGTAGTGATGACAACACTATCAAAGTCTGGGATTTAGCAACAGGAGAGCAAATTCGGACACTGGTAGGGCATACATTCTGGGTGCGATCGCTAGCTATTAGCCCTAATGGTGTGATTCTTGCCAGTGGCAGTTTTGACAAGACTATCAAAATCTGGAATCTGACAAAAGGTTACTCAATCCGCACACTGGAGGGAAATTATCAAACAGTAACAGCCGTGGCTATCAGCCCAGATGGTAAAACTTTAGCCAGTGCTAGCCGCAATCGCACCATCAAACTTTGGAATCTAACTACAGGAAAAGAAATTCGCACACTTACGGGACATGCCAACACAGTTACATCCGTAGCCTTTAGCGCCGATGGTAAAATTGTTGCTAGTGGTAGCCGCGATCGCATGATCAAATTGTGGAATTCAGCCACAGGAGAAGAAATTCTTACATTAACCGGGCACACAAACACTGTGACATCCGTAACCTTCAGCCCTGATGGCAAGACCCTTGTCAGTGGTAGTGAAGACAATACTATTAAAATTTGGCAATTGTCTCAGTGAGGAGGAACTATACTGAATTGCTCGGTTAAGGCTAAAAAATAAAAATGTGTAGGTTGGGGAGCCACTGCGTTGGGCGGGTTCCCCGACTTGAAGCACGTGGCGTTTGAGGAACGAAACCCAACATTTCCAAGGCTTTGTTGGGTTTCACTAAAGTTCAACCCAACCTACAAATCTTCAAAACCTATGCAGTATTGACATCGCTTTAGAATTGTATATATATTGAGCGATGCCTGAGGCAACCCCTGCGATATACGCTTATATTTATCCGCCATAATAATGACTTAACCTAAAAGTATTTTTATTTATTCTCACCCTTCAAAGTTCACATGACTAAAGATATGCAACGCGAATTTACCAACCGCGATGAGTTGGTAGCCTACCTACGCGAACAATTCCCAGATGCGGCAGAACGCGATGACCACATCAGTGAAACCGTGGGGGGACGCAAAGCGGCACAGAAAGCACTGCAACAAATTGATCCAGTAAGCTACGCGCAAACACGTAATTTTTTCACAGGTGCAGTCACCCGACTTTCGCCTTACATTCGCTATAGCGTTTTGAGTTTGCGAGAAATTCGAGATTATGTCCTTGAACGGGTACAGCACCAAAATGATGCTACGAAATTAATTAATGAGTTAGGTTGGCGCGACTACTGGCAACGGTTGTATATCAAATTAGGAGATGGAATCTGGAAAGACCAGGAAGAATACAAAACTGGTTACACTGTGGCTGAATATGCAGTCGAATTGCCGCAAGATATCAGACAAGGAACCACAGGTAGAGTTTGCATCGACAGTTTTAGCCATGATTTGAAAGAAACTGGCTATCTACATAACCATGCCCGAATGTGGCTAGCGGCTTACATTGTCCATTGGCTGCGTATTCGTTGGCAAGCAGGAGCCAAATGGTTTCTCGAACACCTTTTAGATGGAGATCCTGCTAGTAATAATATGTCATGGCAGTGGGTTGCCAGCACCTTTAGTCAGAAACCGTATTTTTTCAATCGTGAAAATTTAGAACGCTACACCAAAGGCATTTATTGCCAAAAATGTCCGCTTTACGGTCATTGTGATTTTGAAGGCAGCTATGAAGAATTAGAACAGCGACTTTTTCCCAAAGGAGAATTTAGTAAACAAGCCAATAGCCAAAGTTGGCAGCGTGGAAAGAAGAAGCAGGGAAGCAGGGAGAGTAGGGGACAAGCAAGAGAATAATGACAAATAACAAATGACAAATGACAAATAACAAATGACAAATGACAAATGACAAATAACAAATGACAAATGACAAATGACAAATGACTAAACCAATTGTTTGGATACATGGAGATTGCCTCAGCCCATACAACCCCGGACTACAAAAATACCCCGATGCCCCAGCTATCTGGGTTTGGGACGAGGCTTTGATAAAGGAATGGCAACTGAGCCTCAAACGCATCGCTTTTATCTACGAATGCTTGCTAGAGTTACCCGTTGTTATCCGTCGTGGTGATATGACACAAGAAATTTTAGCTTTTGCTCAAGAACATGATGCGAATTTAGTTGTCACAGCTAACAGCCCCAGTCCCCGATTTGATGATATCTGCAATCAAATGCAGGGTTCTATAGCAGTAGAAGTGCTAGAAGTAGAACCATTTTTTGACTATGATGGCTACATTGACCTGAAGCGGTTCTCGCGCTATTGGAAAGTGGCTCAAAATTATGTTTTTGAATAGCCCAATTTTAAAATTGTAATGTTTAGCGATCGCTTTATGGGTTGTACTCACACCAAAACCGATGCTTAAATCCAAGTACTAAGACGGGAACAGTCTAAACGCCAGCAGCCGAATTTAGAATTGTGAATTTAAGTATGATTCTATTGTATACATCGTATATATAAAGCTAGAATGACTGATAAAAGGAGAAGTTTTTGATGTCTCAAAGCGAAGTTGTCACCGTTAGATTAACGCCAGAGATTAAGGCGAAGCTGGATGCCCTTGCTATAAGTACACGGCGTAGTAAGTCTTGGTTGGCGGCAGAGGCGATCGCTTTGTACGTGGAACAGTCAAGCTGGCAAATCCAGATGATTGAAGAGGCGGTGAAAATTGCTGATAGCCCACAAGCTCAATGGATTGAAGGCTCAGACGTGTCAGCTTGGCTCGACACTTGGGGAATGGAGAATGAATTGCCATCTCCATGCGTTTAGTTTTTCTTGAGCTTGCTGTTTCCGACCTAGCAAGCATCCGGGACTACATTGCTGATGCTAGCCCATCAGCTGCTCGTGAAGTGGCCACACATCTACAGCAAATTATCAAAAAGTTGCTGGTGATGCCGAACCTTGGGAAACCAGGACGGGTTTTTGGTACTAGGGAATTAGTGACACGGCAAATTGGTAAGACTGTCTATGTGGTGGTGTACAGAGTTCAGGATACGCGTCTGGAGATTCTGCGGATTTTGCCTGGAATGCGGGACATTGATCGTATTCTTGACGAATCGGGCATAGACGAGGAGTGATATAATGTCCGCCAAATAACCCATAATAAACAGTTTGTAGTGGGGACTTCAGTCCCCAAAGCCAGGACTAAAGTCCTTACTACGAACATTTTTTATTCAGCTTGATTCACCGGAGACGATATGAGATGGCACAGATGAACTAGGGCTACCTCTGTCAGCGTAGATAAGGTTGATTCAAAATATGAAGCATTAAATTTTCTGACTGTCTTCTCGTGCTAAATTACTAAAGCTTGGAGTTGGGAAACTCCGGTGAAATTCCGGGACTGTGCCGCAGCTGTGATGGGATCGCCCAAGTCAGAATGCCAACTCTCAAGATGTCAGAGAAGACACACTCACCATCTACTCCCTGCGTTGCACGGGGAAGGAGTTCCAAGTTTGCTTTCAGGATTTGCCACTTGTCCTGGCTTGTTTTATGCTACTCCCGCCGCCGATGGTATATTATCTCGCATTAGAATACCAGGTGGAATTATTAGTAGTCAGCAGTGCCGTGCGATCGCAGATATAGCAGAACAGCACGGTGGCAACTATGTAGATGTGACTAATCGAGCTAATTTACAAGTCCGTGAAATCCGCACGGGGATAAATGCTGAGGTTCTGAAGTACTTACAGGATATGGGATTGGGTTCTCGCAATAGCGTTGTAGACCACATCCGTAATATTATGACCAGCCCAACTGCTGGTATCGACTCGCTAGAATTAATCGACACCCGTCCTTTTGTCCAAGATTGGGATAATTATATTGCTGCACATCCGGCGCTTTCGGGACTGTCGGCAAAATTCAGTGTTTGCTTTGATGGTGGTGGGATAATTCGGGTGTGCGATCGCTTGAATGATATCCTATTTGCTGCTGTCTTAGTTGACGGTAATGTTTACTTCCGCCTCTATCTCAGTATCGGTGCAAAGGGACAACCGCCCAGCGATATGGGAATTTTGTTACCACCAGAGAAATGTTTGCCCGTTTTGGCAGCTTTGACGGATGTCTATCTAGCTCATAGTAATACTACAAGTAAGCGTCGGCTACGGCTATTAGAGTTATTGAATACTTTAGGTTATGAAAATTATCTCCAGGAAGTTGAACAGCGTCTACCTTTTTCTCTTTTATACAGTGACCTAACCCCCCAACCCCCTTCCCTAATAGGGAAAGGGGAGGACTTCTACCCTCTAGAGGGGTTGGGGGAGAGGTCAAATGCTAAGTATCAGCATATTGGCATCCATCCCCAACGTCAGAAAGGCTTATTTTACATTGGTGTCGTCTTACCCCTTGGACGATTGGAGAGTAACCAGATGCGGGGTTTAGCAGATTTAGCAACGAAATACGGTAGCGGCACTCTTCGGTTAACCCCCTGGCAAAATTTACTGATAACAGATATTCCTCAGCAATGGGTTGCTGATGTCCAAACTGAAATTGCTTTCTTAGGATTAGATTCCTCAGCAACCAACATCAAGAGTGCATTAGTTGCCTGTTCTGGAAAAAGGGGTTGTGCCGCTTCTGCCACGGACACCAAAAGTCACGCGTTGGCATTAGCAGAGTATCTTGAAACTCGCGTTACTCTAGATTGCCCCGTTAATATCCACTTTAGCGGCTGCGAAAAATCCTGCGCCCAGCATAGCAAGAGTGATATTACTCTGCTTGGTGTCAGCATTGAGACTGACAATGGAACTGTGGAAGGCTATCACGTTTATGTTGGTGACAGCAAGGAGAAATTCGGACGTGAACTATATCAAAATGTAACTTTTGCCGAATTACCTGCATTAATAAAGCGGATGCTATATGTATATAAAATTCACCGCCTAAATTCTGATGAGTCCTTTGGGGAATTTGCTAATCGATCGATATGCAGAAAAATTGAACCACAGAGGCACAGAGAACACGGAGAAATAAGAGTTTGAGAGGTATTTTGTGTAAATCCTGAATTTAATAAATACTTAGAAATCTCTTTCTCTTCCTCTGTGTTGCGCCAGTTGCTTTAAGTCGGGGAACCCGCCCAACGCACTGGCAACTCTATTGCCTCTGCGGTTAATTAACAAATCAATCCAAAATCTAAAATCCCAAATCGAATGCCCGACTATATCCGAGATGCCAACGAAATTTACCGCAATTCTTTTGCAATCATCCGGTCAGAAGCCAACCTAGATGTGCTGCCGCCAGATGTAGCAAAAGTTGCCGTTCGTCTCATTCATGCCTGTGGAATGACGGATATTGTCACTGACTTGGGATATTCACCAACAGCAGTACAATCCGCAAGGGCAGCACTAGCAGCAGGAGCGCCTATTCTATGCGATTGCCGGATGGTTGCTGATGGCGTTACCAGGCGGCGGTTGTCTGCAAATAATCAAGTTATCTGTACCCTCAACGAGCCGGAAGTGCCAGAAATTGCCCAGCGTCTGGGTACTACAAGGTCGGCAGCAGCCCTAGAATTATGGCGATCGCACCTAGAAGGATCGGTAATCGCAATTGGGAATGCGCCCACAGCACTGTTTAGGCTATTAGAAATGCTCGATGAAGGAGTGCCGAAACCTGCTATTATTTTAGGCTTTCCAGTGGGGTTTGTCGGTGCAGCCGAATCGAAAGCAGCACTGGCAGCAGACAGCAGGAATGTGCCCTTTTTAACCTTATATGGTCGGCGCGGTGGAAGTGCGATCGCAGCCGCAGCAGTTAACGCCCTGGCAACGGAGGAAGAATGAATATGGAAACCAAAGGTCGTCTTTATGGAATTGGTGTCGGGCCAGGCGATCCCGAACTATTGACTCTGAAAGCACTGCGGTTATTACGTGCGGCTCCTGTGGTAGCCTATCAATCAGCCACAGATAAAGAAAGTATTGCCAGAGCGATCGTCGCGCAGTATCTACCTGGTAATCAAATCGAGGTATTATTTCACCTCCCCCGCGCTTTGGAACCAGAAAAGGCCAAGTCTATTTATGATAAAGAAATTGAACCAATTGCCGACCATTTAGCAGCCGGTCGAGATGTTGTGGTGTTGTGCGAGGGCGATCCATTTTTCTATGGCTCATTCATGTACCTGTTCACGCGGTTATGTGACCAGTATGAAACAGAAGTTGTCCCCGGAGTTTCTTCGCTGATGGCTTGTCCGGTAGCCTTGGGTGTACCTTTCACCTATTACACCGATATTCTCACAGTCTTACCCGCACCATTGCCAGCAGAAGAACTAACTACACATCTGCTGATGACCGACGCAGCCGCAATTATGAAGCTAGGTCGTCACTTTACCAAAGTACGAGATATCCTGCATAAATTAGGGCTAGCATCACGGGCAAGATATATTGAGCGGGCATCAACATCACAGCAACGCATCATACCCCTGGATGAAGTTGATCCAGATGAAGTGCCCTATTTCTCGATGATTGTGATTCCCACTAAGAATCGACTATAAACCTTTAAAAATTCATAATTAATTTATTATATAGGACTTACGCAAAAGTACACGCTGTAGGGGCAATTCATGAATTGCCCCTACGGTAAATCAAGGCTTTCACTGCCTTTTTGCGTAAGTCCTATTATAGATCAATACAATTCAGATAAGCCCAAAACCCTCATGTAGCGATTTATCGCGTCTTCTTTATAGCAATCTTATTTGACTATCATTTAGACTTTACCATAAAGAAATACTTCAATAAAATTTGATGCCTTCTAATAGCACCTTCACTCCTGATACGATCGCTGCGGGCTTTCATGCCCTGTCTGACCCCCTACGGATTAAGGTCTTAGAACTTCTGCGTTCTCAAGAATTATGCGTATGCGACCTGTGCGACCACCTAGGAACCACTCAGTCTAAACTGTCTTTTCACCTCAAAACCCTGAAAGAAGCTGGCTTAGTTCGCGCTCGTCAAGAAGGACGCTGGATTTACTACAGCCTGAATTTGCCGCAGTTTGTTGCCTTAGAACAGTATTTAGCAGAATTCCGCCGATTTAGCCCAATATTGCCTATTCGTCCCCCCTGCGAGACTTAAAATCATCAATTTTTTTTGTAATGTTTTGTTTACTTCTATTTATATAGGGATTGACAAATCAATTTTTTTTGAAATGATAGAGATATATTCTTGATATAACTCACAGGGGTGGGGTTAATGAACACAACACCAAAGGAATTGGCTCTTGCACTCGGAATGTTGGCTTTAACGACCAGTTGTACAGGAGCATCCAACACATCTACTCAAACTCAGCAGTCACCTTCTGTAACTCAGGTAAGAGATTCTGGTAAGGCTGCAACAACAACAATAAAAATTGATGGTTCCAGCACAGTCTATCCGATTACGCAGGCGATCGCTAAAGAGTATCAAGCTGATCCAAAGAATCGGGTGCAGGTTGCAGTTAACATTTCTGGTACTACTGGCGGATTTGAGAAATTCTGTAATGGAGAAACCGATGTTAGCAACGCTTCCCGACCGATTTTGAAGGCAGAGATGGAAACTTGCAAAAAAAACGGTGTGACGTATATGGAGTTTCCCATTGCTTTTGATGCGCTTACTGTCGCCGTAAATCCGCAAAACGATTGGGCAAAAGACATCACAATAGCAGAATTGAAAAAGATTTGGGAACCGGATGCCCAAGGAAAAATCACTCGTTGGAACCAAGTACGTGCATCTTGGCCAGATCGCCCAATGAATTTGTATGGTGCTGGTAAAAAGTCTGGTACTTTTGACTACTTTACAGAAGCGACTGTAGGTAAAACTAGAGCCAGCCGTAATGACTATACGGCGAGTGAAGATGATGAAGTATTGGTGGATGGCATCAGCAAAGATCCAAATGCTTTGGGTTACTTTGGCTATGCTTATTACGAAAAATCCCAAAATAAATTAAAAGCGCTGGCAATTGACAACGGCAAAGGTGCAGTATTGCCATCACGTCAAACCGTAGAGAAAGTTCAGTATCAGCCTCTTGCTCGACCTTTGTTTATCTACGTTAATTTTCGGGATAACCAAAACAAAAAATTAGTAAACAAATTTGTCGAATTTTACATTGAGAAAGCATCAACAATAGCAAGTTCTGTGGGCTATATCCCTTTGCCAGGTGACAGCAAACGCCTCAATTACGTTCATTTGTATCAAGGCAAAGTGGGAACAGTATTTGAAGGAAAAGCAGAGATGAACCTAACGATTGGGGAGTTGTTACGGAAAGAAGGCAAGTTTTAGCGATTTCTTTTATTTTTAGGTTTATTCCAATGAGTCAGAATTCACAAGCCAGTACAGCCCGGATACAAGCAGGAAGCAATCTAAGTTTTTTTGAAAAATATCTCACCGTTTGGGTATTTTTGTGTATCTTTGTCGGAATTGCACTAGGTAGATTGTTTCCAGGGATAGCGGTGGCTCTTGATGCAATGAGTGTGTATCAAGTGTCTATTCCCATCGCAGTATGTTTGTTTTTCATGATGTATCCAATCATGGTGAAGATTGACTTCACACAAGCAGCAAATGCTATCCGCGCCCCAAAACCTGTTATTCTCACCTTGGTAGTAAACTGGTTAATTAAACCATTCACAATGGTAATATTTGCTCAGTTTTTCTTAGGATGGTTATTTCGTCCTTTGATTACCGGAACTGAGATCATTGGCGGTAGCGAAGTAGCACTAGCAAATTCTTATATTGCTGGTACTATTTTACTAGGAATTGCTCCTTGTACAGCAATGGTACTGTTGTGGGGATATCTTTCTTACGGCAACCAGGGACACACCTTAATAATGGTGGCAGTAAATTCTCTGGCGATGCTATTCTTATACGCACCATTGGGTAGATGGTTATTAGCAGCGAATGATTTAACCGTACCTTGGCAAACTATTGTTTTGTCAGTAGTGATTTATGTTGGGTTTCCCCTAGTGGCGGGAATGTACAGCCGTTACTGGATTTTTAAATATAAAGGTGCAGAGTGGTTTGAAAGACGATTTTTAAAGTATCTGACTCCAGTTTCAATTACTGCTCTATTGCTAACTTTGGTACTACTATTTGCATTCAAGGGCGAATTAATTGTTAAAAATCCCTTGCATATCTTGTTAATTGCCGTACCACTATTTATCCAAACTAATTTCATTTTCTTGATTAGTTATGTAGCAGCATTGAAGATGAATTTATCCTACGAAGATGCCGCACCCGCAGCATTAATTGGAGCAAGTAATCATTTTGAAGTTGCTATTGCCACTGCTGTAATGCTATTTGGTTTAAATTCAGGTGCAGCACTGGCTACAGTGGTAGGGGTTTTAATTGAAGTGCCAGTGATGTTGATGCTGGTTAAGCTTTGTAAACGCACAGCAGCTTGGTTTCCACGGGAACCGGAAAAAGCGACATTGCAAGATCCGCGCTGTTTTGGTGTCTTAAAATGATCACAATTTTTAGCAATCTAAGGCTCGAAGCAATGGAGCAAGAAACAATTCAACCGATTTCAGAAAACTTGTGGTGGGTGATTCCAAGGAAACTAGCAGGTGTTCGTCAGCCCATAGCAGAGGAGTTGACAGAATTACAGACAGCAGGTGTACAGGCAATTGTCTCTGTTATGGATGACCGCTCTAACTTAGATTTGTATCAACAAGCGAACATTCCTTATCTTTGGTTGCCAATTAAAGGTGGTACAACACCCAGCCAGGAGCAACTTCAGGATTTACAACATTTCGTTGACGATCAAAATAACCTTAGCAACGGTGTTGCAATTCATTGCACCAATGGTAGGCGGCGAACGGGGACAATGCTAGCTTCTTACTTGATTTGTAGTGGCTCATCTTATAACGATGCAATCAAGACAATTGAGGGTGCAAACCCCGAAATAGAACTGCGAGAAACCCAACATAACTTTCTACAAGAATTAGAGCGAGTTAAACAAATAACATAGCTCACCTGCCAATTCTTAGTGGTAAAAACACAAGTAGAGAGCAAACCTGAAGAGCCAAAATCATTAACTTTTCAAAAGTAGTTTTAATGCAATTTCTAGAGTATTGAACTAAACAATCACATTTTGTTAATTAGCGGTAGGAAAATTGATGAAAATTCGGATTGGGATTAATGGATTCGGTAGGATTGGACGGCTTGCTCTACGTGCTGCATGGGGTTGGCCAGAATTAGAATTTGTTCATATTAACGAAATCAAAGGTGGGGCAGTAACAGCCGCTCATTTGCTCAAATTTGATTCTGTCCACGGACGTTGGACTCCAGAAGTAGAAGCACATGGCGATGGCTCCGCCAACGCCAGAGGCGATCGCATTCTCATTGATGGTACACCTCTGAGTTTTAGCGAACATTCCCAACCTGGAGATGTGCCTTGGGAAGAGTTAGGCGTTGATGTAGTGCTGGAATGCTCCGGCAAGTTTAGGACTCCTGCTACCTTAGATCCGTATTTTAAGCGAGGGGTACGGAAAGTAATTGTGGCTGCTCCGGTGAAGGAAGAAGCCCTAAATATTGTTATGGGAGTTAACGATCAACTTTATGAGCCAGAGAAGCATCATCTGCTAACTGCTGCCTCTTGTACAACTAACTGTTTAGCTCCAGTAGTGAAGGTGATCCATGAAGGTTTGGGGATTAAACATGGAATTATTACCACAATCCATGACAACACTAATACTCAGACTATCGTAGATGCCCCTCATAAGGATCTGCGTCGGGCAAGAGCGACGAGTCTATCTCTGATTCCTACCACTACTGGCTCGGCAACTGCGATCGGGTTGATTTATCCCGAACTCAACGGCAAACTCAATGGTTTGGCAGTACGAGTACCACTGCTCAACGCTTCTTTGACAGACTGTGTGTTTGAAGTTGTGCGACCCACAACTGTAGAAGAGATTAACAGTTTGCTAAAAACGGCTTCTGAACAAGAACCTCTCAAAGGAATTCTGGGCTATGAAGAACGTCCTTTAGTCTCTATCGACTACAAAGACGATCCTCGGTCTTCCATCATTGATGCCCTTTCCACAATGGTGGTAGACGAGACGCAAGTGAAAATACTTGCTTGGTATGACAACGAATGGGGCTACGCTAACCGGATGGTTGAACTCGCCCGTAAGGTGGCTTTGAATCTGAAGGCGTGAAATATTCTCATTGGCGTTGCTGAATCTAGGATGAATGTCTCACGCAAAGACGCAAAGGAAAATCCATAAAATCATCCCGTATTTATGCAACGCCTTCTAATTCAGAAATACTTTGCGTGCCTCTGCGCTGACTCTGCGTTTAAATCTCTCTTTTTTACCTCATGGCTTCTACTACAGCTCATAGTGCCAATTTCAAGAACTATATCCTAGTCACTCTCGCCTACTGGGGTTTCACCCTCACCGATGGTGCCTTGCGAATGCTGGTGTTGCTATATTTCAACCAAATTGGCTATACACCGATACAAATTGCCTTTCTATTCCTGTTCTACGAAGTCTTCGGAGTTGTCACAAACTTTTTGGGCGGTTGGATTGGTTCTCAGTTTGGATTGAAGGTAACACTTTATAGTGGCATCGGATTACAGATTTTTGCTCTAGTCATGCTGTCTTTCCTCAATCCAAATTGGGTACAGTGGATTGCTGTCGTTTATGTGATGGTGGCACAGGCATTTTCTGGGATTGCCAAAGACTTGACCAAAATGAGTTCTAAAAGTGCCATTCGGTTGGTTGTACCTCAGGATGCCCAATCATCTTTGTTTAAATGGGTGGCAGTGCTGACGGGTTCTAAGAATGCTCTCAAAGGAGTTGGCTTTTTTATTGGTAGCGCTCTTTTGGCTGCCGTTGGCTTCATCAATTCCCTGTGGATTATGGCAGGGGGACTTTCCCTGATTATGTTTTCTGGATTAATGCTTCCCAAAGGGATGGGCAAAATCAAGAAGAAAATCAAGTTTAGTCAACTCTTTTCTAAGAGTGAAGAGATTAATATTCTTTCTGCTGCTCGATTTTTTCTCTTTGGCTCTAGAGATGTGTGGTTTGTTGTGGGATTGCCAGTATTTTTGCGTGAGATTTTGGGTTGGTCGTTCTATCAGGTCGGTGGATTCTTGGCTTGTTGGGTGATTGGCTACGGTCTTGTTCAGTTTTTAGCACCAACACTGATTCAGCGATTTGGTTCTGGTCGTCCGCCACAATCAAAGACTATCCAATTCTGGACATTTACTCTAACAGCAGTTCCAGCAGCGATCGCTCTGGCTCTCCAATTAGGTGTACCTGCAAATATTGCGATCGTTGGCGGACTCCTGATTTTTGGCGTAGTGTTTGCCTTCAACTCAGCAGTTCACTCTTATTTAGTGTTGGCCTTTACTGATGATGACAAAGTAGCGCTGAACGTTGGTTTTTATTACATGGCAAACTCTGGTGGTCGATTAGCAGGAACTGTTTTATCAGGTTTGATATATCAGTTTTTCGGGTTAGTGGGCTGTCTGTGGACATCCATGTTCTTTGTACTAGCAGCAGCATTGATTACTCTGAAGCTACCCGATCCCGAACCGAGCAAAGCGATCGCTTGGAAAGCAGGGGATGGAGACTGACTATTAGTGTAAACTTAAGCTCAAACGCCTATCCCATATACCTTTTACTCCTCTCATCAGGGAGGGGTAGTTTGTTTACTTTGATACTTTAAAGTCATTTTGATTTTGGAAGAGTTAGTACCTTCTGCAAAATCTCAAACCGCTCTGGTACTAACCGATAGTAAATCCAAGTACCGCGTCGTTCCTTTTGAAGCAATCCTGCTTCATACAATACTTTCAGATGATGGCTGACAGTCGGTTGCGATAAACCAAGTGGCTCTATCAACTGACAAACGCAAGCTTCCTGTGCAGGTTGAACTGCAATAAAACTGAGCAACTGTAGCCGAGCCGATTCGCCCAGCACTCGAAATAGCGTAGCAATCTGAGCTGCTTCATCTGGCTGCAATACTTCTTGCAGCAGGAAAGGACAACACGTTGAAGTTGAGGTTAAAGAATTCATATTTATATATTGACACTCATCAATATAATTTGGCAATATATAGATATTCATAAATATTGATGAGTATCGATGTAAGGAGAAATATCATGTCCCGTGTTCAACTTGCCCTTAATGTTAGTGATATTGATGCTGCGGTTGATTTCTATAGCAAGCTTTTTGGTACTGAGCCTGCAAAACGCCGCCCTGGTTACGCCAACTTTGCGATCGCTCAACCTCCTCTCAAGTTAGTACTAATTGAGAATACAGAGGTAGCTGGTACTTTAAATCATTTAGGTGTGGAAGTTGAGACAACAGATGAAGTAGTCACTACAAGCGATCGCCTACAACAACTTGGACTCTTAACTCGATCAGAGGAGCAAGTGACCTGTTGCTATGCCCTTCAAGATAAAGTCTGGGTAAATGACCCAGATGGCGCACCTTGGGAGATTTATAAAGTTTTGGGTGATTCGCAGGTGCGTGATATCAAATCTGTTGAAGTCAGCAAGGAGTCATGCTGTCAATAATCTAATCTATCCGTCCTAGCTATTAATTTGTATCCTGACATCTCTATGACGACATTTGACCATCCCCCCAGAATTTTGTTTTTGTATGGTTCCCTGCGTGAGCGTTCCTATAGCCGCCTCTTAGCAGAAGAAGCAGCACGCATCATTAAAGAATTTGGCGCAGAGGTAAAGTTTTTCGATCCCCGTGAACTGCCGATTTACGGCAGCGTACCTGACACTCACCCAAAGGTGCAGGAGTTGCGTCAATTAAGCTTATGGTCAGAAGGGCAGGTTTGGTCTAGCCCAGAGTTGCACGGTCAAATTTCTGGCATTATGAAAAATCAAATTGATTGGATTCCGCTTAGTATTGGAGCCGTTCGCCCGACTCAAGGGAGAATTTTGGCAGTTATGCAAGTAAGCGGCGGATCTCAGTCTTTTAACGCCGTCAACACATTAAGAATTCTTGGGCGCTGGATGCGGATGTTCACTATCCCGAATCAATCTTCAGTGGCTAAAGCATACGAGGAGTTTAATGAAGACGGCACTATGAAAGATTCGCCCTACCGCGATCGCGTTGTCGATGTTATGGAAGAACTTTACAAATTTACTTTGCTATTGCGTGACAAAGTTGATTATCTCACAGACCGCTACAGTGAACGTAAAGAAAAAGCTGCTAAAGAGACAATCAAGATAGCTTCTCAAGCTCTTGAAGTTAAATCTAATATACCCCAACACACTGGCTCCCCTTAACAGCGTTTCCTAATCGGATGAAATACATCATAGTCCCCTCCTCGCAAGCTACGGTGTACACACAAAGTTATCGAATCACTACCAGTCCTCAAATTACCCCACCCTAACCCTCCCCGTATGTATTGGGGAGGGAACGAGATTCTCTTGTTTCCCCCCTTTCCAAGGGGGGATTAAGGGGGGTAATTCGACTTGTGTGTACACGGTAGCCTCGCAGGAGGGGTGGGGTTCTTCGGGTTTAATAAGCAATCAAGTAGACATGATATAAAACCTTGTTTCTCCTTGCTTGTTTTCAAACAAGGATTTTTTAGCTTTCTTGATCAAGCGACGCTTTGAAAAAGATTAAAGTCAGTATCTTATTTTTCTCTATTCAGAGATATAAAAAGAGCTATTTACATAAGCCCAATTTGTCCGGTCAATCACTATGTAAATTATTTTCCAGATATAAAAGTAAATGATTTGGTGATTTTTTTCAAAAAAAGAATGGTATTATCTGGCATAGCGTACTACTACGCTAAAGGACTTCCAAATAAAAAATACTTAACTACTTCTTGTGCGGGCTGATTTTTCACGTAATCTGGAAAATCCCACGAAAAACCTAACCCCCTAACCCCAACTCGTCGCGGGAAGGGGGAAAATTCAAAGTCTCTCTCCTTTTAGGAGAGAGATTTAGAGAGAGGTTTTCCTGATACCGTGAAAAGTCAGTTTGTGGCGTGAGCTTCTCTCTCGCCTGCTTTTTGCTGCGGGTAAAATGCCCACCCCATAAGATTGGATAATTTATTTTTTGGAAATCCTTAATGACATCTTAATTGAAGATAAATTCACACCAAACCTTTAATCAGGAGAGAAACTTTTATGGCTGATACCATACTATTTCAAGCTAACAGGTACATTAGGGATACTACTTTTCTTGCCCAATTCTTTGGGGCGCAAACTGCCACCAATTTTGAAATACTCGATAGTAGTGGCCTTCTACGGGAGAGTGAGATAGGTGTCAATTTCACCTATGATTCAAGCGGATTCTTTAATTCTGGCACTATCACTTCGACCTTTTTCTTTGGAAGTAACGGTGAACTTGCAACCCAGAGTACAAATGTGAATGTTGATGTTGCAACAAGAAATAGCCTTTTGACTGTCGGCACGTCAGGATACGAGTATGGTCAATATTACTATCGAGGTAATGATAGTTTCCTCGGATCTGGGGGTGATGATAGCTTTGACGGCTCCCAAGGTAACGACACCTTCAATGGTGGGGCGGGTAGTGATGTCATAACCTTCCAAAAATTTAGTGAGGGAGTAATTGTTAATCTCTCAACAGGGCAGGCAATTACTTCTTTTGGCACATCGGTTATTTCCAACATCGAAGATATCGAGGGGTCAGCATTCAGCGATATACTGACTGGTAACTCTGGAAATAACCAGATTCAAGGGTTTGGCGGCGCTGATAGAATTAATGGCGGTGCAGGATTTGATACTGCTGTTTATTTCGACGCTAGTTCAGCAGTCAATGTTAATTTGTCCACCGGAGTTGTTATTGGTGGTAGCGGTAATGATACTTTAGTTTCCATTGAGCGAGTGTTGGGATCTCGTTTTAATGACCTGTTGATTGGTTCTAATGCCAATGAATCTTTCTTAGGGGGATTTGGTGACGATACTATCAATGGTGGGGGTGGCATTGATACCGTTGAGTACGGTTTTGTCGGTTCCAGGGTTATCGTAGACCTTGCTAGTGAATTCGCTACTGGTAGTGCAGGAACCGATTCTATTTTCAACGTTGAAAACGTAAAAGGCTCGATTTTCGATGACTTCCTCTTCGGTAACTCTGGAGCCAATGTTATTAATGGCGACAATGGAAATGATGGTTTGAATGGTGGTGCTGGTGCTGATACTCTAACTGGCGGCCAAGGCGGAGATGGATTTGTCTTCCAGTTTGGAGAATCAACAGTATCAGCAACCGATCGCATTACTGATTTCACCATTGGCACAGATGCAATTGGTTTAGTGAGTACAGACACACTAACTCTGATTACACCTAGCACTTTTACCCGTGCTACCGATAAGACTGCCACTACTTTAGTAAATTTAGCCAACCAGGTATTTACCGATGCTAATGGAGCCGTAGCCGGAAATCAAGCTTTAGGGGTGAATGGTGCAGCCTTAGTCAGAGTCACAAGTGGAGCGATCGCCGGAACTTACCTGGCTATCAATAATAGCACTGCTGGTTTTCAGGCGAATAGTGATTTGTTAGTCAATTTAACAGGATTAACGGGTACTTTACCCGCGTTGGGAAATATTGCAGTGAGCAGTTTCTTCGCTTAGTTAGCATCATGATTTTCAAGCCAACCTGCCGAATGTGGGTTGATATCAGGCTTGATTATTGAAAATCCCAAATCGAATAACCTCCTGGCAGATTTAACCAGGAGAGTTCAAAAAAATTGATTCATCTTTACAAACGTTGTAGCAGGCTCAAACCGTGGGAATCAGTACCACAGGTATTGAGAAGAAAGTATTCATCAGCCAACTTTTGTACTTGTTCTGATTCCAATACGCTGGGTTGCCAGGGGTTAGGGTTATTGTAGGCGTAGAAAGTTTCCACGCCATCAATGCCCTTTTCGGACGCAGCTGGAATTAATTCAAAAAGCGATCGCTTGTAACGAGCCGGATGAGCCAGAACTGCCAATCCCCCAGCTTCATGAATAGCTGCAATCACGTTACTGGCTTGATATTCTTGCCCTGTAGTCGGCCTTCTTTGGAGATAAGGCTTCATACTAGGGTGTTCTGGTGTAAAAGCGTAAGCCAAAATGTGAACTTCTATATCCAAAAGGCTGGCATTAATTTCCACACCACTCCACAGGTAGGGAGTGCTTGCACCAGGATTATTCCACTTCCAGTCTTCTAACCAAGCAAGTGCCGCTTGATAGCCCATAATACCATGATGATCGGTGATCGCTAACCCTTTTAGTCCAATAGCGATCGCCTGCTCCATCAATGCATTAGGCTGCAACCTACCATCCGAGTAGACAGTATGCATGTGAAAGTTGAATAACCTTGGACAACTTTGTGCATCAATGTTTTGGAATACTTGCTTCAAAAGTTCTGTGGAAGCAGTAGTTCGGGCAAAATTTACAACCATAACCCCCTCTGAACAAAAATATATCTTTTTAACACACTAAAACGGTACATCTAGAGATGAAAAAGACTCAACACTATAAATTAGTGTTGGCTGCTACTTTCTCAGCTTTCTCAGCAAATTTTTCAATATGTTAAGACTACGTTAGCAAATCTTAACCTCAGTAGTCATGCGTAATTTACACTACTTTCAAGATAAGTAGTAAAAAATATGGCATATAAATTTATATAAATCCACACTTAGCATTTATGCTAAATGACTTACCTTTAAAGAATTAAGAGAGTAATTTTCTTTGATAAACCTGTAATTAAACTATAAATTCAGTGTAATAAAATATAATTACTATCAGTAATTACACTACTGGAAATAACTAGTAATGATTTCAGCTTAGGCGTAGCCCGCCGCAGGCATCGCATAAGTCAGTCTACAATAGCTTCAAGAAAACTAGCGATCGCACCTGAATCACTATACGCCTCGCGCAATTCCAAAAGAATCTCCCTTCAAGGTGACTCCAAGCGGTTCTATCACCACCTCGCGGCTAAGAGACGCTTCAACCCTTCCGGCAATCACAGCCGTAAGCTGATGTTCTCTTGCAAGGATGACAATCCTCTCTGCATCCTGCTTGGACTCTGTATAGAATGCAAATCCTGCACCGTAATTGAACACAGAAAGCATCGTCTGGGCCCCGCCCTCAAGATGACCCTCGACAAACGTAAATATCTCCGGCACTGGGAGCATCGTGTCGATGACATACCGGAGCGGCTTCACCGACCGCATCAGCTTTTGCCATCCATGTCCAGTGATGTTCTCCATCGCGGTGGGACGAATCCCCTCGCCAAGCACCGCCTGCACAAGTGGCGTGTAAAGATACGAAGCAGCATTCATAGCTTCCCAGAACTCCTGCCCACTTGGAAGTTTTGTTCTGTAGCCATCAGGGAGGGACTCAGCAAGCTTTCGCAGTGGAGTAAAGCCGTTCTCATGGGGCCCCGAACTTTCGACGAGAACAATGGTATTTCCGGCATCCAGACGCGAGCTATCAATGGGAGCGACACCAGCCGGCATAACCCCAAAAACCGAGCCTGCGATGTCGAGCCGGCCTGGAATCATCTTCGTTTTTAGTTGAGGAGTTTCCCCTGAGAGATAGACACATCCAACTCGTTTGCATCCCTCAACTACTCCATCCAGAAACCCATCAAGAAAGGCGGGGGTGAAGATCGTTTCAGGAGTACTCGACGGCAGATATAAACCGAGAAGTATAGTCTGCATACCTGAGGTTGCGGCATCGTTCGTAAGACACGAGATGATCTTGATACCAATATTCCACCAAAATCGTCGAAGTTCTTCTTCGGAAAGGTCGTCAGGGCGGGTATCGTCTGCTGTGCCCAGTCCTTCGGGGACAAGTGTCATCGAAAGTTCTCTAGCCCCCGCCTCTAGAAATGGAGCGAGATTGAAGCTGAAAGCGTTAGCACTTGCTCCCAGACCCGACGCAGGCACGATGCCATAGGCGCTTGCAAAGCCAAGGGTGCGTTTTGCGGCATTGATGAAGCGTCGTTTTGCCGCATCGAGAGTATCGTAATCGACTTGATCGAGAGCTTGAGCCATCAGGTTGCGTTAAAAGTTAGGAGTAGAGACGCGATTAATCGCGTCTGTGCAGGAGTTAAAAGTTAGGAAAACTCATAACTCCTAATTTTAACAGTATCGCAGAAGTCCCCACTGCGGTGGATGGGAACGCCTACATAAAGCAAGTGGCGTGTAAAATCTACGGTATTGATTTAGGGCTAAATCACTTTGCAGTGGTCACTGATGGCGAAAAAGTTTCCAAGTATGATAACCCTAAACACCTTGCCAAACATGAGAGAAACCTTAAACGTAAACAGAAAAAATTAGCACGTAAACAAAAGGGAAGTAATTCAAGGTACAAATATAGAAAAGTCGTTGCCAAGGTGTACGAACGAGTTAGTAACTCTCGCTTTGATTTCCTGCATAAACTTAGTTATAAGTTGGTCAGCGATAGCCAAGCTGTCATAGTAGAGAATCTTCATGTCAAAGGCATGGTACATAATCATAATTTGGCAAAGTCAATATCTGATAGCGAAGCGTTAGCGAGTCTTCGAGCGTCTGCAGGATGGGGAACTTTCACCAACTTTTTAGCATACAAACTAGAACGCAGTGGTGGTAAACTAGTTGAGATTGATAGGTGGTTTCCCAGTTCCAAGCTTTGTTCTAATTGTTTCTATCAAGTGGGTGAGAGACAAGAGGATGTGCGGGATTGGACTTGTCCACACTGCGGCACTCATCATGAGAGTGATGGAAACGCTGCGACAAATATTAGAGCAGAGGGCATCAGAATGCTTGCACTGAGCGATGCCCAAGTATTAAAGGCGGAAGGTGACGCTCGAAGACTCGCTAACGCTTCGCTATCAGCCGTCTCTGCTGTAGGAGGGGTGGTAAGTCCCAAGCTTGGGCGAAAGTCTAAGTTTGGGCACTCCCCCGTGATTACAGAAGCTCATAGTTCAGCTTTATAGCTACTATGAGTAGTTCACAATACCTCATCTTCAATACCACGCCACCATTCCCCTAAATTCATCAAGTCTTGGTAAATGTCTTTTAATTCTTTGTAGTAGGTATCGTCTGTCAGCGTAGCTCGACGCTCTTGCAGTTTCTTGAGACGCAATTGTACCAATAGCCAAGGTTTAGTGATGCTATCAGTTGCTTCGATATATTGGGCTAGTTCTTTGCTATCCATATATTTTGATTTTAATCTTACTACTTTTAAGATACAGGAGGCAGGAGAAATACTGTCCTCAGCAAGAACTACTGCGACTCAAACAAGCAAGACTATAAAATCTCAGATTTGCTAGCTTGCAATTCATGAGAGTTGAAGCCTATATCAGAATGGCGTCCTTCTCCTTCCAATAAAAACTGCCTCCTTTACGATACAGGAGGCAGTTTAGAGAAACCAAAGGGGATCAGGGAGAGTCAACTAAGTACAACATTTCATTAATTCGTAGCGAATTAAATTTGGCAATACCCTGCAATGCCAATGCATCGACTGACAATGCCAATGCATCGACTGACAATGCCAATGCATCGGCTGACAATGCCAATGCATCGGCTGACAATACCAATGCATCGGCTGACAATACCAATGCATCGACTGACAATACCAATGCATCGACTGACAATATAGCGGTTTTCGTTTACGTGAAGTACACCCATAGGGGCACGGCACTGCCGTGCCCTTACACCTCGCGATGTAATGTTGTACCGCATCTGAATGGGAACCGCTATACCAATGCGTCCCCTTGCATTAAAAACGCTACGATTTTACGCAAAGCTGTACTAAACCTCATCTAAGTTGAGAACCATAGTTTTCGCCCTCACCCTAAATCCCTCTCCCATATCTGGGAGAGGGACTTTGAAATTCTAGCTCCCCGAATCCCATATCTGGGAGGGTTGGGGGATAAGGGCAAATCCTTTTCATCAGAGCAGAACTACAGGTTTGAAGATAGACGTGGTTTAAGAGGCTGTTTACGGAGTCGCAAGGAAGTTGGAAGGCGGAGTACTGCGACCATTACGACCAACAGATGGGATCTCAAGAAGCTCATCTGTAGCTTTTCCGGTGCCATCGTTGGTAACGGAGGTTTCGTTTCCTGGATGTCCATTATGGATGAACAACTGGGGATGGTCGAAGGGCGCTTTCTCATAACGAACTCGCTCGTCAGTGAGCGCTTTCATAAAAGCTACCAGGTCATCTTTATCCTGATTGCTCAGGTTAAGGTTCTCGATATCCGCATCTAGATTGGCAATGTTCTGCTCGTGAAAGTCACCACCACGATTGTAAAACTCAACCACTTCCTTGAGGGTCAACTTCCCACCATTGTGGAAGTACGGGGCGGTTAGTTCCACGTTGCGAAGTGTGGGCACCTTGAAGGCTCCGTCTGCGGCTATTCTCTGGTTGGGGCTGACTGTGATATTGGGTGTTGCACCGAGAAGCTGCTGGAATTTCCCTAGTTGAGCTACTCGTGACTCCGAAAGCGGATTACCAAAGGGGTCTTTACCACCCACGCCTAAGTCGTCTGTAGTGGGTCTGACACCAATGTTGTAAAAGCCGTTGTCATAGACGGCTTGTTGTCCATCCCCCATGATCATGTATTCGAGTCGTTGATTCTGCACGTTTTTCACGGAAGCATTGGTAAATTCTGCCCCACCGTGACAGTTGATGCATTTGGCAGCTCCCTCGAAAAGCTGTTTACCCCTCAATTGCTGTGGATTTAAGGCGTTTTGGTTGCCATCAAAGTATTGATCGATAGGCGCATTGTCAGATATTAGTGTGGACTCGTACAGTTGAACCGCTAGCCCGAAGAAAAGCGAAAAGTTGTACTCCATCAAGGTGTATGTCTTCTTGTTTGGATCGAGAATACTTCCCAAACCCAAGAGGACTGGTTGCCGACTACCGTCATTTTTATCAACCTGAATTGACCATGTGGAATTCCACCACTGTGGGTCGAAGGCAGCCTGAATTAGCTGTTTGTAGCTCTGATTCAGACCTTTTCCATCAAACGCTCTATAAATACCCAAAACACTGTCGTCAACAGCCACGTTCTGTTGTGCGAGTGCTTTCAGATTCGGGGAAAGTAATTTTTGACCAAGGTCTCTGGGAAGCTTTAAGCCTGTGGGAAGGCTTTTGAAGATATCTATGATCCCACTTAGTAGGCTTGTTGTCCCAACCGTCTTGTTACTGACATCCTCAAAGGTGCGTCCGTCAGCAGACATCTCAAATGAGCTAAGTGGTGGCCCGACTGCTTGGGAAGCGAGAGATGAATTCTTAAGCTGAACGCTGACTTGTTGTGGTGGAAATAGAGGAATTGGTACTTTGTAAAGTTTAGCGTTGGGATCTCTTTTACCAAACGGATTAACCCCATTGAAGTAGTTCTGAGCTCGTCCATCCCAGAAGTTGCGGAAATTGTACACCGCATTAATCATGGTCGGTGTATTGCGCGGCTCCACCCGACGGGTTTTGATGCCTCCCACGTTGAAGATTGGATCGTTGAGTTGAGTCACATTGTCTTGAGGATTACCAGAAGTGGTACTCAAGAACTTGGTATTGAAGACTCCTTCGGAGGAGGCGATATCGTTAATGTCAGAAATAACAGCAGAGTTACGGTTGTTTACATCTGCCAGTTTGTGGAATGGAAAATCTGTGGGCTTGAGCGTGTAGTTTGGCCCTCCGAGACTGAAAGTATTATCAGGATTGGCATTACCACTTGCATCCACACGCAAAATCCCTGGATTCAGCTGGTTTTTAATTCTGCTGTCTACTCCGGCTTTGAAATGACAAGTAGCACACGATGTCCTACCATCGCTGCCAATCTGCATATCCCAGAAAAGAGCCTTTCCTAGAGCGATCGCTTTGCTCTTATCTTTGACATAGCCTGTATAGTCTGGCCCCGGTATCGGTACGCTTTTTAGCGAAGCTAGGGGCTGGGAGGGCGGCGTTATCTGTGCCGATACAGTGTGTCCTGCTAACACTGCGATCGCAACTACTGCTGCGATCGTCACACCGCTTTTCATTCTCCTTGACAACCTTGATGCCAGATCAGTAAGTCTGGCTAACACAGCAACCACAAAGGTGGTGCCAATTTGCATTTTTCTCATGTGTTCACATCAGCATTGTTATTCGTTGTCAAGGGTTAAAGCATTACTGCTCCACCTACTACTCGGAATTTTTTTGTATTTCATGACAGATAGTTAATTATCAAATTTTTAGGCTTCAATAAGTTCTCTTTTACCAACTCTTTATTCAGTAGCTCACTATAACTTTATATCCTGTCTAGAAAGCCTCTGCTCTATATGCCTAGCCAATCAAAAACAGCCATGATGCTAATCATGGCTGCTGATAATATTTCCTATTAACTAATTATTTTGAATTTATATATTTAGTAAAACCTATTGTCACAACTAGTTCTAATCAACAGTTTTTTAGTTATGATTAAAAAAATAATTATCAATTATTACTAATAACTGATAATTATTTTAAAACTTTTAATTGATTAAGCTTCAATATGCTTGGGTAACACGAATGTTCAACCCAACCTACTATTATCCTTAACCCAAGCGTATTGGATTAAGCTTGAGCCAAGTTTTCAGCAGCAAAGTCCCAGTTGACCAAGTTATCTAGGAAATTCTTGATGAACGCCGGACGGGCGTTTCTAAAGTCAATGTAGTAGGCGTGTTCCCAAACATCCAAGGTTAAGAGTGCCTTCTTACCATGAGCTAGAGGGTTTTCTGCATTTGGTGTTTTGATCACCTTCAGCGTACCACCATCATCAATGAGCCAAGACCAGCCACTACCGAATTGAGTTGCGGCGGCGTTAGAGAACTCTTCCTTAAATTTGTCAAAGCTACCAAAATCTTTATCAATTTTGGCTGCGAGATCGCCAGTGGGTGTGCCGCCACCTTTTGGTTTCAAGGAATTCCAAAAGAAGGTATGGTTCCAAACTTGGGCAGCGTTGTTGAAGATTCCCGCTTTCGAGGAGTCGTTGAAGGAAGTTTTGATCACCTCTTCCAGAGACTTATTAGCAAGTTCTGTACCTTCAGTGAGCTTGTTGAGGTTGTCTACATAAGCTTTGTGATGTTTGCCATAGTGATACTCGAAAGTTTCAGCTTTCATGCCATAAGGCTCTAAAGCATTAATATCGAAGGGTAGTGGGTCTTGTAAAAATGCCATTGTGTCAAATCCTCTCTTTTCCAGTTTCCAGTTTTAAGCTATTGCAGAAGCTTAGGAAATTAACAGCTTTTATTTTTAAGGTTTTATGTCTTTAATAATGAAACATAAAACTTAACATCGTCATTTTACTACCAAAGTGAAGATAAAAACAAAGTACTTGTCTAATAAGTAAAATAAGTCAAATCACTAGGAAATAATGACTATAAATAAAAATGACTAATATTTCCTAGCTAAAGACCACAGAACTTATGCAAAAAGGCAGTGAAAGCCTTGATTTTCTGTAGGGGCAATTCATGAATTGCCCCGAAATTTCGTACCTGATGCGTAAGTCCTAGACCAATAAGTAATTAAGTAGGTAGGTAGGCATAATTAAATATCAAATGCCAACGAGTTAAATCAGCTTCTTGAGCAGGTTTTAACTTTTGGAAGCGGTGCGGTCTTCTCTACGAGACGCTAGGCGTTGGCGAACGCGAACAGCGTGTCGCAGACAAGCCTCTGGCAGAGAAGGAGTAAACCCCAAGTGGATCAACTGCTGTCCTTCTGCCTTCAGCAAAAACTGCCTTTAACTTAGCATTTAGCAATTAAAGCTTTGAGGCTTCTATCTGTAGCGGGATTAATTATGATGTGAGGGATCTGTCGAAAGCGTGATGATTTAGTAATTTAAATAATCTAAAATGTGCAGACTAATAGAATAAATTTTAATTACGAATTACGAATTACGAATTACGAATTATTTTAATTTTTTGCTTCTGGGCTGTTTCTGGGTGCAGTTTTAAGAGGATATTTGTAAAGTATCGAGTTGTATAAAGATCCCCCCTAACCCCCCTTGAAAAGGGGGGAACCGGAATCAAAGTCCCCCAATTTATCGGGGGATTTAGGGGGATCTAAAAGTTTTGATACCGACAAGAGGACTTTTAAAACATCTTCTAAGGATGGTAAGTGAATCATCACTCACCCACCACCCTTTTGAACTAAAAAACTAACACCAAATAGTGGTACATTACTACTGAGATAAACGCTGCTGGTAGTAGTTCACAATTTGTGCTATGACTTCAGAAATATTCAGACCATCGGTTTGAACTTCAACCGCATCGGCTGCTTTTTGCAAAGGGGAAACTTTGCGTGTACTATCTTTCCAGTCACGTTCAGCAATGTCCCGTTCTAGTTGCTCTAAACTCACTTCGGGTTGACCTTGTTTGTTAAAGTCTTCCTGGCGACGACGGGCGCGTTCACCCACAGAAGCGGTTAAGAAGATTTTCACTTCAGCATCGGGGAATACATAAGTACCGATGTCCCGGCCTTCAGCTACTAAACCGCCTTTCTTTCCCCAATTTTGCTGTTGTTTAACCAGTGCTTGACGGACAGCGCTTTGTGCAGCGATCGCAGATACAATAGAAGTTACCTCAATGGTGCGAATTGCCTGCGTAACATCAGTACCGTCAATCCAAACTCGCACGGACGATTGTAAATCTTGATTAGGGGTAAGTTCAATTTTACACTGGCTAGTTAATTCCGCGATCGCACACTCATCATCAATGGCAATTCCCTTTTGCAGAACTAACCAAGTTACAGCCCGGTACATTGCTCCTGTATCTAAATACACTAGATTTAGATTTGCTGCCACTTGACGCGCCACAGTGGATTTTCCAGCCCCGGCTGGGCCATCAATGGCGATAATGGGTTGACGATCACGCAATATAATATTGTCAATCAAACGTGTAGACCCAAGACGAGCTGCGATCGCCAACATTCCTTCCTCCTGAACTTTTTCTAAAGACATTAACGTAGTCGGTTCAACCAATTCAATATATTCCACTAAAATCGTCTTGACTATAGCCACTTGTTGCTGTACTAATGCTATCAACTTGTTACTATTGCGATCGCCTGCAATAAAAGCAGCTTCAGCCCGTCGCAAGCCGCGATATAATGCCGTTGCTTGCTCTTTTGCCGTTGCAGTCAAATATTGATTACGAGAACTGAAGGCAAGACCCGAAGCTTCCCGCACTATTGGACAACCAACAATTTCTACTGGCAAATTTAAGTCAGCTACTAAGCGTTTAATAATTGCCAGTTGCTGACCATCCTTTTGGCCAAAGTAGGCACGGTCAGGCTGTACCAAGTTGAAAAGTTTGGTAACAATCGTAGCGACACCCTGAAAGTGACCTTGCCGAGAACGACCACACAAGCCTGTTATCATAGCAGATGGGGGGATAACTTGTGTAACCTTTGATTCTTGTATACTCTTCTGGGGAACTGCCATCTCTTCAGGAGTTGGCGCAAAAATTGCATCTACCCCAGCTTGTTCGCAAAATTGTTGGTCTTGCTCTAAAGTGCGGGGATAGCGTTGATAATCCTCATTGGGAGCAAATTGCAGGGGATTGACGAAAATACTTACAATCACCGTAGAATTTTCTTGCCGCGCCCGTTGAATTAAGCTTAAATGACCTTGATGCAAATTTCCCATCGTTGGCACCAGACCGACTGCCGTCTGATACCAGCCAGTCATCTCATCCAGCCTCAGATCCTCAGTAACCGCAATTAGCTTGTTTTCTGAGCAGCGTTTAGTTAAATAGCAGCGTAAAGCTGCGACTGTTGTCAGCAGGCGCACAAAAATACCCCTAGTTCTTATCGATCCCTCCCCCGTTAGTTTATATCTGAAAGAGAGGGAAGAGATGATTGAACTAGGGGAATTGTTGGAGGGTGGGGAGTGGGGAGTGGGGAGTGGGGAGTGGGGGAGGATATTGAGGGACAAGAGTCAATACGCTTGGGTTAAGCTCAAAAACCTTGGTAGAGACGCGAAATTGTACTGGGCAACTCTTGGAGACGCTAAAAGCGAACGCCCCGCTACGCTAACGCGTCTCTACAGGTCTAAAATCAGTACCAAAAATCCTTAACCCAAGCGTATTGGGGAGTGGAGAGTAAGTAATTAACTTTCTTACCCTACTCCCTATTCCCTATTCCCTACTCCCTATTCCCTACTCCCTATTTCCCCAAAACCTCAACATGTACTGGTGCTACGCCACTGCCCATCATTCCCAAAACCCGAGCCGCGCCAGTAGACACGTCAATGATTCGACCCCGAATGAATGGGCCTCGGTCATTAATTCGCAGTACTACAGAACGACCATTGCGGGTGTTGGTTACACGGACTTTTGTACCAAAGGGTAAGCTGCGATGAGCGGCAGTCATTTCTTCAGGGTTGAATCTCTGGCCGCTAGCAGTACGATTACCAGAAAAGTCATAGCCGTAAAAAGAAGCTATGCCTCTCAAGGTGGTTTGCACTACTCCGACGGCAATCTGTTGAGGCTGCTTTGGCATTGCTATTGGCGATCGCACAGGTAAATTAGCAATTTCTTTTAAGGGAGATGCATTGCCTAGAAGCCTCCGCAGGCGATTGGTTGCTTGCAATGCATCTTGCGCCAGATTGTTAGTACTATCTGCTAGTCGAGTACCTTCGTTAATTTCGACTAATTCTTCGCCATTAATTTTGATTACATAGCGATCGCCATTTTGTTGGAGGGGGGCGCTTTTGTTTTGCGCTTGATTGTCAGTCGATTTTTCCCCTGCTTTCCAACTTACGGTAATCTTACTCCCGTCCACATTTTCCCGATTCAACTGGTTGATTTTTGCTGCTATTACACCAGCTATCTGAACTGGGTCATTGTTGGCGGAGCTAATCTGGTTACTCACATCCGTTACGTTCCCAGTATCCAGTGCATTTGATGAATTGCTAGCAATAAGGGCGTACTTTTGTACGCCCCCAGAATTCCCAATTGCACCAACTTTTTTAGTTTCAAGATTCGTATTTGATACAGAACTCAAAAAGGTGAGAACAGGTATATTTCGGATAAAAAGGGTTGCCGCCTTACGTCCTCTAATGTTGTGAGGATGAATTTGTGTAATCACAGCATCCAAGGTTTGTTTCCCTGCTCTGGATTGGTACTCTCCCACCTTCACCACATCAGGGGCGGGTGATTTCTGGGAAGCTAGCGCATTTCCCTTGGTGGTTTGAGTGCAACCAACTGAGGGTATACCCAAAGCAGCCATAGACAGGGTAACAATAATCCACAAATGTCTTTGATTCATGCGTCCGTTTTTTAAAGCGACTATAGAATTTAAGTTTTATGATTCGCGGGATTCTTCACTTTGTGAAAGTGACTTCCCTGCTGAAAAACTCGAATTCGTCTTGTTTTCACTTTGTTGTTTATAACTGCAACAGACTAGCACGAACCTTTTGGCTTGGGGATCAGGGTTTTAGCGTAATTCTTGGCAACTCTCTCAATTTAAATTCCAATTTTCAGGGCGAAACCTTTCTCAAATGCGGACTTTGGCTATGTAACGCTTTTTTTGACAAGTCCTAAATTTCTTAAAAAAACTTTACGCTTATTGCACGCTAAATCGACGATACCCTATTCACATCGATTCTAAAGGCTCGTCGCTACCCGTGTATTTTATATTACATATACTTTGGCTATTTCCAATTAGAAGATAATATAACTTTAATTGAATGACATCGGCATAAATACTCAAAATAACTTATTTAATAAAATCTTTAGATTTCTCTATGAATAAGTCATGATATGAGTTACATCTTAAATAATTATGTAAATTAATTTGGGTTTAATATCTTTTTTTCAAGTTTTTTCCACTTAGATTAATTATGACTTTTATTTTCCATGACTAGGCTAAAAATAGTGATATATGTAACTTGACATCACAGTAATACTGAGTATAAAAAAAAGGGATGTACTCAACTTAATATTTTTCAGGATGAATGATAAAAAAATTAGGAAATCTTTGCGATCGCTTCTAACTCCAATCATTGGCGTATCATAAAGCACATTAGTCTTTTTATGGACTAAGTACTTGCTCAAATATGATTTTTTAGAGCAAGCTATCTGTTGAAAAATCTTTGCGGCTGTAGGGATGTACAGCTGTACCCCTACTATATATAGTGAGTATTTTGGGGAATGCTATCAGCGTGATGACAAACCAAACACATCAAGGAGATTTAGAAATAGATCCATCGCCATTATTAGCTGTTCTTAAGGATTTGCATTTTCAGTACAAGTTACTGGGGGAGGGTGCAGTAGCGAAATATATTCCAGAACTGGCAAAGGTAAACCCGGACTTGTTTAGCATTTGCATTGTGACAGTAGATGGTCAGGTTTACAAGATTGGGGACTACGACCAACTCTTTACCATTCAGTCAATTTCCAAGGTATTTGCTTATGGACTTGCCTTAGAAGATCATGGACTGGATTACGTTTTGACTAGAGTTGGCGTGGAACCGACGGGAGATGCATTTAACGCGATTGTTTTGGATGAGCAATCGAAGCGGCCTTATAATCCAATGGTAAATGCAGGTGCGATCGCCACCACCAGCTTAATTAAAGGTTCCGGCCCCACCGAACGCCTCAACCGAATGCTAGATATGTTTCGGCGATATATTGGCCGCGATGTGTTCGTTGACATTTCAGTTTTTACCTCAGAACGGAGTACAGGGCATCGCAACCGCGCAATGGCGCATCTGATGCTCAACTTTGGCATGATTGACCGGAATATAGAAGAGTCGCTGGATCTTTATTTTCAGCAGTGTGCTGTGATGGTGAATTGCCAAGACTTAGCAGTGATGGCGGCTACCCTTGCTAACAGAGGTATTAACCCAATTACCAAAGAACAGGCGGTAGATAAACGTTACATCAAAGATATTTTGAGTGTGATGTATACCTGCGGAATGTACAACTTTGCAGGTGAGTGGGCTTATAAAATTGGGATTCCGGCGAAAAGCGGAATTTGTGGTGGGATTATCGCCGTTGTACCCAATAAGATGGGCATTGGAGTTTTTTCGCCTCTGCTAGATATGCGTGGTAATAGTGTGCGGGGGGTAAAGGTGTGTGAAGAACTTTCCCAACGGTTAGGTTTACATTTATTTGATTGTTCAGGCCAAGAGGCGAAATTTGGTTGAAGGAAGCAAAGGGGCAGAAGAAGAGGTTCTATGTTTGTTGGGGATTAATCGTGAGTTGTATTAGCGCTATTTGAACTTATCTATCGGAGTCAGTTTACTGGAAACAGATCCTAATGGTGAATCCAGATTTTGCTGGGTAGCGATCGCAGGTGCATTAAAATTGGCGTTGCTGATTGCGGTATGAAAACGATTGTGCGTTACGGTGAAAATCCTTGTAGAGACGTAAAATTTTACGTCTCTACATCCAAATTCATACCTCCATTCAGCAACGCCTTAAAATTTTTAGAACAAACCACCACCCCAAGTAATTTTAGCGTCCTTCTCACCCAGTCCAAACCCGATGTGCTACTCAGTGATATTGGGATGCCCGATGTAGACGGTTATATGTTGATACAGCAGGTTAGAACCTTGTTGGCACAAGGCGATCAGATAAAAGTTCGTAGTAAAGACTTTAGTCCTTGATTTAAGCGATAAATCGCTTACTACAAACTTAGCAAAACTAATGGGACAGACTACTAGTTTATAATTCTTCTGCTTGGGGAAGCGGGAAGATTTCACCAGCTAAATAAGATTGAAAGTGCTTTTGAAAGTACAACCAGGAAGTCATATCTTCGCCATCGATCAATGCTTTTGGGGCTTTTTTATATAGAGGAATCCGGTTATTAATTTCGTCTTGCAACAGTGGAGGCAGTTCTGTTAAACCATTGACTTTGCTGCCAACAGCACTGTAGATTAGTTGACCGGGGCGATCGCCCATTTTCATCTAGGGAAGCCATTGACCAATTCTATCCCAGCTTAGTTTGAGTTGAGAAACTGAGGAGAGGGCTGTGTTGAATAAATCTGCGGTTGGCACAGTTAATTTAAACAATTCTGCCGCCTGATAAATTGGATTTGGGCTGTATTCGGCAAATTTGCGATCGTCTGCTAAGGGATTGGGGTAATAGGGAAATATATCAAAAACAAAGGTTGTGCTATCACCATCTACTTGTGCAGGGAAATTTCCCTTAAACTTGCCTTGCACTGGATTATTAGCAACGTGAATCACCGGAACTGTCTCGCCTGTCCAAGGATTCTCCCATTTAGTCAAAACCTCATCTGTTTGTGGGTTGAGGTAATAAGGTAAAATCCCAGCTATCCTCTTCTATGGGAATACATCTGCTAACACTCAATCCCAGCATCTTAAACAAGAGTTGTTTTTTCTCACCGGGGATAAAAGCGTAAATTTTACCTTTCCAAGTCAGGAAAATGGATTCACTAGGGTCAAGGGAAGAACGAGTTTTAACCCACTGCTGCGCTTCAAGTTCTTGGATTTGGGCAACCATCTAAAACATCCTTTGTATTTGGATAACAAAAGAATAAGCTATCACCATTCAAGTTGCATCTTTAGAAGTGGGGAGGCACGGGAAGGTAAGCTGATATGCGTCTAAATTATATAAACATTCTTTATAATCGTTGACGGTTGACTGATGACTGTTGACCGTCAACCGTCAACCGTCAACCGTCAACAGGTAAATGCGTAACGTTTTAGCTTAAGTTGACATCAATGAGCATTGTTCCCTACAGCATCGTCTGTTTACGTAGTTTACCGCCGTAGGCATCGCACGATAATTAAGAAAACCCTAAAACAACCTATTAATCGTTAATGCACATTACGATGCATTTGTACAGTGCGTAAGTTCTAGTTTCTAGCCCTTTGAAGGTGGATAACAATTTTAGACTATAAATTCCTCTTTAAGCTCTTTACTCTGTGTTCTCTGCGCGGCAGTCGGTCATGGGGGAAACCCCCAAGACCCCGCTGCCTTGCCTCTGTGGTTAGAAAAATTACTTTTAAACCGCAGAGGTACAGAGAGCGCAGAGAGAAAAAAAGAGATTTTACTAGTTACCTTGAAAGGGCTAGTTCTAGTTTCTATGCCGCCTCGGAATAAATTCCGAGTCTCATAGCTAAAGTCCACGCTTGCTGGACTAAATGATTAATTCAGTCCACTTGAGTGGACTTCAGCTATCAGCCCGGAACTTCAGTTCTGGGCGGGATGTCACTAAGTGTGACAGTTTCACTCTGACAAAAATGTGGGTAGAGAATTTTTCAACTTATGTGTACACCCTAGGGAACGGGGCAGAGGGGAAAATAACTCTTAACTCAGCACTCAAAGCTGTTTTGCCCAATGCCCCGATCAATTAAACTGGTTCAGAAAGTCGCTCATCCAGACGGCGAAACAAAAACACCCAAAGCGGTAGGGAACTATTAATCGCAATTAGTCGCACTAAATGACCAGTTGTGACAATTTCAACATTATGATTCAATGCTAGAGAAACTAATATCATCTCTGCTGATCCTCCTGGTGCTGTGACTAAAAGACAGGTTAACCAGTCCCAAGAAGTTAATTGCATCGCAAGTATAGCAGCGATCGCTCCCGCGATGAGAGTCATTGCCACAGACATTAAAGCATAAACGACAGTCTGCTTTCTAAAGTTGGGTTTGTCTCCCCAATACTCACCAATAGTAATTCCTAAGAGCATTTGACCCAATAAGTTAATTATTGGCGGCGGACTAAAGCTAATATCACCTACAAAAGGTAGCCAATGTAGCAAAGGATTAAACCCGATACCAATCAACAATGCACCAAAGAAATCGCCAGCCGGAATTTTAAATAATATAGCTGGATAAACTACTAATCCAGTAATTATCAGTACTAACAAGAGTAATTCTAATTGAAATGGATCGAAATTGAGCCAAGCAGCGTTGATTGGGAGTGTTTGGGGAGAGTAATTACCAATTGATGTCTTAGCGATGAAAGGAATTAGAATAACTACTGAGGTGACGCGAATCGCCTGAACTAAGGCAACCAAACTCACATTTTTATTGTAATCGGCGGCGATCGCTGCCATAATTCCTACACCACCAGGAACTGTAGCCAGCATTGCTGTTAACAGGTTGGTTTTGCTAAGGCGCGAGTAAATATAACCAATAAAGGTTCCACTCAGCAGCAGAAACAAGGTAAGAAAAATAAATATGGGAATACCAGAAGCAACACTAGCTAGATTCCCGTGGGTATTGGAAGCGCCGACAGTTAAGCCTACAAGTGCCATTCCGACTTTTCTAGCAGTGCGGTTAGGTTGGGGAGAATATTGATAAAAAATTCGACACCCTTGAAGAATCAGTGTACCAGCAGCAATCCCGCCAAATATCCAGGCAATTCTACCAATTTGGAACTTTGCCAGAAGTAAACCCAGAGGTAATGCTAGAAGCATTTCCAAAACAAGGACAATTAATTGCTTGGTAAATAGCTGTTGTTTAGTAACAACGGGATTTTCATTTTGGTGTTCTTCTAGGTTAGGAGCAACACTTAGGCTTTGATTCATTTATAATAGGCTTTTTTATTAATTTAACTTATGTACTTAAGCTAGGGCGATCGCACAAAATAACTAGAGTCTGTCAAGTCAAATTTACTAGGTTCGTAGTGAGCGCTTTAGCGCTCAAATCTAAGACTTTAGCCCTAGATTTTTAAGCACTGAAGTGCTTACTACAAACTTAATGAGACACTAAATTATATAAACATTCTTTATAATCGTTGACGGTTGACGGTTGACTGTTGACGGTTGACAGTCATCAGGTAAATGTACAATATTATTTGCGTAACAGCTTACTAGGTCTAAATTTAGCGCGTGTTGTATTCAAACAAAAATGCCTATAGAGAGATGATAGGGGCACAATGATCGTTGTGCCCCTAGGAATAATTTGTATTCCTTTCAATGGTTCAGCCGTTTAATCTTCGTCAAGGGCTGGGAAAGCTTCTTCAAGCTGCCACAACCTATCTTTATTTTCAACGAACCAAATACGAGTTTTTGGAGTTAATTTACTCCAAATGTCTTCAACAGGGATGTGAGGAGATGCATATTGGTACTGCTGACCAAGTGATTTAAGATTTTCCGCCACATCACGGGGAATTCCGAATTGTTCCCAGTCAACTGTTATGTGTCTTCCCGAAACTCCGGCTGTGGGGTCGAAAACTAATTGTGCTGATCTGACTAAATCAGCAAAATGTTTCGGCTTGAGTTTGGTGATCTCCTGAATTTGGAGTGATTCGTTATGCTCTTGAGACATTATCGCCGCAGTGGTAAAGATTAGTGATTCACAGGACTTACTGCTAGAGATTTTTATCCCAATATTTTTACTTTAGCGCAGAGCCACTAATTTGAGCATAACTTAACTACACAAGGGGTTTAAGGAAATTGTTTAAGTTCCCCATTTAATAATAAGCTCTCCATCATTTCTAGTAGTCTATCAAGCGAAGTTTGAAGGGTAAATAAACGAACCACAGAGGCGCAGAGGGCACAGAGAGAGAAGAAAAGAGATGTTTCAGAAGTGTCTCACCCAGCATAGTTGGCTTGACAGACTACTAGTAGTCCACCACACTAACAATGATTGGGTGAATAAGTTCGTAGTAAGGACTTTAGTCCTTGATTTGAGCGCCCAAGCGCTCACTACAAACCAAGCATTGTTAACTTGGCGGACTACTAGGGTAAAACTTTAAAAATTAACAATGAGCAAGCATTTTGAGTAAGTAAAAGCTGCTTTTGCTTGCGGAAAACACTGAAATGAGAAAGCAAATACAGCTTTTGAGAAAGCAAACCGGGGTTTGAGTAAGTCAAAGTTCATTTTGCTTGCGGAAAACACCAAAATGAGAAAGCAAACTGGGGTTTGAGTAAGTAAAAGCTGCTTTTGCTTGCGGAAAACACTAAAATGAGAAAACAAACTGGGGTTTGAGTAAGTCAAACTTTATTTTGAGAAAGCAATTTAAGTATTTTGATAAATTAAATAGGTATTTTTATAAAGCAATGAGGCTTTTTGATAAAGTAATCGGCAAATATACTTAACAATTAAAAATCGTGTCTACAAAAATGAAGTAGGCAATCAAATCACTTAATAACTTTTTTATAACTTTCAATTAGTGATTTGTTTATAGAGAAATTACCTCAGCTACTCACTTTCGATTAGAACTGTAACAGCAGCGATCGCAATTAACATTTCGTCATTTTTATCGTTGAGTTCGGGAATCGCCCGCCCTTGAACTATCATCCCCCCAGCTTCTACGGTAAGAGTTTTCCGACCAAATGGTAGTACAGCAAGTACTTCTTCTTCCCTAACTTGTTCGGGGTATGGAACTGCTACCTGAACCTCTATAATCATTTCATTGGGGTGACTTAAACCTGCAACTTCCCAAACACCAGGTAAAGCATTGTGAGCGATCGCATTTCGTACTGCTCTAGATGCTGCTACTGTTGGTTCTTGTCCATGCTGATCTATTCCCATTCCCATTTCAATAATCAACCGTTTACGTATCATTGCTACCTCCGGTAAATCTTTCATGTTTCACCAAAAAGGCAGAATTTGAGTACCACACAGATTATTGCACTCTTCTGCCTCCTGCCTTCTGAGGTACTTTAGACAATATGCTGCAAGCGACTCAGACGTTCTGAGTAACTTTTCATCACCTCTAAGGCAAACATGGGTGTTTCCTGAACGGCAAAGAGAAACCTTTGCTCATTAAGAAAACCCAGTTTGCTATCCACCTTGGCAATAGCTGTGTAAGTTCTATTTTTTACTCCTACAAGTACCCCAACACCAAAAACTTCGCCCGTCTCAATGGTTTCTACAACCTTGCCATTGACTAATATATTTACCTCTCCTTCAAGAATGCCATATATTTCATCACCAGACTGTCCTTCTTCAAAGATGACTTGACCTGCTGAAAATACTTGAGGGTCGGGTTGTTTTTGAAAGATACTGATTGTTACTACAGGACTTAACATTTAGAGCAACCCCAAAATTATTGGTTTTTAAACGAAACTTTTGGATAGCTTTACGCGAACCCACAAAAGTATACTACTTTCTATTGATTAACTCTCAATCTCCGCAAAATTTCTGATTAGTCTCCTAATCGCCTAGAAACCTCTCCCTGGTTTTACTACGTAAAACCGTCCCTCTCCGAGTCGGAGAGGGTGTATACACAAGTATGAAATAGCTTGCAAACCTGGATTTTACCCCAATACAGTTCAGTTAATGATTTTTGGTACTGATTTTAGACCTGTAGAGACGCGTTAGCGTAGCGGGGCGTTCGCTTTTAGCGTCTCCAAGAGTTGCCCAGTACAATTTCGCGTCTCTACCAAGTGAAAATTCAGCTCTTTGCTCCCTTCTCCGCTCCGGAGAGGGGCTGGGGGAGAGGTCAAATAAGCTGATATGCGTCTAAATTATATAAACATTCTTTATAATCGTTGACGGTTGACGGTTGACGGTTGACGGTTGACGGTTATCAGTCATCAGTCAACAGTTATCAGGTAAATGTACAAGTTAAATGCGTAACAGCTTAATACTTATCAAACTCATGTTCAAATAGCAAATTTTGGTTTTTAGGCTATCTTCTATAATTAATAAAACCTGCACACCTAATTCTAGGCATGAGACTGTGACCGAATCAGGAAGTTACAAAGATACTGTAAACCTACCCAAGACTAATTTTGATATGCGGGCAAACGCCATCAAGCGGGAGCCGGAAATCCAAAAATTTTGGGAAGATAATAAAATCTACGATCGCCTTTCCGAAAATAACCCCGGCGAATTATTTATACTGCACGATGGGCCTCCCTACGCTAATGGCTCTTTTCATAGTGGTCATGCCTTAGGTAAAATTCTTAAAGATATTATTAATCGCTATCAACTGCTAAGAGGGCGTAAGATTCGCTACGTCCCTGGTTGGGACTGTCACGGTTTGCCAATTGAGTTGAAAGTTTTGCAGAATATGAAGCCAGCAGAACGGCAAACCTTAACGCCTTTACAACTGCGGCAAAAAGCTAAACAATTTGCACTAGAAGCGGTGGCTGACCAAAGCAAAAGCTGTAAGCGCTTCGGGATATGGGGTGATTTTGAACACCCTTATCTGACTTTGCAGCCGGAATATGAAGCGGCTCAAATTGGCGTGTTTGGTCAGATGTTCTTAAAGGGATACATCTATCGCGGTTTGAAGCCGGTTCACTGGAGTCCTAGTTCTAAAACCGCTTTGGCTGAAGCTGAGTTGGAATATCCAGAAGGTCACGTTTCCCGCAGTATCTATGCAACTTTTGCAATCACAAGTTTGGCAGAAGCTGTAAAACCACTGTTGGCGGAATATCTGTCAGATTTGGGCGTGGCTATTTGGACAACTACACCTTGGACAATTCCGGGGAATTTGGCTGTGGCGGTGAATGCAGATTTGAATTATGCAGTGGTGGAAGTTTCCCGCCCAGAAACGGAGGCGCAAAGTAATTTCAAATACCTAATCGTTGCTGCTGATTTAGTGGAACGTTTATCTTCAACCTTGGGAGTTGAGTTAACTCTAAAAGCCACCTTTAAGGGGAATGATTTAGAACATACTACTTACCGTCATCCGCTATTTGACCGCGAAAGTCCAATTCTAGTTGGTGGTGATTACATTACAACTGAGTCGGGTACAGGGTTAGTACATACAGCACCTGGTCATGGTCAAGAAGATTATATTGTTGGTCAGCGTTACGGTTTACCCATCCTTGCGCCAGTGGATGACAATGGCAATTTTACCGAAGAAGCGGGACAATTTGCGGGATTAAATGTACTGGGTGATGGAAATCAAGCGGTGATTGATGCACTGGCTGCGGCTGGTTCTTTGTTGAAAGAAGAAGCTTACGCCCACAAATATCCTTATGATTGGCGGACGAAAAAACCAACGATTTTCCGCGCCACTGAACAATGGTTTGCTTCAGTGGAGGGATTTAGAGAAGAAGCATTAAAGGCGATCGCTACGGTAAAATGGATTCCAGCCCAAGGTGAAAATCGGATCACGCCAATGGTCGCGGAACGTTCTGATTGGTGTATCTCTCGTCAGCGTGCTTGGGGTGTACCCATTCCCGTTTTCTACGACGAAGCCACGGGAGAAGTACTGCTGAATGAAGAAACTATCAACCATGTTCAAGGAATTATCGCTGAAAAAGGTTCTGATGCTTGGTGGGAATTATCAGTTGAAGAATTATTACCCGAATCTTATCGTAATAATGGTAAGTCTTACCGCAGAGGTACAGACACGATGGACGTGTGGTTTGATTCTGGCTCATCTTGGGCAGCTGTAACCAAGCAGCGTCCAGAGTTGCACTACCCGGCTGATTTGTATTTGGAAGGTTCAGACCAACATCGCGGTTGGTTTCAGTCAAGTTTGCTAACTAGTGTAGCAGTGAATGACATTGCACCTTACAAAACTGTCTTGACTCACGGCTTTGTTTTAGATGAACAAGGGCGTAAAATGAGTAAATCAGAAGGGAATGTGGTTGACCCAAATATATTCATTGAAGGCGGGAAAAATCAAAAAGCAGAACCAGCTTACGGTGCAGATGTCTTAAGATTGTGGGTATCATCGGTAGATTACTCCAGCGATGTCCGCATTGGCAAAAATATCATCAAGCAGTTGAACGATGTCAGAGGCAAAATTCGCAATACGGCACGGTTTTTGTTGGGTAGCTTGGATGATTTTGACCCGGAAAAAGATGCAGTTCCCTTCGAGGAATTGCCAGAACTTGACCGTTATATGCTGCACCGCATCACCGAAGTATTTGAAGAAGTTACCGCAGCCTTTGAGAGTTTCCAATTCTTCCGCTTTTTCCAAACAGTGCAGAATTTCTGCGTGTTGGATTTATCCAACTTTTATTTAGATGTTGCCAAAGATAGGCTATACATCAGTGCAACCGATGCTTTCCGCCGTCGCAGTTGTCAAACGGTGCTGAAGATAGCAATAGATAATTTAGCACGAGCGATCGCACCAGTATTATCCCACACTGCCGAAGATATTTGGCAATATCTCCCCTACAAAACACCTTACAAATCAGTATTTGAAGCTGGTTGGGTGCAGATTGATGAAAAATGGCGTAATCCAGAGTTAGCGGAATTTTGGTCAGCACTGCGACAACTTCGTACCGATGTTAACAAGGTGTTAGAACAAGCCAGGATAGAAAAACTTATTGGTTCTTCCCTGGAAGCTAAAGCTTTGATTCATATACCTCACAAACAGTTAGGCGATGCTATCAAAGCCTTTAACCCGGTTCAGGGTAACGGTATCGATGAACTGCGATATTTATTGCTGACTTCCCAGGTGGAATTATTAGATTCTGCTCAAGGGTTGCAAGGATTAGAATATACAGCGCAGACGGAAGACTGGGGAATTGGTGTGGTGAAAGCAGACGGGGAAAAGTGCGATCGCTGTTGGAACTACTCTACTCATGTGGGAGAATCAGCAGAACATCCCTTAATTTGTGAACGATGCGTTGCAGCCTTAGCTGGACAGTTTTAGTAAATATACGTTAGTTCAACAAACCTCTCCGTACCTTCAACTAAAGTTCAAGTTTTTCCCTCTCTCCCGTCAGAGAGGGAATTTTTTGCCTAGTAAAACCTCTTATAGCTTTTGCAACAACTCCTGAGTTAACTGAAAGAACGCTTTTGAACCAGCTGACTGGGGAGCATTTAAAACAGCTGGCATAAAACTATCAACAGCCTTAGCAACGTTGACATCAACTGGTATTTGTACTTTACAAATTTTTTCTACACCGAAATCTTCAACAACGCGGTGCATCACTTGTTTATAATATCTGCCAGTAAGAAGATTAGCGCTGGACATACTAAATACAATTCCCAGCATTTTGATATCTATTTTGGTTTCATGCCCGTGACTGTCTTTTAATTGGGCAATGCGTCTTTCAAGCAGTTGAATACCTACTACAGATAAGGGTTCTGGTTTGGCAGGAAGTATGTAAAAATCACTGGCAGCTAAAGCACTACGAGTCAATAAATTATATCCAGGCGCACAATCCAAGAGGATAAAATCATATTCTTGACGTACAGGTTTTAAAATATTATTTATCAAGACTCTTTCAAAACGATTCCAAATTGTTTGAAAGTCCTGTTCACCCAAAGCAGTTGCTTGCTGATGCAACATTTCTGACACAACAAATTCATCATATAAGTCTATATCTCCTGGCAATAAATCCAGTCCTGGAAGATTACAAACCTGGGATTGAATGATATCTTGAATTGTCAATTTTGCTTCTGGTTCAGGATTGATAACTTGGTCTATCAGATACCTAAATGTCTTACTTTGTTTACGACGCTTGGCAAAATCTAAAGGCGACATCAAACTGAGTGTGGCGCTAATTTGGCTGTCTAAATCAAGGACAAGCACTCGTTTACCATGATTTTTAGCTAAACAGGTAGCTAAGTTGACGGTGAGGGTGGTTTTACCAACGCCACCTTTCATATTTGCAGTAGCAATTACATATCCCATTGGTTGAGTCCTCTGTTGACGCATTCCCATGTAGGTAGCGTACACTTGTGTCGATCTATTAAATCTTTCATTAAATTTAATATTTTCGGAATCTCATTTCAGTGAGATTGCCTAAATTGTAGGCGTTGAGTAAAGGCGCACAGATGTCATTGGTGTCAACTTAAGCCTAGAAATAGCTTAACTGTTGGCTGACTCGCCCGCCTGGAACTAAAGTTCAAGGCTAATAGCTAAAGTCTACTGAAGTAGACTAAAGATTTTTAGTCATCAACAGAAGACTTTAGCTAAAAGCCAAGGAAATTCAGTTCCTTGCGGGACATGGCTTTTACGTTAAGTTGACACGTATGCACATCTGTGCGCTCCTACGATAGGATATTTTTTTACTGGAAGTCCCTAATCTCAGCCGTGGTAATGTTTTTTGATGAAATGAGCTAGTAAAATTGCTGTCACTTTGGTTGAAAGCTAGATACCATTAAGTTCGGCGTGTTTACTGTTCGGGAGTGCCAAAATGTCTAAACAGCTGGGTCAAAAAATCGCACCTACACCTATATCAAATGATATCAGTGTGGTGGATTTGATTGATCAATACTTTACCGCTTACAACTCAGCGCGGTTGCGAGAAATCTGCCAACTACTGAGTCGTGATGTGCTAACGGAAGGTGTCACGGTGGGAGTTAGCCTTTCCGGTGCGATGACGCCAGCAGGATTTGGGGTTTCAGCGCTTGCACCCTTAATTCGCAATGGCTTTATTGACTGGATGATTAGCACTGGTGCAAATCTTTACCACGATATGCACTACGGTTTGGGTTTTGAACTTTTTGCTGGTAATCCGTTTTTGGATGATGTGAAACTGCGCCAGGAAGGCACTATTCGCATTTATGATATTATCTTTGGTTACGATGTGCTGCTGGAAACTGATGCATTCATCCGCAAGATTCTGCAAGGCGAAGCGTTTCAGAAGCGGATGGGAACTGCTGAGTTTCACCATTTACTAGGTAAGTATGTTCGAGAAGTAGAAAAGCAGTTGGGTGTACAGCATTCTTGCTTACTTGCTACAGCTTATGAGTATGGTGTGCCTATATATACGTCTTCTCCAGGAGATAGTTCAATTGGGATGAACGTGGCGGCTTTGGCTTTGGAAGGTTCGCAGTTGGTGATAGATCCATCAATTGACGTAAATGAAACGGCTGCGATCGCATATAATGCCCGTGAATCAGGAGGTAAAAGCGCGGCTGTAATTCTCGGTGGCGGTAGTCCCAAAAACTTTTTGCTCCAAACCCAACCGCAACTTCACGAAGTATTGGGATTAGAAGAACGAGGACACGATTTCTTTATACAGTTTACCGATGCCCGTCCAGATACAGGCGGTTTGTCTGGAGCAACCCCATCGGAAGCTGTCAGTTGGGGTAAAATTGACCCGGAAGAGTTACCTAACACTATTGTTTGTTATACCGATAGCACGATCGCTCTACCATTGGTGACAGCATACGTCTTGAACAAGTGCCAGCCTCGTCCCCTGAAGCGTGTGTACGACAGGCGAGAAGCTATTTTAGATAAACTGCAAAAAGACTATCTAGCAGCCAAAACCCAATCATCGGATCAAATTCCAGCAGCAGTGGCTGACAGTGCCCAAAAGCAAACAGCGACTTATCCTTGTGGGCGGTTGATTCCGAATACGTAGGGAGTGGGGAGTAGGGAGTGGGGAGTGGGGAGTGGGGGGAGATGAGGGAGAAAAATTGCTTCCTCGTCCCCCTCATCCCTTGCATCCAATCAACAAATAAGTGGTCATCTTCCCTTTGCCTTGAACTTCTATTTCGCCCCGCTTTTCAAATAAAAATTCATCACACAAAGACTTATAAGTATTTTCTGTAACTTGGATTTTACCAACAATACCTTGGGATTCCATGCATCTAGCGATATTTACTGTGTTTCCCCAAAGATCATAAGTAAATTTGTTGAAGTCAATTACTCCCGCGACTACGGAACCGCGATTGATACCGATACGGATGCTGAAGTTTTGGTTATTCTCAGTATTAAATAGAGCGATCGCAGTTTGCATCTGGAGTGCCATCTGAGCGATCGCTTGAGCATGATCTGCGCGGCGTGTTGGCAAACCACCAATTACAATATAAGCATCGCCAATGGCTTTGATTCTTTGTAAACCATGTTGTTTGCTGAGGCAATCAAAAGTTGAGAAAATTGAGTTGAGTAAGTTTACCAGTTGAATGGCACTCATTGAAGCAGCAATTTCGCTAAAGCCGAGAATATCTGCAAATAAAACTGTGACATCAGCAACGTCTTCGACAATGTTAGCTTCTTCTTTCAAGGGTTTAGAAATTGCTGCTGGCAAACTATTTAGCAATAAACGTTCGGTTTCTTCCTGTTGATGACGCAGCGCTTCTTCTGCCGTTAGTCGCTGGGTAACATAGCGAAAAATGCCACGAGTTGCAACTGGATGACCTTCGACAAATTTACAGTTAATATTACCTTCTAGAAAGATTGTTTGACTGTCTTTAGTAACGAATGCGGCTTTTACTTGCCCGATCTTTTCTCCTGACAACACCCGATAAAACCTTTGCAAACAGTCTTGTTTAAACTCTGGATGTATAATATCAAAAATATTCATATTCACAATTTCAGCTTCGCTATATCCCAAAGCTTCTCGCCATGCACGATTGACATACAAAAAACGACCATAGGCATTGACGCATAGAATCAAATCATTAGCATTTTCAAATAAATCTCGATATCTTTCTTCACTTTCTACAAGAGCATCTTCTGCTTGTTTGCGTTTGATAAACTGGGCGATTTGACTACCAATAGAACCCATCATTTGCAATAATTCTTTATCTTTTGGTTGTACATCCCGGCTAAAGAAAACCATCACTCCTAAGATTTCACAATCGTCTAAAATGGGGAAGCCAAAAGCTGCGTGCAATCCAGCTTCAGCAGCAGGTTGCGATCGCCGAGTGTCTGCATCTTCTGTGATATCTTGAATCCACAGGGGCAAACGTCTGATCCAAATTCGGCCAGGTAAGCCAACACCGGGTGTATAAGTAGTTTGCCAGGTGATTGCTTTAAACTCTCGCACCGAAATTACTCGACTTGACCAAATTTCCACACACCTTAGTACTGCATTGAGGCTATGTCCCTGTACCGAAGTGCCAATATATTGACTTGGTGTCCAAAGTTCGCCTAAATCCCATCCCAAGTTTTGACAAATCGACTGCAAAATTTGCGGAATTACCTGTTTTACAGTTTGGGATTCTGATAATATACGAGTGATAGCATACTGGGCACTTGTACGTTGTTCCCGTTGCTGCCGAGCGGTAATATCCCGACCAATGTAGACAATCTCTTCTAATCCTTTTATTTTTTTCGGAATTACTGAACAAGAAAAAGCAATCAACCGCTTTTCTCTAGTTTTGGTTCGGCAAACTACCTCTAAATTCTGAAGATTTTTCTGAAAAAAAGAATGCTGATGAATGGCTTCTATTAAGACTTGCTCATCATCAATTATCAGTGATATTGGTTTATTAATTAATTCTTCTTCACTAAAACCAAATAATTGTTGAGCTGCACGATTTACTTTTTTTATTTTCCCTAAATTACTGGTTATAAACAAAGCATCTGCCATTGCAGTAATTACTTGATCCATGTATTTTTTGTATTAAATTACAGCAGAGAAACAGAGAAAATTTTAAGGTAAGGTTATAGCGCTTCTGGGTTGAGTCTAATAGACTTAACCTCCAGCCCTTTTCCTACTAGCGTTGGGGAGTAAGATGTATATGAATGAAAAGTGCTATATTGTTATGCACTTTATTAAAGTATCAGATATTACAAAGCTTTGCCAATTCAAAAAGTAAATTTTTATTAGATGCAAAATTGCATTGCGATCGCCTAAAATTTAATCTTGAGAAAGTCGGCTCTATAAAAGAACTCTTGCATAAATATTTTGTGGTATAATATTGGGTTATTTAATTTGAGATTTGGCAATTAAAATAGGAAGAATTTATCAATTTTTTCGATTAGCTATTATCAAGCGATGCCTACGGCGGGCTGTTCGGTGTCGCTAATTTTAAAAAATTAGCAGCAAATCTGGTTTCAGTGATTGATAAAATCCTGAAATTATTTGATAATTTTATTTTTTATCTGACTTTATAGAGCTAATTCGTAATTATAAATTCCGGCAATTAAATTCGACCTTAATCCAAAACATCGGTGACGATTTCGATATCTATCAGACAAGATTTTAAAGATTTTAAGACGACGATTAACGTGTTCGACAACAATTCTTAATCGATTGAGTTCACGATTGGATTTTTTCTGTTCTTTCGTCAACTTTTTACCTTTCGGCTTTTTAATTGGTGTTTCACTCAATTGATGAATTTTACTAATTCCTTGATAGCCTTTATCAGCTATAACTTTGAGTAATTATCCAAATTTTACCCCACTGTTTTTAAATAGCCTAAAATCATGAATTCTCCCTAAACCATGCGCTAAACAGATAATTTGACTAGTTTTTTGGTGGATAACTACCTGCGTTTTTAACGTATGAACTAAGAGCTTACCGCTAAAAAATCTTTTTTGCCCAACATGAGGTCTTTCAATTGGGCTTTCCATCACATCCATCACTACCAAATCTTCTTGGGATGACATTTTCCATAATTATTTCTTTCCAGGCAGACTAAAGTTTCTTGAACTAATTAGAATATTTTCAATTTTCTAAACTGTTCGGCAGACTGCTGATTCTGAAAGTCCCCAGTCTAATCCAATATGAGAATAAGTACGGTATTCTCTCTCTTTTTTGAAGAACCATTAAAACTTGGTCTTCAATAATTAATTTAGGACGACGGCCTGGTTTCTTTTTCTTTTGCTCATCAGTTTTGACTACCCCAACCATTAGTTCAAAGGTTCGACGACTTACTCCTGTCATACGCTTAAATTTCTTTGAAGTCAGCTGTTTGGCTTTTCCTATTTTCACTGTCAATCAAAGTCCTGCTTGCAATTGGTCAGACACTTCATAATACCACAAAACACTTTTGCAAGAGTTCTAAAGTTAGTCAAAACCCAATGAATCACCAGCGTGCTAATACTCTCAAAGCTGCACGTTCAAGTGTTATGATAAACAAAAAACTACTATAGGAATCGTATTTGATTTTTGAAATTATCTATGTGGGCGGGGAGTGGGGAGTAGGGAATTAGGCTTTTCGATCTGTACGGAGCTTTTTCAGAAATCAAATATTAGTCCTAATATTCGCCAAACTTTAGAAAAAGACCTATCACGTCTCAAAGCAGATATTAACCTTTTATTAAGAGATGCCTACATCAAACGATAATTTATACAGTTCCAATTTCTAGTTGCCCAAAATTTAAATAAACGCGATCGCACTTACCGACAATGCAGATTACCCAAAGTCTCCATACAGCAATTCTTGTGACTGACTTAGAACGCTCTGAACACTTTTATGGCAAAGTATTGGGATTATCCAAAATAGATCGTTCCCTAAAATATGCTGGTGCATGGTATCAAGTCGGCAACTATCAAATTCACCTGATAGTTGCACCTACTGTCCCCACCGAAAACCCAAACGAAAAATGGGGACGCAACCCCCACATCGCCTTCTCAGTAACTGACTTAGACACTGCCAAACAAGAGTTACTCAATCATAATTATCCCATTCAACCCAGCGCCTCAGGCCGTCCTGCCCTCTTCACTCAAGATCCTGATGGCAATATTGTCGAGTTGAATCAGGAGTGAGGGGGAGTGGGGAGTGGGGAGTGGGGAGGAGGGAGAGAATAATAATTACTGACAAATGACTAATGACTAATGACTAATGAAAATAATTGCCTACTCTTACACCAATCCCCTACTAGAATCTTCTCCCGATCAAGGTGATTGGGGATGGGAGGTGGATCGGGTTTATGAAGATTTGGGTAAGCCAGAGTCTTCTGGACACGCTACTCGAACGCAATTACAACAATTCTTTACCGATTGCGAAACTGAACCAGCAGATTATCTGTTGATTCGTCGGTTGGAAGAATTAGGGGATACTGTAGAGGAAATTAGCGATCGCTTACATAAACTCGAAGTAATGGGAGTAGCAATAATTGCCACAGAACAACCCTACACTTCCGAAAATTACCCTCTGGGCGCTGACTTGCTAAATTTGCTACACGCAATCCAACGTCAGCAACGTAGTCGTCGCATCCGTCAAGGACACGCCCGTAATCGTCTTGAGGTTGCACCGCCACCGGGCAAAGTTCCCTACGGCTATCGCAGAGGTAAGGGAAAATATACTGTTGATCGCAGTACTTCACCAGTAGTCAAAGATTTTTTTGAACACTTTTTACTCTATGGTTCCCTGCGGGGTTCAGTTCGTTACTTGGCGAAAAAATACGGCAAAAAAATCTCCGTCACCACAGGAAGACGCTGGCTGACTAATCCAGTTTATCGCGGCAATACAGCTTACCAAAATGGTGAAATTATCTCCAATACTCATATTCCGATAATTTCTAAAGAAGAAGCAGCCCAAGTTGATCGACTTTTACGCCGTAACAGCCGTTTACCATCCCGAACTGCCAGTGCTAGGCGCTCTTTAGCTGGGTTGGTTGTCTGTGCTGAGTGTCAGTCACATCTGACAGTTACTCGTGTCACCCAACGCAACCAAGATAAAGAGTATCTTTATTTACGTTCTACTAGCTGTCCTCAACGTCCCAAGTGTAAGGCTATTCCCTACCAAGAGGTTTTAGAACATACAATTGAAACCGTTTGCCGTGACTTACCCTTAGCCGTCGCGGGGATGAATTTTCCTCAATTAGATGCAGTCAAGAATAGTTTAGGACAAGCGATCGCTCGTCAGCAAGAAATACTTGCTCAGTTACCCGCGTTAATTGAAACTGGAATTTTAGATGTTGAAACAGCAAAGTTAAGGGCTTACAAACTCCGCACAGAAATTTCTGCACTCGAAGCAAAGTTGGCGACTCTTCCGCCAGTTAACTTGCGTTCTGTTGCTCAAGCTGTTTCCATACCACAATTTTGGTTAGACTTATCAGAAACAGAGCGACGATTTTACTTTCGAGAATTTATCAGACAAATTGAGATTACTGTTGAGAATAAAGAATTAAAACTCCAAGTTATTTTTATTTTTTAAAGATTCTCGTTCCCAGTCTCTGACTGGGAATACCCCTCATTGAGGCTGCCGCCTACCTTACTAGCGGCAGCCGCCCAATGAACAGCATTTCCAGCCTCTGGCTGGAAACGAGGTTTTGGCCTAATACAGTTCAGTTAAGCATTTTTTTCTTCTCTCTGCTCCGCGCCAGTTGCGTCTCTCCTTGGGAGAAGCAACTGCCGCACAGAGAACACAGAGGAATAAGGAGGAATAAGGAGGAGAGAGTTTTTTCGCCAGTTTTTTGAGTATTTTTTTATTTGTCAGTCCCTTAGTCGTCTTTAGACGACTTTTGCTATTAGCCTCAGAATAAATTCTGAGGTGGGCTAGATGAGAATAAAAACAAGTTAATTTACGGATTATCCAACAGGTAATAAATAATTTATCACCTGTATGATTTTTATCATTTATTAGCTAAAATGTTATTTAAGTAACCAATATAAATTTTTCAAAAAATAGGGCTAATTAGAGAAAATTGAGTTAATCTTGGAAACTAGCAATTGTTAATAAATACGTTGTTACTGGGTGACAACATTGGAGATTCGCTAGATGTCTCTATGTAATCAAACCAGAAAGTAAAATGATTAACATAGAATATGCAAGAAGGAAGCTTTATTTGGAGTCCTCTAGAAAAACAGCATCGCACGGTTGGCAAATGGATTGATTGGCTATGGCTAATAGTATTGCTATTGGCAGCAGTGTTACTGTTTAGCATCAATCTGGGAGGATTGCCGCTGCGAGATTGGGATGAAGGGACTGTGGCACAGGTTGCTCGGGAAATTTGGCACGCTCCAGCAGGTTCAATGCGTTGGCTTTACCCAACGCTAGGAGGAGAACCATATCATAACAAGCCGCCTTTGATGCATTTGCTAATTGCTTGGGCTTATTCTTTAGGAGGCGAAAATGAGTTTACAACGCGCCTGCCTGGAGCAATTTTAACAGCGACATCTGTACCTTTACTGTATTGCATTGCTCAAGAGATATTTCGCCAACGTTGGGCTGCTATTTATAGCGCCTTGATTTATCTAACAATGCTACCTGTGGTGCGTCATGGGCGGTTGGCAATGTTGGATGGGGCGATGGTAAGTTTTTTGATGGTAATGATGTTGTGCGTGTTGCGATCGCGCCGAGATTTACGCTATTGCCTTGGTGTTGGTATTAGTTTTGGGCTGATTTGCCTGACTCAAGGATTGCTAGGTGTATTACTAGGTGCGATCGCAATCGTATTTCTGTTTTGGGATACGCCACGACTGCTCACTTGTTACTATCTGTGGATAGCAATCTTAATTGGTATTCTGCCTGTAGCTACTTGGTATAGTGCCCAATTAATTCACTATGGTTACACTTTCGCCCAAATTGGGCTTGTAAACCCATCACTAGGCCGAATTGGCTCATTTGTAGAAACTAATCCTGAACCACCTTGGTACTATGTTATTGAACTTCTCAAATACACATGGCCGTGGCTATTATTCTTACCCCAAACTATCCGCTTAACTTGGGAAAACCGCAACCTTAGTTGGGCAAAACTAGTAATGGCGTGGAGTGGTGTTTATCTGCTGGTAATTTCTTTCATGATTACCAAAGTTCCCTGGTATTTATTCCCCATTTACCCTAGTTTAGCTTTAGCTTTTGGTATCCAATTATCAGATACAGAAAATTCGCCTTTACTCTCATCTTATCCCCGTGCTTGGGTTGCTGGTTTGGCGATACTTGCTGTAGCCGCTTCTGCTGGTAGTATTTATTTCAGTTGGGGTACAACACCAAAAACAGACTTACAACTGATTTTTGCCGCAGTAGCTTTAACTATGACTTTAGCAGCTATTTTGGCAGAACGAGGTGATGGGCAATTTCTGAAGATTTTATTTTGGGGAAGTTATATTTCGTTGCTACTGTTAATGAAATCTAACTATTGGGTTTGGGAATTATCTGAAGCTTATCCAGTTAAACCAGTCGCCGCCATGATCGTGCGGGCAAATCCAGCTACGAAGAAGATTTACACATCTTTTCCTTATCATCGTCCCTCGTTGGATTTTTATAGCGATCGCACCATCATACCCGCTTCTGTTGGCGAACTCGAATATTATTGGCACTACAACGGGCAACCCTACTTTCTCCTTCAGGCATCTGCTTTCAACAATCTCGAATTAGAGTCAATGAAGCTAATTGACGAAGCTGAAGGTTGGAAGTTAGTTACAAAAGATATTAGTCGTCTTTAAGTTTAGGGCATTGGGCATTAGTTATTAATTCTTCTCCCTTACTCCCCCTTCTATCAATTTTGGGAGAAGGGGCTAGGGGATGAGGGCAACCCGATAACCCTTGCTCAACCTAACTTCTACCTTAAGTTGACACCAATGAGCAATGCTGTGCTCCTACGAAAGATGTGATTTTTGAACTCACTCATATTACCAAAAAATAAACAGACAGACAGGAAAAAATCAGATCATCGCCCAAAAAGTGTAAAAAACCTGCGATTTAGTTTGAAGAAATGATAAACTACGTATTTTTGCGGTTTTGCTGGCAATATTGATTTCTCTATGCTTTGAATGTTACGAAATATTTCGTTCAATTTAGCAATTAAGTGTTTACAATGGCGCAAAATCTTTCATTGTTACCAGAACCAGTAACAAAGCTTGAGACAGTAGCAAATCAACCATTTTCAGAAGCGTGGGCAAAGAAGTATTTGCGAAATCTAGCTGAACAGGACGATCGCATCGAAGTTCTCAAGCGCAGTGAAATCGCAAGTGAGGTTGCAACAACGTTAACGCAGGCACTCCGAACCACGAGTCTGCAAGCGTGGGGAAGAACGGAAGCGCTTTTGTCTCAAGAGGTGATTCGGCATCAAATTGACCCCGAATTAATTGATCCGTGGGAAGTCGCAAAGGATACCCACAAGATTTATCAAACTACCCTCTCAGCCTATGCTGAACAGATTTCCCCTGCGAAGTTTTCTACTCGGATTGCCAGGGATTTGGGAAAAATTCGGCAGAAGTACACAGCAGATGATCCTAGAGTGATCGGGTTTATTAGTATGCAGTTTCACTACAGTGGACAAATACTACTCAACTTGACACCGCCAGCGCAGCAAGCATCGCTGAGGGCTTACTTCAAAGTGATTGATGACCATCTTTATATGCCGCTCCAGCGTGCTTACCAGGCAGCAGCAGAATGTGCTTATGACGCGCCACCATTACAAGCTGTCCAGAAACTTTTGCCGTTGTGCAGCGAGATTGCAACCAAGATTGCGGAACGGGTGATGCAGATGTATCCCAACTATCAATGCCATACAGGTCGTTTAAGTGACACTAGCGTTCAAATTTCGAGTGTCCGTGATATAGAGATGTTCCAGGTGTATCTGTGGGTCTGTGTTTTGGAAAACAACATTAGCGCCGTACAACAAGAGCTATTTCCATTGTGTGTCATGTTGTATCCCCGATTAAAGGTACGCTGGGAATTTGTGCGGCAATTGATTCACTTGCTCGGCACCGAGATCCGCTCTCGTCTGGAACCCCAACAGGCTGCTTATTTTCTCCCTTACTATGACTCGTTGTCGGCAATGTTTTCACCCGAAGTATTGCCGGACGGTAAATTGTAGATCCTCTGGTATCCAGATTTTCCACATTGTTTGGTTAAACCCAGAGCATCTACTGTATTCTGCAAAAAACTAAGGAATCATCGCTACTTTAATTACCTGTCGCGCTTTCATTTCACAAAATACCTGTTCTAAATCTTTTAATGGCCGTTGTTCACTAATAAGTAACTCAAAGGTAATTTTGCGACTAGCGATAAGTGCAAGCGCCTCCTGCACATACTTTGGTGTATTATGAAACACGCCTTTGATAGTTAGTTCGCTGTAGTGTAGCTGTTCTGTGTTGACAGTAATGCTGGTATCTCGTGGACATCCACCGAATAAGTTGATTGTTGCACCAGGACGGGCGCAGGCGATCGCAGTTTCCCAAACACTTGGTACACCTGTTGCTTCAATCACTACATCTGCACCCCATCCTTGGGTAAGTTCTTTCACTACGCTGGGAATATCTGGGATTTGATGATAATTAAAAGTCTGGGTTGCACCCAATTTCTGACCAATTTCTAGCCTGTGGTGATTACCTCCCCACAGCAATACCTCAGCTTTCCCACTCAACGCCGCCACAAACATCAGCCCGATCGCCCCATCTCCTAAGACGACTACTCGATCTTTGGCTTTGACGTTAGAACGGGCTATACCATGCAATACACAAGCTAAGGGTTCCGTCATCGCTGCCAATTCCCACGGCAACTCATCGGGAATCTGCAATAAATTATGCTCTACTATCGGTGCAGGAATTTTCAAGTATTCCGCAAAAGTTCCATTATTCCATGTCAAATTTGGACATAATGAATACTCTTGACGTTGACAAAAAAAGCATTTCATGCATGGTGCAGAATTATTAGCGACGATGCGATCGCCTATTTGCCAATTTGTCACCCCTCTACCTAAAGCAACAATTCGCCCAGCCCCTTCATGACCAAACAGGGTTGGCGGTATCAGCATCTTGGCATGACCACCACGCCGCCAGACTTTCAAATCTGTACCACAAGTTGTTGCTGCGCCCACTTGAATTACAACTTCGCCAGCCGCCGGAGTGGGGTCAGGAACTTCTTCTAAACTTAAATCTTCTTGCCCATAAAGTAACGCTGCTAACAAAGCTTTAAACCTATCAATTAGCTCCATCCGATTTTATCAGTTGAAGCTAGTAGTCTGTCTCAAAAATTTTGAAGGGTTATAAAAGTTCGTAGTAAGGACTTTAGTCCTTGATTTGAGCGATAAATCGCTCACTATGAACTTGTTTACTCCTCGTAACTAATAATACAAACTACTAGTTGATAGGTTTAAAGTAAATTAGTCTTGATTTCTAGTAGGCTTTTATTAATTTAAAATGCCATCAAACTAGGAATTTACCGCAGGCTGAGGAACGACCCCGGTGTTTCGGGTTTCCACATTAGGCAAGCGAGTAGCAGTTAACAGAGGTACTTCTAGTCGGCACGACAGGCAAAACCAATATAGTTCACCATGTCGGGCATGGCGCAGGAGGGAACCACCGCAGCATGGGCAAGTGTTGGCTCTCGTACTCATACCAATGTCCTCCTTGAAAAAAGTTATTGTTTAAGTTGAATAAAAAAACAGTTGATTAAAACTGGATCTTAGCTACACAAATGCAGCCATTCGATTCTATGCGGTCTTGAATAATTTGTCTGTAAACAGCTTCATATCCGTCAACCATTTGGTTAAGACTAAAGTTGTTTTCTACGTGTTTTCGACCACAAGGGGCAAGGTTTGTACCTTTTCCCCTACCGCTGCCCCCTGCCTCTTATAAAGTTACATTATGACCGCGACGAACAAGCTCATCAGTCAGGCGACTCACTACCAGTTCTATTCCTCCATAATTAGGAGGAGGAACCCTTTCCCATAAGGGGGCAACTTGAGCGATTTTCATAAGTTTTTTTGGTTCACTCTATGAAATTGTCCTCAATAAAATGAGTTGCATCATTATTGTATGATTAAAGAGCATTTTTACTTACTCTTTTGACATTTAAATTAACCTAACAGGCTACGAAAAGCGCAATAAATTATGGTTAACCTTGCTGTAAAATTTTTACCGACAAATCTAACGGACTATCGGCTAAACTCAACTCTGAGCTATATTTCTAACTTAGACTAAATCAATTACTTGTTGCATCTGCCTTGGGGATCATAACGAGGTAGAATATTTTGTAGCAGAACTTACAAAAAGGAATATTTTGTAGCTAAAACTACTAAAAGATCCAATGGGATCAAGCCATTAAAGCTTGGTTTAAATGTAATTGGGAAATGGAACAGAAATTATAAATATTAAGTAAGTGTACAATAATTACATAATTTGTAATTATTAATTTACAAAAAATTCTAATAACTAATGAAAATCGCTACTTGGAATGTCAACTCAATTCGCACTCGTCTAGAACAGGTTACCGATTGGTTAACTGTCAATCCTGTTGATGTTCTCTGCTTGCAAGAAACCAAAGTTGTGGATGCCGAGTTTCCGCGATCGCCTTTTGAGCAGTTAGGCTATAAGCTTTATGTATCAGGACAAAAATCTTATAACGGCGTAGCCATAATTAGCCGCCAGCCACTGGTAGACGTAAGTAGCGGCTTTAGGGCGATTTTGCCAGATTTACACCACGAATGGGATGAGCAAAAGCGGGTGATTACAGGTGTAATTGATGGTGTTCGGATTGTTAACTTATATGTTCCCAATGGTGCAGCAGTCGGAACTGAGAAATATGAATACAAAATGCGCTGGTTGACAGCGCTACACGAGTATTTACGATTATTGGTGCTGTTACAACCTGCAATTTGTGTGTGCGGTGACTTCAACATCGCCTTAGAAGATAAGGATATTCACGAGCAAGTGAGTACAGAAAATCACATTATGGCAACAGAAGCAGAGCGCCAAGCCTTACGGGATATCCTGAAATTGGGGTTTGCTGACGCTTTTCGCAAGTTCACCACAGAAGGCGGAAATTATAGCTGGTGGGATTATCGCGCCGCCGCCTTCCGTCGCAACTTAGGTTGGCGGATTGACCATCACTATCTCACACCTATTCTGTATGAGCGTGCTACAAGTTGCATTATCGATGTTGCGCCTAGAAAATTAACCCAACCCAGCGACCATACGCCGGTAATTTTGGAATTTTGAATGAGGTATTGAGTATTGGGCAATCCTGGGATTTTTAGAAATGTAGTTTCAATCCCTAATAGGGATTTTGATGAATTGCAATTTGACTTAACTGAATATGATCCTGAGTATGAGTCTGTTTCAATCCCTAATAGGGATTTTGATGAATTGCAATCATTTTATTTAAAATTTAATATATCTCATTATTATGTTTCAATCCCTAATAGGGATTTTGATGAATTGCAATTCTAAGCGCATTTGGTCTTGTTGGCTCAATCAGGCTGTTTCAATCCCTAATAGGGATTTTGATGAATTGCAATGGCGGGAGCCTAAAACCCAAGATATATTTAGTTTTCAAGGTGCGGTTGCGCGATTCAAGGGCAATCATAACATTAGAGAATTCGTTTGGAAAGAGCGCCAGGAAAATTTAAAGGCTGAAATCGTATTTTGGTAAGCATTTCAGAGGTTGCGCGGATAAGGATTAGACGACTAATAGGTTGAAAGGCTTGCTGGAGTTGGGATAGAAGCATTTTTTTGGGGCTGTGGAATTTGTACACCTACCCTTCCGCGCATTTGAGATACAGGAACCTAGCCAGAAGAAGACTCAGCAAAGAAAATTGTTTCGTCTCGTGGCTGTTCTCCACCAATACGTTCGACTTTTCGCTGACAACAGCCACAGAGAAAATAAAAGCGCACACTATCGGTATCGGGTTTAATCAATTTAGCTAAACGCGATCGCAGTTTAGCATACTGAGTGGAAGTGATATTGCACTCAAACACACTCAGTTGCATCCATTGTCCATAAGACTTGAGAACCGAATGGATTTTAGTTCGACGCTTATCTTCTGGAATGTCGTAGCTGACAACAATATACATGGGGGGAGTGGGGAGTGGGGAGTGGGGAGATGGGGGAGAATGACTAATTATTTGAGAATTAAAGGGGGATATTTATCGATTTCGTTCATAAGGTACTTACTCAATAACCTCGCCTGAATTTCAAAGGCTTTTTGGTAGGTGCATTTGTTTCCCATGACTGGATGTTTGAACTCCGATTGTTTCTTTTGTTCGTAGGCGCGAAGGAATGTATGCAGTCCTTCTTTGGTTAAAGACACAGCACCACTGAGCGGTTCGGTGGTAAAGTCAGTTAGGGTTAGCGATCGCTTGTTAATCAGCGACAATACTACAGCATCGACTATTAAAGGACGAAATTCTTCCATCAAGTCTAAGGCTAGGGAAGGTCTACCATAACGCTCTACGTGTAAGTATCCTAGATAAGGATCGAAGCCGACAATATTTAAAGCACTTTGCACATCATGACGTAGTAATGAATACCCAAAACTCAGTAGGGCATTAACCGGATCGGTTGGTGGACGGCGGTTTCTGGCTTCAAATCGAAATTCTGGGGTTTTGATTAGGTGTTGAAAGCAACCGAAATAGGCTGCACTACCAGCACCTTCTAAGCCTCTGAGGGAATCAATGCTGCTAGTTTTTTCGATTGGTGCGATCGCGTTTTCCAATCGAGTAATGTTATTATTCAGGTCAGTATCAGGATGTTCTCGCTGAGTGCGAAGTAAGCTATGACGGTAATTTTTCAATTTACCTCGCACAAATCCCCTAACTAAATGTATAGCTGGTTGTGATTCTCCCACAGCTTGCCATTGGGCTTTACGAACAAAGATATTTTTAGTAGCTTCTGGTTCTAAACGCCCTAAATATCGTCCGTTTTGTGTAAGAAATGTTAAACAAATGTGACGTTCTAAAAGTTCACTAACGACGGCGGGAGAAATAGTAGCCCGTCCTAGTATAGCGGTTATCAGTCTTCTGAAGTACAGTAGCAGCAGTGAGTAAACCAACCGAGTAAATTCTCTATCGTCACTTCTGCGAATGCCGCATCTAATGCCTGGAGCAAATCAGGGTATGTCCTTGCAC
>JAIVFU010000219.1 GCA_020829485.1 Nostoc sp. CHAB 5834 | reverse complement strand
AGCCCAGTGTTATACGCATCGTACTGGCTCTGTTTAGGCCCATAGCGCAGTAGAAGATCGCTATCTAATTCGACAATCAGTGTTTTAAAAGCGATATTCTTAGAAGTACTTCGTACGATAGAGATCATAGCAGAGTCAGTTCTATAATCAAACATTCTGATAAGCTGTACCCTAAAAGAAGCCATCGGAGGCACTAGATCAACTTCGATAAAGACGCTTCGCGGACAAGTTTTAAGTCCAGCCACAAAAACACAATCAGACTGCACAGGCCAAAAATGAACGCCCCCTGAAAGGGTACCAGCGAAGTAAATACCGCCCATACTGCAACGCTTCCTCCATCGAACGGGGCCACCACATAATAGCCAACGAATAAACAGAGAGCTAAGCCAAGGGCTAACCAACCATACAAAAACTGGTCGCTAGATTGTCTTTCAAGTAAATCAATCCGGCTCATAACCTGAATAGAAAAACGAGCGGTTGGTTGAATCGGCAACTCTTGTTTGAGTTCATCAAAGAGTTGTTGATAGAGTCGCCTTTCCTGGAGTTCCTGGGCCGAGCCGGGCTCGGGTAATGATGACCCGGTTTCCAGTAACTGTTGAATCTGCTTATCGGTCAGTTGGCTCATGACAGATCTTGTTTAAGGTAAACCGCTATTCTGTCTTTCAGCAGTTTACGGGCGCGAAATAAATAGTTTTTGACCGTTCCGATGGGCATACCCGTAATCTGCTCAATCTCACTTAAGGAAAACTCTTCTAGATGGTACAGAGTCAGCACTACCCGGTAGGTCTCGGGTAAGCTATCAACTAGCTTCTGAACCGACAAGGTCGTGTCGGTTTGGATCAACACCTGCTCAGGCGTCTGGTAGGTGATATAAACCTGATCCACGGGTTGAACGGATTGTGAATGGTCAGGCGGATATTTTCTCAGGTGATCCACCGCGGTTAGGTAAGCAATTCGGGCAATCCAAGTGGCAAGCTTTGATTCAAAGGCGAAGGTATCTAGATGTTTGTAAACCTTGATAAATACCTCCTGACTGATATCCTCCACATCTTCTACTCGACTGACAATGCGCTGCACCACATGAAAGACCAATTTCTGGTATTGGTCGATCAACACAGAAAAGGCCTTACGGTCTCCTTGTTTGATTTGCTGCAGGAGCTGCCTCTCGTTAACCATGGCCAGTAGACGAGTCATCGACGAGTAAAGTTGCAGTGGAATGGACTTGAGTTGCAACCTTTCTCATCATCGCTCCGTCTACTTGCGCAAACTTATCTTAAATCTTATAGCTATGGGCGGCCCTCATCTTGTTGGAATCGTTTTATTTTTGGTCATTGGGTTTATCATTAATGCCCTGTTTACTTATCTGCTCAAAAAGCGCATCATTGATTCGGGACGCATTGATCAAGCCGCACTTGATATGTTGCTCAAGCCAATCGGTCCCGCTTTAGAGCCGCTTAAATGGGGCGTGTTGTTATTCTTTGGGGGGATGGGGTTGATTATTCTAGAGTTTGTGCCCTATGAACCCCACAACTCCCCGTTGCCTTTTGGCATTGAAGCGGTATGCCTGGCCGCTGGCTTTCTAGTTTATTATGCCTTAGTACGTAAACGTTCCTAGGTTTCTCGAATGCGTATGCTACGAACTGGGGTTTACAGTTATTAAAAACAGTAATGTTTTATATAAACGCTCCCGCGTGAGACGAAGGGATTTGCAAAAGAGCTACGCCTTAAATGGGGCGTTTAATTGGTCGACTTATTTTAATAACTGTCAACTCCAAACCGTAGCATACGCATTGAGGTGGCTGAGTCTTAGCGGACTGTCTCTTATGAAACCCGACTACCTCAATTCTCTTTAAAGAAATCAGTAACCCCAGGGTGCTCCTTTGACCAAGTAACTACATCAGCTTCTTATAAAAAGGCAGTATGTTGCTTCGTATCAAACCTTCGCGAAGTTCTTCCTTCACTTCATACCCAGTATTATAATTTGATAAGAAGCAGTCATTTCACATTACTTTACTTTTAGTAGATTTTTTCTTCCCTTCTATCCCTGATGCAGCCATCAGCGGGGCCGTGTATTGTTCGTACAGCTCGAACAGGTATTCGATACGTCGGGTTTCATTTGGAATGGCTTGTGGTCGGTAGCACAGATCAACTGCCCGGTCAAGGTCTTGATGCGCTTTGACTAAGGCGGGCGGCATCGTCAGTGGATCGTAAAGGTCGGCCATACTGCTGCCAATGAACGAGGTACGCACGTCGAGTACACGTTGCGCTGCCGTCTCAACGGCTTTGACTTGTTTCTCTGTAAGAGTTTGTGGCCACGGGAAGTTGTTGTAAACGACTGAATTTGAGTAACGAAAATCGCTTTTTAATCGGCCACAAACGTACTTTGTCCAAGTCATATGCATAATTGACACCATGACGCCAAACTGAAATAATGTAGCCTCTGGAACCAGTTGAATTGTGTTACTTGCAATTACGTCGCCAGTCATAAATGCAATTGGAATATACCGTCTTCGTTCCGAAGAAACTTCAGGAACTATTAGATAGCTGCTATCTGGCTGTGAGATTTGAGCAAAAATCGTGGGTGTACCTGCTTTTCGGCGGGTTGCTTCTGCTATGCTAGCCAGCCGCATTTTACGAACTTCCTCAACTCGTTTCTTAACTTCCGGTAAGGTATTCAGTTCATTGGGAGCGATGTCTTTTAGCCATAAGCAGTATCGAAACCGACCTTTTATAAAATCTTCACCACTGATAAATGGCCGTATCCATCGCTCCGCCTTTGGCTCTTTGGCCAAAAAAGCATCCTTTTCTACAGCCGAATCGAACAGAAAATTTCCACCATCCGTAGGCTTATTACCCCAGATCATGGGCGGAACCGGACTTATTGGATGGCTTCGGTTGCGAAGAACGATATCACGTCCATCCACCAAATACGGATTGATATTACTTACTTTCAGTTCGTGTGGCTCCCCACCAACGCTATCATACTCGTAGATGAGCTTGTCGGCCACGTCGAAATTAGCAAATCCGATAATGACAACGTGGACGGCCGCATTGCCCTTTGCTTCATTATTCCATTTGAACGTCCGGTGGGCAAAATGAATTTTGATGTGATACTGAGCGAATAGTAACCCCCATAATAAACCCACTTGTTCGCCCTGAGCAATTGAATTGGTCGAAACGAAAGCGATTTTGGTTGCTGTTCCTTGTACAAGTTGAGCGGCTTTTAAATACCAGGCTGACACGTAATCTAATACCCCTGCTCCGTTTACTTTGTGGAATACCGTGGCCATGTCCGCTTTTTGAGCCGCGCTTTGATAGTGATGGCCCAAGAACGGTGGATTACCAATGATGAAATTGTAACATAGTGGTTCTTCCCCTTCTTTGGGTTCGGGCAACAGCGATTGCCAGTCGGTGCGAAGGGCATTCCCGTGCATAATGGTCGCGGACTTAGTGAGGGGCAAACGAATGTAATACTGGCCGAACTCCTCCGAAATCCGCATATTCATCTGGTGGTCCATCAGCCAAAGGGCCACTTGCGCGATCTGCGCCGGAAACTCTTCGTATTCAATGCCACAAAAACGATCCACATCCACCAACACCAGATCATTCACACTGACAACCTGCTGTCCTTTTTGTAGCGCTTTGATCACCTCGATTTCGAGTAGCCGAAGCTCTCGGTAGGTGATGATAAGAAAGTTGCCGCAGCCACAGGCGGGGTCTAAAAACCGCAGGTTGGCTAGTTTTTTATGAAACGCCGTTAGTTTACGCTTATCAGCCTGTACTGTTTTAAACTCCTTCCAGAGATCATCCAGGAAGAGGGGCTTAATAACCTTTAAGATGTTTTTCTCCGAGGTGTAATGCGCTCCCAGGTTCCGCCGCTCGACTGGGTTCATCACCGACTGAAATAGCGAACCAAATATGGCCGGTGAAATACGCCCCCAATCCAACGCACAGCAATCCAGCAGAATCTGTCGCATTGTGCGGTCGAAACTTGGGATCATCAGATTTTCGGCAAACAGCTTACCGTTGACGTAAGGAAATTGCGCAAGTGCTTCGTCTAAATTTTTAGAACGTCTTTCAGGGGGTGTGTTCAGAATCTGGAACAGCATTGCCATCTGTGACCCCAGATCGAACCCATCTTCACGGGTGTTCTGGCTTAGGTAGTCCTGGAAGATACCTCTGTCGAAGATGCTAGTATCGTCGGCAAATAAACAGAATAGCAATCGAACCAAGTATACCTCAAGGGTATGCCCGTCGTAGCCTACTTCTTTCAGCTTGTCATGCAGACTACCCATCATTTGAGCAGCCTTAATGTTGACTGGATCTTCTTCCTTGTAAGTACGTTTCTGATAGCCCAGCATAAAGCCGAACTCCTTAATGTGCTGGTGAAGATCTGAAAGTTGAAATTCGTGATAGGTTTGTGAGACAGCGCTTGCTGACTTTTCCTCTAAGTCGTACAGTCGGAAACGAGCGAAGTCCGATACCAGTACGTATCTGGGCAATTCATGATCTTTGAGCCCGACGAAGTAAGCCACTGCCTGACTGTAGGCATCATCTAAGCTCCGTCCGCGTGATTTATGTTCTACCACTAGCGTCCCTGGCCAGAACAAGTCGACAAAACCCTTGCTCCTACCGGGCCGTTCGACGGCCTTTTCAAATTGCGCCAACCGGCGACGGTTTACACCAAACACATTGAAGAAATTATCCCAAAAAGATTTGGCCTCTGCATCTTCAGACGCTTCGTCTTTCCATTCGTTGGCAAAGCGTAAAGCGCGATCTTTTATCTCAGTCCAGCTAAGGGCCATTTGTAATAGATAAGGGGGAGGAAAAGTTAACCGGAAAGCAAGTTAAATAAACGTATTAGGATTCATCTATGTACTCGCTAAAACTGGTCTGCAAAACAATTAGACAGTCAGATTCTATTTTTTAGCCTCGTCGTCAGAATCGTTCTCCTGACGCAAGCGCTCCTCTATCTCATCAATAGAGGGTAAGGTCGTTTTAAGATTGTCCGGCAACGATTCCATCAACCGGTACTCCGTAATGCCAATTGGCTTATGGACGTCACGCAAGGCATACTCAGCAATCAGCTTATCGTTCTTACGGCAGATCAGCAGGCCAATACTCGGATTATCAAACTCGCCCCGAAGCTGATCATCTACCGCCGACAGATAGAAGTTTAGTTTGCCGACGAACTCCGGCTCAAACTCAACTACTTTCAAATCAATGACCAGGTATGAACGCAGTTTAAGATGGTAAAACAACAAATCGAGGGCAAACTCCCGATTGGAGACTTCGATTGGATACTGTCGACCCACGTAGGCAAACCCTTTACCGAGTTCCAATAGAAAATTCGTAATATGTTCGACCAGTCCGTTCTCCAGATCCCGTTCTTTATACTTTTCGGTTAAGGTCAAAAAATCAAATAGGTACGGGTTTTTCAGTGACTGTTGAGCCAGATCAGAGAGTGGCTCGGGTAATGTGCGGGCAAAATTGCTGATCGCCTTTCCCAATCGTTGCCGATAGCCCGATTCAATTTGCTGCACCATCACATCCCGCGACCAGCCGTTTTCAACTGTTGCCTGCATGTAAAAGAGTCGCTCATCTAGGTCTTTCACTTTGTCGAGTAAGGTGAGATGATGGTACCATGTCAATTTTGCAAGTGCCGCTTGCAAAATTGACCCCTCCCCAAAGGGATCATCGGGATAGGCTGCCGCGAAGGATTTCATATACCGAAGATTCCGGGGAGACATACCTCTCATGTTCGGAAATTCGGCTTTAAGGTCGGCCACCAAACGAACCACTACCTTTTGCCCCCATCCTTGCTGCTTCTCTTGCTCAAGTATAATTTTCCCCATTCTCCAATAAAGGCCAAGAAACTCAGCGTTGGCGGCAATAGTCGCTCGAAGTTGGGTCGTTCGGATCTCACTTTTTAACTCTTCAAGCAACATAAAATAACTACTTGCCTGATTTTTAGGGGATTGCATAGGGCCTTATAAGCAAATTTTCTATTTGTAATCTACCCGTAAATTAGGGCAAAAGGTATTACACATGAAGCTTTTCAATGTAGGGAAGTAACCTGGGCGAGATTCGTTCAGAGAATCCTTGATTGTATCGAAAATCGTGGACCACATAACTGAACGGTTTGATTGGACGCAAAACTGTCCATTTTAAGCATCTCCCTCCTACCAAGGCGCCGTTCATTTATACGTCCGGATCTTTTCGATATAAGACATTTCTGAACGGTGGCATGGAATAAGGAGTCGATTTCAGGTGAAAATTTGACACCCTATCTCAAGCTATGACCTATTAAGCCTACCATTTACTTTATTGAATTAATCCATTCATTCACTTGTACCTCCAGTATGTTCAACGGTACTGCCCCATTGGCCAGCACCACATCATGGAATTTCCTAATGTCAAATTTGTTGCCTAGTTTTTTCTCTGCCCTAGCGCGTAACTCTTTTAGTTTCAATTCGCCCATTTTGTACGACAAGGCTTGACCGGGCCACCCTATGTAACGGTCAACTTCTACGGTAATATCGTGCTCTGTCTTGGCCGCGTTAGCCTTAAAGTAATCAATCGATTGTTGGCGTGTCCACCCCATTCCATGAATACCCGTGTCCACAACTAAGCGAACCGCTCGCCACATTTCATAGGTTAACTGACCAAATTTCGAGTAGGGATCTTTGTAAAAACCCATTTCTACCCCCAGGCTTTCCGAATACAATCCCCACCCTTCAATAAACGAATTGTATCGGGAATACTTTCTAAATTCGGGAACATTCTCCAATTCCTCCGCTAGAGCAAATTGCAAATGGTGACCTGGAACCGCTTCGTGAATGGTTAAGGCCTCCATTTCCCACTTAGGACGACTCTTCAACGCATACGTGTTCGCATAAAAATAGCCTGCTCGTCCCGCTTCGCTAGAACCCATAATGTAGTACGCAGTCGTTTGTGATTTTTCCTCATACGCTGGCACGGCAATGACCCCATAAGGTAACCGGGGAAGTTTCCCAAAATACTTCGGCAATTCCCCGTCTATCTTTTTGGCTATGATACGATATCCATCCAGGAGCTGTGCTGGCGTATCATAGTAGAATTGATCATCCGTTCTTAGAAACGTGATGAATTCGTTAAAACTCCCTTTAAAACCAGTCGTTACGATTAGGGAATCCATGGAACGTCGAATGCGTTTTACTTCGCTGAGTCCGGTTTCGTGGATTTGTTGATAGGTCAGCGCCGTGGTTGTCTGGACCTTAATGTTATAATTATACCAGTTCGCTCCATTCGGTAAATCCTTCAACGCAATCGTCTGCCGGGCCTTGGGTATATAGGTTTGCTCCATGTAGGATTTCAACTTACTCAAGGCAGGCGTAACGTGTTCGGACATGACCTGTTGAGCCCTTCCGGTACTAAAGGCTTTCTGTGGGTTCGATTGTTTGGCTAAATAATCAGTCAACCCCTTGAGCAAGGGGCTCCTGGCCGAATCATTTCCTATTATATTTTGGATTTGTTCGGGTACCCCCATTAAGGTCGTTTTGGGCTGGGTTATGTTTTTCTTAATGCCTTCATCCATCAATAGAATGAGTTGATCAACGAGGGCAGGAATTTTTTGCAGTCTGCTGACAAAATCGTCGACGTCCTTTTTCGAGGTAAATGAAGTAGCGTTCGCCACTTGCATGACCCGCTGGTGATAGCCAGTCATTTGATTTATGGGCATTAATTCAGACTCAAATGCCTCGCCTTCCTTCTCTAATTCGAGTTCATATTTTAAAAGACTATAATTTAGTTGGTCTGCGGCGCTAAGGGTAGCCGAATGGATGGATCGAATTGCGATTAAAAATAACAATCGGTCTTTCTTACGCTGTTCGATGGCCGGGCCAGAAAAATCAGTCCACGTACTGTTATCTTTAGCTTTTCCCGTAAAGGTCGCCAGCTCAGGATAGGTTACGATCCGGTAGTCCCTGTAGAGGCCCGCTAAACGAGTTATCCTGTCGGTTTCTTCCAGCCCATTGGTGTTTTTGGTCAGCGCAGCTAAACTAGACTGAATGGTTTGCTGGGCAATTAACTCGGTGGTCAGCGAGAGTAGGAAAATTGATAGGACAAAATGGGTCTTTGTCATCATTGTCATTATTCGGGATATGAACATGTTGCTTTAGGTAACTAATGATTGACGTAAGCGAATACAAAAGGAGCGTCGAGCCCAGTGATTGGGCTTAACGACCTACCTTCCAAG
>JAIVFU010000218.1 GCA_020829485.1 Nostoc sp. CHAB 5834 | reverse complement strand
TTTGTTTTCCTCTTTAGTCAGAAATACCCTCAAACGAGCGCCCATATTTTTTGTTACCTCGGTAGATATATTCTCCGTATTTATTTATTGTTACATAGTTTCGTTTTTTCCTGCCGACCTACTTACAGATAGCAACCTGATAGGTTGCTCATTCGCCAGCAAGTTCTCGCGCAATATCCATGTTTGCAGCGAGTACACGCACGATTTCAACAGGGTTTTCTCCTCGATAGATCAGGAAATAGCGGGGATGCACCAACCAAAAACGAACGGGTAACGGTGTCAGGTCAGAACGATACTGCCCGATCCTGGGGTTATCTGTCAGCAACTCACAGGCCGAAAGAAGTTTATCTAGCATCCGTTCGGCAGCATCTAGATTATCTCGCGCAATATAAGCGTAAATCAAAGCCAAGTCTTCTTCCGCTTGCTCAGAGAGAACATAAGGTTTTGGGTTCATCACACAGGGGGTTTCATAAACTTTTGCGCTGATTTACGAATGCGCTCCCGTGCGCCTTCGGCAGGAAGACTTTGAGCATTGTCAAGTTGGTCTAGACCGATCGCAATCTGTTCGTTGAGCCAAAGTTTATATTCCTCGGAATGGTCGTTAAAGCGTTTCAACAGACGTAATCCTTCCCGAATCACTTCACTTTGAGAATGGTACAAACCAGACTCAACCTGTTTCTGCACGAACGCTTCTAGCTCAGGAGTCAGGGAAATATTCATTTATGCCTCACAATCAACCAGAATCGCTATTATAATAACAGTTTTTGTTATTGCTGGTCTTTAACCGTGCAGTTGTCTTTGTGGTAGATATGGATGATACTCAAGAACTAATCGCAATTCAGCAAGAACTCTCAGGAATCAGAGATCGCCTGAGAAAGATTTTTCCGTCAACTCATCCCCAATTTGACAGCGTGTTTGAAGACGTGGGTGCAGCTTCTTATTACATCCGGGAAGCAGGTTATCGTCTAGAATCAGTTCTTATGACTGTTCAAGGTGATAGCGCAGGTTCTGCGAGTGATGCAGAGATTTCAGAAACTGAAATTGAGTAAACTTCAGTAGGTAAACAACGCAAGATAATCATCAGCAAGTCAGCCAAAACTATCGGCGTGCAGAAGTTAAAAACTCGCCGCAGTGCAGTATTAGTAAAGATTGTGGCAACTTCAGCGACGTGTTCTAAGGCATCTTCTGGTGATGACTCCGATTCAGCAATCAACATCGGGAAGTATGTACGGGCTAGCCACTTTTCATCATCGTCTAAGTCAGCCAAATTTTTATTACTACCGCTATTAAGACTATCTAATAGCAGGAGTAATAATTTTTTAAAGTGCTGCCAGCCCCCCCAGCGTTGGGTAAATCGGCTAACCCAAGCTTGGGAGATTTCAGCAATTTTGGCGATCGCCTCTTGTCCAATTTTCTGGTGTGACTGCCAAAGGTGCGTGAAAGCATTGACTATAGCGTGGCCTGTTTGCTGATCGCGGCTACCAGCTTCAATGCAGAAGTCGCAGGCATCAACAACCTCTAATTTCACCCCTGGTAATTCACGATCAAGGAAACCCAAATCATAGTCAGCGCAGAAGTAGAATGTTAGCTCCACATTGGGGCGACGATGAGCGCGTAATCGCCCAATCTCTTGTATAATTTCTGCACGGATCAGGTCTGTGAGATACTTTTGGAAACTGCTGTTTTTATCTTCCAGGTTGACCCTTTCACCAGTCATCACCTGATATTGTGCTGCTAAAACACCGATGTTTTGGTAAGGAATGCCGAAACTTGCGATCGCATCACACTCACTAAAGCGATTAACACCACGCCCATCGACAAAGTGACCGTATTCTGTGCGCCCCTCGGCAAGGGATGCAATCTGTTTCCAATCGATAATGCCAAGGTTGGGGCAGAGTTTTTTCAAGGTTTCTTTGAGGGCATTAACACGAGCGCTAAGTGGAAGAGAGCGATTTTTGGGCAGTTTACCCAGCCCAGTAACGTTGACCACTTTTAAATTTTCGTAGTCTGGGCGTTGTTGCTCAATGACTAACACAGGCTCATCGATGCCCAGTTTCAATTTCAATTGCTGGAATTTGAAAGTGGCATCAAGGTAAATATTAAATTTGGCAGAGTGGGCCAATTCAGTATGTTTGGGATTTCGGCGGTGAATGCTGAGTACACCCCATTGAGATTGAAAACTACCATCACCTTTCCAAGCTTCGAGAAAGTCAGGCAACCAGTAATTAGGCAAGTCAAGAAACTCCCTGCCTGCCGTTCGTGCGCTGTCTTTAACTACCTTTTTGGCAGCATAACGAGCCGCAGAACTTTTTTTGAGTTGTTTATCTTGGGTAATATCAATTGAGTCCAAGTCTTCTAAGAAAGTTAAATCAGGTTCTGAGGCTTGCTGAATCGCTTCGATATCTAAGCCTGTGGGGAAAGGGGGCAGCAGCGCTCGGATGCTGGCATCATCAAAGCCGTAGCGGTCATTCGGTTTAATTTGCTGAGTAAGCAGTTGGTGTAAAACTTTTAGTGCAGGTTGCAGCTGTGATAGAAGATTTGGTTCTAACAGTAGCAGCTTGCCGACAGTAGTTTCAAAATCGCCTCGGTTCACATCAACATTACGCACGGGCTTGATGAGTGTACCAGCTTCTTCCCATAACCGCCCAACAGTGAAAGTTTGGTCAGCAGCGTTAGTTAAGGTAACTGGTGTAGAGTCTGGGTGCGCTCTGAGTTCGGAGTAATTTTGAATAACTGTGCGCTTTTGAAAGCGGAAGCCAAAACCGTTCCCTTCAGCGAAACGGCACTGATTCTTAAGGGAACAACCGCCGCAGATGGGGCTGATGCCGCTCTCTTCAAAATCTAAACTATTAAAGTTTTTATCACGGAATGCACCAAATAAATAAGTTCTGTGACAATTAGCATCAGTGTCGGCAGTTTCACCAGCTTGAGTCCACAGTTTAAAGTCCTCACCTAGAGGAGTTTTGCGCGTAGGATCTAGTTTAAAGCCGTTGTGCCGCACTGGTAAGTCAACAAAATTCGTCTCAATGGGCAGTGTGGATGGGTTTCTGTGGTTGGCATCCTGGTAAATTAGTTTATCAACACCGAATAAGGTCGCTGTCAGTTGCCCCGCGTTGTAAGACTTACCTAGTCCTGGGTGGGAATTATCTAAAATTTGTGTCCAGCCTTTGGATACGGCCTCTACCCATGCGGTGATATGTTCTTCTGGCTGGCAAGAGATAGAAATATCGCCTGTAATGTCGGTTTTGAATGGTATATTGCCCCTTTGATAGATAATTATATTGGGCAGAGGCGTGTTAATTTCGGGTTCGGGCGGCGGCGATGGGGGCGCTTTAAATCCTTTAAATATTGAAGCAATTGGCGCGATCGCTTGCTTTAATAAATTTTGGAAGCTGCTTAAGTCCTCTCTGACTCGCCCTAGTTCCCACTGTTCACGGTTAATTAGTCCTTTAGGCTGGTATGGTTCATACTGCCGTTGAGGGAAGCGAAAGCCATACTGTTTGGCAATGTGAAACAGTGTGCCTAGAGTAATTCCCCCACGTCTAAAACTGCGAATCTTAGCGTGGATGTTCCAAGTTGAGCCTTTGATACTGGGCGACCACTGTTCGGCGATGATTTCCGCTTCTGATGCCCCATAATGATTAACCAGCGCCATCAACACCTGACGGCATTCGTCATAATTGCCGCTTCCTGGGGTGCGCGGTGGGATGAATGAAAGCGCGTTCTGGATTAGCTGGTCAATGTCCCAGCCTTTAATGATAGAAACCTCACGCCACTCTTTACGCCGTGACTCAATTTCTTGAATTCTTTGCTGATACTCAACACGCTCAATTTGCGCGATCGCAATCGCTTCCTGAATCCATTCTGCTGGTAAAGTGGCTTCAGGGTTGACTAGGGGGAATTCTGCCTCTGTGCTGCCGTAGAAAACACGACTTGCATCCTTACAAGCTGGATCATGCGGTAACTGCTGCATGAGGAAGCGCGTACAAGCTTCTACAGTATCAGCGCCTTGGACATATTCGGGGAGAAGGAAAACCAACCGGAATTTATGCCATTCTGGTTTATGACTAGCAGTGGTGTAAATTAAAGCACAGTGTTTTTTAATGAAGGGGTGGGCTAGGGCTTCTGAGATGGTTAGTTGCGGATCGTAAACCTTGATGGAATTGCCGAAATCATCCTTAATTGGCTTGCCATCCTCATCACGGGCAACATCAGAATTATCGATGTCGAGTAGTAGCCACTGAGAACCGATGACATTAGCCTTACTGCGCCATTTACCATCCAACAAGCCAGCACAGATGGCGTGACCTGCTTTAATATGTTCCTGGACATCCTCTATTGTGCCTTCTGTATCTTGAAAGTTGGCGGCAAGTTTCTTAAAGTCCCAGTCTTTATTTCTGCCTGTGGCATTAAATGCAAACTTGATTTTATTACTAGGTATGACTGGGGGTAAAAACGCGCTATCGTAAATAGATTTTTTCCCTGATAGCGCCGTTCTTCTGCTCTCAACTACGGGGTTTGTCATTTATTAGTTACTCCTTCTAGGAAACCGCCGCTTATCAGCCATTACCCCCTCTGTTGGTACACGTCAGGGTGCTTATTGTGGGAAGTAAGGTTTGAGGGCAGCTTAAAGTTTTCAGTAGCCAAAAAAGTTTTTGACATTTTTGGACACCAGGAAATAATGCCAGATTGGCCAAAACCACTAGGCAAAACTGATCTAATTAATCTAATTAATCAGGGCTGTTTTAAGAGGCTACAACCCTTATGCAGCAAGAATTTCAAAAATGGATTGTCCGGGGATTCTAGAGTTTTTGTCCGGGGATTCTAGAGTTTTTGTCCGGGGATTCTAGAGCCTTTGTTTTAAGAGCCAAAGCCTTACAGGGCAAAGCTTTAAAGCCAATTTTTTGAATTATTTTTTTTAAAACAAGACTGCAACAGAAAACCAGCCAACCACAGCCGATCATCAACTCGTAGTTGGGAAATCTAGAGTAATAATACTTAGTCTTGGATATTCAGAAGCGTTTCGATCTGGGTGGCTAGCTGTGGATTGAAGGTGCGCTCACCCCGTTCAATCAGGGAAATAAGGTTTTGAGATACGCCGAGAAAACCAGCCAGTTTCGCTTGCGACCAGCCTTTTGCAATACGTGCTTTTTTAACTTGACTGCTAGTCAAGCTGATGTGTTGTTCCTGTGTGGGGTTGGCTTTGGGCTGTAACTGTTCTACTTTGGGTTTAACTTTCAATTGCGATCGTTCAACCGTGAGTTTGGCCTTGGATGCTATAAGTTCCGGGATAGGGGTTGGGGGTTTGATGGTGAGTTTTGCATCCAACAGCTTATCAAGGTAGCCTTTAGGTTTCTTATGCTTGGAGTCTGGTCTTAGCTCTTCGGGGTAAGTTTCGGGGTCAAATGCAATCTGCCAGCCCAGTTTTAGTAGTAGCTTTATGGCACTATCCCAGTGCTGTTTTAAGTCATAGGCTCGGCGGCGATCTAATCGAGCTTTATCTATAATCGGTTTGACAAATGCAATTTCTAATAGCTCCTGTAGTTTGTAATTTCCATCAAGGCGAATTCGACTATCTAATGTTAGATATATAGCCAGCCTTAGCGCGAGTTCATCGTGGTAGGGATCAATTTTCAAAACTTGTTGGGCTAAGTAGCCAAACTGATATAAAGCGTCCCTTGATTTTGCTCCTGCTCTGTTCAAAAAATGTTGAGTCCAAGCACCGGGTTGAATAATTAACTGAACTTCATTAGGTTCTTCTATTTTCCCTTGTAAATTTATCTGACCATAGGGCACAACTGTAATGTTCCACATTCGACCTACAGGGGTACTAGCATTTATTCCACCTTTTTTGTTCCTACCTTCTATCCATACTGCTTTAACTAATAAACAATCTAATGCAAACGCAGTTTTGGCTATTTCTGAGAGTTTTTTATGTTTGGGTAAATCAGTTCGCTGATCCCAACCCATATCTTTTATCAAGTCGCTGGCATTGAGAATAAATAAGCTTTCCCACGGTCTTTCCTGTTTCATTGCATAGGCAGCAAAGATTAAGTGCAGTTTGGCGCTGTTAAACCCAAATTTATCAATGATTTGTAGTGCTTCATCCCAAGGGAGCATGGAAATATCACCGGGGTTGGCAATATAATGCTCAATGAAGTTTTGAGAATCGCCCTTAGCTCTATGTTGTAAGTAGGCTATCCCATCTTCATTTTGCTTCCACAATTCTTTTTTGATTTGAGAGTCAATACTGGAAAACATAAGTGCTGCTGTTGGAATAGCTTCAAAGTCTTGGGACTTAAATAATTTTGATTGTCTAACTGTGATTGAAGTATTTGGGATGGAATTAGCTGGAGTTTCAAAATAACTTTCGTTTTCCTGAATACTATTTTGACATTTCTCAGTTTGAGATTTTGGAACCGGAGGATATAATTCATCTTCGGCATTTTCAAAAGAATTGTTTTCTATTTGTCTTAGATTGATGGAAGTTGTTACAGGAATTTCTTTGAAAGACTGTAACAAATGACTACGTAAAGCTTTTAGAAATTGTTCCTGGTTAGGAAATAGAGTTGAATCAATTTCTATGATTAATTTACTGAGGTCAATGTTTTCCTGACCTTCTTGATTAATCAAGTTGAGATTTACTATTAATGGAAGTTGCGGATTTAAATCATTTGCTGCCATAAGAAAACTCTCATCGAATGGAATTTATCTTCTAGGACTGCATGGACAACAGCAGGCGGATTTCATCGATTGGTGTATAAGTTAGCCGCCATTTAACGCCAGCAAGGAAAAGTTTTCTCTGCCAATTAAGTGTGTCAGCTATTTCAAGCCGATCGCTTTAGTAATGGCAGGGATGGCAGAGTTACTGTTTGTATTCATTTGTCCTTCTTGTCTTTGCTGGATCATGAGGTTTCGTTTTGAGTTTCTTTATTGCTTTTCTCCAATATGCGAAACTCTCCTTTTTCTTTTGCCTCTCTGATTGCAGATTCGACCAGGTAAGCAGCAAGGTTTGCTGTTGGACGACCTTGATACTCAGCCCAAGCCTCTAAATCTTCGTAAATTACATCAGGAAGGGTTAAATTAACTCTTTTACTCACGTTTGGTTCTATTTGAATATTCTGTCTTTCGCCTCCATCGTACATTTCTCGCTCTAAAAGTAATAAAAAGTAACAATTTAGTAACTAATTAGCGTTAATAAGTTACTTATGGTGTTATATTAGCATCAATGACGCATAAAGCGTCAACAAGTAACTGATTAGTTACTTGTTGACTCAATAAGGCGCAGTTTAGTATGGTGGCAAGCTTATGCAACCATGCTCACAGTTATGTCTGCAAATGTCTTACTTAAGGACTCAAAAATATGGCTCAAGCGCGAGTTGTGATTAGGGGTGCGGCGCTGGAAATGGGCGAACATCTTTTGAAAACTACCAAATTAGCAAGTTTAACAGAGCTAATTAATGTGATGTTTTCCAGGTACGGCAGGCATTTAGAAGCTACTTGGGAAGTTTTACCAGCCTTTGATATAGATGAACGTGATTCTTTGGCAAAATCAGTGCCCACAGTAGTTACGCAAATATCTTTACCAGCAGAAGATTTCACTTTTGATGAACCAATTAGCAGATTGTAAGTTACCCACCACCGATAGAAGCAATCAACGAACTACCTTTTGAGAGAATAATGCTTAATCAAAATCAATTACGAAGGTTAGAAGCAATAGATCGCTGGCTCAGAGAAATCCGAGATTCAGAAGAGTTCAGCCAACTGGAATATTCCCCAGATGTGACGCTAGGCGACGCAATCCAAGCAGTAGTCGAACTACTTGACGAACACGAATCCTATGATTACAAGCCCACAAATTTTACTGATTCAGAGTGGCATTCATATCTAGAACGAAAGCCAGTAATGCACATTCGCCCTGTAATTCCTTGGCGTAAAAAGATTAGCTCATTCATACTCGATGCTGTGTCAGAAATAGCAATTCTGAGCTTACTAACAACAGGTTTTATGGTAGTTGGTACTATCTTTTGTTACGGCTTTGACCGCATTGAAGAAAGCAGAGGTGAGGAATATCAACCCACATGGATTTACAACGCCAAAATTTTTGAAGGAAGCGCGATCGCAGCAATCGCGGTCTTTCTGGGTGCAAGCTTGACGAGCGCGTGTGTTGCGGGAGACAAGAATGATGATCGATAAACAGCTTGTAGGATGCGTCACGCTGTTGAGCCAGAGCAAGACTTACTGGATTAATGGAACGCGTGTGATTC
>JAIVFU010000217.1 GCA_020829485.1 Nostoc sp. CHAB 5834 | reverse complement strand
ATTGGTGGTATTCAAGCTAGAGGGGAAAAAGGAAACTACAGTACACAACGTATTAAATTTAGCTCTAACAGTTCTGGTTAACTTTTCGTTACATAGTTATGATTTTTCCTGCCGACTTACTTAGATAGTTTCACATGTTATCGGTCTTAGCTTGAAATTAAACCAGAGTTACAGTAGATGCTGATGGAATTGACTACAACTTTTCATGCTCTCAAAGAATGGGCAGTCGCCATAAATGCTTTGGAAAGTGGCAAAACAATTATGTTGCTCCGCAAAGGCGGTATCCATGAACGAAATGGACATTTCCAAGTTGCCCACAAGCAAATTTTGCTTTACCCTACTTATGAACATCAACAAGCTTTCATGCTGAAAGCTGAGTATGCCAATCATGTTTATCCAGTAACATCAGGTTGGCATCCAGAGACAGTTCCTATCGGCAGTTGGGCTGAAATTACAGATATTTTGCCCTGTAGCGATGAGTCTATTGTCAACACATTGCTTCCCTTCCATATTTGGAACGAGCATTTTATTAGCGATCGCCTCAAATGGAAACCACGCCAGCCGCTTTATATTCTCCTATTGCGGACATATAAACTACCCCAACAAGAAATTCCCTATCACCCTAAATACGGCGGTTGCAAGTCATGGATTGATTTAGATCAACCAATTAACTTGCAAGGAGCAAAACCAGTTTTATCTGACTTTGCATACACTCAACTAGTAGAGACAATTCGCCAGATTGTCGGTGATAAGTTGTATGCTCCATCTTTGTAATAACCCAAGTTACGGGTTATCAAAGACCAATTTCTTATTGAATGCAAAGGCGCACTAGGAGATGGCGGTTGCGCTAGGCGCAACTGCAACTCCGGCTTAATCAAAAATACTTTTCAAACATCCTCTTAGGCGCTGATATGATGTTTTTGTTACGAAACATATCAAGATATATGGCTAACACAATTTAATTTTAACTTCATAAATCATATTTAAGGAACTTTTGTTGCGGTTTACGTTCTCTATTAACTTAACAAAGCTTTAACCTGGCTCCGTCTGCCTAATAAAAGCTTAAAGCCATCAAACATAATTGTGAAAGCTTGATACACACGGTCAACGATATCACAAATTTTTTTCTCTTCTTGTTCAGAAAGATGAATATTATTTAAAAAATTTTGCATTTCCTGCTCAAAAATTTCGTGATTCTTTTCAATGTCTAAATGATGTATTGAGAAGTACTTGAGTTTACTAGAATAACCGACTTGTTTTACTAAGCTTGCAGTATACTCAAAAAAGATGTGACCTGTAGACTCAAGACTCATTATCAAAGCAACTCTTTCAATATCACTACTTGCTCGAAAAACCTCCGATATTATGGCATAGGTAGCATCACGGGTGAAAAGATAATCCCGGCTATATAGCAATTTAAGATTAGGTTCTTCAACTTTCATCTCTTGAAGATCGCTTAAAAACCATTGCTCGTGCCCCATATCCTCGACTAAATGATGGTGAGCAACTCTACGGATTTTACTATCAGTCATTCGCATCTCGTTTATTCGTATTACGTCCTGAAAAGACATAACCCAGAAGCTCAAGTATTGAGCCAACAATTTTATATTTTCTAGAGAATTTTCTCTAGTAATTTGGATGAAAAGTGGGTGTTTAGCTAGTTTAATTTGCTTTTGAATTATATATTTATCGATGGTTTTCATCTTAAATCTAATATTCCTTCAATAATATACTAGTGTTCGTCAATACCTTCGCCAAAAAAAAAGAGGGTGGATATAAAGTAAGTCTGAGTTAAAAAATCAAGCTATGTGACGAAACGTAAAATCACCCAATACCTTATGCATTGGTTATTCCACAGTTTTGAGAAAACTAAATATACACGGATTTTATTATGCTGACTTATCTAGTTTTATAAGTAATTTCCGAAATCGGCAATGGTATTTATGTATTTAATCAGAAAAATAAATAGTCTAATTGTGAACTTCAGCAAAAATAGTAGTTATTGTTACACACAATCCCAAAAAACGCGGATAACATTAGAAAAATCTCACCTCATAAAGAAGGTGAGGCAAAGCTGTTTATCTTCGTGCCCCTCTAGCAGATGTATTCCAAGCTATGACTTTGTTAAGTAATTATCCTGAAAGGGATAGAATTTAATTACGCTTTGTCTAAAGTATTAGGCAAAAAAGTATCCCAGAAGGGTGATAATTAGCTTGACAAAACCCTGCTATTATGCATATTAACTAAAAGTAAAAGTACAAGGAGTTTGCAATGCATCGACAAATGTGCTGGTTACCTAAGTCTGGTGGCGACGGTGAGAAAATTTTGTATTTGCAGACAGAACCTAATCAACCTTGGCGTCCTTACACAGCTTTTAGAGGTTTTACAGTCCCAGATTATCAAATACCAGGTGGTTCTAAAGGTTGGGCAACTTATCAAAAACTTCTCAAAGCAGGTTGGACACTAGTACCTAGCGCACGGGCGAATGAGTTCGGCAGCAGCAGCTACGTAGAGTCAACAGCCCAAAATCAATAGTCATTGGTCATTTGTTATTTTCGCCGTCCCTACGTCTCTCCAGTTTCTCATTCGCTTACAAACCTCTGGGGGAACCTTCACCGCGAGGATCAGCGGCCCCTTCTAGAGTTCCATCAGATGTTACAGCGATCGCGTTACCATTACCCCAAGGAATAGTTTCTTTTATTTTGTGTCCCCGACGGCGTAAGTCTTCCACAGTGAGAGCATCCAAACCCCAGGATTCGACGCGCAACTCATCTGGAAGCCATTGATGATGTATGCGTGGAACAGAAACAGCAGCACCAATATCCATGTTGTATTCCAGCACATTTAGGATCACTTGCAAAACCTGGGTGATGATAGTGCTACCACCAGGCGCACCTGCTGCCATGCGAAAATGACCGCTTTCTGTGACAATTGTGGGAGTCATGCTGGATAAGGGAGTCTTACGAGGTGCGATCGCATTGGCATCGTTACCAACTAAACCAAAGGCATTAGGCACTCCTGGCGCAGAAGCAAAGTCATCCATCTCATTGTTGAGGACAATTCCAGTTCCCGGTGTCACTACGCCAGCACCAAAACCAAGGTTAATCGTGAAAGTCAGACTTACGGCGTTGCGTTCTTCATCCACAACATTAAGATGACTCGTTTGGGTGGATTCATGGCGAGGACAAGGAGATGAGGGGAGAGGGAGACATTTTGAATTTTGAATTTTAAATTTTGAGTTCAAATCTCCTGGCTCGATCTCGGTCGAAGGTCTAGCCACTTGCATATTAATTTCTTGACGGCGTTTTTTGGCATAAGCTGGACTGAGCAGTTGTTGCACAGGAACTTTGACAAAATCAGGATCGCCTAAATATTCTGAGCGATCGGTGTAAGCAATCTTCATTGCTTCTACCATTAAATGTATAGCGTCGGGATGATGCCATCCCAAAGATTTCAAATCAGTGTCACCAATAATATTTAAAATCTGCAATAGATGAACACCTCCCGATGAAGGTGGTGGCATTGAGCAAATTTTAGCTTTACGAAAATTTCCACAAACTGGATTACGCCAGATTGGTTTGTAGGCTTTAAGGTCTTCTAGAGTAATTAAACCACCATTTTTTACCATATCAGAAGCGATCGCCTGAGCAATACTTCCGGTGTAAAAACTTTGGGGATTTTTGGCAATTTCTGTTAAAGTACCTGCCAAATCACGCTGCACCAGCTTCTCCCCTGGTTGATAAAACTCACCATTGCGAGTAAAGATTTCCCGCGCTGCTGGATTGTTGAGAATTGCTTCCTTGCGGTTTTCGTATTCTGGGAGGGAACGCCAAGTAATTTGAGGACTGAGGACAAAGCCATCTTTAGCAAGTGCGATCGCAGGTTTCATTACCTCTTGCCAAGATAGTTTACCATAGCGACGATGCAGTTCATAAAGTCCCGCCACCGTTCCTGGTGTGCCTACTGCCAAATAACCATTAATACTTGCATTGGGACGCACCTTTCCTTTAGCGTCTAGATACATATTTCTTGTAGCTTTCAGGGGTGCGCGTTCGCGGAAATCTAGCGCTTTCATCTCGCCAGTTTTCTCAGAATGCATTAGCAAAAATCCGCCGCCGCCGATTCCGGCTGAAAAAGGCTCAACTACCGAGATTGCAAAGGTTGTAGCTACAGCTGCATCCACTGCATTACCACCTTTGCCTAACATCAAAATTCCCGCTTCACTAGCTAAGGGATGGGCAGAAACCACCATTCCCTTTTTGCTGCGTAAGGGTAAAGTTAAGGCAGCTGAGGCGACTTGGCTGTAAAGCAAGACACTAAAAGAAAAAATTGCCAGCGCAACTTGCTTTGGTTTAGTAATAGTAAGCATTTTTATACCATTTCTCCTAAAATCTTATACTTGTTTAGCATTTTGGTGTGAGATTATTGATATGATCTGATTTGAAAATTTTACAGTACTTATAAATGCTATGTTGCAAAAAATAAATAAAACATTTTTTAAAGCTTTAACTATTGGCTTCTGTATCTCTAGTGGAAGCGTTCTATCTCAAACATTACCGCTTTCCTCTAACTTAATAGGTTTTAATACGCCTGAAGGTGAAAAATTATTATTTCAGAGTAAATCAAATGAAGATTTCTTTCCACTGAGTATGCAATTCACCACTCAAAATAATCAGGCATATTGTGGTGTTGCAAGTATGGTTATGGTACTGAATAGTCTACAAATTCCAGCACCAGAAGTAGCACAGTACAAGCCATATCGAGTATTTACTCAAGAAAACTTTTTTAGTAATGATAATACAAAAAAAGTGCTAACCCCTAAAGTTGTGTCTCGCCAAGGTATGACTTTAAACCAGTTAGGGCAATTACTAGCCAGCTATGGCGTTAAAGTTAATGTTTACCACGCTGCCGACACTAGTTTAAAGCAGTTCCGCAAACAAGCGGCAGACAATTTAAAACAACCGCAAAACTTTGTTTTAGTAAACTATTTACGCAAAGAAATAGGTCAAGAGAAAGGAGGGCATATTTCTCCTTTAGCAGCATATAATGAGCAAACAGATAGGTTTTTAATTCTGGATGTTTCTCGTTACAAATATCCACCAGTCTGGGTAAAAACAGCAGACTTATGGAAAGCAATGCTCACAAATGATCCCTCAGTAAATAAGAGCCGTGGCTTTGTATTTGTGAGCAAAAACCTTTGATATAAGAATCTGTTCATTGAGTTCATAAATCCTGCGATCGCCTATCTTCGATATAAATAATACGAGCTAATTATGGATACCGTAATTACACCAGAAAGAATAGAGTTACCACCTGGCGCGGTGTTGAAGCTTTTGGGAGGTTGGAAAGACTATCAAGTATTGAGTCAGCAACTAGGCGATCGCTGTTCTAATTATTTGCGCCTACTTCCTTATCCTTGAGATGAACCTAATCCTTTAAATTTCCGAAATTCCTGGACAACATCTTTAATCTCACGTAATTCTCCCTCAACTAAATAATTTAATTGTCGCATTTCATCTGCTGAGATCTTTCCGGCAAGTGAGGCGATCGCTTTTCTTAATTCGGGATATTTTTTTAAAGTTTCTTGCCGAACAATTGGCACAGTTTCATAAGGCGGAAAATACTGTTTGTCATCTTTTAATACAACTAAACCCAAGCGAGAAATCTGTCCATCAGTGGAATTACCCGCTACCATATCCACTTGTTTTTGAATCAAAGCACGATATATTAAACCTAAGTCCATGATTTGGGGTGGTTTTGCAAAACGTAAATCGTAAGTTTTAGCTAATCCTGGAAAACCATCTTCGCGTTCTAAAAACTCGTATCCAAAACCGCCACGCCACTGTGGTGTATATTGAGTAGCTTGGGTGAGAGTTTGAATGTTGTAGCGTTTAGCGTCATCACCTCGAATAATCATCGCAAAAGTGTTTTCAAAACCTAAGCTTGGCATCACTTCCAGATTGAATTGCTGGGCATAAGTTTGTTTTACTATTTCATAAACTTCTTTAGAGCTATTAACGGGTTTTTGCTTTAAAATTGCAGTTAAAGCTGTGCCTGTATACTCAATATAAGCATCAATTATGCCAGCATTAATAGCATTATGGCAAACAAAAGAACCACCTAAACGAGGGCGGCGAACTACTTTTAGATTAGTTCTTCCCTCGATTTGCTGCGCTAAAAGTTCACCCAAAATATCTTGTTCGGTAAAATTTTTGGAAGCAATGATAATATCACCATCATTGCTACTACTATTTAAATTTGGCGTGCAGCCACTCATTAGCAAGAACACAGCAAAATTTAAAAATAAAAATGTCAAAAATTTTTTCATGATTAACTTAACTTTTAATTTTTAATTTTTAATTTATTCTCCATCCAGCCAATTGCAAAGTCAGCTAGTAATGCAATTACCGCCGCCGGAACTGCACCAGCTAAAATTAACTGATTATTCACTACTGATATGCCGCGAAAGATAAATACTCCCAAACCACCTGCACCAATTGCTGCTGCAATAGTTGCAATACCAATGGCAATTACCGTTGCTACTCGCACCCCTGCCAGTATGACTCCCAATGCCAAGGGAATCTCAACTTGCAACAACAATTGTCTATCTGTCATTCCCATGCCTCTGCCAGCTTCTCTAATCGCTGGATCTACGCTACTAATACCTGTGTAAGTGTTACGAATTATCGGCAGCAAGGAATATACACTCAGAGCAAAAATTGCTGGTACTGCGCCAATTCCGCCAATTATAGGAACAGGAATGAGTAAGCCAAATAGTGCCAAACTAGGAATAGTTTGGAAAATATTTGCTATACCGAGGATGGGTTGACGGAGATAAGCTTTACGTGTAATTAAAATACCTAACGGAATCCCTACAAGTATGGCAATTCCAATTGCAATGCCTACCAAAAATAGGTGTTCTAGAGTATGCTGAAGAATTTCTGGGGCATACTTAACGAGGAAGAAATTTTTCATAAAGTGTCTTGCAAGGTACGCAGACATTGGAGAAAGGCAAGGCTTTCTGGGTGTTGCGATCGCATAAATTCATCCTTTTCTTCTAATACTACCAATTCTCCCCCATACATTAAACCAATTCTCGATGCTAAGACAAAAGCTTCTTGAATATCGTGGGTGACAAACACAACTGTCTTGCCTAACTCTTGCTGCAAATGCCGAAACTCTTGTTGAAGTTCTAAGCGCGTAATTGGATCGAGTGCCCCAAAGGGTTCATCCATCAACAACACTGGCGGATCTGCTGCTAAAGCCCTTGCTACACCGACTCTTTGCCTTTGTCCTCCCGAAAGTTCGTGCGGGTAACGCCCAGCGAATTGTGCTGGTTCTAAGCCCACCAATTGCAATAATTCATAAACCCGCGTTTTAATTTGTTTCGGTTGCCAACCTTCCAAAGCGGGGACTAAACCCACATTGCGTTCAACTGTAAAATGGGGAAATAAACCAATTTCTTGAATGACATAACCAATTTTCCGTCGCAGTTTAATTTCATCCCATTGAGTTGTGGGAATGCCATCAAATAAAACTTCGCCTTGTGTAGCTGTAAATAGGCGATTAATTAACTTCATTGTTGTGGTTTTACCGCTACCACTGCGCCCAAGTAATACCAGTGTTTCTCCTTGGCAGATGGTGAAAGTGAGATTTGAAACCAATGGTCGATGATTGCGGCTAAAGGTGACATCGCGGAATTCGACAGCAGTTTGGTTATTTTGCGGCATGAGTGGCTTTTGGTGGACGCTAGCTATGTGTATTATCTGCTGATTTTGCTAGCGTGCTAACCCCCGATTGGCCATAGCGTTAGCCAGTATATATATATAGTAGAGTGCGTTATAGCGTTAGCCTAAGCACCGCAATACATTATAAAAACGGTGCGTTAGCCTAGTTATTGCATAATTGGCAGGTAGTAGAGTGAAAACGACCTTTATCAAATACTGGAGGCTATACCAAAGCCAAGCAGAGATTACCAGAAAACTTCTTAAAAAATCTATTTCAAAAAACAAGAGAGAACCTATAAGCAATAACTGCTTCCTTCTCGCAGCGATCCCATTGAGCCAAGAGTTCTCAAACGCCGATCTAAGTCATAATCCTCCCATGACGACCAAACCTCGACGCGCTATCAAAGCTTAGATGGCTGCATAAAAACTTTAATTAAATGCAATTTTCACCTAGAAGGGGGTACTGTGGGGAGTTTCAGGGGAATGAGAAGTAGTTCCCAAAATATTTTGGAAAAATAGTTGACACAAAGAGTTGGTTTGGTTATATTGAATAAGTGCCTGAAGCGGAGAGAGAAATC
>JAIVFU010000216.1 GCA_020829485.1 Nostoc sp. CHAB 5834 | reverse complement strand
GTGCAAGGACATACCCTGATTTGCTCCAGGCATTAGATGCGGCATTCGCAGAAGTGACGATAGAGAATTTACTCGGTTGGTTTACTCACTGCTGCTACTGTACTTCAGAAGACTGATAACCGCTATAATCGCTGAATTAAACCAAACACCTGATTTATCAAGACTAGAAAATGTCAAAAAATTACTTGGCATTGCTAAAATTAAGGTTATTAATAGTGCCTTCATTGAAAATAGAGCCGCCGAACTCCAACAATTAGGATTCTCCAGCTATGATGCTACCCACATCGCCAGTGCCGAAAGAAGTCAGGCTGATGTATTTCTCACTACAGATGACAGACTCTTCAAAAAAGCTCAGAAAAACTCCCAATTAATTAACGTTTTGATTAATAATCCTGTTCAATGGCTGGCTCTTGTAATACAAGCGGAGGAAAGCAATGATGAAAACCCAACATGAAATTATTAAACAGGGCTATGATGCCTTAGTCCATTCTTTAGGAATTACCGATACTATTCGGTTTATTCAATATTTTAGTCCCGGTAAAGGAGACTATACCAAAGAACGCCATCAATGGCTAAATGAAAAAACTTTGGAGGATGTGTTGGAGGAGATGAAAGAATTATCTTCAGAAGACACCAATCAATATGATGAAATTATTGAGTAGTGATGATGTTGCGGCTTCAGGTTTGCTGCCCTTGTCAGAGGCGCTCGCCTGTTTGTCGGCATACTCGCCATTAACGACATCAAGGCGGAAGCGGCTACAGTAAGGCATTCAGTCCCAGATTAACCCAACAAGAGCGCTCGCTCTTACGAGGTCAAGGGGAAAGAAATCTCAACTTAATTTAAATTGCTAAAATGCGACGATTAAATGCTATTAAAAGCCATGTTTAATCCATTTGTAAATAATCCCCATATTAATAGTTGAAGCACATCTAAAATTGTTTAGGCAACTCTTCAAGATGTCTATTGATAAAAAGGAACTGGAGGGAGCGCGTTAGAGAACGCTTAAGCAAAGGCAATGGCACAGTTGAAGAGATGATTGATGCCACTGCTACTAGAATGTCGTTTATTGGAGTTTATATGTTCAAAGTTAAGTTATATATTCCAAGTTTGTGACTAATTTTTTTGTTCTTTGTAACCGCGACATCCACCTAGCTCACTTGCAGTTCAAGAGATGGATAATCGGTGTAACCTTTATCTAAGTTCTGATCTTCTCTGCCGTAAAATGTTGCAGGATTTGGGGAGTTTAAGGGGGCATCAATTGCAAAACGCTCAGGTAAATCAGGGTTAGCGATGAAAAGCTTGCCAAAGGAAACTAGATCCGCTTCACCTGTAGCTAGAATTTGATTGCCTTGAGATTTATCATACCCTCCGTTCGTGATGATTAAGCCTTGATAGAGGGGACGAAAAGTTGAAATAACCGGATTGATAACATCACTCTTCGCTAAATCTTGTTCATTCGGTTCCATCAAATGAATATAGGCAAGCTGAAATTGATTCAGTTGCTCAATCACATAGCTGAATGTATCTTTGGGATTTGAATCTTGCATTCCATAGAATGTATTACTAGGAGATAGTTTAATACCAACACGCTCTCCCTCCCAAACCCCGCAAACTGCCTCTACGACTTCTAAAAGAAATCGAGCGCGGTTTTCAATGGCTCCCCCATATTGGTCTGTCCTTTGATTAGAACCATCTTGCAGAAATTGGTCGATTAAATAACCAAATGCACCATGTAGCTCAACTCCATCAAAACCTGCATTCATAGCATTTTCTGCATTTTGGCGAAACTGCTCAACAATTTGTGGAATTTCTTCAGTTTCTAGAGCGCGGGGTGTTTCTAAGGTTACTTTTCCTATGGGAGTGTGAAGTGTTCCAGTGGCAGCAATGGCACTGGGAGCAACAGGCAACTCACCATTAAGAAGAGATGAATGTCCTACCCGTCCACTATGCCACAATTGCAGGAAAATTTTACCTCTGTTGGCATGAACAGCATCTGTCACTTGTCGCCATGCAACTACCTGCTCAGGTGAGTAAATACCTGGACAGTTGATATATCCGTTACTGAGTGGTGAAATCATCGTACATTCAGTAACAATTAATCCGGCTGTAGCTCTCTGGGCATAATATTCTGCCATCAAAGGGGTAGGAATTGACCCAACGGCGCGCAGGCGAGTCATCGGTGCCATAACAATCCGGTTCGGTAATGTATATCTACCTAATTGAATGGGTAAAAACAAATTTATTGTTGAACTCATGATGGTTAACTCACTGTACAGTTACTAAATTCAGGCTCTTTGAGGCTTGGAGATCGTGACTTAAACGGTTTCTTACTGCTGTGAAGATACCTTTGATTCGGATTGTCTAAAACGGTTTGAGCGTTTGCTACTTCAGGTTAAAATAACTACTGCACAAACACAATAAGGCACCAAATGGTGCGTGGGCGAAATGCTAGACGACTTTCCAGAACCGGAATTATTCACACTCAACTGTCCGACTCAACAAATTCTTGATGTCATTGCAGATAAGTGGAGCGTGATTGTGCTATACTGTCTGGCCTACCGTTCACGACGATACAACGAAATCCAGCGTCGCATTGAAGGAATTTCACAAAAGGTACTCACTCAAACATTGCGGAAACTGGAACGGCATGGGCTAATAGAACGTAAAGTGTTATCAGAGATGCCTCTAAGTATTGAATACTCTCTAACATCTTTGGGAGAAACACTAATAGATCCGTTACTGGCGATCGCTTCTTGGTCAAGAAAACATTTTTGTGAGGTTATGGCATCACGCAATCGCTATGAGCAGAAGCAAGATTTATCACAGTTTTGATTGTTTAATGACAATAATTATCTAAGTGTTTTTAAGTAGTTGATTAGTATATTAAGCTACAAATAAATATGGTAGTGCATCCCAAGCTCAGAGAGTATTTAGAAGAGTACAACCCCAACCGCCGCAAAGAGTTCTTGTTTCCGGGGCGGCATGGGTTGGGACATATCCACAAGGTCAGCGCTGATAAAATCCTCAGAGATACCTGTTTGCGGCTGGGCATTGAGGGCGTTAGTACCCACAGTTTCAGGAGGACTGCGTTAACCAGGATGAGCGATGCCAGGATACCGTTGCGTCATATTCAGGAGATATCAGGGCATCGGACTTTGGCAGCTTTGGAGCGATATCTGGGTGTTACCGAAAAGCAGAAGCAAAACGCGATCTCTGCTTTGGATTTTTGAATCTTAGACAAAAGCCCATAGCCAAGTTTGATATCAAATACCCAGATTTGATGTTGTGAGTAACTGACTATTGACTCAAATGAGCGTTTACTCAAAGTGTTGGAGTCTATAAATGCCAACAGTATTTAAATATTTTTACTGAGTCAAAATTTCAATGTGCTGGTTAGATTAAATATATATTTTTATACCGTATACTTACAATAGCTAGAATAAAATGCCTTAGTTATAAGCAGATTTTTGAACCTCAGCATGACCAATCTGGAAGACTAATAAGTGGAGCGGTTGGAGGAGGTTTCGTAGGGACAGCAGTTGGGGTTTAGATACTGAGTACAACGGTTTATGTTTCTATATCCGTCAAGCATTATTCTCCCATACAAGCGCTTGGAACAGCATTAAGAAAGCCCTAAAAGACAGTTATGAAGCAGTTAGATAACTTAGAAGAATATACAGATAATGAAATTGCAAATTTAGATAAATATAAGAGTCCTAATATAGAGGAGATAGAAAAACTTTGGTTGAGATATGTTGTTATAGGACTTCTCTTTTTTATATTATCCGTTCTATACTTTGTTGTTTCTCCAGTTTTATATATTGAGAAATGGGGGGAACAAGATGAAATAAAAAATAAAATTATAATTGAAACATTAAAGACAATAGGTTTATTTATTGGTGGAGGGTTAGGGTTATATAGTATTTATCTTGGATATAAACGAGCAATAGCTATGGAGAATACTGCTATTGCTGCCAATAAAACAGCCGAGGCAGCTTTAAAAAATGCAGAAGCTGCCAATAAAACAGCCGAGGCGAATTTAAAAAATGCACAGGTAGCGGAAGATAAACAGATTACAGAATGTTTTTCAAAAGCAATAGAGCAACTTGCAAGCGATAAAATTGAAGTCAGGTTGGGTGCTATATATACACTAGAGAGAATTGCTAAAGACTCTCCAAAAGACCGTTTGACAGTAATGAAAGTCCTTACCGCTTTTGTTCGGGAAAATGCACTATTAAATAGTGAACTTATTCAAAACGCAATTCATTTAAATTTCACAAAAGACAAAGAAAGAACACTAAAAAAAATAAGCCTTGATATTAAAGAAGCTTTTACTGTAATTCAAAATAATCAAAAAAATGAGCAGTTAAATTTATCTCACATAAATTTTTTTCAAGCTGAACTTAGCCATTTTGACTTTAAAGGATTATCACTAAAAAGTGCTAACTTTGCAGAAGTATTTTTCTTGGAGGTTGATTTTGCAGAAGCAGACCTTGCATTTGCAAATTTATCAGGTTCTATCCTTATAAATTCTGACTTCAAAGCAGCTAATCTCACAGGAGCCAACCTAACAAGAGCCAAGCTTATAGAAACCAATCTTATAAAAGCTAACCTGTCATTTGCTGACCTCGTAGAAGCTGAACTCTCGCAAGCAAATCTGATAGGTGCTAACCTGGCGGGAGCAAACCTAACAGGAGCTAATTTTGCTGGTAATTAAGACAATAACACCTGCCCAGATAGAAGAGGCTGAAAACTGGGCTAAGGCAGAATATGATGAAGAATTTCGTATAAATTTGAGTTTACCATTAAGAAAACCGAGTAAGTTTTAGGAGAGCGATAAAGCGTAAGGATTTCAGCATTGTAGTTTGGATGTTGCAAAGATGTGCCTATTAGTCAAATAGTCATGCAATGGTCATGTTTAAATAGGATTCTGGCGCTCCGCGCCCGCCATAGGCGATAGCATCTCTCAAAACTGCCCACAATTTTGCACAATAGGGTATATTTTGTCCAGTGTCATGTGCTGGCGGTAAAATTGACCAAGATAATCTCACTCTTCAATCAAGCTGGTGGTGTCGCTAAAACAACGACAACCCAAAATCTTGGCTATCACCTTTCTATACGCCGTCATCGGGTACTGTTGATAGACATAGACCCCCAAGCTTCCCTGACAACGTTCATGGGGTTGGAAGCGGCTGATTTGTCAAAAACTATTTACGATGCTCTGGTGTCAGAGTCAGATGAACCCATTCCCATTCATCGGGACTTAGACGGCATGGACTTGGCCCCTGCCAACATTTTGCTGGCTAATGCCGAACAAGAACTGATATTTGCTGAGTTGAGAGAATTTCGACTCAAAGAGGTACTTGCTCCTGAGTTGGACAACTACGATTTTATTTTGATTGACTGTCCTCCCAGTTTGGGAATTCTTAGTCAAATTAGCTTAGTTGCCTCGACTCATGTTTTAGTCCCCATTCAGTGTCAGTTCAAAGCATTGAAGGGAACAGACTCGCTGTTGAAAACATTGGCAAGAGTGCAGCGCAAGCTCAATCGCTCTCTGAAGATAGCGGGATTTTTCCCGACAATGTATTCTGCTGCTAATTCCCTAGACCAGAGAACTCTTGAATCAATTCATGAGCAACTGTCAAGTTTAGCAAGGATATTTCCCCCCCTGCCTCGCGCTACAGCAGTGGCAGAAGCTGCTGAATATGGTAAACCTTTAGCATTATGCCCTAATAAAAATCCTGCTATTCTCCGCATTTTTGACGAGATAGCACAAGCAATGGAGGAGATATAAATGAGTGCCAGACGCGCCACCCAACCACCTGCTGATAGAAGCAAACTCAAGAACGTCGCGCTGTTCAAAGAAGAAGATGATGAGTTGACTTCTTATACAGTGCAATTGGATAAGATTGTTCTTCCTGCTACTCAACCTCGGCGTTATTTTGACCCCCAAGCTATGCAATCCTTGGTGGAATCGGTAAAGCAAAACGGCATCCTCCAGCCTCTATTGGTCAGACCTGCGGGGGATAAGTATGAATTAGTGGCAGGAGAGCGCAGATATCGGGCAGCACAAACAGCAGCTTTAACGTCAGTGCCTGTAAACGTGCGGGAGATGTCAGATGAGCAGGCGGTACAGTATGCCCTGACTGAGAATCTCCAACGGGAGGACTTAAACCCAGTTGAAGAAACTGAAGGAACCTTGCAACTGTTGGCACTGCGATTGGGATGCGAGACAGCACAAGTGTCTTCTGTACTCTACAGAATGGACAATGAAGCTAAAGGAAAAATTACCCGAAACGTTTCGGGTAATTCCGAGGCTGAAATAGTCGAAAAAGTGTTCGCTGAATTGGGAAAGATTAGCTGGCAATCATTTGTCCGCACCCGACTACCACTGTTGAAACTGCCAGAAGAGATTTTATCAGCCCTGCGTGCTGGACAAATTGAGTACACCAAAGGCAAGGAAATTGCCAAGCTGACATCAAAAGAAGAAAGAATTGAACTCCTAGAAGCGGCAATTTCGCTCTCTTTGCCCCTTTCCGAAATTCAACGGCAGGTCAAAGCTAAACAACCATCTGTCACACCTCCACCACTGCAAAATCGTTTAGAAGCTACATACAAGCAAGCGAAAAAGTCAAAGGTGTGGGACAATCCCCAGAAGCAGAAGAAACTAGAATCTTTGTTGAAAGAGTTAGAAGCTTTGATGGCTGATGAAGAGTAAATACCAGATAATGTTAAACAAAGACTAGCTAGGAAAGGGAAATATGGCTGCTATAACAATTAATATTACAGAGCAGCAACTGCAAAAATTGCAGTCACTAGCGCAAAAGTTGGGGATGTCTACTGAAGAATTGTTATCTGCTTCTGTAGAAGATTTGTTGAACTCCCGGCAAAATGAGTTTAACCAAGCCGCTAGTTATGTACTGCAAAAAAATGCTGAACTTTACCAGCGACTAGCATGATTCGCTACTTGGTACTTGTTGAAGTTGTCGAACTTCATCATCAGATTATGGAACTGTCTGGTGGTGCGTTAGGTATCCGAGACTTGGGTGCTTTAGAATCTGCACTCGCTCAACCTCGGATGACTTTTGGCGGGGAGGAGCTTTACCCGACACTTGTTGATAAGGCTTCGGCAATCGGGTTTTCGCTGGTAATGAATCATCCATTTATTGATGGTAATAAGCGGATTGGCCATGCAGCAATGGAAGTTTTTCTGGTGATGAATGGTCTGGAAATTGATGCTGATTTCGATGAGCAGGAGGTAATTATCCTATCGCTAGCATCGGGTAAACTTGAGCGTGAGGCATTTACACAATGGTTAAAAAATCATGTCAAAGTTATCTAATGCTTTGGCTTGGAGTTTAATCAGAAAGACTCTTTGCAGTGGGCATCGCTTTGAAAAGCTATTTTTATCTCACTCTTTTTTCTAATTTTTGAATTGACTCAATCATGATATTAAGGTAATGACAAGTATTCACTCTTCTTTGATATCAAACGCGAAAAAGTGAAACCATCGCCAAGTGAGCCAGGGGAGTAAAGAAAATGAGCTACAGCGAAAATTACCCGAAACGTTTCGGGTAACTCAGATTGAGGATTTGGTGTAATGGGCAATTAAGAATCCTTCTACCTCTGCAATGAAACATTTGAAACCAAGCGAACGCTTTAATTTGGATATAAATATATGGTTCAACGTATTGAAGAAATTTTAGGTAACTCAATTACTGAATATACTCCCAACGCTGTCAAATTTCAGGGTTTATCTTTGTCATCATTAGAGCAAGTTCTTCAAGAAGGCTACACTACAGTAAATGCCAATTTTAATGCTGCTCCATCAGTTGGTTCATTTATTGAATTTGGGCAACGTTGTAAAAGTATAGAAGCGACAGCAATTTTTGATGGTGTAGTCATCAATGATACAGACGGCCCGAATTTGGTGATTGATGCAATTACAGTTAAAGGGGTGAAAGACTTAGAATTTGCAGGCGAATTTGTAAAATTTGTCTGGGGTTGCGATGAATTAGAGATTAATTCTCAACAGTTATATGCTTGGTGGGATTAACTGTTTCCTCTACTGAAATCAGGTTTGTAGTAAAAAGCTTAATGAATTGCGCTGTAACCATGCACGTCTGGAGCAAACCCAGCGTCGTGGTCGAAGATTAAGCATTATCGGATTTTTTCAACCTTTAATCAGCTTTATCTACGGACTGGTTATTGGCGGTGTTAACAGAAAAGCTTATATCCCACATTCCGCACTTCAACCTGTATTACAAAAAGTTACAGATAATTCTGGGACGTAAGTAAATAAAAATACACAAAGGTGTTCAGTAAATAGGCATTAAGAAACGAATCTATGTGACGAACCATAA
>JAIVFU010000215.1 GCA_020829485.1 Nostoc sp. CHAB 5834 | reverse complement strand
CCGGTGAGTCGTTTAAATTTTCTTGAGGTAAGCTGTTTAGCTCTCCAAAATTTCACTGCTTGTTATTGTCCTAATCGTAAATTCTCAAACTCTTAATCATATCACAAAAGACTTTTGCAAGAGTTCTTATGTGTCCTAATCCTGCTTCAACAGCCACAGGTTTATGAGATATAACCCAGGCTTTTTTGTCTGGATAACGATCCATTTCCATTGGGAATGCCACTGACGGATTCAAGGCTCGGACACCAATCTGCGCGAATGCTTTGACGAGGTTTCGAGCTACTTCATCGGCATGGTCGTAATTGGCATGAAATTCCAGATTAGCGATTGATCGCGCTGGAGTGCGAACGTTTTCCCGATTCATGCAGCAGACAAAGCTAATCAATGTTTTGGTGGGTGGAAATACTGCCAAAATTTCGGCATGTTGGTCTGCGATCGCGGGCCGATAAATTTCCACAAATCCTACATCATCAGCACCTGCATCCAAACAAAGTGTTCGGAGTGAATCAGAATTCAAAGCGACTGTGCTTGTTTTTGGGTTGTTTGTAGACTGCTCACGCCACCATCTCACGGTAGGATGGTTATCAAATTTAGCCATAGAAGCCTCTAGCGTTGATAACTATAAATCTGTATAGATTTTGGATTTTGGCTAACTCATAGTTTTTATATCAAGCAGTAGCAATTGCAATGTTTGACATTTTTGTTGTCCAAAAAGCCGCATTACTACAGTTCAAGATTGAAGTTGCTGCATCAGACCTGGGTTTGAATGGATAATTTATACCCAGCGACGCACTCGTGCCTTGTAGCGTAAGTATTCATCGCCAAATTTACGCTCCAAGTAACTTTCTTCGCGCTGAACAACCCCGATTTGCACAATCACTAAAAGGGGCAATAATAGTAGCAATGCCCAGAGCGCACCCAATAGCAACGCGATGCCGATGTAAAGCAGCGTTAGAGACAAATAAATTGGGTTGCGGCTTAACCTAAAAACTCCGTCCGAAACGATCGCTGTTGTTGGACGTGAAGGGTTAACCTCTGTCTGTGCGCGATTCATCGTCCGAAAAGCTGAAGTTACTATCAAACCCGCGCAAATAATCGCTAATATTCCCAAAACTAGTGCTACCGATCGCGATAAAAAGTCGATTGGAAAAACGAAACTAAGTACTAATCCGATTAATAATGTTCCAGCATAGAGTGCTGGCGGAAAAGCAATTACTCCAGGATTATCCGACATACCCTCTTCCATGATGACCTACCTTTGTGTAATGATTTTGCTAATAATGCTGTGAGAGGAAAGATGATGGATTTGTCCAGGATCTTTGTTCCATCTGGCTTTTGCACACAGACTCCTAAGCTTTTGGTATGGCAGCCAGTTGTTCGGCAATCACTTTGGCGTTAATTTCATCGGTCTTGGCTGCCTGCCAATAGGCACTAAGCTTTTGATACTTGCTAATGAGATCCGGGTGGTCATAGACTGATACCATTAAACTAACTATATTGAGTACGGGGACAAGGGCGCAGTCAGCGATTGACGGTCGATCACCCACTGCCCAGACATCATCACTCAGGTAATGATCGATATATGACAAGCCCTGATCCAGAACTTCAAATTGAGTTTTAACCACGTCCTCATTGCGATTGGCTGTATCTCGCATACCTCTTAAAGCAAAGATGGATGGTCGAATATGAAAATCTGGGAGGCGCAAGAATAAACGAACACGGGCTAAATCCTCAACATCAGTCGGTCGCAAAGATGGTGTTGGGAAGACATCTTCTAGATATTCAAGGATCGTTGCTGATTCTGGAAGTGCAAAACCAGAGTCCAATAACAAAGTCGGCACCTGTCCCATAGGGTTCAAAGCTAAATAGGCATCACTTTTAATGCCGCCTTCTGGCGGTGGGACAATTTCAATGTTTAGACCTTTGCGATAGATGGACAATCGCACGCGGGCGGCAAAGGGTGAAATAGGAACACTATAAAGTTTCATGTGCCTCACTTTCGATGATTGGGTTGATGGAGCTGGAAATGCAATCGTTTGAATCGTGAAATTGCGCTTCGAGATCGGCAATTCGTCGTTCGAGACTTTCGATACGATCACTCAGAATGTCCGTCTCTCTGAAATCCATCGCTGACTCGAACGCGATGATCCAAGCCCTGAACTTCTGCCACCATGTCATCGGCGCTACGTCCGCGATCGTTTTCATGTTGCTGACTTTGATGTTTAAAACTTTTATAGTTACTACTTTTTATGCTTAAACAAGCATCTTGCTTAACTAAAAGACTAATACAAACACCTTGCTGAATATCAAATATATTTTCATCTTTTGAACCATCGGGGCAACATTCTTTTTTCTTAATACTTCCGTGAAGGTCTAAGACATAAATATCGTCGAATGTGCTTATTAAGCTTTGTCTCATTCCTCGGAAAGTAGGGCTATCCAGATAACTATGATTAGAAATAAAAGCCAGGATTCCGTAACCAGTCTTATCAATTCGTGATTGTGCGAATCTAAAAAACTTCACATAATCATCTTGAATATTTTTTTCAAACTGTAAAGCTCCTCTCTCTTTAATTGCTATACCATCAACTAGTCGATACGTATCTACCCACTTTTTTGCATTAACGCTCAAATTTTGAGATTGACTGGAGTATGGGGGATTCCCAATTACTACCATCACTTTTTTATCTGTTTTAACTCTTATCGCTTGCTCTGCCTCTTCAGCAATAAATTCCTCAAATAAAGTTTCGGCTTTACTAACAGTATCTTCTAAAGTGTTAGTCAGATAAACTTCCAATCTTTTACCACTATCAAACTGATACCCCGTTTCCTCCAAAAATAATCCAACTTTGAGATGCGCTATCGCATAAGGAGCCATTAACAACTCAAAACCAAAAATCCTTGGCAACAAACGCTCTTTTACATAACCAGTCCAAGACTTATCTATTAACCCTTCTGTCAGTGCATTTGGTGACTCTTGAAAACGTTGATAAATTAACTGACAAATCCATAATAAAAACGTGCCAGTACCACAAGCAGGGTCAAGAATCATCACCTCTGGATCAGCCAAACCCAAGGGCTTATTAAACTTCTCCTTTACTAAAATATCTACAGAACGCACCATGTAAGAAACAACAGGCTCAGGTGTGTAATAAACACCCCGACGTTCTCGCATCTGTGGCTTATAGGCTGCTAAAAAATCCTCATAGAACCGTATTACAATATCTTCTCGGTTCATCTTCAACTGGAAGTCCGAGAGAATTGCATCCATCTTGGTAGCGCGGAGAATGCCAAAAATATCTGCAATCGCACCTATTAACTCATCCCCCAATTCTTCTGGTTGACGCTCTGATACATCCTGAAACAGCTTACGAAGAAACGGGTTAGTTTCTGGTAATTGTTGCCATGCAGATTCACGGTCAAAATGCGTTTCTTTCTCGCGTCCCTCCCGCTTATCTTTTACATGGCTGAAGACCTTTGCTGTAAACAGTGCATAAGCAATGGTTTGGGCGTAGATATCTGCAAAACTGTAATCCTTCTCATTCTCTGAAGTCAATTGCAGTGTGGGCAGTAGCTCCCGTTGAAAACTCTTCAATAGGTTGTGTAAATACCCATCAGCTTTTTCTTTCTCATAGACTTGGGGAATGACCTGCTCAATTCGACGGGCAGCTTCAGCCAACAACTGCGCTAGTTCCTTCGCCGTCTTAATCGGTTCATAGAAAACCCACTCCACCAAGGGAACCGAACTTAGCCCCTTAGCAGCAATCGGCAGCTCCCCTTGTTTTAAACGGTTTAACCGTGCTATTAGTTGCGGTTCATTCCAATCAAAAGTCTGGATTTGCCGTTGACGTAATCCACCTTCACTTGGCAGCACTAACGGCACTCGACCTGTAGCTTCTTTAGTAGGTAGAAGTAAATACATTACAGGTTGCTGTTCAGCAACTCGGTTTGTGTAATGCCCGTAAATTTCTTGTTGCTGTTCTTTAGAGGTCAAAAATCTTTTAATTTCCTGATCTGTAACTCCTGAGAGTTCCTCATAGAAGCCAACAGCAATTGGACAAGTTTCCTCAGCTTCTAATTCATCGACACCAGGGCGTAAGTACCAAAAACGAGAACCTTGAGGATCATGTTCTTTCACTGGATATCCTAACAGCTGCCGCAGTGCCTCTACACGATCATTTAAATCTGTACCAATCATTACAGCCTGTAACTGCTCTTTGGTGAAAGTCATTTATTTTCCTTACTAAGTTCAAAACAGCACGGTAAAACTGTGATCGCGCTTTAAAAGAATGCAATCGCTATATCAAATTTGATTAAGTACTGCTCTCAAGAAGTGAGGTAATCTACTTTTTCCTCAGAACTAATTTGACTGATACTTCGCTAACAGTTTCTGCCCTTGATCACCCATCTCTTGTAGAAGTTTTTCAATCCTCTGCATAGCCATCGGTGATAACTTAGAGCGTTTATTTTCCCAACGATTAACTGTGGAATAAGTAACACCCAAATGTGCCGCAAACTGTTCTTGGGTTAAACCAACTACAGTGCGAAGTTCATGGATAAGCTGTCCCAGTTTTGGTTGTTCGATTACCAAAGGCTTTTTGATAGTCATTAGCTCAAAACCCACTACTTGAGTAGCAAATAATGTGTAATTTGCTATATCGTAGTTAGCCTAGTACTGGGTTGTAACCCGCTAATATACTGTTATTTATTTACTGTAGCTTTAATATCTCTATGTAATAAACGCAACCTGTACTTAAGTATGCTTGGTGAGAACTGGTTCACTGTACAATTACTCCCAAAGTGCCATTAACGGCACGTAAATAATCATCTGGCGATAGGAGAAGCAGCATTCCTCGCATTCCACCAGAAACAGTGATCTGCTCGAATAGGGTTGCTGTTTCATCAAGATAAACCGGATAGTCTTTTTTACTCGCTAAAGCTGTCACACCCCCACGGATGTATCCTGTTAGTGGCTGTACTTCCTTGAGGGCAACTGTCTCAACCTTCCGGTTTCCTGAAATTCGTGCCAAAGCTTTTAAATCTAACTGAGTATTTCCCGGTACAACAGCAAAACAGATACCTGTTGTGTCACCTCTGACTACTAGAGTCTTAAAAACTTGCTCTGCGGGAAGTCCCACTTTCTGGGCTGTACTTTCAGCAGCCAGATCGGTAGGATCTACTTCATAGCTGAGGATTTGGTATGCAATACCTAGTTTATCCAGTAGTCGAGCAGCATTGGTTTTCATTTAAGTCCACAAAAGATATCATTGCTGTTCAGGTGTTGCAACCCAATGGTGTACTCGCAATCCCATATACAGAAAGTATTACATCAATCCAATCCCAAATTTCTCATCGCTTTCCACAAATTAGGTCGTCGCTTATGCTGGACTTTCCATTGGGACAACAAACTATCATAATTCTGCGGTGATAACTCCTTCAAGGCAGACATCCATTGTGCATTTTTCGTATAATCCGAGCTTTGAGACGAGTCCGGTCTGGGTACAAAGTTGTGTAAGTTTGCTTGCCAATAAGCCATCACTCTTTCCCACAAATCAGGGGGTGCATATTCTTGGAGATATGTTTTCCTCGAAATATCATCTCGTGTCGATAGTTGGTTTGGCAGAATCACAACCTCATAAAACTTCGGGTAGGGGGATTTTCCCTGATACTTTATCTCGGTCAAATCTTTTGTTAACAAATGCAAAACACTATATTCCCCACCCAGTTGTCCCTGTTCTCCAGGTAAATTCTCTAACCACTCAATAATTTGTTGCTTAAACCAAGTATGTCCTTTTTCCTCAGTTGTAATACTATCGAGCAACCAATGCAACCACCAAGTATCTACGGGTTTTGGATTTGTATATAAACCTAAATATCTGTATGGTGTACCACGTTTTATTATCGATTCACGCCAAGATGTAAACAAGGCTTGCTGAGTCTCTTTATTAACTGGTATCTCAGCAAAAGCTTTGAACATACTCGACCAGTCATAACAAAATTCAAAAGTAATATACTGAATTTCCAATGCATTCACCCGTTCGATTTCTCCCAACTCTCGAACAGCTTGCTGATAATAGCGAAGTAAAGTTTTTTCCTTTTCCCAATTCCCAGGAGCGTAAGAAAATCCACCCACAGCAACAAATAGCAGCGAGTTTTCTGGTGTCCAGGGATTCAAGTCAGGTTTGTTTTTTAATAACGCATCCAAAGTCTCTTGAATCACTGTAAGACTTTCTCTATATTCTTGTTTAGCCAACAAATCCTCAATTACAGGTAAACCATTTTGCCATTCCTGGGAAATAGTAGCCCGGAGATTGTTCAAATATATCTCTGGGGTTGCAAATTGCTGCATCAATTCCATGTAAACTATATGCCAATAAGAAAAAGTATTCTCTAGGTCATATTTCCACAGGGAACTATCTCGTTCGGCAGTCATCCCAGCTAAAACCAATTTCTTTTGCTCGTCGGGTACATCTGAAAAGAAATCGATAACAGCATCATCATCTAAACTAATATGGAAAAGTTTTTCTGACCACTCTCTTATTTGTTTAGCCAATTTGAAAGCATCTTGCCCTTGTTTTTGTACTCCCAACCATTCCCATTTCAACAAGCAATGGGTTATGGTTGGTTGCAAATTAATCCCATCACGAATTTCCATCCAGTCGGCTATCCCGTCGGAGATTTCGCTTTCTGCTTCTAATAGATTGGCAGCAAAGCCATGAGCGTAACTAAAACTATTTGTAAAAGCCGTTTCCAGCAGTGGTTTCATCTTTTGTGCAACTGCTTCTAAATCTTCAACCAAAGCACAATCATCAAAATAGGGTTCTTCCCAGCTTTCCTCTTGGACTATGTATTTCCCCTCTGACTGGGACGCTTCGGTAATAATTTCATTCCATTCTCGCCATAACTCCGACCACGTTTGAGCTAATTTCGCTAAAGAAGTTGCTTGTCTTTTGGTTGTTTTTGCCTGTTCATCTGTTTGGGATGGAGCGATTATTTGAATCAAAGTTGTGTGGGTATCTGCTTCAAGTTGAGCAAAAGCCGTTTGGCGCTGTTCATCAGATAAAACAGCAAATAAACTATCGAGTAGTTGGGAAATTTCAGCTTCGGTTAGTCCTTGCAAAATACGCGAACCAAGAGAACTTTGTACTTTGACGTTATCCTTATAAAAGATTTGATTCTTTTTTGGCATCTTGGTAAGCCCTCTTTTGTAGTAACTGTTATAGGTTAAATTCAATTATCCTGATATTAGGCAAGTAGTGTAAATTTAATTATGACCATAAGCATAGCCATCGCAGAAAAAATTACTACCCTTCGCCAAGTCGAGGAAAAACTGGGGTTAACCCTAAGTGGTGATAGTCAATTTTTTACCGAATGGATGGCAGATTTACCAGCATTAAGTGAAGCAGAGCAGACTTTTATTAGAACAAGTTCGACAAAACTATCTCTACCAAATCTCAGATGGAAGTCTTTTAGAAGAAACTGTCAAAATGGTCGTGCTGTCACCATTACTTGAACTTGCAGGCTTCTATCAAGCACCTTACAGATTTAAAACCGAGGTATCCGTTGATATTGTTGCACAAGGAGATAATGATGAGATTTTACGGGGCAGAATTGATGTTTTAGTTCTGCAAGGTAAATTATGGATTGTGCTAATTGAGTCAAAAAAGACAACTTTTGATTTAGAATTAGCAATTCCCCAGACATTAGCTTACATGGCGATTCATCCCAACCCAGAACAACCTCTGTATGGCATGATTGCCAATGGTAGCAGCTATTTATTTGTCAAAACCTTGGGTAAACAATATGGTATTTCCGATCTCTTTGCAACCCGATCGCAATATCTTAACAATTTATCTGGAGTTTTAAGAATACTCAAGTATTTGGGTCGAATTATTATATAATCTTAAGTTATTTACAGCACTGTTACATTGTTTTTTGTTGCATTAGTCTCTAATTTCCGACTCCAGAACCTTCACCAGTTTTTCTTCCAAAGCAGTTAAATAAGAACGGTTCAACTTCCCCAGCGACTCCAAAAAGTTCTGCACTGACTCCTCTAACGCGCCCGAATACACTCGTGTAATGCGTAGGCGTAGCCCGCCGCAGGCATCGCACACCAACTGCATCTGCTCACACTCGGCAGGCAAGTAATTGTAAGACTTCAGGTGCTGCAAACCAACGGTGTACTCCCCATCCCAGGTTTTGACAGTGCAACTGAACTCGTTTACTGCGCTGACAATCCCCCAACACCCGCCCTTTCCTCTCAGATCGGGGTTATCCTTAACCCTCTTTTGTCACTCTAAGCAGAGGAAAAGTAGAAATAAGGAATATTGCCGTTTTGAAAAATCGAACGAGTTAGGTTGTTGACGAGCATTTGAAGTTGAAAAAATCCCTCAGATAATTTAGG
>JAIVFU010000214.1 GCA_020829485.1 Nostoc sp. CHAB 5834 | reverse complement strand
GTTGGAAAGTCCCTATACGCCGCTCGCTTGTACGTTGAGCTCAATCTTCGAGGGGTCCATACCGAGCTGGTGGGGGAGTACGCGAAGGAGCTTTTGTACCAGAACCTTCTGCACAGGACCCCCCAGCGCAAAATTCTGCGAGAGCAAATCAAGCGCCAGCAGATGCTTCAAGGGGTAGTCCGCATCGCGGTGACTGACTCGGCTCCCCAGGTTCCATTGCTTTATGCGCCTGACCATCAGGTGCCCTCCCTGGAAAAGCTCATGAAGGAACTCACGGCTAGTTGGACCTCGCTGACTCTTCTCGCACACCGCGATTTGAGCCTTGGCTATCAAGCCGAGGGCCGGACACAGACGGCAAGCGAGTCACAGCGCTTCCACGACGAGAAAGTTGTCCCCTTTGTACGCAGCCGAGTGGAGCCCGCGCATCTGCTTGAGGTCGACGTCTGTGCTCCCCTCGACCCCGTGGTCGAACGCATTCTCCAAATGGAGCGTTCCTTGGGTCTGCCGGCCCCCGTCTAATCAGAGTCTGGAATGTCTGCTGTGCCCACTTGCCAGGGGAGTTCATGCCCCTTCAATCTCGATGACATCCTCGACCGCGCTTACAAGGATGTACTGCTGTCGCATGTCGACCGCTTGGGGGACCCTTGCTCCTCTGACCCCTATGAAGCCAGCGTAGGGAGCTTGCTCGCCCAATTTGAGGCGGTCGCGTCCTTGGACCCCCAAATGAACTTCAACGACAAGTGCGTTGCTACCCGGGACGGCCAACCCTGGCCATCGCCTGGTGAACAGCTTTGGGCCTGCAGGGAGGCAATTCCCGGAATCCCGGGAACACCCAATGAACGCTTGCCTTTTCAGGCGCTACTGAGCTTTCGGGACCCGTCCGGTGTCGTCCGAACCCTCGGGACCTTTATCTGGGAAGGAAAGCCTCGGTACCACGTCTTGGCGGCTGTGTTGCTGAGTCCCTCAGAGACGGGGGACGCATACCTGAAGGCAGCGTTCACCTCCTCCAAATTTTCCAAAATTTTCACGGGCCTTTTGGCCCTACAGTAAAGGACAACACCATGCTACTCGCGCAACGCGACTTCTACCGAAACCAGGTGAAAGCCCTGACCCCTGATGAGATGGAGGCTCTCGACAGGGAGCTTTCGACTACGATTTCAGGGCTTGCGTTTCTCAAGGAGCACATCCGCTCCAGTAAGGTGGAGAAGGGCAATGCGTACAACATCTTGTATGTCGCGGAGGCATCGGTTGGAGACGTTGCAAAGGCTCTTGAGATTGAGCTTGATGGCACTGAGGCTCGAAACGAACGTTTTCAACGAATTCGTGAACTCAATACCAAGGTGCGAGAACTGCAGGACCTACTTGGTCAAAAGGGAACGGCCGAAGAAGTTGGCGCGTACCTAGGGCTGCTGGATAAGAAGCTCAACTATTGGTGGGACGTGCACGGGTTCGGGCACATCTCCGAACTCAAGTTCTACGGAGGTGGCCGTGCTGAAGTCAAGTTTTCCTGCCACCTGTTCGGGCGGACACCCCTGACGGGGAGCAAGACTCCGCACAGCGACCGAATTTCCAGAAAAGAATGGCTGGCATCCCTTGAACAGAGGGGATTTGAGCTTGTGGGTGACTCGGAACGGGAGATGGAGCTGGTTGACTCTGAGGCCAATCGGGCACTCCTTTCGAATCTGTTTAAGTCACAGTTCCCTTCCTCGGATGTGACGTCCACGACAAACTGGTTTACCCGCGGGCACGGTCCGGTTTTGCGGGACATCAGCGTGTTCTTTTCAAGCATTGCTGAGATTTCAGCAATTGAACTACCGTCAGAATGACTTCCGTTTTAGAAAAGTTTGACCCGTATGCAATGGTCAAGCCGAAAACCAGGGAGGACATCGCAAGTTTGCTGCGAGAGGCCCTCTCAGAGCTGGCGTTTGTGAACGCAACGCTCGACGACATTTTGAAGTCGGCTCCGGCTCCTAAAAGCTAATCCGAAGGAATCCCTTCGGACACCACCACTAGATACTGAACCTCGGTAGGGATACATGCGCCCAGATTTACTGCGATACGTCCACGAACTGTCGATGCGGGACCACAAGTCCTTGTCTCAAAAAGTCCTGAAGTTGATGGAGGAAGCGGGGGAGCTTGCAAAGGCTGCGCTGCCCTACGACTCAGCTTTTTGCACTAACCACCGGTTTGTGACGCCACTTAAAATTCTGGAAGAAGCCGTCGACACCATGCTTGTTGCACTTTCGGTGGCCTACAGCCTGGGCTTTGACGATGATGACATAGCTGGCTTCATGAAGTTGAAGTCGGACTACTGGGCTGAGCTTCAGGCCCGGGATAGCAAGCTTACAGACAAGACACCGTATGAGCTGCACGTGACGGTGTCGAACGTCAAGAACGTGGAAGAGTTCAAGCAGGTGTGCAGCGCCCTGGAGGTGAAGCCGCTCCTTTTGGACTTGCAAACACGGGGAGAGGGGGTCATCAAGGACCTGATGACTAGTTCAGTGTTCATGGGGCGCAACTCCGAAGCACTTGCCGAGGTTGAGCGAATCGCTGATGGCCTTGCGGCGGCCGGATTCAGCGTCGTCCGCAAAAAGATTGAGACAGTGCCTTGGCATCCGGCGGCGCCCTCCCGAACGCACGCCAAACCTTCTATGCCTGAAGGGTGCTACTTTGAGTGTCATTTTGGGATTTCCACCGATGGGTCCCCTGAATCCTTTGCTGCGCTGAGTGCGTTGGCGATTAAGGAAGGCTGCCACCTCTCAAAGAACGTGTTCAAGCGCAAGCAAGACGGGACGGTGGTTGTGATGGCCACGTATCGGACCTATGACGGCTTGTATGAGGAGGTACAGGAGCAGGTCGCCGCAACCAGGGCAGCGCTGCATGCCGCGGGCTATTTCGTGGACAGGGAAATCATCGAGTTCTCAATCTACGACACCCGCATAAGCCATGATGCCAGTTGGTTGAAGGCTTAGACACCGAGGGGCCCGGCTCAGCTATCTGCAGCAGGCCGGGGCTGTGCAGAGCGCTCAAACGTGACCAGGCCGTCCCTGAAGTCCCACTACGAGCTCCTTGTAATTGAGCCCCCAACGCTTCAACGTCTTGCTCATCCGGTCGCTGTCGTTGGGATTGCCCTTTTCAGTGCGGGACACTGCAAACAGCTCTCGTGCCGCTTCCGCCATAGTTGTGGTCCTGGCGATGGTCGACAGAATTTCTTCCAGTTGAACAATTTCCAGCCGGTCGAGTCCCGCAAGCATTTCTGAGGGCAGAACCTGTTGTACCAAGGACCTTTTGTTCGCAGAAGGGGCAGAAGCGTCCAGCCGAAACTGTTCCAGGTGCTCAATCTCGTCATGGGCATCTGCGTCCCCAATCACACCGTTGTCGGCAAGCGTTGCCATACGGAGTAAAGAGGCGCTCAGGTCTCGGAAGTTTCCCTCCCATTTGGCGCCCAGCGCGTACCGGATGTAGGCAGCCCGCGCATCGCGAGTGAACGTGATTTGTCGGCCCAGCTTCTGTGAGATTTTTTGCACCTCGTAGTCGATGTTCGGAACGATGTCTTCAGGGCGCTCTGCGAGCCCCGGCAGTTCAAATTGCCAGACATTCAATCGTGCTAGCAGGTCCGCGCGAAACTTCCCTTCAGCCACCCGTTGCTGCAGGTTTTGGTTGGTGCCTGCAACCAGCTGGAAGTCACTCTGCACTTCCTTGTCGCTGCCCAGAGGGTAGAACGTCTTTTCCTCCAGGGCCTTCAGCAGCATTGCTTGCTCATCGAGGCCCAGCTCTCCCACCTCATCGAGAAACAAGAGCCCCCCGTCAGCTTGACGCAGCAATCCTGCACGGTCAGAGACCGCGCCGGTAAACGAACCCTTCTTGTGACCAAACAAGGTGCTCATCGCGTTGTCACCACTTAGAGTGGCGCAATTGACCGCAACAAGCGCTCCTCGCACCTGGTGCCGGGCATTGCGCAGTGCGTACACCCGTGCTGCAAGCTCGCTTTTTCCCGCACCTGTAGGGCCGGTAAGCAGAAGGGGGGCGGATGAGCGCAAGGCGACTTTCTCCAGGCGTTCAATCAGCTTGTTGAACTTGACGTTCTTGGTGGCAATCCCTCCCTTGAGAACAGACTGGGCTTCCTCTTCTTCAAGGCGCAGCCGGCCCGCGAGCGCATCATACGTCGACAGGTCCAAGTCGATGACTTCTAGTCGGCCCGCCGCAGCTTTGAGCGGAGCCGCGTGGTGGGTGAACGATTCGATGATTTTGGCGGGAATGTGCCGGGATTTTGTCAGCAGGAACAGGCAAATCTGCATGACGTGTGTACCCGTCGTCAGGTGCACAAAGTAGTCGCAGTCCTCCTCGAACTGATAGTTGCGAGCAAATTCGTGAAGTTCACCATAGACCTCCTGAAAGTCCCAAGGGTCTTTGATGTCCAGCTTGATGTTGGCGATAGTGCTTTGGGGGCGCAGGGCTTTGCAGTCCTCCATGACTTGAGAAACTGCGCGACTTTCGTTCGAGGAGGCTGAGAGCAGCTCCAGTCGATGAGGAATGAAATCGTCGTGCTGAAACAGGGAAACGGTAGGCCGCCATTTCTCAAATCGCTTTTCACTATAACCGGAGTCGAGATTGGTGCCAATGAACCCAAAGACCACTACTTTGCGAACAGTTTCTTTCATGTTTTATTTTTCTATAGAATTTAATAGATTGTAGCAATAAATATACAGCTAGGCCACAAAGTTTTATTTGCCGTGTAAAATTCAGGTGCTATAGTTACTTTGAATACAACAAAATATTGGCCTAAATGATTGAAACAGAAAGCTCTTCGGTATCTTTTGCGAATCTACCCTCTGTTACCGAGAGTGCCTGGGAGAAGCTTGGTGAAATCAAAGAGGTCTATTGGTCAGGCTCCAGCAGATTCCTGATTGAACGGCAGAAGAACTCAGACATTCCAAAGGAGCTTGCACGTATCGATGCTCTGACGGAGCAAGGAATCAGCGCGGATGAGCGGGACTCCCAGCGCTTTGCTGAAAGCCTATATGCGGCCATCGAGGACCAGCTGTCTATCCGTGACTTGGAAAACTTGGTAAAGGTCTTTGAGAGCAAACTTCGCGAAAGTGAGGCTGAGCGCCAGGCGGCAATGCGTAAAATGACACTCTTTGCCTAATTGAGCCCCGTGTGAGGCCCCTTTGTGTCCAAAGCCCAATCCTTGGTACGTTCCCCAATGCTCTCTCCAGACCAGAAGGCACACGCCGTAGCAGAGTTTCTTGCGTGGGTAGGTGAGCTTGAGCGGAGTACCTCGTTTCAGAAGCTGAGGGTGGCGTCTAAGTGGTACCAGGGCGAGTACTTTGAAATCTACACGAGGCTCACCGTAACAAGCACCCCGAACTTCGGCCAAAGCACATTGGTGATTGCCAATATTGAAGTGGTCGATGAGTTACGAGGGGAGGGGCTACTTTCGCTCTTGGTAGATAGGCTGTTCTCGCCTACAGTCACGAGCACAGCAGAATTCGTGGCGTTCGAAAACGTTCACAATCGTAGACTGTTGAGTTGGCTCTTGACAAGAGGATTTGAGGCGTCAAAACCGGGGGACCCTTTCGGATGTACCCTTTTTAAGCGCAGGCGCACCATTGAAAAAGCCAGCTGAGGCCGGATTTTGTTAAATCACAAGATACCGCTTACCAAACTCTGAAGCGGACTTCTTGATACCGTCGTCTTGACATTTGTCTGCGACGATGAATAGAGTGCAGTGACTTCCATTATTGCTGGCAAGCGCACTCCAAAAATCCCCTTTCCACCAGTCTTTGCTGACAGATTCGACTTTCCATCGCTTGCCTGTTTGTTGGTCTTGAAGGGTTTTTCCGACCAGGGGATGGGAAACTTTGACGCCATATCCTTGACGACCGGGAAGACCGTCATGAACACGAACTCTTTTGACTTCAGCCCAATGCTGAGCATCGAAGTGACTGAAAAATTGTGGTTGCATGAAAACACCTTTTAAAACTAAGAGGTGTAGCTATTCCGGGGTCACACCCCGTGTTTAAAGCTTGTGCCTGGACTAGCGAATGTCTGGGAAAAAGCAAATGATTGGTGAATGGGAAGTCCTCGTTCGAGGTGGGATGGACAAATCTACAGGAAAGCCTTTTGTCACTGTTCAATGCGGCGGAAATATCGCAGAGAGCGCTAAGCAGCTCTTCGCCGAGTATTTTGCCGAGCCCCTCATCACCATTCGCCACCTGGTAGACCAGGGCCTCCCTGCCGATACGCCTTTCGTGGAGGAAGTTCACCAGCGAGGATTCCTGGTGCCCACGTTGAAGTGCTCTATCCATCACAAAAGCGCCAAGGTTCCGCGACCGCTTCGCCTACGTAAACTTCAGCTTCGACTTGGATGGCTTCACGCTCGGTGGGCAAGGGACCCCGTAGACGGCAGCCCCGACATCTGCTCAGCATGGGCCACCCCCGCGCGAAGCGCCGACTCCCTGTATCTCATGGGCTTTTTCACAGGCCCGACCTTCAGCAGCCGATACGACTCAGTGCATGCAAAAAGTGTCGGCTTCCTAGGGGCTCTGGAGTCGGCGGGCTTTGACCTTCGCACATTGCGATTTGAAGTCCGCCACAGTGGCAAGCGGCTGTAGTGGAGAGGGAAGCTCTGGCCGGGCGCGTAAGCGTTAGGCGAAACTGCCCTCGGCGAAGCAGGTAGTTAAGGCATACCCGGGCCAAATGGCCACTTTATGCTTTACGGCACAGCCGAGTAGTCTGGGACGCCTGCGCCACTTTGAGGCACTCTAAAATGATTGAAAAGAAATAGATACTGACAGTTGCTGTTGCATTTTGTTTGCAGTACAATATCTCTTAGTGCTACCTAAAAGCACTTAAGAAGTAAATAGATTGGCTATACGCCCAGCACGGTGCTGCCCGTATCCGTGCACATCCCATCAACATCTGGAGAATAATTTGCGAGCAAGTAATTTTGGCAAGCTGGCGCTGGTAGCGGCCGCCGCTGGTATTTTGGTAGCTTGCGGGGGTGGCGGTAGCACCGTGGCACCCTCGGGGCAGGTAACCAACAAGGTCTCTCCCAACGGAGCCACCACAGCTCTGGCAGGCCAGCGCGTTGCTGTAGCCGCAGAAGCCAAGGCGTCCTTCGACGCAATCGTGGGCCATACGTGGAAAATCACGAAAACCGCAGGCGACCAAGCGGTCCCCACACCCCCGACTTTCGCCGACGCAAGCTGCGCGGGTGCTAACGTGGTTCCGGGCAAACGTGCAATGGCAAATGCCCCCGGCATCAACGGCACCTCACACTGCGCTACCGAACTGGTCATCGCTTCTGACACCCCCGCCAGTGAATGGCTTGTTGAAAACACGGCACGCTCTACCGATGGCTCGGCCAATGGCAAGTTCACCCTGAAAGTGACCCCTTTGCCGAAGGTTGTCACAGGTTTTGGGTTGACGGTACCCGCAGTTCCCGAGGTCTTTCAAGTGGACAAGACTGCGCGCCTGAAGGCCGGTGCTACGCTGAACGCCGGCTTTGAGTACGACGAGCCCTTGAAGTTCGAATGGACACAGGTCTCGGGTCCGGCTACCGTGGCCCTGGCCGGAGCTGCGACGGATACGGCAGCGTTCACCCCCCGCGTTGCAGGTGAATATGTCTTCAAGGTCAAGCTGAGCGCTACGATTCGCGGCAAAGCTGAAGTTCGTGAAGGAGCTGTCGTCGCCGTCGTTGAAGCTGGCGGAGGCTACACCGTATCGTCGGGCGCCCTGAAGGCAGTTCCACTTGGTGAAACCGTTCGATTGGACGGCGCCGTAACTGGCTCGAACGTCCCTTCTTCTCTGTCCTACAAATGGACTCAGACCGCAGGTCCCGCTGTTGCTCTGTATGGCGGTGATTCCTTGAATCCGGAGTTCACGCCTACGGTGGTTGGCGACTACGAATTCGAGTTGCAAGTGACCCGAAACGGGGACACGCCTGTGACTAAGTCCTCGCGAACCAAGGTTAGCGTGTATACGCAGGGCGCGGCTGCCTCGCCTTACTTCACAGTATCCGCGGGCGCTACCCAAGTGGCTACGCCAGGCTCTATCGCAACGCTTAGTGGCCAAGTGATTGCGGGTACTCCGGCTCCCACGAACCTGGCGTACAGCTGGGCACAGATTTCGGGCCCAACGGTGAGCTTGTCCGGTGCTGCTTCGCAAAATGCAACCTTCCTGGCTGCAGGCGCGGGTACCTATGTGTTCGAGTTCACCGCTACTGCGGGCTCCCAAGTCAAGACGGACCAAGTGACGGTTGTGGTTTCTGCTGCACCTACCAGCACATTCACGGTGGACGCGGGTGCCATCAAGACAAGCCCTGCAAACACTACCGTGAACCTGCAAGGTGTGCTGTCCGGTTCGGCTGCTCCTAGCTCACTCCAAATTGCTTGGACTCAGGTTACTGGCCCAGCTACGACTATCTTCAACGCTGACAAGCTGGGTGCGCAATTCCTGCCTACAGCGGCTGGTGACTATGAGTTCAT
>JAIVFU010000213.1 GCA_020829485.1 Nostoc sp. CHAB 5834 | reverse complement strand
ACTTCCCCCGCATTGATTGGCAATCACAGAAACCCGTCAAATACGAATCACCCCCCAAGACAGCTAACCGCGTCACCTACTTCGATATTCCCAACTGTATTTTAAATAAAATTGCACGGCGCTACAATGTCCCCGATATTCAAAAAGCGCTTTTTGCAAAACGTGGGAAAAAGCTGCATCTTAAAAGTCGAAGAAAAAACGCTCTCTATGCTGCCAACTTACGTAATTCGCTCTCATACGCGCAGTATAGTTCTCTTTTAACACTGTGCAGAAAAGGCATACTCAATCCCCTAATATTCTGGTCATGGGTAAAACAGCACAAACTGAATTTCATCGACTCTGGGCAGGAAGATTTACAAATCACCTTCTGGGAGTGGGTAAAACAACATCCAGAGATTCCAATAATATTATGCGAGGGTGAGAAGAAAGCCGCTTGCTTGCTGAGTCTGGGATATGTTGCCATCGCACTCCCTGGAATTTGGAACGGGCGCGTTGGCAAACAAGATTTTGATGAACGGTTGCATCCTGATTTAGTACCAATGGCTCAGGCGGGGCGCAAGTTCATAATTCTTTTTGACTACGAAACTTCTTCTAAAACCAGGTGGTCGGTGTTTCAAGCCACTGTTCGCACTGCAAAAGCAATCGAATCGGCTGGTTGCGAATGCGAAGTTGCGCTGTTACCAGGCCCAGAAAAAGGCGTTGATGATTTTGTAGTTGGTCAAGGTGTTAATGCCAATGCCTTGCTGACTGCGATCGTAGATGATGCCAAATCACTAAAAGATTACCAGCGCTCGTATCGGGCTAAGAAATGGGGACTTAGCAAATACAAACCAGATGTCACTATTAATATCAAGTATCTCTCTGAGGCTTTGTGCATTCCTGAACTTGAAGAAAAATGCAATTTGCCTGAGCTTTATGATCTTGAAAAGGAACAACTTTTCACGCCATCTATAAAAGGACATCAAAGAAACAAGGAGTCTACCGATTCTGGCGGAGTTGATTCATCCAAATCGAAGAAATCCCCTACCTTCAATTTCCCAAAATCAGGACTATTCGTACTCTGGAGCGACATGGGTACAGGCAAAACTGAACTTATGCGCTGGTGGCGTGACCAAAATCCTGATGCCAGATTTCTCAACAATGGGCATCGGGTTAACTTGTTGAAAAATCTTGCCGAACGTTTGCGGACGGCGATGTATTCAGACTTGGGTTACATAGGTTTAGCCCAGGCTCAAGCCCTTAGTATTACTATTGACAGCCTGCATAAGCTGAATACTCAGTCTCTCACTTACGGCTGCATATTTATAGATGAAGCTTGCCAATACCTCACCCACTTACTACACAGTAATACTTGCAAACAACACCGTGCAGCAATACTTGAAGTCCTTGAATACATAGTATACAACGCGCCACTGGTGGTCATCGCTGATGCACACATGGATGATTTAACGGTAGACTTCTTTCTTGCAATGCGACCACTCGGTGAAGTACCTTACATTATCAAAAACGAATGGCGCAACGGTTCACGCACAATTTATTGGTACGAGGGGGATAATGAGAGCGCCCTAGTCGCCCAAATCTCGGCAGCGCTGATGCTTGGAGAAAAAGTTATGGTTGCCAGTGACAGTAAGCGTTTTATCAAAAAACTCGACAAATCCTTTACTATCAAGTACGAAAAGGTAGGGGAAAAGGGTAAAGGGGAAGGGGAAAAGGAAGAATTAACAGATTCCTCCACCCTTTCCCCCTTACCCCTTACCCCTTGCCCAGCCCGTAGGGCTTCATGGCGCATTTGGTCGGTTCATTCCGATAATTCTGGCAGTGATGAGAATGTTGCTTTCATCAAAGATATCACCAACGCCGTCAAAAACTTTGATGCCTTGTTCACCTCTCCCAGTCTCGGTACTGGTGTCGATATTTCCCAGTATCATTTTGACTTAGTATTTGGTGTGTTTCACGGCGTTTCCCAAACTGCTACTGAGTGCGCTCAACAACTGTACCGTTATCGTCCAAAAGTCCCGTTTCATATTTGGGTGGCCCCGCGTCCTCCCTTTGGCTACCAAGATACAAACGCATCCAAGATTAAAGAGCGCTTGCTCCAAACCAATGAAATGACCGCTTTTCTATTGCGGATTGACCGTCAAACAGGCAAGCGGGGCGCAGAGAAAGATTGGGCGCTTGAGGCTTACTGCCAAATTATGGCTAACCGCCACTATTCTCTCAATAATCTCCGCGATGATTTGCGATCGCTCCTCACTGAAATGGGCAATACATTTATATGTATAGGAAGCGATAATGATACTCAAGCAAGAGAAAGTCTAAAAGCAGCAGCACAAGCTTTGGATCGTGCCCACAATTCTCATGTTGCCAAGGCGAACAATATTACCTTGAGTGAGTACCGCGCCCGTCAGAGCAAAGATTACCTTGACCCTAGCGAAATTTTTGAATGTGAAAAGTTTCGCATTTTTGACTCTTACGGCATCGAAGTAACCGAATCACTCGTAGAAATGGATAAAGGTGGTCGTTTAATTAGAGCCTTAGCTGGACTTGAGGCCATTTTAGCCCCACCCGAAGAATCAATTGTTGACCCCAGAACTGGGCGAAGTTATCCTACGCCACCAACAATTGTCACCCAAAAAGACCGCACCGAACGCGACAATCTACCTTTGTGCATCGACTGGGGCAATTACTCGGCACGCTGGCTTGCTAGATTTAACCTGGGGCTGCATCACATTCTCACTTCTTTAGTTGCTGGTAATGAAGTTACCGCCTCGGATGCCACCTTACTCAAGATGAGGGATATTGCTATACATTGTGCTGCTCACGTTAAAGCAATTCTTGGGTTTACTGTTCCCCTAGACTGTAAACCTATTTGGTTGCTAGGAACTTTAGTCGAGCAGTTGGGGTTAAAGTTGACTTTCCGTAAGCAGGGTAAGCGGGGTCAACAGGTGAAACTTTTCTCTTTAGATAAAGAGGAATTAGAATTTGCAATGCATGTAATTGCTCATCGTGAAACGAAGCGTAATCAAAAAGAAAATCGAACCTATTATGCTCCCCAAACCCCTGCTGTGTATAGTGCAAACCCTAATCAGCAACCCGTATCCGCCCCCCCCCTTGATGCTATAGGGAACTCCCATTGCCAGGGGGAGGATACTACCGAATTTGAGTCACCTCCGACAGATCGCATTACGCTACTCCACTGCGTAGAAATACTACGAAGAGGTATTTCTCGTGGAGTAGACGCAATTAAAGGCATTCTCAAGCGATGGGTTGAGGATTTGCGCTGGGAGACGGTACTGGAACTTGAAGCGATCGCGGCAAATGAACTGCGACTTGTCGAAGCTCAAGTTCCTGAATTTTACGCCTTGCTGAATGAAGATGTGTTGCCGATGTCAGGATAACAAAGAGCGATCGCTCGTCCCCATTTTAAGGGACAATTACTTATCAGAATCTTGCTTATAAGAAGACACGTTCCGATAAGTAAATGCATGAAACCCTTGAAAACAGTACCTCCTCTTCCTTAGCCCTTGCCTCTCCCGTTCCCTTGATCGAACACCCCGCCCAAGTCTACTTGGCGACCCTTTCCCCTGGTTCCCGTCCAGCTATGCGCCAAGCTCTCAATGCGATCGCGCGATTATTAACCAACTCAAGTTGTGATGCGATGACTTTAAACTGGGCAGCACTGCGCTACAAACATACGGCGGCAGTCCGCTCTGTGTTGAGCGAAAAATATGCACCAGCTTATGTCAACAAAGTGCTGTCTGCTTTGCGGCGAGTTTTAAAAGAAGCCTTGCGGTTAGAGATAATGGATGCTGTTGATTTTGCTCGTGCTGTAGACATTCCCAACGTTAAAGTCACCAAGCAATTGCGGGGACGTGTCCTCACGGCAGAAGAAATCGCCCAATTGATGCAAACCTGTTTTGATGACCCTACCCCCACTGGTTACAGAGATGCTGCAATATTTGCAATACTCCGTGGATCTGGAGTCCGCCGCTCTGAAGCGGTGAATTTAGACTTGAGCGACTTTGAAGAGAATACCGGGGCAATACAGGTGCGTGCTGGCAAAGGTGGCAAAGATCGGACTGTGTACTTACCCGAAAGTGGTCTAACTGTCGTCTCGGATTGGTTGTCGCTTCGAGGCTACGAGGCAGGCCCTTTACTATGTCATGTCAACAGAGGCTCAAGGATAGTGCGACGACGACTTACCTCTCAAGCAGTGCTGTTCATCTTGCAAAAACGTGGTTTACAGGCGGGAGTAACTAATTTCTCCGCCCACGATTTCCGTAGAACTTTCATCTCCGATCTGCTCGATGCTGGTGAAGATATTTCTACAGTTCAAAGGTTAGCTGGACACGCTCACAGTGACCAGACTGCCAGATATGACCGTCGCGGTGAACAAACTAAACGCCGTGCTGTCCAAAAGTTGACTATTCCAGGACAGAGGAAGAAATCTCCTCTATTGATGTAGTTTCTACACTTTTTCTATAGGTTCCTGGCTCTGAAATGCGATCGCTCTTCTTTTCGGTTTAGGGCTATAAGGGAATGTGTCCATTAAAGAATTATTTGTCAGTTTTAAACAATTAGTGCCAAGGTACTCGATTTTTTGAGTTCTGTGCAATTAGAGTTATGCTCTAGCTCCGTAAATTCCAGTTTTAAAGAATTAATGTCAGTTTCACTCATAAAAATGACCCTTATTATCTACCCGAATTTTCCCGTTAAATCGTGAAATCCTTAAATAGCAAGCGTCTTAAACTATACTTTGGGCAGGCTTATACTAACCGAGTGCGTCTTTGCAGGAGAATGGGTCGGTGAACTACAAGAAATGGAACCGAGCGATTATGCAGATGAGCAGTATGGGTATTTTAAGCAATTAACGGAATCACTGATGAGATTTAATACCCAGTGTCTGGCGAAGATGGTTGATGCTGGAATTGCTACGGGGTGATATCTATATTTATTTGCAATCGCCAATGGTAGCCGTTGGCGGTAGCATCTCTTCATAAAAAACATCGCTTGAAGAATGCGGTGACGCATTTGGCGATGATAGCATCAAGGTAATTTATAATGATGAATTACACGATTTAATAAGCGTGGAGAGTCCCAGTTTACCTAGATAATACGTGAACATGAGCAATACAGGGCGCAAAAAAAAAATGTGCATACTCCTAGAATGCAACCGTTAACTGAAGAAGGTTTGGCTTCAAGACTTGGTGTAAGTGAGGAAACTGTACGCAAGGAGCGAATTAAACTCCCCCCACCGCTTTTTGTAGCATGGTGTAAGGGCAAAGATAGAGCAGGGAAAGTGTGGGAATTTAACGAAAATACGGGATTATATCAGCCAGCAAGTTAGTATTTTGATTAATTCCAACTTGTGGCAGAGGATGTGCGCTCTACTGTTGCTGTTGCCAATTTTCATTTTTTAAAATGTGATTATTTCACAACCTTCAAGCAATTCGTCATAAACAGTTAGTTGTTGTGTTTTTAAGTGATTTGGTAGTGAATCATCATCAAAGGTCAAAGTAACAATATGAGTATTTTTGAGACTAAGAGATGATTTGCTGATATCGGTTATTGCCGCACTCATACCGCTTCGAGTACCGATTAGATACTTCACCGATTGCCCGATCTTTAACTCTGCTGCCGGAATAGCCATAGATATTAAACGCATCTTCCGCACCCAGTACTGTCACAATCGGTTATTACTGAGGTTGATTCATCAATAGAGAATCAAATAACACATTAAATCAGCAAAAAACATATATTAACAAATAAAAGTAGCATTAAGTCTATTCTCAATAAGAAGCAATAAAAAAATAAAGTAATTTGAGAGTGAGTTAATAAGAAAATACTAGAGTTTTTATCTAGTTATTAATTCGAGCTTATATAGATTGGAAAATAAGTAGAAAATTAGCATAATAATTTAGGACTAATAATAAAATTAGATAGTCCCTATCAACATACTTACATATTCAGAATCTAAAAAAATTAAGTTATAAAAGTGTAGTAAAGGCGGCAATCTTCTGGTAATAATGTGAGAATAAAATTTCGCTGTGGAGTTAAATTAGAAATATCTTTTTCCTGGTTTAACATCACAAGATCAATTGATTGAAAGCATTGAAATATCCACCTTAATGTGGGGTTATTTATTGATTTACCCAACTGATTTTTAACAGTTGATTGTGAGGCTAGTAAAGCTGCCCTAATTTGTCGTTGAGCAAGTGTGTAGACTAGTAAGCATAATCCCATAATCATTGCCAAAGCCTCTATTCTTTCTGGGCTTTTAAGGAAAATACTATCTGCAAAAAACAGTGGATCTTTCAGAAACCTAAATCCTCGTTCACATGACTGCTGCGCTTTGTATTCAGTAATCATTTTATCATTGCTTAACTCGGTTGATTCTAAAACATTTGTGGCAATAATGAAACGTCCAGCGCCTGTAGTTTCCATATCAATTGCATTTTCGTTTTTTGAGACACTTGCAGAAATTTGATAATATTTGTCTTGTTTCTCATCTTTTTTAGATGGCAAATTTTCGGTGATTTCAATCAAATATACTTGATGATATTTAAATGGTTTCGATATTTTTGATAAAGCCTTGGTCGCGTCAGATGAACAATTAAACTTCTCTTGGGATAATTTTTTTAGTTTGGCTTCAGCACTTTTGAGAGATTTTTCAATAGTTTGTGATAATTTACGTAAATCTGATTTTCTTCTCATCTGGCTTTGTACCACTAACCATCTTTGTTCTATGCCTGCGTAGCTGACTTTTTTTTCCAAATATGAATATCCATCTAGTCCACTTTTAATAAATTCTGATTCTGCTAAAGTTGTGACTAATGATTTTGCTGATTTTAGAGTTAACGGCACACGAGATAACCACTTAATATTAGACATTAATTTGATATTTGCTTCTGTATATAATGCACAATCTGCTACTATCAAACTATCGAATTTTATTTGATTCTGATATTCTACTGCAATTCTGCCAAAACATGATGAATCAGCTTGATTTCCTGATGCTGCCTTCAAAAATATTGGTATATCCCCATCTCCTGAACAGACCAATTCTATAATAAATTGTTTTAGGTCTGGTCTATGATCGCGAGAATAACCGTATGTTATGTTTATTGCTTCGGGTGATTTTAATTCCGATTCTTCTAGTTGAGTATCATCAGTTTTTTTAAATATTACTGACGGTAAACTAGTTTGATATTCGCCATCTACATGGAATGATGATGAGTCCAAATGTGATGATGCTAAAGATATGTCAAAATTCTTAACGGCATTTAAACTAATTGCTAAAAATATTGTATCTAGACCTTTTAGAAATAATTTATCCATCACTCTACCGAGTTTATCATCGTTCAGATATTCTGGTTTAACCCCATCTCCGATTAAATGCTCACAAGCTATTGATTCAAAAAACTTTGGAAACATATATAAAGGTTTTGAAACCATCCCCAATCCATTTAAAATTAGCGCTTTTACTACCTGTCCTGCACTCACTTTTTCTCCGGCTTCTGACCCCAATAAATTATTAATTATTTCTACCAAACCAATTGCATCTACCATTCCTGCTACTATTCCCAAATGGTCAATATTCTTGATTTCAATATTTTTGATATTAAACATGCTCGCAAAGTATCCAAAACCATATCAGTTAAAATTTTCACATATTTGTGCGGGAAATTTGAGTTGATTATACAAAATCAAATCATTATCGAATTACAATCATAGGAAGAGAGGCTGCTAATAGCATCCTCTCCTACACGAGAATAATTATTATTTTTTTTATTAGTTGTCCACCCATCTGAACTTAAAAGGAATTATTCTTATTTAGCTCTAATAAACTCTCACGGAAGTTAGTTCTTCTGTACTAGATAGTTCTATTTAATTGCGGTGTGACAGTTCTGGGTGCGGAATCAGGGATTAAACCCAATTATCAAAACTTTTAACTGTTTACTGATAACTATTTAAAGTTCAGGAGTAGTCTGGTTGGATGCGACCGTTGCTCCGATGTTGGGCATGGGTTTTATTAAAGGCGCAGAACTGCGTCAATTGCTGAATCAATCTCGTCAATTGCGGTAGTCTCATAGTGATAAGTATTAAAGCGAAACTTCCCCACAAGTTCGGGCTGTTTTGACGGACGATAACCATATTTAGACTCATACATTTGTAGTGCAAGACTACCAATAGTAGTCATCTGCCCAAGTGTTGCGGAAAGTTGACGTTGTTGTAGTCTAGAAGCGACAGTAACAGTAGACGAAGATGTTGTTGCACAAGCGGTTTTTCTGGTATTGCCCAAGTTCTGCCAGATTTCACTAAGTTGCTCAACAGGTGAAATGAGGAAATTGGTTAGTCCAGTAAAACGCTGGGCGGGTTTATCAGTAGCGACAGCAGTCTTCAATGCTTCATGCTGTCCAACTGCGATGAATGTACCCATTGCGCGAGTCATAGTCGTGTAGAGCAGCTGACGGGTTAACATCCGGTAATTAGCCCTGACCAATGGGAAAATCACATAAGGAAATTGGCTA
>JAIVFU010000212.1 GCA_020829485.1 Nostoc sp. CHAB 5834 | reverse complement strand
GAACGCTTGCGCGCCCGGCCAGAGCTTCCCTCTCCACAGGCTAAAACCCCCGCACCGGGGGCTTTCGATTCTTCATTCACTGGCGCAGCGTCTCTTAGACTCTGCGCCAGTATGTTTTTGGCGGCGTTGTGGTCTCGGTCATGAGTTGCACCACAGGCAGTACACACCCACACTCGGGTGCCCAAGGTGAGCGCCTCATTGACAGCGCCACAGGCGCTGCAGCTCTTGGAACTCGGGTACCAGCGGTCTACGACCGCCAGATGCACGCCTCGCTGAGCAGCCTTGTACGTGAGCTGCCTGCGCAGCTCACCAAAGGAGGCATCGGCAAGGGAGAGGGCCAAGTGCCTGTTGGCCATCATCCCCTTGACGTTCAGGTCCTCAATGGCAATCCAGGCGTAGTCTCGGGTGAGCCGGTGGCTGAGCTTGTGAAGCGCATCATTCCGGACACACGAGATACGCCAATGCAACCGGGCTAGGGCCTGTGCGGACTTCCGTCGGTTAGCAGACCCCTTGACCTTGCGGCTGTGGGCTTTACTGAGCCGCTTGAGCCGGCCGAGCAGCGTCCGAAGGGCCTTGGGCCCTTTCTCCGGTTCACCCGTGCTCAGCACCGCCAGCGCACTGACTCCGAAGTCCACCCCAACCGCAGCTTGGCTTTTGCTGGGCAGGGGAACGTCTTCGGTCTCCACCCGGATGGAGATGAACCAGGCGTGGGCGGTGCGCGATACCGTGGCGCCCTTGAGGGAGCCACTAAAGCGCAACGGCTCTCGCATGCGCACCCACCCGAGGTTGGGGATACGCACGCGGCAACCGTCAACCGTCAACCGCAAACTTCTCATCGAATTTGAAGGAGTCCCGCTGCCCCTTTCTTTTGACTGTAGGAGCCTTGACCTTGGGTCCTTTACGCTTTCCAGAGAGCGAGCTCCACCAGTTCTTGTACGCCACACCCAAGGCCCGGATGGCCTCTTGAGGGGCGCACTTGGTCACCTCCAGCATCCAGGGGAACTGCTCGCGCTTGATGGCGTTGAGCTGGCGGCGCAAGGCCCCCTCAGAGGGCTTGGGGAAAGAGGGGTCGGCCAGATGGGCTTCGTACTGCCGCTGCCACTCGGAAAGCGCCCAGTTCCACGCAAAGCGCGCGGTACCGCAGGCTCGGGCAAAGTGATTTGCCTGAGCGAGGTTGGGGTCCAAGCGGATTTTATGGGCGCGCAGCAACGGACGGGTTATGCTTTATTTTAGACCAAATGGCCAAGATATGCTTTATTTTAGCATTCAAATTTGTCGAAAAGCACTAATTTAAGGACAGCTTATGCTTTATTTTGAGGTCGGGTTATGGGTAACGGAACATGAGCCTTTTTTCATTAGTGGCACAGGGCGCCGCCCCCTAGCAGACGAAAAAAGAGCGACCCCTAGAGGTCGCTCCGAATGATTTTAAAAGCACTTGCCCCGTGTGCTACTTGTACTGGAGGTACAACTGCTCACAGTACCCTTTGATTGCAAAGGGGCTCACGCCCTTTAGCTGCGCGAGAGGAATTTCGTCCACTAGCAGAACACCAAATTCCTCTGACTCATCGGTTGCGTAGCGGCCCCTAGGCTTATGAACACGCAAAGACCTGTACCCCTCTGTTCTACTTTTACGCCAGCGTGAGGTGTAAATTTCCAGAACTTCATCGTCAAGATTGACCAGGTACACCCACTCACAGGACGAAGAGTATTGAAACCCCTCGTAGTTCGCCCAGTATGGCAAACCTGCCACCCAAGGCTCAAGAGTTCCCCCCGGAAGCAACCCCATCCAAGTCAACTCGCTGCTCCAAGCAGGAGGGCTGTCCAACAGTGGAGCGACTACCTGATAGTCAGCCAGAGGGACTTCAGCATCTGCGTCAACGACCGTCATCGGGGCAACCGCAAGCGTTTTCAACGCATTGATATCGGTTTCCCGAATAAACGCGATGAGCCGAGCACCCAGTTGAGTGGGGTAACTGTCCATGTGGCTGTACGCCACCTTGTCTTCCCCTTTAGAACGCCAACCAATCAAACCACGTGTTCCCATGAGGCCTCCATCTTCATACCAATTGCGTTGACCAACTTGAGCATGCGTGCCGACCTAGCCGGTACATTCTCTCCAAGCTCAGCCTGATTGAATCGCCAAGGTGCGCCCACTCGTCTGCGAACCATCTCAACCGTGGCTCTTTCAGGGCCCTGGATGCGAAAGACTTGAGATACCCCGCGAACGGCGTCCACCGCATAGCGGCGGGTATCTCGCAAGCAATTCGACATCTGCAACCCCTCTTCCACCAGTTCCCAGCCGTTCGTCAGCGGAATAACCACCAAGCCATCGTTGGAAACAAAGGGCTCGATGGGAGGAGTCCATTTCAAGGACTCCACGTCAGCACGTTCCAAGGTGCTCTTTTCGAGCCGATAAACTGTGGCCGTTTTCACCAGCGTGTCCCAAGTCGTACCCTTTTCCACTTCGGGCCGAACGTCTTGAAGCCAGTCTTTGACGATGTCCATCTGCTGATAGCGGAGAACATAGGAAAAATCCATCGCTTGGCGGTATGCCAACCGAACCTGGTGGGCGCTGTCAACCGACAAGCTGTGTCGTTCATTGGGCGTTCCCCACCGACCACGTGCGGGGGGTGGCGAACTGATTTCGCGAAGCCGTTGGAGAAACCGTATGTCAGCAACATCGCGAACACGACCGCCGTACATGTGCATCTGATTGAAATCTGGCGCGAATGTTCGAAGCAGGTGAGATTGCGTGCTCAAAGAGCGCAGCAACTTCACGGGAGCCGCGCACAGCGAGCGCCAGCCCGCCTCTGTAAACGGGTCGAAGTTTCCGTATTCCCAGAAGCCATTGACTTCCGAATCTTTTCGGGCCTTGCTCGGGCCCGGGCCCCGGTGTGTCGCAAAAGCGGGAGGCTGGTACCCAACCCCCATAAGGACGCCCTTCAACCGCTTGAGCAGCGTCTTTCGCGATGTTTCTTTCAGGTTACCCTGGAGCACCATATGAAAGACCAGCGGCAGCAGCCTGTAGGAGTCGGCCATGACCTGCGTCACCAGCGCTTTGTACTGCAACATGCTGTTGACGTGCGCGGGATTGCATCTTGTTCCGTAGACCAGCCACGCAGCTTTGACCAACAGTGGGTCCAGCTGAGCGCGAAGCGTCTTTCTTGCGGCCAGTGTTATTGGCTCGGAGAGCCAGATATCGTGCAGCCTCTCTTTGCCACGGTACGCATGGACCTTGCCAGCACGTGACACCCTATATGTAGTCGACATCGAAATTCCCTTAGTTTATAAAAGAAGTTTTTCCTTCTTCTTATAGGTACCGCATACCGGCGCACAAAAAAACACCCCTGAAAAGGGGTGTTGGAATCAGTCGACCATTTCTTGGATGGCCGCTTCAGGCATCTGCAGTTCGGAAGCTGCGACAAGCTCTCGCACAAACTGCTTTGCACCGTCAGCATGCGCGAAAAAGCTGTCACCGCACAAGCCCACTTCAGGACGAGCTGAGGTGCGGCCGGTTATGGCGTCAAAGAGCTCATTGACCCCAATAGCGAACGTCTCCACGTGGTACTCAGATTTCCAGGGACGGCCTACAAAGCCGAAACAGTCGTCGCCCACCACCAGTTGAACAAAGCTCACTTTGAACTTTTCGTTGTTCTGCCAGGCAGAAACGTTGCCGCTCACGCTGATTTGGGCGAATTCCCCTTCAGGGACAATCTTGACGTGCAGAGAATGGAGCCTGTTGACAAACGCTTGGTCAACGAAGAACGTTGCCCAGGCTGGAGAGTCTTGGCACATGTCGTCAGGCATCACGCCCGCGTAAACCTTGAACGGTTTTTCGACAACGGGCGGAACGGGGTATTGAGCAAGCAAAGTCAGAGATGGATTCAAAGTATTCATTTAAACTTCATTTTGGAGTTGACCTTTATCGTATAGGCTTCCAAATATTCCTAAAAGAAAAAGCCCCTGGAATGGGGCTTTTAGAATTAATCCCGCATCTGGTCGATACAGCCTTCATTGATGTCAATCACGCCGGTATCCAACAATTCGCGAGCAAATTGCTTTGCAGATACACCGTGTGAGAAAAAGGCACCATCAGCCCACCCCCGGTAGCTTGAATCCAAATCACTCGGATTCTCGAATGCTTGGAAGAAATCCTTGATTTCAATCATCCGTGTTTCCACATATTCACTGGAGTGCTTGACAGCAGCCCGGAAATAGAAACTCGTTTTATCCACAATAAGCGAACTGAACGAAATTCGAATATCAAAACCCCATTCGTCTGGGTAGTAGTCGACAGTTGTTTCCACAGAATTCCGAATTGCAGTCGTCTGGAGATTGTGAATGTGGTCCACAAACGCCTGGGTGACTTCCAGCTTAGCCCATTCGGGAGATTCGCCGAACTCATCGGTGCTGAACGCTGGCATCAGCCAGGTGAAAGGTTTTTCGAGCTTAGGAGGTGCTTCCCTCCAGCCTACAAGGTCCGCCAAGGCCTTGAACCGTTGCTCGCTTTCAGACACCACCAAGAGCTTCTTGGCCGTTTCCTGTTCATCCTGCTTGAGCACCCCGCTAAATGTGTCCCAGTTCGAGTAACCGAACATTCGGGAAGTGGCTTCCAAAGATTGGCCAAAGGTCATTACAGGAAAAGTCGCTTCTTTGAGCTTCTTGGCCATGTTGCGAACGACTTCACGGGTAATCTCGATTTTCATGTTTCATTCCTCAATAAGGCAGAGCCTGAATATTTGTCCTCGATGTGCACATTACGATTTCTAGACTCTGCCAATTGGCAATGAATAGATTTCTTCAAATATCCCAAAATTCACCATACCTTTTCAGGCGTGCACGACAGGCCTTGGGCGCCTCCAACATATAGCGACTAGCCAAGTCCTATACGCTTTAGAAATTCACAAGGAAAAATATGCTTCGACCAGTTCCAGACGAAACCACTGAAACCATCTATATTGCACCCGGCGCTGTGCAATGCCGGGTGTACGCAATTCCTTACCGGATGCGACCTGGCCAATCCCCTCGGGATATCCTCCCCCAGTATCAAAAGGATTGGCGAGAAATCGCAATGCTCGACAGTCGCCTGAACATTCGATACATCTCTATCGACTACATGCATCTCAAGGACGAAATCGAAGGTCAAATGGGCGGGACCTTTTTCACAAACGATAAGAAATCCACGTAATTCCTCATTTCAACCCGCTGTTTAGCGGGTTTCTTCGTTAGAATTTATGTATGCCCATTGACGCCAAAGTTATCGACAAGCGCGACGTTACCGACCTGTCTCCCCTGCTGCTGGATGCGACCGGAAATCTGAAAGTCGTTGACTCCCGAGTTCTGCAAGGAACGTCGTTGACCGACCGGGTGGCCTTTGGCGTCGTCAACGGGCTGTACCTCCTTCCGACCACTGAGCTGATTGCTGCTTTGAAGCTGGCTATAGAGGGCCGCAGCGCTATCGAGATTGGGTCCGGCGGCGGGCTGCTCGCGCAATCGCTGGGTATCCCGGCTACCGACAACAAGATGCAGGACTGGCCGCACATCCGTGCTCTCTACGAGTCGATGGGCCAAAAGGCTGTGCCCTACGGAAAGAACGTGGAGGAGCTCGACGCAGTGGCTGCTGTGCGCAAATACCGGCCGCAAGTTGTCATCGCTTCGTGGGTCACCCACAAATACGACCCCAATCGGCAACAGGCCGGAGGGAATGAATACGGCGTCATTGAAGAAGACATCCTGGGTGCCTGCGAAACCTACATCTTCATTGGCAACCGAAAGGTTCATGCCCACAAGTCCATCTGGGCACGCCCGCATACCCTGATTGAACCCCCATGGCTGTACTCCCGTGCATTCAATGGAACGCCTGACTTCATCGCTATCTGGGGTCAGGAACAGCAACGAACCAAGGCGCTTATCGAGGCGGTGCCCTGCCTCCCCTGAGGAGGGTGGCCGCTAAACGGAGTGTCGATGCGCGCTTCGCTACACCTTGAGCAACTCTGCACAAGGACACCATGACCACGACAGAATCAGACGCCTACAAAGACAAGCTCAAAGAGTGCATCCGCACAGCCCTACAAGCAAAGATGCAGTTCTGGGATGCGATGACGCATCTGGAACAAACCATGGAAGATACCGAAACTGGCTTCGTGCTCACAGGGCACAAAGAAGACCTGCTTTCTCAGTCCATCGACAACCTGGCAGCACCCATCAGCGGACCGCTCACCGACGAGCATGTCGAAGAAGCGTTCACCTACCTCCTTCGGACACTCGACCATCCTGACGCACCCAAAGCCAGCGCTTGAGCTCAAGATACATCGATTAATTCAAGGCCCCAACCCGGGGCCTTTTTCTTTGGGAGCTTTGCCTATACCGGAAAGGACAACTCACAAACATCAACATGACCCTTTCTTCAGAGCCAAGTGCTGACAACGGCTTCGCTGCAGTGGTGGCGGAGTCTCTGTCGGCGGCCCTTCAACCGTGGGTCACCACCGGCACCACGGTGCAGGTCTCCGACCCCCGAGCCGCAGAGAACCCTCTGCAGTGCTCGCTGCTTCTGCAAGCCTTCTGGCATCAAATCAACCAGGCCGTTTGGCGCAATGCGGGTGCGGGAGGCGAAGGCCTTGTCCTTGTGCCCACGCCAGATGTTCACAACGGGGGATTCACCGTCACGGTGCGTATCTCAGAAGTGCCCTCCAACGTGGTTGCCCGCCGGGAATTGCTCCAGCGTGCTTCTCGCGCGGTAGAAATTGCCAAGTCGTTCGGCCCCCTTGTCCAGTCAAAGGACATGGTCGAATTCAGCAGGTTCTATCTCGGGGCTCTGCATGGCGCTACGGACTCCCCTCAATACCTGTGGTTTGAAGAGCTGCTACGTGGAGATTACACCCACCTTCTTGCCGTGGAGCCGGACTTCATCACCTTGGCATGGTGGCACCGCCCGGACATTCAGGAAAAAGTGCTCGAACTGCTCTTTCAAGAATGGGCTAAGTTCACAGAAGCACCGCAACTGTGATTTGAAGCCGACGTCTTGCACGTCGGTTTTTTTTTAATGCGGGACTGCGGGTTCGCGCTGGTACAGGTCGCCGGTATTCGCCAGCTGGGCCATCCGGGTCAAGGCGTCCAGCAAGGCTTCAACGGTGTAGTGGACTTGCGCGCCCTTGTGGAAGTGCACGTGGTTAACGCTGCCCTCAAATGCGTCGGGATTGAGCTTCACATGCGCGTACTTTTTAGCATGCTGGATGTACCAGTTGAGGACCACATAGTCGTGGGGGTAGCCACCGTCGAATTCAACGTTGACCTCCAAGCCTCCGTTCAACATCACCCGCACGCTGGCGCACCGCCCGTCGACTTTGGGGGGTTCGCAGGTCCCGCCGGCCGCTACAACTGCCTCGATGACTTTTGAGACCAAGGTTGACCGGTCTTTAGCTGTGGTGTATTTCATGGAAAACCGGAATCCCTATACATTCAAGAAATTGATAAGGGACACCTATGAGTGAGGATTCAAAACGAAAACCGTTCCCACCAGGCACAGTTATTTCTTACAAAGGAACGGAAGCTGTCGTCATTATAGACTACGGCGGCCAAAACTTTGAAGTCATGTGCCAAGGAATTAATCAGAAGTGGAATTGCGAAAACTCCCGCGACGAATACGCCGTAGTCAGGGAAGTAAAGGGAAAGCCCTTCTACGACACATTTGATGCATATTTGAAAGACTTCCCCGAGGGTCAGCCTTACTACGCATGGGCAACCCGAAATGGAGGAATGGAGTGCTTCCTACTCAAACTCGTTGAAGGAGGCAGTATGCACGGCGGAATACCCGGCAATTACACGCATATTTCGGTTTCCCGATATCCAGACGGAGACCTGTTGCTTGCAGCACACGACTGTGACGACGGACTCTGCCTACGAAGGTTTTCAAAAGACGACGAACGTACTATGCGCGCAGTCATAGCGGAACTCAAGGAGCTAGCCCCTTTGAGCATGTACGACCTTTCAGACATTTTTAATTTCAGTTGGACATAATGACCACCGCTACAGTAACACGCCAAAAATTGGGTGATGTTTTGAAAGAAACAATGCACCTGGAGAAAAACCGAGACAGGGAACTTGAACGACTGCGCCTTTCCAGGGAAAGCGCAGAAGAACAAGCCAAGACGAAACACATCGAGGACCTCTTCGACGGTGCACGGGCGTTTTTCACACAAGGAATCCTGGACCAAGTCCCGACTAAAGACCTCCAGTACCTTGTTGGGCACGATGGTTCGAAGTCTCAGCACAGCGAAGCAGAAAGATTGCTGCATATGAAGACGCTCCAGTCGTCGAAGGCTCCTCGGGGCGTACCTGCTTCCGTGAAGTATGCTCCCTTGTGGGACGACTTTCAAAAGTGGGCGCCTGAGGAGGGCTTGTCAGCTTATTTCCAGTATTGCTGGGCCGGCGGCGGCATGTACTCATGGCACGTTCTTAGAATCGAGCCTTATGCCCCCAAAGCTCGATAATTCGAAGGGCAAAATGAAACCAACAACCGAAACACTTCTTTTCGAAAAGCCTTCAGGGAACGTTCGCGGTATCGTCAGTACGTTCTCCAAGGTGGGGAAA
>JAIVFU010000211.1 GCA_020829485.1 Nostoc sp. CHAB 5834 | reverse complement strand
TCTTCCGCACCATGCAAGCCTATGAAATCTGGGAAGCACATGGCGCATGGGTCAAGGCAGCCAATCCTCAGTTCGGGCCTGGCATCAACGGTCGATTCACCGCGGCAGAAAAAGTGACGGTGGAGCAGTACGCCGCTGCCAAAGCCAAGCGTGCCGTAGTTACCCAGCGAATGGCCGACCTTTTGGGTGATGACGCTGTGATGGTGTTCCCCACAACCCCCGGTGTGGCGCCCAAGTTGCGCACGCCTGAAACCGAGTTGAACACGTTCCGCCAGAAGCTTCTGGAAATGCTGTGCCCCGCGGGCCACGCCGGTTTGCCTCAACTGTCGATGCCCGTTGCAAAGCACGAGGGCGCACCCGTCGGCTTGTCTATCGTGGGCAAGACGGGCGACGACATGAACCTGCTGGCGATTGCCAAGGCGCTCTGACCGTTAGCTGAGATGCTTGAAAGCCCGACGATGTCGGGCTTTTTGCTTTCTGGCCCTTAGGCACAAAAAACAAAGACGGGCAGAAGCCCGTCTTGAATAATGAATGAAGCCAGTGGAATGTCTACTGGATATTGGCTTGCAATACTTTGGTTTGAGCTACAACTGCAGCCTGTGCTTTCACCACCAGGTCAGGATGGGTTCCTGCCGATAGTGTTGAGCCCGGATTGGGGTTGAGCTGATGAAGTTTCAAAAGCACACTGGCGACAGCAGTAGAGTCAAACCCCGCTGCTGCCATTAAGCTGACTGCTCGGGTGTCGGCTAACATTTCGCGTTGATGAAACCGCTTGCGTACATCACTTGCGAGAGGGGAGCTTGAGTTAAAAAGCTCCATGCCAAGCTCATCAATTGCTTGTTGCAATGTCAACTCAGGGTTGCCTAGCTGGGTGAGCGCACCACAGGCCCAATCAAGGGAGTGGTCCATCTCCATGTGTGCAAGTTCATGGGCCACTATGGCCGCAATTTCTTCCATGCTCAACCCGTTCTCAGTGGACCAAGTACCTTCCGTGAATAGAAGGGCGCCGTGGTCAGCCGCATGCGCGTTGATTTTAGGGTGCTTGTAGGCGGTAACCTTGATGCGAACATTCGGGCTGATTGTCGAAACCTTGTGGATGCGCTCGACCAACTGATGAACAAATGCGGGTACGGCAGCGGACCCCCATGTTGAAATGCTGTGGTCATTGACATCCTCCCCTCCCTAAAGGAAGTGGATTCCCACATCTGGAAGGCCATATCCAGCCTCGGTCAGGCCTGAAGGCCTTCCCTTATTCAACGCAGCTTCACCGGCTTTCGCCTCCGCTGCCTTGGAAAACTCGTTCTCCAGCCAAGCGAGCCCCTGGGCCCAGCTCGTAGTCCGCCAGGCCGTAGCTGTCCCACAGGGACAGCGGTTGCTTGCCCAGGAACACTTGACCCTGGCGGTAGCGGATGGCGCTGGCTTTGAAAGGAACCCAGCCCAGGCTGCGGCGGGGGCCGCGGCTCACGCGCCAGCGTAGCTTGTGCTTCTTGAACTGGCGCCGGCGAAGTGCGTATTCCTCCCCAATGGCTTGCAGGGTCTGCGAATGCAGCCCCAGCCCTTCTTTGGCGGCGCCCTTGGTGTAGGCGTGCAGGTCAAACCCGGAGACAAAGCGCCGCTCGCGTTCAAACACCCTCATGGAGTGCTCGTTACAGAAGTTCCAAACGAAATTGACTTCGCTTGCCCGGGCGGTGAGCCAAGAGCTGTGCTTGTCCTTGATGCGCAGGCGCAGAACCCGAACTGTGGTGTCCGGTTTAGATGCCGATGTAAGGTTGCGCGCCATGAGGGGTGTAGGACTGTGATTATATACAGTCCGTACCCGTTTACAAATCAAAAGCGTTGCCGCGGAGGTTAGCGTGGCGCCTTATATCCCCGGCATGAATGCCGAGGTTTTACGGCGCTGGGTGATAAAGCCCTCATCAATCGATACCAGCTCTTGACGCCTGCTTTCGCTTTCAAGGCAAGACGCCTCGGTCTGCGTGAGGCCCACCTCGTGAAAAAACAAGCGGGCCAGCACGATGCAAAATTTAAGAGTATTCATGGAGTTCCTTTAAAGTACCTCCTCTGTGTAAATACCCAGGTTCTTAAAGGACCGCTGCCAAATCTATCGAATACTCAACAAAAACCATTAACTTTTCTCGATGAAATCACTGAATGCAAGCCAGCGGATTTCGCCTATTATCGCAATTGTATTTATCAATGCATAAATCAGTATGATTGCTAATTTCAATCTCTAAACAGATTATCAACAACTTTTTGGAGATGAGATGAAAACCATTGGTGACATGCTTGAGCCGTTCGCAATAACCGAAGTGCGCCCCGGATTCAACCAACCGGATGAGAACGGCCAGTCGGCCTTTGAGACGCTCACCGAGCGCAGCTTTGAAGGCAAATGGCTGGTGCTTTACTTTTACCCAAAGGCCTTCACCTTTGTATGCCCCACAGAAATCGTCGCGTACAACAAGCTGGTGCCAGACTTTGAGGACCGGGATGCTGTGCTGTTGGGGGGCTCTCTCGACAACGAGTTCGCCCAACTCGCCTGGCGCCGCGAGCAAAAGGACCTGGACCGGCTGAAGCACTGGCAATTTGCCGACGTGGGCGGAATCTTGACTGACCAGCTGGGCATTCGAGACCGGAACACCCGGGTCCCGCTGCGGGCCACCTTCATCATCAACCCGCAGGGGGAGATTGCGCACGTGACGGTGAACAACCTGGATGTGGGGCGCAATGCCCAGGAGGCGCTGCGCGTGTTGGACGCCCTGCAGACGGGTGAGCTGTGCGCATGCAACCGCACGGTCGGTGGTGCCACGCTGTAACAGGAGCCCGAAATGGAACACATCAAGACCGCATTGCAAGCAAATTTGCCCGCCTCTTTCCGAGACGCGCGCCTCACCCTGGAGTCCGCTTTGCAGACAACGGCATTGACCCCGCTGCAGGCCCTGACCACGGCCTACTCAGTCGCAACGTCCTTGGGTGCAGTTGAGCTTGGACAGCTGCTTTCAGAGGGGCTCCCTGATGCGAGCAAAGAGCTTGCGGAGGTGGCGGCCGCCAGTATGGCCATGACCAACGTCTTCTACTCGTTCCTGGACATGGCGGGCATCAAGGAGCTGTCCGCGCTGCCAGCGCAAATTCGAATGGTGGGGTATGGCCAGCAGGTCGCCAAAGATGCCTTTGGCTTCGAGGTGGCCACTTTGGCGGTGTCAATAGCGGGCAAGTGCCGAAGCTGCATCGTTGCGCATGTCACTGCGCTCAAGAAGCAGGGAGCTACTGACGAGACGCTCCGGGACATTGCGAAAATTGCGGCCGCCGTGAATTCCGTTTCGAAGGGGTACGCCAAAGCAAGCTGACATCAAGGGGCATAGGACCTATACGTGGATAGACTCCATTTTGAACAAGGAAATTGCATATGAGAAAAGGTTACGGGTCCCAACTAATCCTGGACGCCAACGGTGGGCTGGTTGCGTTCGCAACCGGTGCTGACTTCTGCACTGAACACGAGTGCGGCTCCCAAGAGCTGATGAAGGCGCTCACAACACAAGTTGGCGTTACGGATTCTGCGGTTGCGCAGTTAAGGGCGGGAAAGCTCAAGGCCTACCCTCAATTGCGAGACCTCAAGCGAATCGACTACCAGAGGGTGGCTCAAAGCCCCTTGCTCAAGTTCCATCATCTTGAAGGGGAGGGCAGGCTCCCAGAAGTCATCTTCGGATTCACCGATGCCGACCTGGTGCAGCTGCAACATACCCTGGACTTCTCCACCAGTTCCAGAGAGGACCAAAACGTCGCTGGAGCGTGGGACGAGGGCAATTTCGCCATTCGCGTTCGAGGCGAAGCCTATGTGAATGCAATGCTGGGTTTTCGCAAGTCACTGGAAGCTGGGCATGCCATTTTTTCGGGCACTTTCATTACTGAAAACCCCGACCCGAAGGTAACACGCAAGCAACTGGTGGGCGTCATCCTCGGGGATGAGACACGGTTCACTCCTGAAATCAATGAAGCCGTTGAGATGGCCCAGTTAACGTTCGAGAAGACCTTGCGGCTGAAAGCATTTGCGGATATCGACACTGTGCGGCACGAAGTTTTCGAAGCGGGTGCCCTCAAAGGGCACCGCCCGAGCTTCCTGCACATCTACTCCGCCTGGGCTCCGGGGAATGAAGAAAAGGTCGCTTACCGCGTAAACACTGGTAGCCTCAGATGTACCGGCTGGTACACCAAAGAGGCGTTGATGGAGTGGGCGGCAGGAGGCTACCAAGGGGAGCCAAGCGCTCTGACTTAAAATTTTCGACGCTATGCGTCATTGCCGCCGGTGCTCTTTGCACTGGCGGTTTTTCGTTAGACACCGCATCTGAACAATGAAAAAACCCGAACACTGAAGTGTTCGGGCGAAATGATGTTCGAAGACTATTTCTTCGGATTTTCCTTGGCAGCCGCTTCGTCGAGTGCTCGAAGTTTGTCAGCGCGATTTCGTCGAGCGACAGCTCCGAAGCCGGCTTCACCTCGGCTGTGGTCCAGCATGTCAGCAAGTACCGAAATACGGGCTTGGCGCATCAGATTTGCGCCGGGAGACGTTGAGTAGTTGAAGCCGCTGCGTGCATCGTACATCAACAGCTCTGCTGTCTGGATTTCCTTCCATGCTGCAGAAGTGGCTCGCCCTTCGATGCCGGCGAAGTCATCTTGCAGCTTCGCTTTGGCCACTTTGGTGTACCAGGATGAAATCCATTCGAGAACGTGGGGTAGCCCGCGTTCTTGAATTTCGGCAAGGAATTCGGCGGTGACTTTCTCAACCTGCGTCTGGGTATCTTTTTTTGTCATGTAACAATGGCCTTTCAAAAATATTGATGTTTCTGAAAGGTATAGCTAGGCAATGGCTTCAAACAAAAAAGGACCTACCTGATACGCAGATAGGTCCTTGTGAATCAGGAGTGAGTCACGAAAAGCAAAGGGTGTCTTTGGGTTCTCGCATCAACTGCTCTTTGTAGAGGTCCCGTCCGACTGTTCCCAGCTTTAATTTTGTGGGGTAAGCTACAAAAACGTCCCGGGCCTTCTGAACTTCCTTTTCGACATCGGTGCACTGCATGACAGTTTCGATGTTGACAGTGACTTCATCGGGAAAGATGCCTTTGACAAAGAGTTTCTCGTAAATCGCACCGATGACGCTGTTGGTTCCGCAGAACTTGATTTCGATTTCCATTGTCGCTCCGTTGTGAATATCTTTGTTGTGTAGCGATGTATGGAGCTTGATTATTTTAGAAAATTTAAATCAAGTAATTGAGGGGTATCAGGTCGTGTCGCTATAAGGCTTAGGTACTCTTAAAGGAAAATACAATGGTGAACATCGAACAAAAGCTCGATAAAGTTTTGACTTTCTCGAACAGTGGCAAATGGCTCAAGGCATCAGACATCTACCTACTGGACCGCTTTGAAAAGGGTGTGGCCACAGACGAGGATGCTGCCCGCCTGGACGAACTCTATGAAGCGACCAAAACGGATTTGCGCCCAGAGTTTCCGGAGACTTTCTTTGGGCTGGAGCGCCTTTCCAATGACAACGTGGGCTACGTGTACTGGCTGAAAGAGCCCGGCAACCTCGACAAGCGAGTCCAGGTCGAGCACTTCTCACACGATTCTGTCATGGACATGCTGAAAGCAGCCGAACGCTTGCAAAGCATCGGACTGGAGTTGGAAGCAAAGGGCTTCCCAGTGAACGGCCGCACGGTACTGAGCGAATTGACGCGTAAAGCGCCTGCAGATACACCCTGGCTGAATGCCCTCTTGAAAGGCTACTGCTTCTTTACGGGCAATGACCGGTACGTGGTGATTCTCTACTCGCGCGTCTCTGGAGGCATGGTTGTCCTTGAAAACGTGGATGGCCAAGTCAAGGTCAACCATGTAGATGAGGCCTACAACGCCTTCCATTATGTTCAGAACCAAGGCTTGAAAGCAGTCATGATGCACAGCCTCAACTACGAACAGTTTTGCCAGTTTTTCGACGCTGCGGGACTGACCTCGGCAGACTTGGAGACGGCGTTGGACCAGGAAAAACCGCTCGAAGACGTGCCTTTCTAAAAGAAACGTCCTATTGATTTCGACCGCTCAGCAGTTGCTGGGCGGTTTTTCTTTTGGCCGAATTTGAGCTTGACAGAAATCTCTAGCCAGTTGAAATCTGGCTGGTAAGATGCTAAAAATTTAGGAGGAGTATGCCGTGGCTGAAGGTAAGTCGAAGTCTTTGATTTGGGACGTGGCTCTGTATGGGGCCAGCCTGCTGGTGGTGCTACAGACCTACCGAGGTGTGGAGGAGTTTAAAGTTTTTACTCCGATTTTGTTTCTCATTCCGATGCTTTTGCTGCTTTTGCCTGTTTTGCGAAACAAAATTCAGCAGAAAATCAGGTTTCTCCCGGGCCCCGGCTGGTCTCTCGGGTTGGCAGTGGTGTTGATGGTTTTCCAGGGCGTATCGTTTGGCGAGGGGGCTGAAGCGGCTCGGCTCGCGAAGGATGCTCAGCGCAACAAAGACTCCAGGGCCCGGGTGGCCCAGCAAAAGAAGGACCGCGAAGCTGAGTATCAGCTCAACAAAATTAAAATCCTTGCAGAAGTGGAGCAGCAGCTTGCCTCCAATCAGTCGCGCGAAGCGCTTGCGACCATCAGCAAGTACATGACCGCCACATCCGACCCTGACTTAGGCAGGCTTCGGGGAAGGGCCGAGCTCCAGGTAATGAAGCTCGACCTGCAAAATGAAGCGTCGCTTTCGCCAGAGCGACGCGTTCAGATATACAAAGCGATGATGGACGAAGAGCCGGGCAATCGTGCGCAGTATCAGCGCAAGCTCAAAGAAGCTGAAGAGGTCCTGGCTATTGCGGAGAAGGTCAAGGAGGCATCCGCCAAACGAGCAGCCCTTGAAGCCAACGTCAAGAGCCAGTTCTCGGCGTATGACGGGTCTCATCGGAATGTGGAAGCTTCTATCAAGGGGGCTATGCGGAACCCGAGAAGCTACGAGCACGTGGAGACTCGTTACCTGGTGAACCCCGACTCGATTACGGTGTTCACTACCTATCGGGGCACCAATGCCTTCAATGCGATTGTGACCAATACTGTCGTTGCCACGGTGGACGCCAACGGCAACGTACTGAGCCTGCAGAACAGGTAGCGGGCGGCGAGGACAGTCCTAATAGATGCGTGTTCCCGCCGGGCCTAAATTACCCCGCCTTTTCGATTTGAAATTAAGACTAATTTAGAGGGCCATAACTGGTCTTGACTGAGAAAAATGAAAACTAGAATTCTTTTTTTGGCATTATTGCTATCGGGCTGCGTTAGTACAGTGTGGGTGGGGCAGAACCCTCAAAAGGATATGTACGAATGCAAGTTAGACGCTGCTCGGCAATACCCGCCAGCACTCTACTCTCAGCAAGTTGGGATAGGATATACCTCCCCAGTGTATACGTCCTGCAATGGAGTTGGCGGATTCGCAACTTGCAGCTCTTCCGGAGGGCAATATACTCCTCCGCCAACAATAACTTCTGATGCAAACTCAGACGTAAGGAATGAGTATGTAAGTTATTGCATGACTCAGCGTGGCAATAGACTAATGGCTGAATCCGATTACAAAAACTTAAAGCATTCTGGGTCCAATGAAGAAACTCCAACTCAAAAACGTATTCGACTGAGGGAGCTATGCAGGGTAAACAATGGTAAAGACTCATCCTTGTGCGAAAGCAAAGAAGGGCTCAAGTCCAGTGCAGGCAACCCGCCACTCGATGAAACTCCAACCCAAAAAAGAATCAGACTTCGCGAAGAGTGTAGAAAGGCATATGGGGAGAATTCAACGCGGTGCTAGCCCTGTGCTGCAGTCGACCGCGTTCTCCAGGGGTGGCCTCAAAGCTCCAGAATTGGATTCTGGCAGCTACGTCTTAAACCGCAGCGTTTTCGTGGCTTTTAGGCCCTTTTGAGGCATGAGCTTCTGTGCCGGATTGCGGGGAATCCCGCAATTAACCGAACAAGGCGTCTGCCAGCGCGCGTTGCCTTGAATTTAAAGGAGGAGTTCTAGACCGGGTATCTCGTACCAGGCCATCCATGAACTTCTACAACGCCACCACCCCTCGCACTGATACCCCCTCTAGCCTTGAAAGCAGGGTGGCCTCCTACAGAGAAGCCTTATCACGCTTGGAACTCTCCCTCCCCGATGCCCAGTGCCCGCGGGGAGGTCCGTGGCAAGTTGAGGGCAAGGGGCTGCTGAAGGAGCCCCGAAGATACTGCATCATGGAACCGAGTGAGACCGGCAAGTCTCCTGCGCAATTGGTGAACCATTTTGTAATGGGCTCAGCGGGAAACTCACCTATAGAGTTTGCGCACTACCGCATCGACGAAGACCGCGCTAATCGAGAACAACCGTTTTTTGCAAGCGTCCGGGCTATCTCGCCCAGGTCGTTCGTTAACTCCCGCTCGCCGTCCTGGCCCAACTCCCCCCAGCAGTACTCCTTGCTAGCAAAGTCGTCTCAGGAAGCGGGTGGCCCACTTCTGGGCTATGTGACCTTTGAGCTGTCCATCCTCCGCTATGAAGACGTGGAGGACGAGGACGACCTGCTGGATGAAGAAGACGCCCGAACCCTGTACCTTTTGGTCGACCTGATGGAAATCTTCGTTCTCCCG
>JAIVFU010000210.1 GCA_020829485.1 Nostoc sp. CHAB 5834 | reverse complement strand
AAAGCCAAATGTTAAGTTGATTATCGCTCCTTTTCCCGATCTTCAACGAGGGTCTGACCAGTTTTTTTTCCACAATTCTCTGAAAGCCTCTTGACAAAGGATTTACAGCCTTAACTTGTCACCAATGGCTTACCTTCGCTGGATTTTACCCATTGTAAAATCTTTAAGTCGTTGTTTGACAAGATGACTGATTGATTTTGACCCAAGTTAGTCATCACGTTCCAAGTCGTAAATGAAGCAAGCATCGCACCGGCTGCTGTCACTCCTCCCACCAGAGCGCAGATAGACCAAAAATTCATCAAAGAACTGCCTGTAGATAATCGGATCTCTTTTGGTGTCGAGGATGCAGGTGATGTCGATGATTGTATTAGCAAAGGCATTTGTTCAGTTAATACATCACGCACAGCATTACTGACTACAGTGTTGTTCATTGATTGGGCTGTTTTAGAAGTATTCACCAACTTCTGCTCGATTGTTAGTACCCAAGCTTCAATCATTGCCTCCATTCGTGCTTGCAATGAAATCATTGTCTCTTCATATCTGCCAAGTGTTGCCATGACTTGAAACATTGGGTCATCTTCTGCTAACCCTAGTTGCTGCGCTGTTTCAACAATCCTCTGTTGTTCCGCTTCAGAATACCCCTGCAATATTTCTGATGTTCTCACCTGCTGATACTCCTAAGTAAATACTAGCGACTTGATTATTTTTTACAGTATCAAAGAAATTTTTTAGCCAGTGATAAATATATGAGCGATACAACACATATAGGGATTGCTCATGAAAACATTGTGAGTAAGGTTTGGCTAAATCCTCCATTGCTTGATAATGATCTCTGTGCAAGGCTGTTAATATAATTTCTGTGCCCCCAATCAATGGCAATTTTTGCTGGATTAATTGCTTATACTCTTTAAACCTCGTATCAAAATGTTCATTTTTGACTATGACGTAATTAGCATTGTCCGTTGCAAAATCTAATAGCTGCAAGAAATACTCCATGCAATCACTTCGATGGGAAATTGGTTGTAAGAATGTTAATTTCCAGTTGAGTTCAGCCAAAACAGTAAAAAAATCAGCCTCATATATGTAGTTACAGATTTCTTGAATATATTGTCCCGGCATATCTACAAAAAGCACATCTAATGAGTCATTGAGTAAATCGTCTAATACCAAATCTGGGTTGTCTGTGAAAAAATTTAAGCAATAGATTGGCACTATTGCTTCATAAGCTTTGAACTTGTTACGGTTGTCATGATTATAAATCTTAACAGCTTGATGTTGGCTAAGGAATAGTTCAATCAATAACTTGATAACTGTAGACTTTCCAACTCTTGAGTCACCTACAGTCATAATTACACGTTTACAAGTGTGGGACATCGTTTAATCCTAAAATCCCTCTTGCCAACCAAACTTGTTCCTTGAATTTCGTAATCCAAGTACTTACCCTTCCTTTTACTGATGGCTTTTCTTTTTGCTCTATTCCTTGATTAAACGTCAAGCTATTCTTGTCTAAATAATCATAAGCATGTTCGATTAAATCTGGCATCATTATTTCAACAAAAGGAATATTACTTTCTAGCAATATCTCCTTCATTGTTGTTATATCTGAGGATTCTTCATATCTGACAAAGTTTGCTGGCGAACCGAAGAACAAATTCTTTACTACTATATAATCTACTTGGTCTTGACAAAAATCATATAGAGTTATCATCTGCTTGACCGAATCCATTACTCGACTAATTACAACTACAATTGTTACTCGCATATCATATAATTCATCAACTGTAGACAAAAATTTCATTTGTTCTACAACATCTTTTAAGATTCTCATGGACTGTGGTGGTAATTCCAATAAGAATAAAGACTTTCCGGGGATAACTGCCCCTTCTGTGTCTAAACCATCCTCAATTAACTCTTTCAAATCATCTAGAAAAATGTCCACATTTCCTTCTGTAAAAAAATCTAATTCTCTCACCAGACATTGATCCCCATAAAATCTGCTTAAATGAGAGTTAGATATGTCCGCATCAAAAGCCAAAAATTCTTTTTTTATATCCAAATATGTTTGCGCTAATCCTCTAGCGAAAGTACTTTTTCCTACTCCTCCTTTATCTCCTGTCACTATCACTAATCTCCGACTCCACTGTTTTTTATTGGTGACTGCGGCTTTTGTTTGTCTGCCTTCTGTATTTCCTGCTTCTGTTTTTTCACCTCTGGTTACTTCTTCTGTGCTTTGTGCTTCTGTGACTTTATCTGTTACTAAGAGTAATTCTTCTACTCCGTTAAGGATCTCCGCTTCATCCTTTAAAATATCTGTCATCTGATTTTCTCCTGTATTTCATGTTTAATTAGTTTGCGAGTAAAACTAGATTTATCACAATTGATAAATCTAGGGTTACTCCAGTGCCAGCATCTCTGCTGAAAAGTAGTTTAATAAATTTAAATACATTGGTTTTAAATCCTCGAAATTGTCAATTGATTTATTAACCGTTGTTCCCAGAGCCTGTAATATTAATCCTTGTTCTAGTACCTGATTTAAATCACCATGATTCAATTTAATTAAATGGTAATAAACTAATAAATCTAATGATTGAGCTATCAATAAATTTGCCGACCTAATAACCAAATGTTCATAAACATATTCATAACTGCTGACTGACCTTAGTACTGTCTTCAATACTTGAAAATATCTAGTTCTGGAGTCAATACTATTTAAATCAATAGTCTGAGGACAGCTAGCTGCTAAAGTCAGCCTTTTGAAAACAAACTTTAAATATAAATCAATACTATTTGATGACCAAGACTCATTATTTTGAAAATATAAATACTTAATCAAAGAATCTTTCTGTTCATAATCTATTTGTTGAAATAAGTATTTTGGTCGCTCGATTGCAATCAGACTAACATCATTTTTAAACACTGGCATCACATTTGTTCTTACCCATTGCATAAATTGTTTGACTACATTGTGTTCTACTACAGTTGTTAGAGATATTAGTGAGTGAATCGATAGGGCGCTGAGTGTCGATACCAAACTCACTTGATTATTCTCCATCATCACTAACCGTTTATGAACTTCAATATCCATTAACCTCACTAAATCATCGTTTAAAGCTGGAGCGACTATTTGCAATACATCGACTGCAAACAACTCTAGCCCTGTTGGTGTTGCTATCACTCTTACCACATAAGTTGATGGATGCTCAAATTCCCAATATCGCCAAACTTCTACCATTTCTCCACTAACTTTTTTGTTCTCCTGACTCTTATTCCAAAAGCTAGCCTTTAACCATAAGAAGATACGTTAGATACTATGGCATATTACGACACTTTAAAGGAATCGCTTGAAGTCTAAAAAAATATCGTACTTTTGGCTATTGCTTTTTTTGACATTCTATTACAAAATCACTCGCCAATCTGAATAACAGTAAATTCCCGGAAAACTTTAAGCTTTTTAATAGTTTATTCCTGTTTTTATCTTGCTATTTGAAATCGAATTACTATATATTATTCCATATCAGATTTAGCTACTTTTATTTGATGAAAACCAGAAAATTATTTTTCTAAAATCGGCTAAATCTATCTCTTCTAATATCAGCTTTATCTGAAATAAATTCTTAGCTATCAACTGAGAGTAATATGATTTTCAAAACTTCACAAATTGCCATTAGTTTAGCTTTGCTCGTCAGTGGTGGTATCATCTCTTGCCAGAGTAAAACGCCTGAACAGATTGCACGCGTTACAGAACTTGAACTGATTGCAGCAAAGCAAAAAGCAGAAGCAACTGAAATCAAAGAGTTTGTTGACAGTACTCCTGATTTATACAAAGTCAATTGGAAAGTTTGTAGTGACGGGTTTCTCGATCGATACAACAACGGCTGTAACGAAAGTCGAGATGTCCGATCTATTGGTTTTTCTGAAGCCGTCCTTGTTTGGGGGCCTGTTCAAAAGGTGAAGTTTGTCACTAAGCGTCATTTCAGTCCCAATATGCAGAGTGTTGGTTTGTTCGTCAAATCTAAAGGTTGTCTCTTATTGGGTAAACCCGAAGGAGGAGATAAGTTTTACAAAATACACGAATTTTCACTCAAAAAAGGTTCTACCCTTCCGAATCCTGACAGCGCTAAAATTGATAAACTTTCCCCAGAAGATAAAACCAAAGCTATAGGAGTAGCCATTGACAATGCCGAAAACGAAATTGCATCTTTAAACAATTTCGGTGTTTCTTCCAGTGGATTTATGCCGAGTACTGCTTTACAACCTTGTCTCACCCTTGAAAAATGGAAAAGCTTATAAATTCACAACTGCTTAAATAAGTAAAATTCGATGAGTGCAGTTCTCCCATAACACTAAGGGGGAATGCACTCGATTGCTTTTTGGGTAGCGCGATCCTCTTATAGTATGAATCACTTGCTCAAATACTTTACAATAGATGTGAAACTGTCAATTCTTTTCCAATTCACTCGATGTCGTTTCATAACTATACGAGTGTCGCAAGGTATAGTTAACTCCAAACTTGATGAATAGCCCCTTTCCTTTATCACCTCCCCAAAAAGCAATCGAGTCATTATTAGCATTGCGAGATTACTACGCACCTCTTGCAGAAGAATACGAAAAATTATATACCTTAGCCAAAGCCAATCTCACTCATGTAGAAGCTCTATTATCTAACTGGCCTTTGACTGAGGAGGTGGATAATGATAATGAAGAGTTCACCTCTGAAAAGGGAAAAAACTTTTTATTCCTAAGTGAGGAATTTGCTGATGACGATGTTGAACCTATTACCCATCCTTTATTAGACGATTCACAGGATACATCAACAGTCGCAACCCAATTGCTTGACTCCACTCAACAAAACATATTCACACTTATACAAGCTTGGTCAGGTGAAGAATCTGATGCAACTACAGATAGTCTATTCCTCCTAGAGCCACCGATAGAAACATCAACTCAACAGCGATCGCTCTCTGGAACCGAGACGGCCATGCTGCCTATTTTCCAATCCCTGTCTCGCCCGGAAGCTATTGAGCAGGTTTTGGCAGAACACATTGGCACAATTGTTCACATCGATTTTATTGTCAAAATGCTCTATGGGGAGTTAGAGCCACATGCCTTCAAGCTCATCAAAGGCAGAGTTCAATCATCCCTCACTCATGGCAAGGAAACTAACAAATGGTTCAGTGTCCCTACTAAACCGGGATGTTATACTCTCTCTTTAACTTTGCTACCAAAACTGGAGACGAAAAATTCGTCCACCAGAGTCAAAGGCAAAAATAAGAAACAAGTTTTGTCGCCGCAGCCCAAAGACATACCAATGCTCGAAGAATTTCAGGGTCAGTTTTTAATTGATGCACTAACAACTTTTCTAGAAAATAATTCCGGTAAAGTTTTCGGGGTTTCAGAAATTACCAATGGAATCTATGGCGAACTCACTGCGACTGAGATTAGAGAAGTGAAAAACAAGGTATTGAATGAGTTATCACGGGGTTATCGCACAGGGCGATTCACTAGGGTTCCTGAGCAGATTGGTTTTTATACCTGGGACTTAGAGTTGCTCAACAAGTAGAAACGATTGTTATCTTAAATATTGTTCATCAAGCAATGGCACGATCTCTCTCAACAATAAAAAGCCTCAACAAAAGCTGAGGCTAAAGAGAAATACCAAAATAAAAAGCAATATTTAGCGATCACCACCGGAAAGGGCGGTTACGCCATCGCCCAGGCTCAAGCGCTTGAGTCTGGAGCATCCAACCAGACTACTGCTTAACTTCCACTTTTAACATTTATGGCTATTCCAGCAACACAGTTAAAGATCGGGCAATCGGTGAAGTATCTAATCGGTACTCGAAGCGGTATGAGTGCGGCAATAACCCATATCAGCAAATCATCTCTTAGTCTCAAAAATGCTCATATTGTTACTTTGACCTTTGATGATGATTCACTACCAAATCACTTAAAAACACAACAACTAACTGTTTATGACGAATTGCTTGAAGGTTGTGAAATAATCACATTTTAAAAAATTAAAATTGGCAACAGCAACAGCAGAGCGCACATTCGCCGCGACAAGTTGAAATTAATCAAAATACTAACTTGCCGGCTGATATAATCCCGTATTTTCGTTAAATTCCCACCCAATACCTGATCTATCTTTGCCCTTACACCATGCTACAAAAAGCGGTGGGGGGAGTTTAATTCGCTCCTTGCGTACAGTTTCCTCACTTACACCAAGTCTTGAAGCCAAACCTTCTTCGGTTAATGGTTGCATTCGGGGAGTATGCACTTTGAATGATGAATTATTGTAGTACGATTTCTGTCCCCGCTTTTGTTGGTTGTTGAGATAGTCTTGAATTTTAATAATCGCCTCAGCCAACTGTGTCATTCGATCTGCCATTCTCTCCACTTTTTGTGATAAATTGGCAAGATTATCAATTGCTGTGGTTTGGTTGCTATTAGATTCATTTAAAAACTCTGACTCGAGCTTATCAAGTCTTTTGCAAATAGCTCTTATCGTTTCATTGGTAGGAATACTGTTACTATTGTTACTAGCAACTAAGTACTTATCTACACTTGCCTTAATCTTTGAGTCTAGGCGTTGGTCTAAATTATTACCACCTATTGCATCAGCCTTATCTTGGGAATCGTCTAAGTAGAGATCGATAAATTCGAGCAGCGTGGCTGTTGCTGTTGTGCCTTTTGAGTTGCAACAGGCGATAAACTGCTCCCACTTCCTTTGGTCACAGTTGAAAGATGCTAATTTTTTTTTACGCCCTGTATTGCTCATGTTCGCATATCATCTAGGTAAACTTAGACTGTCCACGCTTATTAAATCGTGTAATTTGTCATGATGAATTACCTTGATGCTATCATCGCCAAATGTGTCAGCGCATTCTTCAAGCGATGGCTTTTATGAAGAGATGCTACTGCCAACGGCTACCATTGGCGATTGCAAATAAATATAAATATCACCCCGTAGCAATTCCAGCATCAACCATCTTCGCCAAATATTTAGTATTAAATATCCTCAGTAATTACGCTACTTCCTGAAAATACCCATACTGCTCATCTGCATAAGGAGATCCAAGAAATAAAATGCTATGAGCCTAGCTTTCACCCTCAAGGCGAAAGCGCCTAAATACCTCGATTTTGCCAAAAATATTATTGATCCGGCTGGGCATTTTATTACTGGTAAGGGCCGGGCCATAGCTGCGAAAATTGCACCTCTGGCAAAACCTGTCTCGTGGACTGGGATAATAAGAACAGGGCGGGGTGTTGATGGGGCAGCAACCTTGAAAATTGATAGGCATGGTCGAGCAAAGATTCTGTCTTTGCAGGAAATCCAACTTCTGTTCTCGCAGGGGGTAGATTCACTGCGAGACAAAGCGCTGTTTGCGGTGATGCTTTACACAGCGTGTCGGGTGAACGAAGCAGTGACGTTGCTTAAGCGGGACGTATATGATGCCAAAGGAAAAGTCAGAGCCAAAATCATCTTTCGCAAAGGTAACACAAAAGGGAAACTGGCTACCCGTGCCATCCCGGTAATTCAAGAATTGCGAGTCAGGTTGCAAGCATATAAACCGCGTGATGATTCTCCTTGGTTGTTCCCTGGAAATGCTGACCACTCAAGAGCCAATAACCACCTGCACCGAGATTCGGCACTGTGGATATTGCGAGTCGCTTGCAAAAAAGTAGGAGTTGAAGGCGTAAGCTCTCACAGCTTTCGGCGCACAGCACTCACCTCAATGAGTAATGCCGGAATTCCCTTAAGAGTGATTCAGGAAATCTCTGGGCATCGCACCTTGGACGAGCTATACAAGTACCTGGAGGTGAGAGAAGATCAAATATTGGGAGCGGTATCATCTTTAGCGCTACTTGCTCCGGTTGATGAAGACTACTTCGGGAAACCCAAGTTAGTCGAAGTGACCGATAATTCAGTGCATGAAAGCTCTTAACCCCATTTTACCAAAAAATCGATTTAGCAAAGCAGCATCAGCGCAATTGCTGAAGGCAAAAGTAGGAATTGCTTCAATGATGCGGTGAGTTATGACGAAAGTTTAGGAGAACTCCATTGGCAATACCTCTTCATTCAGCAAGGCATAAAATTCAGGAACTTGAGATTCCACAAGTCGCAGTTCATCAGGAGCGATCGCTTCAAGTTCCAGCACCGTCTCCCAGCGCAAATCCTCAACCCATCGCTTAAGGATGCCTTTAATCGCGTCAACCCCCTGCTTAATACCAGAGCGAAGTATTTCTACGCAGTGGAGTAGGGTAATGCGATCGGTCGGAGGCGACTCAAATTCGGTAGTATCCTCCCCTTGGCAATGGGAGTTCCCTATAGCATCAGGGGGGGGGACGGATACGGGCTGCTGATTAGGGTTTACACTGTACACAGCAGGGGTTTGGGGGGCATAATAGGTTCGATTTTCTTTTTGATTACGCTTTTCTACGCGATGAGCAATTACATGCATTGCAAATTCTAATTCCTCTTTAGATAAAGAGAAAAGTTTCACCTGTTGACCGCGCTTGCCCTGCTTGCGGAAAGTCAACTTTAGCCCCAGCTGCTCTAGCATTGTGGCCAGCAACCAAATAGGTTTACAGTCTAGGGGAATAGTAAACCCAAGAATTGCTTTGACGTGAGCAGCACAATGTATAGCGA
>JAIVFU010000020.1 GCA_020829485.1 Nostoc sp. CHAB 5834 | reverse complement strand
AATATCACCGCAGGCATAAGCATCAACAATTTTCTGGCGCAAGTCGAGAGAGTAGGGTTTCATACCGACCAGTTATCAGTACAATTGCTCTCTCCTATTGTACTGCACTGGACTGATAAGCGCTATAAAGAGTTTTCTTAAGCAGTAATACTCATGGACTTATTTACAATTCTTGATTTTCAATGTTTCAAGTAAAGTTTATTGTCTTTTAAATTCAACAGCCCCTATCAACTGTTACTCTTTTAATTAATGAAAGCAAGGTTTGATGCGTAATTATATGCGTTTCAAATGCTTAACAAAGCTTAAAAGTTGGATAATTAGCGTTAATTTTATAGCGATTAGTTAGTTCTTCAGGAATCTCCAAGAGTTTACATTCACCAAGTACACAACTTCCACAAACCGAACTCCGAAACCCGATGATGAATCATTACTCACTTCAATGGATTGAGGCATGGTGCCAAGAAAATGGTTGGACAGATTTATTTGTAGAACGACGTAACAACTTCTGGGCTTTCCCTCCGGGTGGGGTAATGCCGGAACCAATTCCAGTTAACGTTCTCAGAGTGATTAAAGCCGAGAAGGGATTGACTTTTGAAGAACGATTGTGGTCGATGTCCGCAGTAATTGTCACAATCCTAGCTGTTCTTTGTACCTTTTGGTTTCAGTCGCCGATGCCATTAGTTTTGGCTTTCGCTTTTAACGCCGTTACGGTGGCTCAATTTGAGCTTGAAGATGCCTAAATTCGTAATTTTGGGTTTACTATTAAAAACTGCTCTTGTCTACTTTTAGCAAGAGCAGTTTTTAAGTAAGAATTCAGGTAGCAGAATATTGACAAAGGGGACAGTTGAGGGGGAGTATCACAAATATGAACCAACACCTGCCTCAAGATTTAGACCGAGAAAGCTTGAACCAGTTATCGAAAGAACAACTGGTAGAGATAATTATTGAGCAAAGCAAGGTAATACGTGAGTTACAGAAAATCATCTACGAACTCCAGCAAGAAATAGAGCGTTTAAAAGTCAGTCGATATTTAGACAGTTCTAATTCGTCGAAGCCACCGTCTGGGGATATTCATAACAGCTATTTTTGCAATCATTCTTATCATCACAATCTATCAAATTCTGAATTAAAAATACTAGAGGCAATGATGATTAAACAGATTTCTCTCAATACGCTATGGAATTCTGCGACATCTAAGGATCGTGTATTTCATTCAGACGAATTCGCTCATCTACCAGAAGCAGCAAGACGATATCTCGAACACGCGATCGCTCCTGAAACTGCGATCGCATCTGCGGTTAGATTGCAGATGCACGGCGAAATTAAATTGAAGAATTGGATTCCATTCAAAGCAGAGCAAGTCATTTGCTGGAAGCATGGACTGATTTGGAGTGCTACGGCATGGATGAATGGTTTGCCAATTGTGGGATCGGATCGGATTATAGACGGTGTAGGTGCTATGCAGTGGAAGCTTTTAGGATTATTCCCTGTGATAACGGCGAGTGGTTTGGATATTACGCGGTCTAGCGTTGGTCGCCTCCAATCAGAGTCAGTGTGCTTACCGTCTGTGTTCTGTGGCGATGGCGTTTCATGGACAAGCACAGATTCATCGCATCTAGACTCCAGCTTGCATTCCAGTTTTGTCGTGCAAGGCGAGAGAGCCGAACTCGATTTCACCATCGATCGAACAGGTCGTCTCAAGACCTTCAAGCTACCGCGCTGGGGTAATCCAGAAGGTGCTGAGTCCCATTATGTGGACTTCGGTGGAATTTTAGAGGAAGAGGGCACATTCTCCGGCTACACTATTCCGACCCGTCTACGAATTGGATGGTACTTTGGCACTGAGCGGTTTGAGTCAGAGGGCGAATTCTTCCGAGCCACAATCGATGATGCAATCTATCGGTAGACCGATCAAATATCAAAAAGTCTGTTACGACTAGCGGAGCCTGACCTATGCAGGAATTTCTATTTGCTCTAACACTATGAGCTTTGCCCGTTGTCAGCAACTTCATGGGAGCAATAATTGCTGAAGCCTTACCATCATCAAAACAAACATTAGGGCTTGCACTGCACGCTGCTGGCGTGTTGTTAGCGATTCTCCTGCGGAGACGCTGCGCGAACGCATCTACCGAACTGATACCGAGAGTTGCGATCGCCGGATCAAGATTTTTATCAGCATGTAGTTGAATAGCGATGCCTTCTCTTTGAGAGACGCTACCGCGAACGGCAACCTCAAGGGGGAACGCTTCAGGTGTATCCTAGTTGTTCCTCTTCTTTTGACTGGGGAGAGAAAAGAAAGCAGACTTTCTAGCATGACAACAAGGCAGGGAAAATTTCACCTGCATACTCAGTATTTTCAGTGTAGAAATTGTATTTAAATATATTTACTCTTATAAACTTGTGATGATCATTTCTCGGATGCTACCTTCTACAAGGTGACACAGGATTTGGAGCAGTTTTTTTAATCATGAAGGGTAGACACAAAGTAGCTTATAGCTTGACATCGCTGATCAGTCTTAATTTAATATCTAGTTTAGTTGCATTTAATGGAGCGATCGCAGCGCCAACGCCAAAGGCTAACGCCACAGTACCGAGAACCCCAGATAAAACTGTCAATTGCGAGATTTTAGTTGTGGGTGGTGGACTATCTGGTGTGGCCACAGCTTACGAGGGGTTACTAGCCGGACGAACGGTTTGTCTCACGGAAATTACCGACTGGCTGGGAGGACAAATTTCTTCTCAAGGGACATCTGCGTTAGACGAACGCCCAACTCAGCGTGCCCTCAAATTCTATTCTCGCGGCTACATGGAATTGCGAAACCGCATTGGGCGCAAATACGGTGAACTTAACCCCGGTGACTGTTGGGTAAGTGACTCCTGCTTTCTTCCCCGCGATGCTCACGGGATTTTGGCCCAGATGCTCAAAGATGCCGAGAAGCAGGGCAAAGGGAAGTTGCAATGGTTTCCCAACACGGTAATTAAGGATTTGGAAATCGCTACTGATGGCAAAATAATTAATGGTGCGATCGCAATCCAACATCAACCACCAAAAGGCGCACCACCGCTCAATACCTTTACTTTATCTCAAAGTATTGAAGATTCTTATAGCTACGAAAACTCATCTCGATTTACCAAAACTATTCTCCGTTTCCTCCCCAAGGCAGATAAAGGGGATGCTCCTAAATGGTATGTCATAGACGCGAGCGAAACTGGAGAAATTATTGCACTTGCTGATGTCCCCTATCGATTGGGTATTGATGCCCGTTCTTACCTAGAACCTTCTGCGTCCAGCGCCAACAACGATCCTTATTGCCCTCAAGGTTTTACCTACACTTTTGCAATGGAGGCAACTAAGGAACCGCAACCGCAGACGATGCCCCCATTTTATTTACAATACGCACCATATTTTAGCTATGAATTAAAGCGACTGGCGAACTTTGACTTAGTTTTCACCTATCGTCGCATTTGGAGTCCCAACAAAGGGAAACCAGTAAAATTCGGCGGTGTCAGTTTTACTGCTGCTACACCAGGGGACATTTCTATGCAAAACTGGACTTGGGGTAACGACTACCGCCCCGGAACAGCTAAGGATAACTTAGTTTACAGTCGCCAACAGTTACAAGGTACTGGGCAGTTAAAACCAGGTGGTTGGATGGGAGGACTACGAACAGAAACCCTCCGCAATGCTGAAGAAAATGCCCTCTCATTTTATTATTGGTTGGTAGCTGGGACAACAGATTCCCAGTTGGGGGAGGGTGTAAAGCAGCAGCAAAGCAATAACCGCTTTGTTGCCGGGTTAAATTCCCCAATGGGGACAGTACATGGCTTATCGAAATATCCCTATATGCGCGAAGGACGGCGGATCATTGGCCGCCCCAGTTGGGGGCAACCTGGTGGCTTTGGTATTTGGGAAATTGATATTTCTCGCCGAGATTACAACGATAAGTATTACTCCCAGACTCTACCAGCAGATATGTATCGCAGACTACGAGCAGCACTTGCAGGTTTGGAAGCAGTATCAGTAATTGAAGGTAAAGTTTCACCAGAAAAAGCAATGCGGCGGACTCGTTCTACCATCTTCCCCGATGCTGTGGGTATTGGTCACTACGCTATAGATTTCCATCCTTGTATGGTGAATAGTCCCCCAGAAGCCCCTGGTAATACAGAACGTCCAGGTGAAAGGCGTGGTGCAGGTCTTGCTTATCCCTTCCAAATTGCTCTGAGGGCAATGATTCCCCAGAAAATTGATAATTTACTAGTAGGTGGTAAAAGTATTGCTACTAGTCATATTGCTGCTGCTGCCTATCGAGTCCATTCTTTTGAATGGTCTTCTGGCGCAGCTGCGGGAACTGTTGCTAGTTTTGCCCTTAAAAATGCGATCGCACCCTACCAACTAGTCGATGACTTACCCAAACAAGAGCCACAACTCGAAGCTCTCAAACGGCTTTTGCAACAAAATGGCAACCCCACAGCCTTTCCCGATACATCCATTTTTAACGAAAACTGGGATAATTGGCGGTAGATAGTCATTAGTCATTTGTCATTTGTCATTAGTTTTTCACAAAGGACAAAGGACAACTGACAATGGACTAAATTAGTTGCTTGTAATGTAGTTTTGTAAAATTATCTTGACTAATTATTTTATGCTTATGACACTTTCAGCAGAGGTTTACGGGATGGCCACAGCACCAACTAAAGCTCCTGAACGGTCTAATCAAGTTACCCGTAAGACTTATCCGAATTACAAAGTGATTGTATTAAACGATGATTTTAATACATTCCAACATGTGAGTGAATGTTTGATGAAATATATTCCAGGGATGACTGGCGATCGCGCATGGGATCTAACTAATCAGGTACACTATGAAGGTCAAGCGATCGTCTGGGTCGGGCCCCAAGAGCCTGCGGAACTTTATCACCAGCAGCTGCATCGAGCAGGTTTGACAATGGCACCTCTAGAAGCAGCTTAATTATCATGGGCAAACCCACCGCAGATTCCCTCCGATCAGCTTCGCAAAAAGCTGGCAGACTGGTTTGGAATCACTCAACCCACCTTGATGGTCTTATCCCAATTTTAGAACGTCTTTGTCAGCAGGACAGTATCCAAACTGTGACACCCGGAGTGATTGGGCGGGCAAAAGGTCATTGTCCAAAAATGCAACTGCGCGTTTCAGTACCGATTCGCGGCGGCTATAAAGTAATTGCACGGCAGGGCAAGACTGTACAAGAGGTCTTTATTTTAACCCCTTTGGCGCAGTCAGAATTGGAAACGGCATTAGCGATCGCTATGAAATCTTAATCATGCTCAATTCCCAATTCCCCATGCCTTATAACTATTCTTCGACACGGTGGACTGCAAATTTGTGTAGTGGCAGACTAACAATGCAAGAAAAAGTTAAGAAATATGACAGAGCCGTAGTTATTCTCAATGTCATGAGCAAAGATTCCCAGTCGGGTAAAACTATTTTTTCTATACCAAAGGCTACACAGTAAACTAGCCAGTAAGTAAAGCTCATTCTAAATAAAATCCGCTCTGTCTCTTCTACATCATTTTTTTGCTGCTTACTGTCCCACAGCAACACCAGCCCAACAATGCAAGCTACAAAGGAAACAGCAACTACAAATTCGTGGCAAAATATATTTAACGAATGCATTGGTGTTTGTCCCCACATTTTTTACTTTGAAGATCAGTCTAAAGGAATATTCCTTGTAGAAATACAAATTATTTACAAACCTCAATAGAGTCATGCCTTTTCTGTAAACAAATGCAACATAAATTGTTGTTTTGCAAATATAAATATTTTTAAGAAAAATTAAATATTTCTGTTAAGTAGGTATTTAGGAATTAGAGATTACTAATTGGTTTAGATTTTGGACAAATAAAAAACTCGTGTATTTTTTACTATGCTTTGGTAAACTTAAAGCCCAAATATAGCGCTTCTCACTTTGCAATACAGACCTAACCCCCAACCCCTTCCCTACTAGCGTTGGGCAGGGTGGTTTCATACGGAAAAAGAAAAATACATAAGTCTTGATTTCTCATGTATAACCATAGATTTTGACCCCTCTCCAAACCTCTCCCCGAAGCGGAGAGAGGCTTTGAAACCCAGTTTTAGTTTTTATTCTCTCGTTGTATGAAACCACCCTGCTTCCCTACTAGCGTTGGGGAGTAAGATTCAAAGCCTCTCTCCTAAAAGGAGAGAGGAATGGAAGTGAGGTCAAACTGTGTTGCATCCAAGTAAGAACCGCTATAGTAAAGTACTAGTTGATGTCATCCAGCAACTAGCGATTAGCATACATCATGTTTGCTAATTGCTGGATAAATTGAGGGTGTTCAATAACCTCAGAAATTTTAACAATTTTCTCCTGATGTTTCGCAAGCAGCAATACTTACCCAATGACTAGAACCGTCTTCCCAATGTTCTTTTTTCCAAATGGGTGCTTCGTGTTTGAGGGTATCAATAGCATACTGGCAAGCTTCAAACGCCTCACTCCGATGAGGACAACCTACTGCGACTAAAACGCTAATTTCTCCAACTTGCAAACGTCCAGTGCGATGATGAATTACTACCCGATTCACATCAGGCGTAGATAAGCGAATATCAGCAGCAATTTGATAAAATATCCGCAATGCCATAGGTTCGTAAGCTTGATATTCTAGAGCAATTACAGGTTTACCATCAGTTTGATTGCGAACTACGCCACTCATCATAACTACAGCACCGTTGGCTGGATCGTTAGACAAAGCATAGATTTCTTCAAGAGACAATGGTGCAAAGCTAATGGCAAAACTATCTTCGGCTCTTGGTTTAACAACAGAGGTAAGTGTAGTCGTCATAACTGCGATCGTATTATTATATGGGCTTTTTCTATTATCAATCCCTTATTGCCGATTATTGTTGTGAGTGGACTTGTAACAAGTGAACAAGTACCAATCGACAAAAGAGATGAATATACAGCCTTTTTACCCAAACCCTACACGACGCAAGAATTATTGAAAACCTTACATGCAGTTATTAGTCAATAGTATAATCTGTATTATATAGACGATCGCAGTCATATTTACTTTTAATCTCTTGATTATAAAAGCTGCCAATTGAGTTAGAGGCATGTAAATCTTCCCAAGTATCCTCGTCTACGCCTAAGTACTGATAAACACCTCCATTTTGAAACTCAACTTGCAAAATGTGTTCGTCGCGATCGTAGCCTACAGCGATCGCCATTGATGAGCTAACTGGTAACATAGCAATTGGTTCTTCAAAAAATAGTGCAGGCGTTTGGGCTATCGCCTCGTTCAGTTCTTGCAATCCTTCATAAGCTTGTACTGGCGCTGGAATTTCCAAAAACTCTAGTTCGTCGCCTCGATCGAGCAACAACTGCAAATATCCATCAGAGTGAGCGATCGCTACTAAACTGCTCAAGTCTACCTTAGATAGCCTCATTAATTTTGCTTTCCTGTTGGTGTAATCGAGAGTGTTAAATTTTTATGCAACACGTTGTATAGTACAAAAATACTATATACACACTTCGCTGTCAACCCGCCTCGAACTGAAGTTCAAGGCTAATAGCTAAAGTCTACTGAAGTAGACTAAAGATTGTTGGGTATATTTTAGTCATCTTCAGATGACTTCCGCTATTATTCTTGGAACTTCAGTTCCTTGCGGGACATAGCTTTTACGTTAATTTTACACCTATGATCATTGCCATGCCCCTGTATGATTATTCAAGTGAAATAGTATCAGTATTCAAAGATTAAGTTTGTAGCAAATTAAATTTGGCAATGCCAATGCGCTAAGATTTTATGCAAAACTTTTGTAGAGACGTAAAATTTTACGTCTCTACATCAAGGATTCATCCGTGTATTCAGCAACGCATCCGATCTACCCAGACACAACAGCAGAGTTTATTTTATGCAAATGGGATCTCTCTGTTTGCAAATAACGATAAAGACGATTCAGGGCGTTGATATGAGCGTAAGCTGCTGCTACCACAATATCAGTATCAGATGCTTGTCCAGAAAATATCTGCTCTTGATGCTTCAAGCGAACTGTGACGGTTCCCAGTGCATCAATTCCTCCAGTCACAGATTGGACAGAAAATTCAATTAGTTGATTGGGTATTTCCACTAATTGATTGATTGCTTGATACACCGCATCCACTGGCCCAGTGCCTACACTCGCATCTGTGAGGATTTTGCCTTCAGGGGTAACAATTGTAATAGTTGCAGTTGGGCAAGTGCAGTCACCGCAGATTACCTGGACATGTTCGATTTGAAAGCCACTTTCTACTTGAATCTGCGTTTCATCTCGAACGATCGCTTCTAAATCCCAATCTGAGATTTCTTTTTTCTTATCGGCAACATCTTTGAATCGATTGAAGGCTTTATTCAAATCCGCTTCGTTCAATTCAAAACCCAATTCCTTGAGCCTGGTACGGAAAGCATTTCGTCCAGAGTGCTTGCCCAAAACAATGTGATTTTCTGGCAAACCGATCGCAGCAGCTTCCATAATTTCATAAGTTTCGCGGTGCTTGATGATCCCATCTTGATGAATACCAGACTCATGGGCGAAAGCGTTTGCTCCCACGATCGCTTTATTGGGCTGAATCAGCATCCCAGTTAATTGGGAAACCAAAGACGAGGTTTTGTAAATCTCCTGAGTCTTAATATTAGTCAAGGGTGTATCGGCATCAACCGGACGACCAAAGTAAGGGTTGAAAAATGGTTTGCGAACCTGCAAGGCCATCACAATTTCTTCCAATGCTGCATTACCTGCTCGTTCTCCGATACCATTAATGGTACACTCCACCTGACGCACGCCATATTCAATTGCTGCCAATGCGTTAGCTGTTGCCAAACCCAAATCATTTTGAGTGTGAATGGAAAGAATTACCCCATCAATATTAGGAACATGTTCTCGAATTCCCTGAATCAGATTTCCGATTTCTTTGGGTGTGCAGTAACCAACGGTATCAGGAATGTTGATTGTAGTTGCACCTGCTGCGATCGCCATCTCCAAAACTTCATAAAGAAACTCTGGCTCAGTGCGGCTAGCATCCATCGGTGAAAATTCTACATCGTCTACAAACGACTTGGCATAAGCAACCATTTCTGATGCGATCGCTAATACTTCGCTGCGAGACTTTTTCAACTGATATTTCAGGTGAATATCAGAGGTAGAAATCATCGTGTGGATTCTCGGACGAGCCGCGCCTTTCAAGGCTTCGGCGGCGGCGTGAATATCTTGGCGAATGGCTCTAGCTAAACTGCAAATGATTGGCCCACCGGGTATTCCGACTTGTTCAGCAATGGTTTTAACAGCTTGAAAATCTCCCGGACTAGCAACGGCAAAACCTGCTTCAATCACATCGACACCAAGGAGAGCTAGTTGATGAGCGATCGCTAATTTCTCTTCTACATTCAGGGTTGCGCCCGGTGACTGTTCGCCATCCCGTAGCGTGGTGTCGAAGATGATAATTCGGTCTGGTTGAGATGCGATGCTCATAATTGTCTCCCGTAGTATTGAAGGGATGTTTAAAAAACTTACTTTGGATATTGTATACAATCTTTTGGATTTTGTATACAATATTCAATATGAATTTAAATGACTTGGCAGCGAATGTGCTGCAACAACAACGCAGTACCCCAGATTTAATTGCCGATGCTTTGCGGGAAGCGATTCTGCGCGGGATTTTTCAGGAAGGACAATCCCTGAGACAGGATGAAATCGCCACTCAGTTTGGAGTAAGTCGTATTCCCGTGCGTGAAGCGCTCAAGCAGCTAGAAGCAGAAGGATTAGTGACACTACATTTAAATCGTGGTGCGATCGTATCGGTGTTGACAGCACAAGAGGCGCAAGAAATTTGTGAGATTCGTAGCGCCTTAGAAGTGAAAGCGATGCAGTTGGCAATACCCAAGTTCAAAGAAACAGATATAGAAAAAGCTGCTGTGATTTTGTCAGCGACAGATCAAGCAACTGATGCAGGTGTGTTGGCAAAACTCAACTGGGAATTTCATGCGACGCTGTACGCCACTGCTGAACGTCCCCGGTTGTTGGGGATGATTAAAACTTTACACGTTAATTGCGATCGCTATGTCCGCGTACAATTAGCGCAGATGGATTACCAGGAGCGATCGCAAAAAGAACACTATCAACTTTTAGATGCTTGTCAAAAACAGGATACAAAAACTGCTGTCAGGTTACTGAAACGACACATTGACACCGCCGGAGAACAGCTAATTACATACTTGCAGCAAATTGCTCAGAAACGCTGATTCTTCCTGGAACTAGATGATCTACCAGAACAGACTGAACGATAAATTTTCACTATCCTGTTCAACAAACCTGTTCAACTCTATCCCTCTCCGCTTCGGAGAGGGACGGTTTTACGTAGTAAACCAGGGAGAGGTGTTCCAATACGGTTCGGTTAAGGCAAGAGACGCGATAAATCGCCGTCAAGACAAAGGACTGATTCTTGTAAAGACGGCGATTTATCGCGTCTTTGGATCTAGGGCGTGTCATCAAAAAACCTTATCCGAACCGTATTGAGAGGTGTTCTTACTGACAAGATGCGCTTACCCTGTGGTTACAACCCGACTGTAACTTTTACGCCAACCGCAGATAAGGGCACTTTTGCAAGAATGTTGCTGCCTTATTGTGGGCATCTACATTATCAATATGTGCTGGTGTAGGTCGAATAATCCCACTAAACAGGTCATCTAAGCCGTAGGGAGTAAAAAATTGCCATTGGCTTTGTGCATCTAGCCGAACTCCTACAGCAGTAGCAGTGTGCAGCCAATCTGTGATGCCATCCTCCGTACTCGTGTAGGGTCTGCAACCAGGCCGCCAACGAGCAAAACTAGCTTGATTTTTTACATCAAACTGTTCATGAGGAAATTGTTCTGTGAGAGTCGCCTTTGCTGCTAGTTCTTGAGAACGGTTTCCCTCTATATCAAAGAATGCAATATCAAAATCTTTAATAGCTAATTTACACTCATTGCCAAAAATTGAAGACCAAACGGTGTTTCGGACTGCACCCCCGGCTAACCACCAGTTAGGTAAATTTAGTTGAGCGATCGCTCTTAATACTGTATCAATAGGTGTATCAGCTAAAATCATCTGTAGACGAGTGTTACTATTCATATCAAATTCCTGGGATGATCAACTAGAAGGTGAAAATATTATTATTCACATCTCATTAAGCTTACGGTCTTGATAGTCCTGCGGTGATACTTGGCAGGTCAAGGTTTATTAGGGTAACTGCTGAAGTCATAGTATAGAGAACAGGGTTTTACGGAAGTAGGACTTACGCAGAGGTAACGGAAAATCTAACCACAGAGGCACAGAGAACACGGAGGAATAAGAGTTTGAGAGGTATTTTGCGTAAGTCGAAGGTTAAATTGTGAATTTATAACTTTTATTTATGGAAGATTTATTTGCGCGGCTAGAACGCACATTCAATCCTGAACTGCCAACCCTTGCAGAGTCACAACAACAACTTCTACAAGAACTCAGCATTGATGAAAATCAACCTGGTACGATTCTGCATGACTTTCAAACCCTAATAGATTTCTTGCAACCAAATGGAGTAGAAGTTAGTAGTGTTAATAACCTTTTACCACTGAAAGTATTATCAGAAGTTAATTCTCGGTTAAGTCACTCAATTGAAACTAAACTTAAACGCCCTGTACAGAAATCATACCCTTACATTAATGGACTATATCTGTTATTACGCAGTTCTGGGATAGCTCAAATTAGAACCCAAGGTAAGAAGCAAATTTTAGTATTAGACACCGCTACCTTGGAATCATGGTCAAATCTTAACCCAACAGAACGCTATTTCAACTTATTAGAAGCCTGGTTGATTTGGGAAAATAACGAAATTTTGGGTGAACATCAAGACTCATTCGGAAATTTATTTAGATGTATTCAACTTTGGACCCGCGTCCCAGATAAAGGTTTAAAATTTCCTAAATATGAAGACCAACACGATATTAGTTATTACCCTGGTTTGCATAACATTGCCCTGTTAGAGTTATTTGGATTGTTATCTATCAAGCAAGGAAAACCGCAAGAAGGTAAGGGATGGCGTATTACCAGTTTACAACGCTTGCCCTTTGGAGATGCTCTGTTACAATTATTATTTCCATTAGGGATACGAGGAGAATTACAGGATGATATAAATGTGAATTTTGGGAAATTGCAGTCACATTTACAACCATTTTTTCCCGAATGGGAGCATAACTTATTTGTTCCACAGCAAGGCTTCACTGATGGAATTTATATTTTTAAAGTGTCTATTTCTCACGCTTGGAGACGCATTGCCATACCAGCGAAAAAAACATTAAGCTGGCTAGCAGAAACAATTCTTGATGCTTTTGATTTTGACTACGACCATTTATATGAGTTTAGTTATAAAGACCGTTTTGGTCGCACAATTAAAATAGGTCATCCCTACATGGAAACACCCCCATTTGCTGACCAAGTACAGATTGGTGATTTGTCTCTAGAACCGGGTGCTAAAATGACCTATCTTTATGATTTTGGTGATAACTGGAAATTTGACGTGCAGTTAGAAGCAATTAATCAGCCTGATAATAAAATCAAAAAACCAAAGATTTTAGAAGTTCACGGAAATGCACCTCAACAATATTGGAGTGAGGACGAAGATGAGGAGAATGAGGGAGAGTAATTGTACTATTTTAGTAACTCAATTTCTAAAATAGTAGCCCTGGTACAACTAATGTAACTTTCTAAACAAGTGACGTAATGATAATCTTTATCCTAACCAACTGACCTGTCGAAGGAAAAGATAAAATCTTCTTACTAAAATGATTTAATAAACCTATTAAATTATTTAAAATAGCAATATTGAACTCAAATTATAACTTTAGTTTGTATATCATAGAGTTTTACTTAGTTGTCTGCTAGTGATGTTAAACAAGCTAACACGGTATCAATATTTTTACGTAAAATCTTACTGGACATATTCAATTATGTAATTTAAGTAAAATCAAAGAATAAACTGAATTTCAGTTCATTCTCGAAACTTTTAACAGTTATTTGCACACAAAATTGATGAAAAACGATACACCAGAAGAATTAAACCCAGACAAAGAGATTGGACGCTTGATTGATGAAGTCATGTCTTCGTCTCTGACTGATGAACAGTATCGCAAAAAGATGCAGCGACGCAAAGAAGTGCAGGATCAACGCATAGCACAAGCTGTACCTGAAAAAGGATTAATTATTGTAAATACTGGTAATGGTAAAGGTAAAACCACTGCCGCTTTGGGGATGGTGTTACGATCGCTAGGTCACGGGTATAAAGTAGCGATCGTTCAATTTATCAAAGGTAGTTGGGAACCTTCCGAAAAAAGGGTTTTCAGTAATTGGGAAGATCAGTTAGAATTTCACGCAATGGGCGAAGGCTTCACCTGGGAAACTCAAGACCGCGATCGCGATCTCGATAAAGCTAGCGCCGCTTGGCAAAAATCATTAGAATATATTCGCAACCCAGATTTTCACATGGTGTTGTTAGACGAAATCAATATTGCCCTCAAAATGTCTTACTTAGAAGTAGAGGATGTTTTAGCGGGTTTGGCGCAAAAACCAGCCGATAAGCACGTTATTCTCACAGGTAGAGGCGCACCTGCTGCAATAATAGAGCGTGCTGACCTCGTAACTGAAATGACGCTAATTAAGCACCCTTTCCGCGATCAAGGCGTTAAGGCGCAACCAGGAATTGAGTATTAAATTGAAGATTACTTGCACATTTGCAACGTGCGGCGATCGCTAGGAGTGATAGAACTTAAATGATAAAAGTCTTGCAGAGCCAGCGAGTAAGGATAACTACTTAACTCATCTTCACTTACTTGAGGTAGTCTATTGCTTGCAGCTACCTGATTCGACTGAGCAGAACTGGCTTGATTTGACGAACTATTAACCGTCATCGCCAACTCTCCTGATGGGTTGAGTGTACCCTGAAAACAATTAAATTCTGATTGGGGCATAAACAATGCACCCGTTACCTTATCCTGCTGCTTTTGAAATATGATGTAACCTTGACCAAGCTGGTTTGATTTTGGGGATTGACCATAAAGGTAAATCCCATCTTTTACAGGAAAATCCACTTTTGGTAAAACTCCTGCGCCTTTTGTAGCTCCTTGAGAATTTGGAACCAACGCTGTGGTTGTAGGTAAAGTTTTTCCGCTCTTATGGGCAAAAAATCCTCTATCTCCAGAAGCCGCGTTGAGTTGACTTCTCTGCTCTCGAACTCTTCTTAGCTGCGACAAAAGAGAGTTTTCGCTGGTTTTCTGAATTTGAGCCGATGATAATGAAGAATTTGTAACTGGTACTACTTGAGTCTGCTTGGCTATAATGCCCAAACCGAGAAGTAAGCCTAAGCCTGCGAGGGAAATTCCCCATTGACGGGGAGATAAGAACTGATGAAGGTTGTTAAGCACCCTACTTCTCCTGTTAAAAAACGAACTAAGTTCTTTATAATTTACTTAAATTATTACTAAGTCTTAATTATCAAGGACTTTGTTTACAACTTATATTACTATTGTCCAAAAAAGAAAACTGTCAAAAACTGAAGTTTTTATTTAATTTAGCTCAACAACGTTAGATTACCATCACTTAGAGTCTTTATTCTTCATCCAATCGATTCATCCCATTGGGTGAAGTTAATCACAAATTAAACCTTCTCAATTAACATTTAATTTTTTGACATCTTGCCTTTGAGATTTTTCAGGTGATAAAAATGCTGATTTCATCGGTCTTTCAGCAAGTGCCGCCCTTGCCTCTGCTATAATCTCTTGCCAGAGTGTTGCCAATTTCTGCGTAGGCGTAGCCCGCCGTAGGCATCGCTCCCTTGTTGCTTTCATAGAAAAGTATTGCCCCTTAGCTGAGTACTGAGTTTTGATGATAACTTTTTTACTCCATTATGAGCAATAGTCGTACAGTCAAAACAATTCTGCTACTTGCAGCTATTACAGCACAGCGTAAATAAACCACCCATTCCCAATCAACGAAGCTATTAGCCTGTATTCATTTTGACTTTTGACTTTTGACTTTTGACTTCCGCCTTGCGGCATTAGTCCCGTAGATCAAGCAAGACTGCGCCTAGACGAAAAAGTGCGTGAGATTGAGAAAGGGTTGCGACGGTGTAAATATCGTGACCAAAGTAGGGACTTCCAAGAAATAAATTATCCAATCTTGTGGGGTTTGAATAAAATCATTTCTCTACCCAGAAACGATCAGTTTGGATTTCCATCTGTGGGGAAATGGGTGATAATTAACTGTGGTGCAGGTTAATTATATTTACCCCATTCTATGACTGAAGATTTACTCAAGTCGTTTCAACAAGCTTATCGTAATTTGGAACTGTTACCCTTAATTGAAGAGAATGATTTACGACGGTTTCGGGTAGAGTATGGCGAAGATACTATTGATGAATTGATACAGTTGATTGAAGATAGTCCCAATTCGGATGGTAAGGTTGTTTTCACCGGACATCGGGGATGTGGTAAGTCTACTAATAATATTCGCAATGATTTTGCTATGCCTTTAGGTAGTGTAGATTATCGAATATTGCAAACAACTTATCAAAATTTTAAGCCAGAAGACCCGAAACAGCAAGAATTTCTTGATTTACTACATGGGCTTTATGTGCTTGAATATCGCAACCGTCAAAATTGGTATGATGTTCATCCTATTGTTGTCGAATTGTTGCGTGAGGAGGGCTTAATTGATGACAGCAAATAATCAGAATAAAAATATTAACACTGATAAAAAAAATCAAGATGCTTTTGATTATTTAATTGTCTCCATTGAAGCGGGAGCAGGTAAATTTAATTTACTCATTGGTATTTGTGATAATGCTAATTTTCGTAATCAAATAATTGACCGCTATGAAATAGAATTAAAACCTCATTTTTGTACTTATACTCTTACATTAGACGAACAAGAACCTAATTTAAAAGGCGCTATTCAACAACTCTTAGAAAAGGAAGAATGTCTACAACAGTATCAACCAGCAGTGATAACTGTCACGGGCGCAGAAAAGTTGCTTTTTCTCAGGCTGGGGGAAGAACAATCAGCACAAGAAAAGTTCTTTGGTTATTTGCAGTGGACAAGGGAAGGTTTGGGGAAATTTCCCTTTGCGATTGTCCTGTGGGTGACGCATCAATTGATGATTAATTTAATCAAAAAAGCGCCGGATTTTTGGAGTTGGCGTAATGGAGTATTTCGGTTTGTTTCCCATGCTAAAAATGTGATTTCTGCCAGAGAACTTGAGGCGATACGTTTTGCATTAAGAAGTACGGAATTAGAAAACTTTAATAGTGATAATGACTATTTTTTACCCATTGAAGATTTACAAAGATTAATTCAGCAAATAGAACAGCAAAGCGAAATTAAAGACGCGAAATTAGCAAGTTTGTATATTACGTTGGCGAATATTTACAAACAGAGATTAGATAGAGGTGAAGCCCAGGATTATCAACAAGAATTAGATTTAGCAATTAAGTATACTTATAAAGCGCTAGAATTGCAAAAAGAATTAGGGTTAGAGGAAGATGTCGCCACCAGTTACAACAACCTAGCGGAACTCTACTACTCCCAAGGCAGATACAGCGAAGCCGAACCCCTTTTCATCCAAGCTTTAGATATTGTTGAGCAACAATTAGGGATAAATCACCCCCATACTGTTACTGTCCGTGAAAATTTAGCATATCTTCGCGATCGCCTAGACTAAAATTCATATTGAATTAAGTAAAAATGCTTGATTGCTTACTCAAAAGCAGCTTTTACTTCTTCAAAACCAGCTTTTGATTTCGCATTTTAGTGTTTTCCACAAACAAAAGCAGCTTTTACTTTCTCATTTTAGTGTTTTCCGCAAACAAAAGCAGCTTTTACTTTCTCATTTTAGTGTTTTCCGCAAACAAAAGAAGCTTTTACTTTCTCAATTGCCATACTATCTACCATAGTATGTGACTTTATGTTCCTATTTTAGAGTCTTGCCGGATTTTGGTAATTAATGATGGGCTTGCATCGGGTGACAATGCGATCGCATTCCAATACTGCGTAGGTTTTGAAGATTTGTAGGTTGGGTTGAACTTTAGTAAAACCCAACAAAGCCCTGGAAATGTTGGGTTTCGTTCCTCAACCCAACCTACACATTTTTATTTTTTAGCCTTAACTGAGCAGTATTGGATCGCATTCGACCTAGCGTAAGGGACTTCCAAGAAATAAATTATCCAAATAAACGAACCACAGAGACACAGAGAACACAGAGAGAAGAGGAATAGAGAGAGTTTTTGCGTCAGTTTTGGAACATTTTTTTATTTGGAAGTCCCTAATTGGGTTATCAGCATAAAAAAATAGCCCCCTGGATTCAGGAGGCGCATCACCAACGTGGTAGAAAGACGCGGCTTTTCGCGTCTCTCATTTTAACTAGCAACGTATTCTTGGACATTGGCACGACGGCGACGCAGATGAGCCAAAGCTTGATGCTCTAACTGGCGGACGCGTTCACGGCTGAGATTCAATCTCTCACCCACTTTCGCCAATGACATTTCATTACCATCTTCTAAACCAAAGCGCAGGGCTAAAACTTGTCGCTGTTGCGGAGTCAGTTCTGCTAGCAGGTTGTTCAAGTCTTGGCGTAAGAATTCCTGGTTGGTGTAATACTCTGGTGATGGGCCATCATCTTCGAGCATTTCTTGCAACTCAGTATCCTGGTTATCGCCAACTTTAACATCCAAAGATACTGGTTGACGCGCCATGTTCAGGTACTCGCGGATCTGAGCAGGTTCTATTTCCAGTTCTTTGGCAATTTCGGCTGGAGTAGGCGATCGCCCCAAGGTTTGAGCCAATTCGCGCTGCACTTTCTTGATTTTATTCAGTTTTTCGGTAATGTGGATCGGTAAGCGGATGGTACGACCTTGTTGAGCGATCGCACGGGTAATCGCTTGGCGAATCCACCAGTAAGCGTAAGTTGAGAACTTATAACCCCTCATTGGGTCAAATTTCTCCACACCCCGCTCTAATCCTAGTGTTCCTTCCTGGATTAAATCCAGAAACTCCATATTCCGCTTTTGGTACTTTTTGGCAATAGCAACAACCAAGCGCAAATTCGCTTCGATCATTTTTTGCTTCGCCCGCTTACCTTGCGCCACCGTTTGTTGGATCTCGGTTTCCGATTGTTGAACGTGGTCAGCCCACTCTGACATTTCCGGTTCGCGGTGCAGTTTCTTCGCTAAAGCTTCTTTAGCGTCGATGAACTTCATCATTTGTTGCACCTGCTTTCCATAGACAATCTCTTGTTCACGGGTTAGCAGTGGTACACGACCAATTTCTCGCAGATAGGTTCGCACCATATCAGCCGTGAATTTGGTATTGAGGTTTTCCGTTTGGGTGTTGACAGTAGGCATTGATGTGTTATCCTCTACTCCGTAAACACAATGTATGTTATCTTACTAAAATCAATGGAGAAAGGTAGTACATCTATCACGAAATATCGGGAGCTATCAAAAGTAATTATCAATTGATCTAGCCGTTGTTCAGACGTAAACTCCCAATGATAGGTTCCCCTACCTTCCCTAAATTTTCAATCTCTTAAATTTTCAATTTCTATATAAGCACACTGGTTGTTTTGGAGAATTCTTCTCTTATGCATTTACTAATAGCAGATGGAAATCCGAAGTCGGTATGAGTTCCATTTACTTTATAGTAGGATAAATCAGGCAAATAGTAAAGTACTTTAAGATAAAATCTCTAATTATAATTCAAAATTGCCGATTTGCAAAAAAAATTAAACTTCCTTGAAATTACTGACTATATCTATAGTGACGCTAAAAACTCATCTTCTGTTGCCAAAACTAGCCGGATAACCGAACTTAATTTCCTGTGAAAATGGAGGGATGTTACGAATTAGGGATTTGTCATTAGTCATTAGTCATTTGCAAAGGACATAGGACAACTGACAAATGATTATCTAGAATCCCAGGTCAGCTTTGGCTAGTTCAGCAGCAGCGAATACTTCTGCGTCAGGTTTTTCTTCCCAGGCTGGTTCACCAATTTCTTTGTAAAAAGTTGCGTCGTAAGGACGGGTACGTACTACTACTGGCATAGGAACAGCATGACCCAAAATTAAAGCTTGTTGCTTAGAGTCTAACTTTGCCAATACCGATCGCAGTCCACCACCACCAGATACACCTGTAAAAATCGCGTCAATGTCTTTTTCATCATTAAGCAAAGCGGTTATCCGAGTCCCAATCTGGGACATGACTTCATTATCAATACCTGATGGACGTTGATCAACTACCAAAAGTGTGACGAAATACTTTCGCAGTTCCCTGGCGATAGTCCCAAAGATAGTACTTTGTACCACTCCTGGGTCAAGGAAACGGTGCGCCTCTTCAATGGTAATCATCAATGGCGTGGGGCGATCGCAAGGATTTTTGCTTTGCAGGAATCTATCAGCTTTTTTGACGTAATGCTCGTGAATACGTCGGGTGATCATATTCGTCACCAACATATAAGAGAGCATATTAGACTGGGAACCAAATTCTATCACAACATTCTTCCCAGCTTCCAGACATTGCACAATTTTATCAATGTAATTCTGGGGGCAAACCGCACGCATATACTTCAAATTATCCATACGCATCAGTTTGCGCTGTAATGCCATAATCGAGCCTTTGTGTCCCCGCTTCTCCTCGCAAAACATCTCGATTTCTTCGTTAGTCATATTCAGCAACTGGACAATCCAAGACTTGCGATACTCGCTATATAGAATATTGGCGTTATCCAGGGCTGCGTCAGAGAGTCCTAAATCTCGGCTACATAACTTAATATCTTCAACTTCAATTTGCTCATAACTCAAATAAAGTTCTTGAGCATCACGCACACCTCGGCGCTTTGTCGATTCCGGGTCGAGGGTGTAAACTTCTACCTTGCTGGGAAAAAGTTGCTTTAAACCCTTAACAGTACTAACGTTTTTCCCTTCTGCAACGGCTTCCCAGCCATACTCAGAGTGCATATCAAAAATCAAGTTTACTGCCGCATTTTTACGGATAACGCCAGCTAAAAGTAACCGTGTTAGAAAGGATTTACCAGTACCAGATTTCCCAAAAACCCCATTACTCCGTTCCACGAAGCGGTTTAAATCGATGCAAACGGGCACATCCATATCCAAAGGTTTACCTATGGAAAAATTACGCCTTTGGGGGTCATCTTCCCAACCAAATACCCGGCGAAAATCGTCAACACTTGCATCGTAAACTTGGCTAAAGTGGCTAGGAATAGTTTTAACAGGCAACAATTCCATTGTAGTACTGGTTTGTGGCACAAATGAAGCCAAACCCGTCACCGATGGGAGGAAGGGATTAGTTGATTTGCCATTTGTTGGGGAGAAAGATTCTTCCGATTCGGGAGTGAACATCAACATCGGCGCGAGGTTGATAGTCCCATAAGTACCACTTCCGGCTAAAACATCTCGTAAAAAAGTATCTTCCCAATTAGGGGGATTGGCAATAATCCGGGCATTAGCAGCCCCCAATGCTACATCTGTCAGCATACAGAAAAAGCGCGATCGCATCCCTTGCACAATGAGAAACTTACCCACCCGCATATCTTCCACAGAAATGTCAGGATGCAATCGTACTTCTAAGCCTTCAGTTAGAGAACCTTGAATAACCGAACCTAATGGCTGTCCTGAATTCATGTTATTAGTCATTAGTCATTAGTCATTAGTTATTTTCCACCATGCCCAATGCCCATTACCTAGTACAGCGCGGCGTAAATCAAGCTACCAGTTTAAAACTTGCAAAAGCCTTGATATACAAAACTTTTGACTTTTGACTTTTGACTTTTGACTTCCGCCTTGCGGTGCTAGTCAATCTGAATCGAAGTTGGCGCACTTCCCGTTGGTGGAGTGGTACTGATTAATGATTTGCGGAATTGGGCGTAAAGGCGATCGCGCCAGGTAAAGAATGGTTCATAATCTATATTCTCGGAAAAGATTGGCAATCCTTTACCTCTAAGAGAAGCTGGTAAATCCAGATAGGGGCCAGAGGGGAATTTCAACAATATCGATAATCCAGCTACTGCCAAATCGGCTAAAGTCGGCTCATCTCCAGTTAAATAAGGACTATCTGCCAATAATAACGTTACCGCTTCCAAGTCTTGTTTTAAAGATGCGATCGCTGACTGGATAATATCTGGACTATAACCTACGCCAAAACCTAGCACTGTCAGTAAGTCAGTGGGTACTCCTCCAACCAGACTCTTAAATATATCTGGTGTTGAGGTGGGTAATAAAGACTTGCGGAAATTTTGATCTTGACTTATTGCTGCAAATAGTGCTTTGCGACCTTTGATACCTATGGACTCATCAGCCCATTCTTCTATTAATAAAGTTAAACCCCGTTTTTTGGGATCTTGCGGTATTATTGGGCGATCGGGATACTCTAAGTCTAAATACTTAGCTATTTCCGTAGAATCCGCAATATATCGATTACGATCCTTTAATACCGGGACTTGTTTCTGACCAGTCAGCCGGAATAGTTCTACCTGTCCAATCCCAGGTGTAACCTCTATTTTGCGGTAATCTAGTCCTTTAAAATCTAGAATTAGGCGCACTTTCTCTGAGTATTGAGATAGTTCCCATTGGTATAATTCCAGCATGTTGTATACCTTATAACTGGCTCAACTTCTTAACTTTACAATTGTATCTTTAGTTAAAGTAATTTTTCTTTACATTATTTACTTTTTGGCTATCTAATTGAGATTTTGGTTGAACTTATGCCTGATTTTTAGCAAAATCATCGAATTAAAAAGGATTATTTTCTGATTAAAATATCAAATAATTAAATTTAGCATACATAAATCAACTTAACCGCTCATACCATTTCTCTGTGAGGCTGCGCCAAATTTTCTTTCTTTCTTTCTTTGTGTCCTTTGCGCCCTTTGCGGTTCGTTTTTCTTTCTTATACTTCAGTCCTAATATGGTTTAGCGCATCTTCATACAGAATTAGTATAAGGAAAAAAAATATCCTCATTACATACAATATGTGCTAGATATATTTCATAATTATCAGCGTGAGCCGAAGTTTGATATTTTACCTGACCAGAACAAACTCTTATAGGGAAAAATTTTTCTTCCCTCTTAGGTTAGATTTTGTACATAGCAAGATGTTATAAATCTTTATGTAATGTGTGGACAAAAAGACAAACAAAATTTATGAAGACAAATTACAGCAAATTGCTGATCGCGTTGGCAGGCATAGCAGGATTTAGTAGTTTCAGCCTGGTTATTACTTTACCATCTGAAGCTAAAGAGGCACTAAATCCTAACCCCAGTATTTTTAACGAAGCCCCCTATAACAAGGCTCAACGTCTTCAAGTAAACGCTCAATCCACACCTGTTGAAGCTGCTTCCGAAATAGAAAAGGGCAATACCAAACCCAAACAAGTAGCGCAGAAAGGTAGTGTAACAAATCCCAGACCAAGTATTTTCAACGAGCCGCCCTATAATCGTGGTGGTAGTGTTACACCTGGTGAAGTTCCACCCCCCCCTCCAAGTCCTACCCCGGAAACTCAACCCCCTGAGACACCTACAACAACTCCACCAGAGCCAGGAGCAAGCGACAATCAAGGTAAAAACTTACTAGGGTTGGCAGAGTCAAACGCTTCCTTTACAACCTTAACTAGGGCTTTGAAAGCCGCAGGATTGGCTGGAGCTTTGCAAGGCAAAGATAACTTAACCATTTTTGCACCTACTGATGCAGCTTTTGCTAAGTTGCCACAAGATGCTTTGCAAGAATTGTTAAATCCAGCCAACAAAGAAGTATTGATCAAGATTTTAACTTACCATGTAGTACCTGGTAAGGTATTGTCCACTGATTTGAAGTCTGGTGAAGTTAAAAGCCTTGAAGGTGGCGCAATCAACGTTAAAGTTGATCCTGCCAGCGGTGTAACTGTCAATGAAGCTAAAGTCACACAGGCAGATATCACAGCCACTAACGGTGTAATCCATGCAATTGATCAGGTGATTTTACCTCCTGACTTGTAGTTTTGAGATAACAGTACAACTTGTAGCAGACTAGTGGCCTGTCAAGCTAGTAATGAAAAGTTCGTAGTAAGCACTTTAGTGCTTAAAAAACAAGGACTAAAGTGCTTACTACGAACTTGTTTACCTCTCAATTCAAAGCTGATAGACTACTCACCTTTAGGTTTGAGAGTGTCAAAGGCTAGACATTACATCTCGTGCAACTGCTAAAGTCTGATCAATATCTTCTTCAGTGTGAGCAAAAGACGTAAACCCAGCTTCAAATTGAGAGGGTGCTAAGTAAACACCACGCTCTAACATCCCCCGATGGAAACGTCCGAATTTGGCTGTATCAGACTTTTTGGCATCTTCGTAGTTATGAACTGGGCCAGAGGTAAAGAATAAGCCAAACATGGCGCTGATTTGACCACCGCACACCCCATGACCAGTTTCTTTGGCAATTTTCAGCAAACCATCTGCTAGCTTCTTAGTAATCCGGTCAAGATACTCGTAAGTACCTGGTTTTTGCAGCAATTCTAAAGTCTTAATACCAGCAGTCATCGCCAAAGGATTACCAGAAAGAGTCCCAGCTTGATATACGGGGCCGGCGGGAGCAACCATTGACATAATATCTCGGCGACCGCCATAAGCTCCTACTGGCAAACCACCACCAATTACTTTACCCAAAGTCGTTAAGTCGGGAGTAACACCAAATCTCTCCTGAGCGCCACCATAAGCAATACGGAAGCCTGTCATCACTTCGTCAAATACCAATAATGCTCCATGCTCGTGAGTTAGTTCTCGTAATCCTTCTAAGAAGCCAGCGTCAGGTGCAATAAATCCAGCATTGCCGACAACTGGCTCAAGAATCACACCAGCAATCTCGTCGCGGTTTTCTTCAAACAAGGCTTTGACGGATTCTAAGTCATTAAAGGGCGCGGTTAGAGTGGTGCTAGTTGCTGCTTTCGGAACTCCCGGTGAGTCTGGCAAGCCAAGTGTGGCAACACCAGAACCCGCCTTGACTAGAAACGTATCGGCGTGTCCGTGGTAGCAGCCTTCAAACTTGATGATTTTGTCTCGTTTTGTGAAAGCCCGCATCAGTCGCAAAACTCCCATGCAAGCTTCAGTTCCAGAGTTGACAAATCTGACCATTTCGATGCTAGGAACGGCATCGATTACCATTTCTGCCAAAACATTTTCTAGGACTGAGGGAGCGCCGAAACTCGTGCCTTTTTCTAAAGCTTCATGCAAGGCTGCAATTACTTCTGGATGAGCATGACCGCAAATAGCTGGGCCCCAAGTGCCTACATAGTCTATATATTGGTTGCCATCTACATCCCAAATATATGCGCCTTTAACACGATCAAAAACGATGGGTTGTCCGCCCACAGATTTAAAGGCACGAACTGGAGAACTGACTCCTCCGGGCATGAGGTTTTGAGCAGCAGCGAAAACTTCTTGTGATTTTGTTGTTTTAATTGTGGTATTTACCAAGGTTCTCTCCTAACAGTGGGCAATAAAAAGCTCTATCTTAGGATAGTGTCAAAAACTACTTAGAATTTCTATTCTATATAAATAGCTGAACCAAAAAATAATAATATGTTATACAACTCGAATAAAGACTTACCTCTAGATATTCAAACTCGATTATCTGAAGCATACCAGGATCTTTACCGAGCAGCTTTTAATTCGGCGATCCATTGGTATGGTGAAGCCTCAAAAGCTCACAAAGTTGCTTTGAGTGCTGTAAAGATGCAGTCTGCTATGGAACGGAATGTTCTTGTTTAGAGCTAGATAAAATAGTTCAATTCAAAAAAACATGCCAGTTGCCCTATTGAGAATGGTATCGTGAATCCATGAATTATTCTCATTAGAGCAAACTAGCTGGTATGTCTTCTAACGATTCGCACTCTCTGCATAACGCCATCCCTGTTGAGGAAATTCGCTACGATGAACGGGGTCTAGTGCCTGCAATTGTCCAAGATTATTTGGATGGTACTGTCCTGATGATGGCGTGGATGAATCAGGAGTCGTTACAAAAAACTTTAGAAACTGAAGAAACTTGGTTTTGGAGTCGTTCCCGGCAAGAATTGTGGCACAAGGGGGCGACTTCTGGACATATTCAAAAAGTGCAAAGTATCCGTTATGACTGTGATAGTGATGCGCTACTAATAGGTGTAGAGCAATTAGGAGATATTGCCTGCCACACTGGAGAACGTAGTTGCTTTCACCAAATAGAAGGAAAAATTGCCCCACCACCAGGGGATACATTGTCGCAATTGTTTCAAATAATATGCGATCGCCGCGATAATCCGACAGAAAGTTCTTATACTTGTAAACTATTCGCAGGTGGCGATAACAAAATTTTGAAAAAGATTGGTGAAGAAACCGCCGAGGTGGTAATGGCCTTTAAAGATGATGAAGCAGATGCGATCGCAGGTGAAGTGGCTGATTTGCTATATCATACTTTGGTCGCCTTAGCTCACCATCAAGTTGATTTAAAATCTGTATATCGTAAGTTGCAAGAACGCCGTCAATAGAGGGAAAAATAAGCGCACATCTGTCATTGGTATCAACTTAAGCTAAAAGTAGCTTAACTGTTAGCTGACTCGCCCGCCTCGAACTAAAGTTCAAGGCTCATAGCTAAAGTCTACTGAAGTAGACTAAATATTCCTAAAAATCTTTAGTCTACTTCAGTAGACTTTAGCCATTAGCAAGGAACTGAAGTTCCTTGCTAATGGCTTTTACGTTAAGTTGACACGTATGCACATCTGTGCGCCCCTACTCAGACAAAATTCGATTGAGATACTGTAAAATTGCCACAGCGATCGCCACACTCAAGATTAAGTATAGCCAGTAACTATTTGTAATAATTTGTGGTTGATCTAATGCCCATCCACCCAAGGGATGACCAATAAAAGAGCCAATAGCCCAGCATAAAGCGTTGATGGAAAAATAAACGCCGCGTTGATTCTCCGGGGCTAAATCAGTCACTAAAGAAGCAGCAGATGGAGTATAGGAGACAATCGCCACAGCAAATACTCCTAATGCCAATATTGCCCAAACCAGATGATGAGATGGGGCAGTGCCGCTTACCCAAATCAGGCCAAAACCAATTGCCCAGAAAATAGCGGAAACAGTAAGCGCGAGTGTGTGAGAGCAACGTTTTAAGATGCTAGTGACAGGCAACTGACAGATGATGGCGAACACCAGATGCCAAGCAAATAGAACGCTAATCGTAGTTTGAGCAAATCCTTCGGTAGTACTTTTTATAACAAAGTTTTTGAAGAAAAGCGGCAGGGTGCTGTGGATTTGAGAAATATAGATTGTAAAGAATATATTAACTGCTATGTAAACCAGGAAACGGCGATCGCTTAATACTGCCATCCAAGAAGCAAAAAGTTCTGTCTTTTCAGATTCCCCTATCTGCTGTTCAGTTTCACTAATTCCTACATAGACAACCCCAAAAAACACCAAAAAAGAGATGGCATCAATCACAAATAGCCATCGATAACTCCCAATTACGGCGATCAAAAACCCAGCAAGCATAATTCCGATCGCTAATCCAAGATTATCAGCTAGGCGAGCGATCGCAAAAGTTTCGCGGCGATTGTCAATCTGGCTGGCATCAGCAACAACAACTTCAGCCGCCGGCCAATAAAAACCTATCCCTAAACCACTAATCAAGCTGCCGATTACCAAAATCGTAAAATTATTGGTTGTAGCTAAAACCAGAGAACCAATTGCGGAAATCGCCGTGGCTAGCAACAAAGTGCGGCGGCATCCCCAGCGTTCAGAATCAGCTAAAGAACCACCTACAATCCGCCCTACAACGCCGGAAATCGAGGCGCTACCCAAGGCTACCCCAACACTGGTTGCAGATAAACCAACTTGATTTACAAAAAAGATCGGGGTGTAAAACAGCGTACAGCCAGTACCAACTTCCGACAGAAATCTACCAATTGCAAAAATCCATACCTGGCGATGTATCGAGGGCAGCCACGATGATAACTGCGATTGCGAAGCTAATTTCATCAGTTTAGATGTCATGGTTCCGTGACATTTTTGTAATTCTTATCATTGGCTGCTATTTTCCTCACTCTTTCCACAGGGTTTCCACAGGGATTTTAACAGTTTTCCACAGGTTATCTACGAGCTAATGGGCTTCTTACTCTCTTGTTGGGGATTGTTGATAAACAGTGGCAAGGAACTTAAAGGACTGAGTTCTTATAAAGTTATGTAACGAAAAATGGCTTTAAATGCTGATTATTTCGTTCGCATTTATTTTTTATACACTCGTTTTTAACATTTCGCAGCATTGACAAACCCACCCCCTCTTGGCGCACAATGATTCGGCTTGCTTTTGTAATCCGTTCAACCGTTGGCATCAAATGTGTAAAATATATTACCACCAGATGTGAGCGTAGATTGGCGGGCTGGCGAAAGAGCGTGTGAAGTAGCTCTAAGCCGCTTCAGCGCAAGCAACTTGTCCCTTTTGATTATCCTCATAGGAGGAAAATCTCATGAAAGCAACGGTTAGCATCTTTACAGAAATTCCTGAAACACTCCACGAATCCTTAAAAAACTACTTAGAAACCCATCCTGATTGGGATGAGAACAGAGTATTGACGGCGGCGCTATCATTGTTTTTACTCCAAAATGGAGATAGCGATCGCCGTGCTGCCCGAGTCTATCTGGAAACTTTGTTCCACCACTCCTCAGTAGAAATGCCCTGTACCGACTCACCAGCAACAGCTAATTTACTAGACACCCCATAGGTACTGGTATGAAGGGCGTTATTCTGGCTTATGCCCTAATACGGGCACGGCAAACCGTGCCCCATCAATGGGATTTTGCTCCAGAGCGATCGCTCATATCGGGATAATATTACAATAAAAAAGATCAGTAGATTCTGATCTTTAAAGAGGTTCCAATAGTTTCTCCTGTTGCCAAAACTACTAGTTGGTAATAGCGCAAAATTTAGAATTGAGCGAAGACTTGAATATATTAGCTGACCGTTATTACTTGTTGTATAAAGGTTTTATTTTCAAAAATCACGAAAACCAAAATCCACTCATGAACAGAATTACTCAACCCAATAAATTAAGCTTGCCACGCTAGTAGTGGTCTGTGTCATTAGTTATGAAGGGTTTGTAGTGAGCGATTTATCGCTCAAATCAATGTCTTAAACAGATAAATAAATATCTCAAATAACTACCTGGTGTGTATTTGAGCAATATTTACCTATTTTGACTGCCTAAATTTGTCTTTTACTAAAGCCAAAGAAATTCACTAATCTCTCCCCCAAGGGTTAATAGTCGAGAGTTAAAAAACTCTAGACTGTTAACTCAGGACTTAGCTTCCAAGTGCTGGGGATGAGCAGGAGATTCAAACTTATACCCTACGCCACGTACAGTTTGAATTAATGCTGGCTGACTAGCATCAATTTCAATCTTCTTGCGAATTTGCCCGATATGGACATCTACAACCCGTTGGTCGCCGACATATTCATAGTCCCATACCTCTTGGATTAGCTCCGCACGCCGCCAAACTCGACCTGGATGACTGGCTAAAAAATGCAACAAGTCAAATTCTAGAGCAGTTAAAGGTACTGCTTGGTTATTAAGTGCTACCTCCCGTCGCACTGGGTCAATCATCAGTTTTTCAAATACCAAGCGTTTCTGCTCGGCAGTAGTTATCACTCGTTGACGCCTCAAAATAGCTCCGACTCTGACTTCTAACTCTCCTAGCCCAAAAGGCTTGGTGAGATAATCGTCAGCACCTTTAGCAAAGCCGCGAATTTTGTCAGCTTCGTCAGCACGGCTAGTCAACATCAAAACAAACACACCATTACGACTTTGCATCTCTTGGCAGAGGTTAAACCCTGTGACATCTGGTAGATTCACATCTAGAATCACCAAATCAGGGTTAAATTGCTCAAATAGATTTAAGGCTGTTTTTCCATCTTCGGCAGCCTCCACCTGATAGTTCTGCTTAATCAGAAAGCGTTGGATTAAATTCCGAACCGCAGGATCGTCGTCAACTACAAGAATCTTGGCAGGAGCCATGACCATTACTTTGCACAAAAATTCGTAAGATTAACAAAAGGTTTGCGTAAAAACGCAGTTGCCACTTAGGGGCTAACTAAGAATCTACATGTCTACGGGATGAGATTCCTGATTATTCAAAAAGAAATACTCTAATCAGGATTGTGGGCGATGAGAACGCTAAACTTCTGTTAGGCACAGTATATAAGCGCTCTGACTTTAGCCGCAACAGTTCTTAACACCAAGACACGTTTTTGATCCCAGTTAGGTGGTAACTTAAAACGTCTCAATTTTAAATCGATATGCGGATATATACCACAAGCGATTATTCAGTATAATTAAAAAATTCTATTAGGGCACAGTAAGTTGCCAAATTTGAAACAGTAAAGTTGATATTTTCATAAAAACTATGTGTTTTAGGTACTCTCCGTTCAAATTCTAGATTAGAGCCAGAACTAGACAACGACATGAGGGTATACACGGAGTTATAGCAATATGTTAAAGTGGCTATAGTTAAAATTACAAAGTCGATTAAACTAACCCGTGCTACTATCCTGTTAGGGCACAAAATAGGTCGAAACTTAAGTTTCGATTAAAACAAAACCTAAAGCTGTTTTTTATTCGACAAAAGACTGCCGCTGACTGAGGCTGAAGTAACAAACTCCCATGAGCGATCAAAATCCCTACGAAAAACTTGGGGTATCAGAAGAGGCTAGCTTCGATGAAATTCAGGATGCTCGTAATCGCCTATTCGAGCGACATAGTAGCGATGCCAAGCATTTAGAAGTAATTGAAGCTGCTTACGATGCGATTTTAATGGATCGCTTACGGATGCGCCAAGAAGGTAAAATTAAAGTCCCTGAGCGTATTCGGTTTCCAGAGTTGCGAGTGCAATCGCCTCCTAAAGAAAGTCCAACCCCTCGTGAACAGTCACCTGCATGGCTGCAACGGATGCTGGATCAACCAACGCCTGCTGATATATTCTTGCCGGGAGCTTGGTTTCTTGGTTTGAGTTCTATCAGTGTGTTTTACCCGGAGGGAGGCGATCAGGTTTTGCAGTTGGCATTGGTGGTTGGGGTAGGCGCTAGTATTTACTTTCTCAATCGCAAGGAAAGTAAATTTGGCCGAGCAGTTTTATTCACCCTAGTCAGTTTAATAATTGGCTTAATCGCTGGGGGACTAGTTGCTAGCTGGATTTCACCACAAATATCATTCCTGAATTTGTCATCGAATCAGTTTTCTACTGTACTAACGTTTATATTGTTGTGGTTGGTTAGTAGCTTTCTACGGTAAACTACTACCCGTAAGGAAGTTTCCATAAAGAAGACATGGTTTATGTGTGTTCTTCTCAAAATTTCAGAGTCAGGAGTCAGAATATCTATTTTGACTCCTATTTTAATTCAATCTGTTGCAGCGAGAAAGCTTTTTAGAAAAGCTGTTTAGGTTTTGAGTACTAAATCTACAGCAGCACTGAAATCCTTAACGATTAAGTCGGGGTAGTAAAGTTCCAATTGGGTGCGATCGCGGATGCCACATTCCACAGCCATCACCTTAATATCATAATTTTTAGCTGCGGTGATGTCGGCTTCTGTATCTCCCACCATCCAGGTATCAGTAGCTGGGGGCAGTTCTTTTAATGCCCTAGCCATTAACAAGGGCTTATCTTCAATATCACGAGTTTTAACGTAGTCGTTACTCAAGCAATAACAACGATTTTCTGGGAAAAATCTTCCTAAATCGTGTTTTTTGAAGGCATAATCTAGTTCCCGAACTCGGCGCATAGTCATAACTGCTAAATCAATTCCAGCTTCTTGAATTTTTAACAGTGCATCCACAGCACCAGGCGCGAGAGTGTCATAATTGAAATAAGGTTCTGTATGTACAGTTTGCCGCCGCAGTTGGGCAAATTCTTGGGCTTGGGCTTCATCTAACCCAGAATTGAAGGCGATTTGTTTTTCGGGAACGCGCGATCGCTTTAACTGCCAAAATTCCGCTTTCGGAAGTTCTTGCACTACTTGATCTGGGCGACGGGTTTTCTCTAAGCAGAATTGATAAACACGGTAGTACCGTTCGGAAACATCAATAATTGGGCCGTCGAAGTCAGTAATCAGTCTTAGCATCGGCGGTAAAAGTTAATTTTTATTAAGTTTATCTCAGATGGATGGCTATTTTTTCAGGGTATCAAGTCTAGCTAAGGTTTTTTTTGTAAACTCTTTTTAAATGGGTGCAGGCATCGAAAATTAGAAGTTAAGAATCTTGGTGCGTTACGCCAAAGGCTAACACACCCAACCAAAACTACTCTTTATAGATAGTGGCATTCATTCTCATCTAGCCCGCCTCAGAATGAATTCTGAGTCTAATAGCGAAAGTCGTCTAAAGACGACTGATAAAAGGTTCCAAAATAATATATAAAAGGCATCATTGCAGAGTACCGCGTTTGATTTGTTCGCTTTCAATAGCTTCAAATAAGGCGCGAAAGTTACCTTCGCCAAAACCTTGAGCTTGGAAACGGCGTTCAATAAACTCAAAGAAAAATGTCGGCTGTTCAAATATTGGCTGGGTAAAAATTTGTAGTAATAAAGGCGCGGTATTTTGTCCCTCTAAAGGAGTATATTCTTGCCAATCCACCAGAATTTCTTGTTGAGCGATCGCTTCTAGTTCTAAAAGTGATATAGGTAATCCTGGACGCTGTTTTAGTTGTGTGTAATAGCTTTGGGGAACTGAGAGTAAGGATAAACCACTGGCACGAAATTTAGCGATCGCACTCACAAGATTAGTCGTTCGCAAGGCAATATGTTGAATTCCCGGCCCCCGATTGACATCTAAAAACTCCTGAATTTGGGAATTTTTGGAAGCTGGTTCATTAATTGGCAATTGGACGCTACCGTTGCTCGAAACCATCACCTGACTATGTAAAGCAGAGCGATTAGTTTTAATTTTAAATGCCTGCTGGGGTTGAAAATCTAGGATTTTTTCGTACCAAGCCACAGCACGATCCAATTCACCAACTGCCACGTTTAACACTACGTGATCTATAGCGGTAAAACTGTTGTCATTTGTCTTATGTCCTTTGTCATTGGTGTTAGTTACAAATGACGAAGGACAAATGACCAATGACCTTTCGATCAACGTATGAGTCAGTCCACCCCAGGCGGCAATTTTGCCACACTTGAGCAATTCCGTACCCACCTGGCGTTCCTGGGTGGGTTGTAGGATTGTAGCACCATGTTTTTGAGCGAGTGCGATCGCGCTTTCTACATCTTCTACAGCAAAAGCAACATCTGCTACACCAGGCGAATATCGATGCAGAAACTCAGCTACCGGACTTGTGGGTAACAGTGGTGAAGACAGGAAAAAGCAGACAGCACCACTTTTTACTACTTCTGTACAAGTGTGAAATGAAATGCTGCGATCGACTACTGGTTGAAAACCAAGATGGTGTACAAACCAATCCCGCCATACTTTAGCGTCTTCTACATAGAAATGAACGTGATCAATTTTCATAGATACTGAAAATTCAGCATAACAGCTTATATATCTGTAAATCCTGTCATTTTTGCTAGATTTTCACGTCCTTCCTAAGCAAGAATTATCTAGGCGTATTGCCACTTTAAAAAAACAAATGACTATCAGGTTGAATATTAATTTCCATTGGCACAGCTTGCGGTTCGGCAGAAAGGGCAAAGAAAATCGCATTGGCAGCAGTTTCAGGACTAAGCATTTTTTTCCGGTCTACTTTTAGGTTGACGTTATCCCAGAAAGGAGAATCTACCCCACCAAAGTAGAATAGCGTGAACTTGATACCAAAACGCTTGAGTTCCTCTGCCATGCACTTGCTGAAACCGACAACACCAAACTTAGAAGCAGAATAAGCTGCTGCCATTCCCATCGAATGCTTACCCAGAATTCCTACCACATTACAAATGTGACCAGACTTGCACTTTTGCATCTCTTCAGCAGCCGCTTGAGTGGTGTAAAAGCTGCCTTTTAAGTTGACATCTAACATCTTGTCTAAATCAGCAGGTTCCAGGCTGTTGTAAGGCTTGAGTATACCAGCACCGGCCGCATTCACTAAAATATCGATTTGACCAAACTCAGCGATCGTCTTTTCTATCAAAGTATCTACTTGTTGGGGGTCAGTAATATCGGTGGGAACACTCAAAACTTGCCCTGGTAAATCATTTGCCAGTGTTGTTAAACGAACCCCATCTCTGGCAGCCAGTACTAACCGGACTCCCGTAGGCGCAAGTTTGTGTGTTAAAGCTGAACCAATACCACCAGTAGCACCGACAATAACAACGACTTTATCCTGCATTGTAATATTTACATTTCTTTACATCTTTACACATAATACTAAATTACAGACTCAGCTTGTGCGTAGACATCCAGAAAGTATTTACTCACATAGCGGTATTACCTGATATTCCTTGCCACTCGCCTTTAATGTAAATGTAGGAGATGATTCTAGATATTTGGTAAAATTGGAACCTAACTTTAATTCTTTAATAATTGAATTAGGAGATTTTTTGGTTATTTTCTGTAGCTCTGAACCTAGCTTGGACACAGATAATTTAGTCTCAGGAGATTTGATTTGTATATCTTGAATAATTTTCAATAGTAATTTATCTAATGTTTCTCCATTATGAATTTCCCCAAAATCTTCTTTTTCTTCTTTTTGAATAGATTGTGCAGATGAGTTATCTATAACAGAAATTATTTCTTCAATTTCTGGTTGCTTTGAATGATGTTTAATATTGATATCGCATCTTTCTTGAAATAAAGTTGCAACAGCAACTAAACTGTTTAATCGAGTATTGATTGATTCTTGCTCAGTTTTGATTAAATCTTGAATTTTATCAACCACTTCTTCCAAAGATGGAATTTCTGTTGCCATTGGTAAGGAATAATGAGTTAATTTGCCAGTATTCCGGTTTTCTATTTGCAAATTTTGTCCTTGTCTACGTACCCAGTGAACGATTAACCCCTGATTTTGGAGTTCGTTACACAGGTGGATCAAAATTCCATCGCCAGAACAGACCAAGATTTCTTTAACTGTTGGATAAGAGCGTAAGACACAAGCACCAAGTGCAATCATTTTTGCATCAGCACTGTCTTTACCCCCAGGCACATGGACAAGTTGATAGCCACGATTGTATAGTTCAATATCTTGCTTGCCAGTACTTGGATTTCTCCAGTTAGCAAATGCAATTTTAACTTGGAGAGGATACTTACAGACACTGGCTAAAAACAATTCTGAATTAATATCTAATTTTAAGTTTTCTGCATCTAAAAGCAGAAGTGAGATTCCTATTTCTAACTGATGTTTAATTTCAGTTTTTTGGAGAAATTTTTGGAAAAATTGGTTGAATGTAGCAGATTCTAGCCAATCAGGTGATAATATAGTTTGTAGCAGTTCTTCAGCTAATCTAAGACTAAAAGAGCCAAGACTCTTTTCTGTGATTTTTTCTTCTGGCAAGTTTTTTACTAAAGGAACTTCCCTAGTTTCAGTTATAGATACTTTAGTATGTCCATTGCTGTTAGCAAGCAACTCATTTTCCAAGGAAGGAGGGAATGCAGGCTCAAGAAATTGTTTACCACAATTTTTGCAGAGGTAATTCTGCTTGTCATTCCGACGACCATTTTTCCGATATAAAGTAGATTCGCACCGAGGACATTTCATTTTGTGATTCAGGTAGTCTAGAGTAAATGCTTGCCTCTAAATATACAGTAGAAAAAATTACTGTCAACATCACTTTGCATTGCTCAACACAACAAAAACTTAAAACAAGCGAAAATTAAATTTAACCCTTAATTTCCGCTTGTACTATGTGGTAGTTCTCTGAATAGCTAGAGTTTTAGAAAAACTTCAACCAACGCGGGCGAAAACATAGTCACGGGTGCGAGAATCCACGGGGTTAGTAAAGATTTTATTTGTAGTAGCAAATTCAACCATTTGAGTAATGCGATTTTCATTACTGCAAAAGAAAGCTGTAAAATCAGATAGGCGAGTAACTTGCTGCATATTGTGAGTAACCATCACAATTGTCAACTCAGAGCGTAAGTTATGAATCAAATGCTCAACTTTCGTACTACCAACAGGATCAAGACCTGAACAAGGTTCATCCATTAAGAGAACATTCGGTTTGACTGCTAAAGCACGGGCAATACATAGTCTTTGTTGTTGACCACCAGAAAGCTCTAAAGCAGATTTGTGCAGCTTATTTTTCACTTCATCCCAGAGTTCGGCAGCTTTGATGGCAGATTCAACGATTCCATCTAATTCTACTTTCGGATGCCACCCAACTAATTTCACCCCATAAGCTACATTATCGTAAACGCTCATGGGAAAAAGATTTGGCTTGGGAAAAACCATACTAACTTGGCGACGTAAACGATTGATGTTAACACGACGCTCATAAATACTTTGTCCAAAAAATTCTATTTTTCCTTCAACCTTCGCATCTCCTTCTAATTCACTCATGCGATTTAACGATTTAAGAAAAGTAGACTTGCCACAACCACTAGAACCAATAATTGCCGTGACTTGGTTTTGGTAAATATCCATTGACACGCCTTCAACTATCTTTTGAGCGTCGTAAGAGAAGCTGAAGTTTTTGACTCTGATGGCTGGAATTAGTTTACTCATATCCCCAAAACGTCTGAAATAAAAGTTGACGAAGTAAAGTAGTAGAAATCAGCAGCGCTGTTTCACTATGTTACTCTTAAAAGGAGATATTCATGGGAATTACGTAGTTATACAGTAGTCATACAGCAGATAAACTGTTACTAAATATTTAGATTAAGACTATGTTCCAAAGATCATCTTTTATAGAGTTTTTATTTTAAAAAAATCTAGGTATATGTAGGGTGTGTTAGCGAAGCATAACGCACCAAAGTCTTCGGACGATGCGTACTTTGCGGTTCGTTTTTCTTCTATGACTTAAATATGGTTTAGCGCATCTTCATACAAAATTGGTATGAGGTTAATTCGACTTAAAATAACTTAGAAATAAAAATCTTAATATCATATACCCTTATGGGTAGTGATGAGCTAGTTTATCTAATCAAAATAAATTAGTAATTATTTTTAAACCGCGCTTTATGAATATCATCTAGTCCGAGATGGTTCGACAAAAATCATTAACCAAAACGCCCTGAAATGTAGTCACGGGTGCGGGGATCTAGTGGGTTGTTAAAGATTTGCTCTGTAGCGCCAAATTCAACCATTTGACCAATCCGACTTTCATCGGTGCTAAAGAAAGCCGTAAAATCAGAGACGCGAGCGGCTTGCTGCATATTGTGAGTAACGATCGCAATTGTCAATTCCGACTGCAAACTATGGAGTAGTTCCTCAACTTTCATAGTAGCGATGGGGTCAAGAGCCGAGCAAGGCTCATCCATCAGCAGAACTTTCGGCTTGACTGCTAAAGCACGGGCAATACATAATCTTTGTTGTTGACCACCAGAAAGCCCTAATGCTGATTTATCCAGCTTATCTTTGACTTCATCCCAAAGAGCAGCGCTGTGAAGTGCAGATTCGACAATTTCATCTAATTCTACTTTTGAATACCTGCCTGCTATCCTCATACCGTAGGCAACATTTTCGTAAATGCTTATCGGGAAAGGATTCGGTTTTTGGAACACCATACCAATTTGGCGGCGTAAACGATTGATGTTGACACGAGGAGCATAAATATTTTGACCAAAAAATTCTACATCTCCTTCAACTTTCACAGGCCCTTCTAATTCGCTAATGCGATTCAGAATTTTGATAAAGGTAGATTTACCACAACCACTAGGGCCAATAATTGCGGTTACTTGATTTTGATAAATATCTATTGACACTTTTTCGATCGCTTTTGTTATGCCATAGTAAAAGCTAATATTTTTAACTTTGATAGCTGGAATTAAGTTACTCATGTTAATTCGTAATTAAGACATATAGAACAAAGCTTTATCCTGGCAGGTTACTATTTTAATATGATACTTTCTTTGCCAAAATATAAAACAATAGAAAAAATTATTTATTTTACTTTAGTCTTCTCTGTCTAATAACTAAGCGAGAGAGAACACTGACAAATAAAATTAAGACAAGCAGAACTATAGAAGTAGTCCAGACTAATTGGTTTTTTTGCGGGTCGGGGTCATTGTAAAGGTTAAAAATTAATACTGGTAAAGAAGCTGTTGGACTTAATAATCCTTCTGACCAATCTAAACTAAATAAAGCGGTAAAAATTAAGGGTGCTGTTTCACCAGCAGCACGAGCTACAGCTAATAAAATGCCTGTAGTAATTCCGGGAATTGCAGCAGTGACAACAATGCGAAGGGTAGTTTGAAAGCGAGTTCCTCCTAAAGCAGCAGAGGCTAGACGTTGAGATGTGGGAATCAGTTTTAAAGATTCTTCTGTTGTCAGTATAATTACAGGTAGCATAATCACGGCTAAAGCAAAACCGCCTGCGATCGCACTAAATCCTTTAGTTACCAAAACTATCACACCGTAAGCAAATACGCCTACAACTATTGAAGGCACGCCTGTTAGAATACTGCTGATAAAACGAACAAAACCAGCAATTGAGTTGGTTTGACCGAATTCTGCCAAGAAAATTCCTGTCATTATCCCTGTGGGAACGCTTAAAATAGCACCAATTGCTACCATGATTATGGTTCCTAAGATGGCATTACCAAAGCCATTATCAATAACTGTTTTGACAAACATTTCTGATTTCAGTCCAGATATTCCCCGAACGAAAATTTCCCACAAAATTGATAATAAAGGAATTAGTGCCAGAACTGTGAAACCAAAGGCGATCGCATTCATTGCATAGGTAAATATTACTCGCTCTGTTGGCAAAGGACTGCATAATTCTGTTGCAAATTCATCAGTTTCTGACTGAATATAACCACTCATATTTTTATTAGTTTTGATTTATAAACATCTTATTAAACTAAGATATTTGTATTGAAACAGTGCTATTTATTTTTCCTGCCAACCCATTTAACTAAGAGTACAGCACCAATATTTACAACTAGAGTCAACCCAAACAAAATCAACGCTAAATAGCTTAAAGCGCCTATATGCAAGCCCGGTTCAGCTTCGGCAAATTCATTAGCTAATACAGAGGGAATTGTATAACCTGGATTGAGTAAAGAAGCACTGATTTGGGCAGAGTTGCCAATTACCATAGTGACAGCCATTGTTTCACCCAAAGCACGTCCTAAGGCGAGCATTGCTGCACTCACTATTCCAGAAAATCCAGCTGGTAGCAAGACCCGAAAAATTGTTTCCCAACGAGTACCACCTAAAGCCATAGATGCGCTACGTAATTCTTTAGGGATAGCCATTAATACATCACGACTAATTGCTGCCATTGTGGGCAAAATCATGATGGCTAGAATAATTCCAGCAGTCAAAATATTAGTCCCAGAAGGGTCTTCTGTATTAAATAGTGGTATCCATTTAAAAACGCTGGCTAGCCATTTTTGTAGAGGTTCTAAAACTGGAATAAAGACAAAAATCGCCCACAAACCAATAATGACACTGGGAATTGCTGCAATTAATTCAACAACAAATGCTAGGGTGGTTCGGAGCGATGAAGGCAAGAAATTTTCACTCGTGACTAAGGATACTGCTATTCCTACTGGGACAGCAAATAAAATAGCGATCGCACTACTTACCAAAGTTCCATAAATATAAGGTAATGCACCAAAAACCTGATTACCTGTATCCCAATCTTGACCCCACAAAAACCCCAATCCAAACTGCTTAATGGCTGGTAGAGCTTCGGAGAAAATTACCCAACTCATCAGAAATAGGACTGCAACGGTAATCACGGCAAATAAGTATACTAGCCGTGTAAAACCTTGGTCAAACCAGAGATTTGTACCACCGATAGCTGTTAAATTGAAATTTTCATCGCCTAGATTTGAATCATCCGATGAATTTGCCATTACAAATTAATAAAATAGATTTTTTTTTGCTAATAGGGTGATTTGTTAACTCACCCTATTAGACCAGGAAAGTAGTTATGATTGGAAATTAAGGCTTGACAGAGCTATTCACTGTCTGAAGCACCCGATTTGCGACATTAGATGGAATTCTGGTGTAGTTGAGGTCATCGTTATATTGTTGACCATCTTTCAATACCCAATTAATCCATTTTTTAATAGCATCAGCTTTAGAAGCATTAGCATACTGTTTGTAAACCATCATCCAGGTGAGACCGACGATGGGATAACCTTGTCCTGGATCTCCTACGAAAACGCGGTAGTTGTCTGGGAAACTCACAGTTCCTAAAGCTGCATTTGCAGATTGTAAAGAAGGAGCAACAAATTCTCCTTTTTTATTTTGTACGAGTGCTGATTTCAGATTGTTTTGGACAGCGTAGCTATATTCTACATAACCAATAGAACCGGGAGTACGAGATACTAAGGCAGCTACGCCTGGGTTACCTTTGCCTCTGAGGACGTTTGGCAGATTCCATTTTGGAGCGGTATTAGTTCCAACTCTGCCTTTAAAATAACCGCTAATGGCACTCAAGTGATTGGTGAAAATGAAAGTTGTACCGCTACTATCAGCGCGAACAGCAAATTTAATTGTTTGATTTGGTAAATTAGCACCTGGATTATCAGCTTTAATTTTTGCGTCATCCCATTTGCTAATTTGACCTGAGAAAATTGCCGGTAGTGTAGTGCGGGATAATCTGAGATTATTAACGCCCGGAAGATTGTAAACAACAGAAACAGCACCGCCTGCTGTGGGTACTAAGATTACACCGTTCTTGACTTTAGCGATTTCATCATCTTTCATTGCAGCATCACTACCACCAAAGTCAACGGTTCCAGCAGTGACTTGACGAATACCGCCGCCGCTACCTATTGCTTGGTAGTTAATTCTCAAGTCTGGATACTTCTTTCTCACTTCACGAGCATAGCGTTCGTAAAGCGGAGCCGGAAAAGTTGCTCCTGCACCATTAAGAGTTTGAGCTTGTGCGATCGCACCAAAAAATGGACTAAGTGCAATAGAAGTTGTCACCACTGAAGTAGCGACGACACGATTCAAGATGGTGGTAAAAAAAATCATATAACCTCTGATTAAAGGAATACTTTCTTGCGGTAATTCCAGCCTTAATCAACTTACATTTATTTTGGTTAAAGTTAATTTAACATTGAATGAAATAAAAGTTAACATAAGTTTAAACTTTGCTTTTCATCACCAATATTTTTATTTCTTAATAATTGACTTTTGCAATTTGTAAATTCATCGGCATCTAAATTATTTCAAGTTTCCTTGCGGCTACAATACATTACCAAAAGTACAAACAATCCCATTCCTGCCAAATATTTAATTGCATCAGGTACGCTGGGATTAGGCGAAAAAAAGCCTTCGATCGCACCAGCAATAATCAACATTGGTACAATCCCAAATATTAGCTGCACCGCCTGAGAACCGTAAAATTTCAGTGCATCCCCACGCCGATATTTACCAGGAAATAAAATTGCTCTTGCTAATAAAAATCCTGCACCCCCAGCAAAAAAGATGGCGGGTAATTCTAAGGAACCATGCGGAAACACAAAGGCCCAAAAAGGATAAGCCAGATTATTTTGACCAACCAAAGTACCAACAGCACCAATTAATAAGCCATTAAATACCATCAAATAGACTGTGTATAGCCCAGCTGTGATGCCACCGGCAACAGCACCAAAGGACACCGATAGGTTATTGATCATGATACTGCTGGATGCCAGAGGTTCAACACCGACAATTGACCCCATCCACAATTTATGCTCATCTCGCACCTTGGTAATCAAACTTTCAGGTACGATCAAAGGCATAAAGCTGGGGTTTTGCCAAGAATACCACCAAGCCACTAATGCCCCCAGTAGAAACAGCGCCGTTGCAGCAGCAATATATGCAAATGTTTTCTGAACTACAGAGGGTAATCCCCATTGGTAAAATTTTAGGATTGCCTGCCATTCCTGTCGCCGCGAACCTTGATAAATCTGCGTATAGGCACGAGTTGTTAAAGATTGTAAACTTTGTATCAAAGTATTGCCGATTTGCTGAGTGCGGGCACGGGCTAAATCTGCTGCTACTGAACGATACAAACTCGCTAACTCTCTAATTTCTGCTGCCTTTAAGGACTTTAACCCTTTTTTTTCTATCTGCCTTAATAGGGCATCCAAACGCTGCCAATTAGGTTCTCGTCGCGCAATCCAACGTTGAATATTCATGAATTTTGGGAACACTGAGTTTAACTTAGCTTAAGATAGCTTCAAATTCATCTCCGTAGTTTCAAGGTAAATTTGCCATTATGTCTGAAAACTTTGGATCTCCCAGTCAGATACAACCACTGAGTATCGGTAACGTTGTTAGTGCTGCCGTGCGGTTGTATCGTTCTCATCTAAAGAGTTATCTTAATCTGGCTGCGATCGCTCACTTGTGGGTTCTAGTTCCAATCTATGGCTGGGCAAAATATGCAGCCATTTCTGGACTCATTTCACGTTTGGCTTTTGGAGAATTGATTTACCAACCTGAAAGTGTCCAAGCTGCTAGGAGTCATGTTAATCCGCGTCTGTGGTCATTTTTAAGAATTGGTTTCCAAGTAGGAATATCAATACTTTTAGTTTATTTTGGATTGGCGATCGTGGGTGGTATCGTCGGTGGCTTGCTAGGAGTAGTATTAGGAAGCATATTAGGTACTACGGGCGTTGTAATTGCAACTACACTTGCAATAATTTTAATAGTAGTTTTTCTGCTGTTAGGATTAACCTGGTTCTACTCACGTTGGATAGTAGCTGAAGTACCCTTAGCTGTTGAGGAAAATATCAATGGTGGTGAAAGTGTTGCTAGAAGTTGGGAGTTAACTAAAGCTTCAGTATTTCGTATTCAGGGCATCGTTTTAGTTGCTTTTATAGTTACATTGCCGTTGCTATTTGTATTAAACTATATACCTAGCTTATTCTTAATAGGGCTTGAGCCAGGTTCTGCTATCTACTCGATTGTGTATTTTATTTCTTGGGTTGGAAGCTTGATAGGTGGAGTTTTAGTCATGCCATTCTGGCAAGCACTAAAAGCTGTTTTATACTTGGACTTGCGGACTCGGCGTGAAGGATTAGGTTTGCAATTAAGAGAACCTCCCTCGCAAGATTTTCGTTAACTCAACACCTTTATTGAACTCAATTAATTTTGAATTGGTTAAAATATGCGCTTTTTTAATCGCATCACATTCCAGACTCCAGAAAGTGTAGAGTTGGAATTCACTTTAGCGGGAATCGGTAATCGAGCTTTGGCGCTGCTGATTGACTATACAGTTTTGGCTGTAACCTTGCTTGTATTTTTCCTTACCTGGACTGTTTTTTCGACGCAACTGTTCAATGTTTTTGAAGAATTAATTACGAATGCTCGTAATTTAGGACTTTGGTTAATAGCAATTTTCTTTCTGATTGCTTTTGCAATTTATATCAGCTATTTTGTATTTTTTGAAACTTTATGGTTTGGGCAAACCCCTGGTAAACGGGTTGCTAAAATTCGCGTGGTTCGAGATGATGGTAGACTCATTGGGCTACAGCAAGCAACGCTACGTGCTTTACTGCGACCATTTGATGAAACTTTGTTTATTGGCGCTTTTTTAATTATGTTGAGTCGTCGAGAAAAGCGTTTAGGTGATTTAGCTGCTGGCACAATTGTAATTCAAGCCCAAACACCCACTGCATCCGCGACATTGACAATTTCAGAACAGGCAAAAGGACTTCATGAGCAGTTAATCGAAATTGCTGATTTATCGCAATTGATGCCAGATGATTTTGCTGTGATTCGTGAATATTTACAAAGACGTGGTGCAATGTCGTTAAAGGCAAGAGCATCACTATCTCTAAAGTTAGCCGAGCAAGTTAAAGCTATTATTAATTTAGAAAATTTGCCAGAAGCTGTTACACCTGATGTATTTTTAGAAGCTGTTTATCTTGTTTATCAACAACCGGAATTTTAGGATAGAGATTTTATTTAGAGCACTGGCAAAAAATTAGGTTTACCTAAAAGACAATTTATCTTTGAGCTTATTTTCTCTGCTATGCATGTCTACAACTAGCGCGTAATCACGGGTTCTCGCTTTCCAACTCACACACCACCAAAACCCTTAACTCCGTCACCCGCTTCAAAGCTGCATCATTGGTCAAAAACGCCTCACAACTAGCAATTATTGCCGCCGCCACCTGCAAGGCATCGGGTAACTGAAGGTTGTAGCGCACCCGAATTCTCGCAGCTTCTCGCGCAATAGCAGCATTAATGTCCACAAAAACCACTTGTTCTTGTTGCAACACATCGACAAAAGCTTGCTCTAAGTCAGCTAACCCCAAACGTATAGCACCTACCAAGCACTCTGATAACGTTATCCCAGATACTACTGCTGTAATGTCAGATGACAATCGCTCAAAAATTGGATCAACTAAATCCACAAACTGCGGATTGCGTTCTACAAAATAAATTACGGGTGCTGTATCGAGAAACAAGCGAGAAACATTTGTTAAGCTGTTACGCATTTAACTTGTACATTTACCTGATGACTGTTGACTGATGACCGTCAACCGTCAACCGTCAACCGTTAACGATTATAAAGAATGTTTATATAATTTAGACGCATATCAGCTTAATGCATCACTAATCTTCATTCCTGTTTTCGGAACAACCGTTCTCGATGCTCATGTCCTTCTTGTCGAGTCCGCGAAACCCATTCCTGAGCATCCTCACCCAATAGGGGATAGGGAGCCATACCCTTCAAATCGTTCCAATTACGTTTTGGTTGGGCTTGGTTAATATGCTTTTTTATCCGCTCTACCAAATGCCCCATTACGGTCAATTGCTCTTGTGGAGTCAGTTGCTCAATGTCGCTTAAAATTTTTTCGAGTGACGGACTCATCAATTTAACCCGTTGTCAACATCTGTAAATTTTAGCGTATTTACTCTTGTGTATATCCCAATTATTTCAAAAATCCTAACATTCCCATAGATTAACTTATTTGTATTGAATTAATACCATTTTACTTTAATAGACTTGCCCCTACGAGAAATCTATATGTATCAGAATTTTGGTGAATTGCTATAAGGGCGATCGCATGGCATTTGCTTGGAACAATTACGAATTACAAAATCGGTTTTAGACAGACGGGACTTTAATAAATTTATTTAAAGTAGTTGGATAATTTTGCCAATCTGAATTTTGTTCGATAACTAATAATGAGTAGTCAGTGAGTCGAAACTACTGACTACTAACTACTAACTAATGACTAATGACTTAAAAATCTAAAATCGGCCAGTCTGGTTCACGATAATAGCGTGTCATGTTGTCAAACTTTCGCAATTCGACACGATTGATCAAAAACTCTGGCAAATTTAACAGCCATTGATCATTTAATTGAGAAAGCATTGTGCTGAAACTTGTGCGGTCTAAATCAGATGAAACCTCCCCAAAATAGGCTAATGTAACATGGGCTGTGAAGTGATAATGCTGCTCAATACCCAAAGCAATTAACTTGGGATTTTGATAAATTGTTCGGCGAAATTTAATAATTTCCTCATAGCAGCGTTGATCTTGGGGTATTAAACAAACGGCTACAGCCCTTGGCATCAGTATCAGTCCCAGCATTTGCCATTTAATCGGATGACTCCTATTTGTCATCAATTGTTGATATTGCTCAAAGGTTTCGGCTAAACAAGAGTGTAACTCCTCGTCAAATTTGGGATTTTTTTCGCAAGCGTCAAGGTAAGCATTGTCCCAAATTAAATCCGCTAAAGTCATGTGGAAGCTAGCAGGAGGTAGAGGCACAATCAAATCACGGCTTACAGGCAACTGCAAAAGTTCCTGTTGGTAAGTCTGTAATTTGGCATAGAAAGCAGAATTTTGCGATTCTTCTCCTGCTGGCGGGGTAATTAGCGTATAGCCAGGAAAGGATGCTGCTTGTCTCAACCCCGAATGTGGCTGAAATTTAGAAGATTCCTGGATATGCTGGACTTGGGATCTGTACGCTTCTGGCAGCGTTAGCCGTGCTAACCGATTTAAGTAAGTTTGATAGTTGTCGTCCAATCTTCATAGCCTCATGCTCTCACTTGATAGATTTTAGGGAAAATTACCTTAATTAACAGAATGATTTTAAAAGTATTTAATTTTGGGAGTGGAGGGCAGGGGGAGAAGAACTATTGATTATTCCCCATTCCCCGATATACTACGAGGTTAGTCTATGCCTATTTATGTTTACTGGGGTGAGGATGATTTTGCTATAGAAAAGGCGATCGCTATGCTGCGCGATCGCGTCCTTGATCCCCAATGGATAAGTTTTAATTACACTGCATTCACCCCAGATCAAGCTGATGCTGCTATCCAGGGGTTAAATCAGGTCATGACACCCGCTTTTGGCGCTGGTGGGCGCTTGGTATGGCTGATAAATACTACTCTGTGCCAGCAGTGTCCAGAGAATGTGTTAGCAGAATTGGTGCGATCGCTATCTGTCATTCCCGAAAACTCATTTTTATTGCTCACCAGCCGCAACAAGCCAGATGAACGCCTCAAATCCACAAAATTATTAAAACAATTTGCTACCGAGTTCCGAGAATTTCCCCTCATTCCCCCTTGGAAAACCGAATTGCTGGTGCAATCTGTTAATCAAGTAGCTCAGACTGTAGGTGTAAAACTTACTGCCAATACTGCCCACTTCTTGGCAGAATCTGTAGGAAATGATACACGACTGCTCTACAATGAGTTAGAGAAACTGCGGCTATATGCCCAAGGTAGCAACAAGCCTTTAGACATAGATACTGTTACCAAATTAGTAAGAAATACTACTCAAAATAGTTTACAATTAGCAGCAGCAATCAGAACAGGAGATACACCTAAAGCTTTGACGACACTGGCAGATTTGAGCAATGCTTCCGAGCCGGGATTACGGATAGTTGCCACGCTGATTGGACAATTTCGTACATGGCTGTGGGTGAAGATTATGATAGAAAGTGGGGAGCGCAATCAACAAGCGATCGCTATTGCTGCTGATATCGGTAATCCCAAACGGATCTACTTCTTACAGCAAGAAATCAAGCTTCTTTCTGTGCAACAGTTAATTTCTTGCTTACCCCTATTACTGGAATTAGAAGTTAGTCTCAAGCAAGGAGCATCAGAAATACCAACACTCCAGACTAAAGTCATCGAACTTTGTCAAGTATGCCGAGGAAATTGACAATCAAATATAAAAGCTTGATGTATTGAGCAGTTGCTGGAACTTCCAACTCCGAAAATAATTCAATGTTCTTATAATATCCCTGATGTAGTTTTGTGTCACACACTATATGAAGAAAATTTCTGATTTATTTTCCCGATCTAGCCGAAAGCGAATCCTTTCCCAATCATTCTTTTTCGGCGCGCTCGCCACTGTTGGCCTAATTTCCAACCCTTTTTCATTGAGTTCAAAAGCTTATGGCCAAACTCCAACAGCAATAGTTAACAATACTCAAATCGACAGCTACGCTAAAGCCGTGCTAGCAATGGAGCCAGCGCGTCAAAATGCCTTTGAAGAAATTAAAAAACTTATTGGCAATGGAGAAATTCCCCAGATTGTTTGTAACGATTCTAACAGCATAAATGGTCTTCCAAAGAAGGCTCAAGATATCGCAGTGAATTACTGTACCTACGCTCAAAAAGTTGTCGAAGAGAAGGGTTTGAGATTTGAGCAGTTCAACAAAATTACTATCGAACTACAAAATAACGATACCTTAAAGCGGCAAGTTTACAATACCTTATTACGCCTGCAAAAAACTCCTGACTCTCCATAGTTAAAAGTTGCATAAAAATTAGAAAGGAACACGTTATAATTAACTCTTCCTGCATGAAAGAGAGGGGTAGTAGAGCTAGTGTTGATTTTCTAAAAAAGGCTGTAAACATTGATTCATGAAATACTTGTTTAGTGAATACTAGGTTAATCGCTAATAATCTATTGCATTTTGTCAATGAATTTTTATCAAACGGTTCAGTATTTTTATATTGACAATAGGACTTTTAAAACATTCTCTAAAATACCCAGAAAATATGCATTTTTAGTGGTCTTCACTACATGATGCAAGCGCAAACAATTAGTGATATTTTTTTATTTCCCACTCATTGAAGAAAAACTATCGCTTGTAGAATTCTTCTTCAATAAAATGCTACCACTCAATCATCAGACATTTTTGCTTGGCGCTTGGTGTGAATATTTTTCATGTGCTTCTTCACGGTGTTTATGGTGATGTAAAGCTTAGTGGCAATTTCTTTGTAGCTGTAGTTGCTTCTATAAAGAAACCAAATTTCAGCTTCTCGCCGTGTCAAGTCAAATTTTTTGACTTCAGTAAGTGCTACATTTTTCACAGATTCATATTGATTTTCTATAGTCACCAATAAGCAAGGCACTTCAAACCCCTCTAAATCTAGCAATCTCACCCTAATCCTAAAAATATTGGATTTATCAAGCACAATCTCATCTGACAGAATTAGAAGTTTGTCAGAAAACAAATACCGACTATTGAATAACGATTCACAAAGATCCCAGATGATTGGTGGTACACAACTTTGCTTGAAGTTGCCTTGATTAAATTGACAACAAAGACGACGAGCAGATGCATTAGCATGAACGACTTCACCAGTTTGGCTTAAAATTAATATACCGTCTTCTAAGCCTTCAATTACTTCTTGCAAAAAATAAGCTCGTTTCGAGTCATGAAAGTCAATACTATTTAGCTTTTGTGGTTCAGTTACTGTTTTTACTAATGTCTTTGTTAGAGCGGTCATAGGAAAGATTCTAATGTACAAAATACTGTTTATTGGTTAGGATAAGTTATTTATGCCTAGTACAAGCGGAAATAAACCACCCATTCAAAATCGCCAAAAAGCCTATAGTGCAGGCTTTTTAAGGGGAGTCATTGCTTATTGAAGCCCCTTCTCCTAAATAGCGATCGCCCCATAAGACAATAATTATTTATACTGCAACAAAAATATACATCTAAATATTTTTATTAAGACTTACGCGTTGACAAGAAATACCAAATATGTATTAAGGTTAAAAACCAAGGGCGGGTATAAATAATTTTGGTAACAAAAATAGCTTTTTAAACATCCTCTAAGCCCGTCCAGCAAGTCTGGCAACTACTGTAGCTAACTCAGCTGCCTCAATAGGTTTAGGTAAATGTAGCTGATAACCTTCTTGTATAGCTCGCATCCGATCCTCTGCCCTGGTATAAGCTGTTAACGCTGCGGCTGGAATATTTCCCCCTAGTTCTGGTGGTTGCGATCGCACTTTGCGGATCAACGAATAACCATCCTCGTCGGGCATACCGATGTCGCTAACTAAAACATCTGGTTTCCACTGGGTAATTACTTGCAATGCATCTAGAACTGATGCTACAGCCTGAACTTCGGCTTGGTACTGTTCGAGGATTGTGGTGATGAAATCACGGGTATCGGCTTGGTCATCTACAACCAGCACGCGCACACCAAGTAGGGAGAGGGAGAGAGGAGTAGAGGGGCAGTGGGGTGGAGGGGCAATGGGGTAGAGGGGCGGACTTTTCAGAAGTGGTAGCTTGACTGTAAACGTCGCCCCTTGTCCTTTTCCTGGACTATTGGCGTGAATAGTACCGCCATGTAATTCTACTAAATTACGCGCGATCGCTAATCCTAGTCCTAATCCACCATAGGATCTAGTGCTAGAACTATCAGCTTGACGAAAGCGATCAAAAATGTAAGGAAGAAAATCAGGGCTGATACCAATACCTGTGTCAATTACCCGAATCTGGGCGTATTTATCCGTTGTGTCTTGTTTTTCTTGACTAGTGACTACAGACAATTGCACCTCTACCCGTCCTCCTGTGGGTGTGAATTTGATGGCATTGGATAGCATATTCCAGATTATTTGCTGCAAGCGCTCAAAATCACCGGAAACTAAGAATTGAGAATTTTCGCCCAACATGGTTTGGGATTGTGATTCTCTTGATTCTAGATTTTCGTGATTGATTCCTAATCCCAAATCTGAATTTGACGCGAAAGTGACCACGGGGAGTATCCCCGGTGGCGCATTTCGCGTTTCTTTTGAAGGAATAAGAGAAAATCTTAAATCGATTTCCTTCGATTGAGCGGCGAGACTAACAGTCTCTAAGCTCGACTCCATCATGGGAACCAAATTACAAGTACGGACATTAAGGCGTAACTTGCCTCGCATCATCCGCGATATATCTAGCAAGTCTTCAATTAGCTGGGTTTGTGCCTTAGCATTGCGTTCAATTGTCTCCGTAGCTCTAGCTATCAGGGTTTCACTAAGCTTGCTTCGTTGCAGTAATTGCGCCCAGCCAAGAATGGCATTGAGAGGCGATCGCAATTCGTGAGACAATATTCCCAAAAACTCATCCTTCATCCGGTTAGCCTCTTGCAACTGCTCAGTTTGTTGTTGCAAAGAAGCAATTAAACTAGCTCGTTCCATTGCGATCGCTATTTGGTCGCATACTGCTTGCATCATCCCCTTTTGATTGTCGGTGAAGCTTAACCGAGTGCGACTGCCAAAAGAAAGAGTGCCTAACAAGCGTCCTTGGGCGATCAATGGGTAGGCATAATAAGCAGTAATGCCTAAAGAGCGAATCAATGCAGTTTGCGGCTCAGTGGATTGCTGCACATTCTCTACAGCTATGGAATGGCGTGAGAGCGCTACACTACCGCAAATCCCTTGACCAAATGGCAAGTACTCAATTTCCTTAGCTATCTCTGGGGAAATACCACTGTAAGAACCCAACCGCATTACTTGAGAGTTATCCTCAACCAAATAGTTTAAATAAACTTCTATTCCAATTTGCTCTCTTAGTTTTTGGTAGACGCTATCGATTAGTAGTACTGGTTCTTGACTTGAGAGTAAATCGTTGGCTGTGTCAAATAGTAGCTTTAGCCTTTTGTAACCTAACGAGAGGGCTTTTTCTACCTGCTTGAGGTTGCTAATCTCTTGGAACACCAAAATACAGGTAGCCGGATGACCGTGCATTGCTGGCAAGGTATCAGCAAATACCAGTAGAGAACGCACACCACCGGGGGTGTGCCAGTCTACCTCCAATCCATTCAGGCGTTCGCCAAGGGCAACCCGCACTCCTGGCATTTGTTCATTGGGGATGCGATCGCCAGCTGCATCTGTATAGTAATAGACTGTGTGATACTCTGCGGCTGGTACACCTTTGGGAAATTCACCCCCAGCTAATTCGTTAGCAGAACGATTGGCAAAAGTTACCCGCGCTGTTCCTGGTTCAATAAACAACAACGGTCTTGGCATCAGATTTAACACATCTTCTAGCCATTTTTGCTGATTTAGAAGTGCTTCCTCTGCCTGTTTGCGCTCCGTAATATCTAAAAATGCACCAACGCTTCCTCTGGTTTTACCCTCTTCGTCAAACAAAGGTGCAACGTACTCCAACAGGTTGACAATTTTTCCATTTTCATGGACAACATCAAGTTCAAAATCCACAACTTCAACACCATGAGTTGCAGAGTATTGCATTGGGAGTTCTTCTGCTGCCAGTTCCCTTCCCTGGCGGTAGATTTTAAAGCTTGTTGGTTTTTCGTCCAAAGGAGCGCTGAGTGAGGCATTTATATCTGATGATATTCCCAACTGATTGGCAAAAGCAGGGTTGACCTTGATATTTTGGCATTCTGGATCTTCGGCAATGCCAATTCCAATCGGAATTACCTCCAACAGAGTTTGTAACTCAGTAATGCGGCGCTGTAAATCCTTGTTTAATTGTAAGATTTTCTCCTTAGCTACTTTTTGTTCGCTGATGTTGCGAGTCACAGTTGCTAAGGCAATTGGCTGACCTGTCTTCTTGTCTGTAACAGTGAAAATATTGTAATCAACTGGTATAGGTTGACCTGTTTGGAGGTGGCAAAAGCAGAATTCTCCTTGCCAGCGCCCTTCTAATAGCACAGTCGGCAGTATATATTTTTGAAAATAGGCTTTGTCTTTGGGCATGAAGTAATCTAATACTGCCTTTTGCCTGACTTCATCAAAACTGGAAAGCCCTACTAGCTTTTGACCTGCATCATTTATGTAGAGTAATTGACCATCGAGAGTGGCGATGCCGATAAAGTCTGAGCTATTTTCTACTAGTGATACTAATTTTTGTTGCTCTGCTTCTGCTTGCTTGCGTTCGCTCAAGTCGAGGATAAATGCTACTGCCTCTTCGCGGTTTTGTCCTAGCAGCACGTAACCAACTAAAACCGGGATGCGGCTACCATCTTTGCGAATATATTCTTTCTCGTAAGGCGTACAAGCAGCATTGGTGTTTCCCTTTGCTTCGGCGATACCTCGCTCATCTAAATATAAATACTCTGGTGGTGTAATATTGCTCCAACTTAACCTCTCTGCTAACAAATCCTCCTGCGTGTAACCAATCATCCTCAAGAATTCGTCGTTTGCCTGTTGGATATTGCCATACACATCGCCAAACAGAATGCCGATGACGTTAGAATCTACAAAACTTCCCAGTTTAGCTTCGTAGGTTTTGAGTACTTCCTGGGCAAGATCGTGTTGATGGCTGAGGCGTTCAATAACTCTGGCACTTTGCCAAATCAAAATAGTAAAAATCACAATCAGGACGATCGCAAATACCGATACTGCAAAAGCCGGATCATATTGTCCTGCCCGTTGACCTTCAACAATTACCCACCCCAATATAGAAGGTACAGCGATCGCGGCAATTAATAAACGACGTGCAAGTAAGCCGCCGTAAGTATCACTTGTAACTACCCTCATTAACCCCTGGTCTGCCCGCACCCACAGAATGCCCATATTTAGTAAGCTAAACAACAGGGCTGTATGGAAAGCCATTGATGTTGTATAAGGAGCAAGCCCATAGAGAACTTTCACTTTATAGGCATAGCCCATGAGTGCCTGAAAGGAAATTAAAGTAGCGATCAGAGCGATAATCTGAGCATACCAATAACTGCGGTGGTTTTTTGGATGAATCAAAATCTGTAGGGCGACGCTAACCAGCATAAAGTTCACTGCTGTGTTCGCGCCCATCCGCCCTGGATGCGATGTCGCTATGCTAGTTGACAAATCACGAAACAGTAGCTCGTCAATACCGAGATTCCAGCCAAACAGATATTCACAAAGTGTAAGGGCAGCTATTGTGGTGACAGCTATTGCACAGACCCTAGAAATTAAAATGGAACTATGGGAGGAATTTTCAATTGTTCTTTCCTCCCTGCTCCCCTGATTCGTTGCTTTTAAAAATAGCCACAGCGACACACCACATAGCACAAAACAGAGCGCTGTATTTACTTTCATTGTCGCAGGACTACCAAAGAAGCCACGCTTAAGAACTTCAATGCCAAGACACCAACCAACTAGTATCAAGCTGCCAACAAAAACAGCGATCGCACTTGCGACTTTTGCCACAAGTGAATTTGTAGGGATTTTAGATATATCTTGCAGCCGCAAGCGGTTAACATTTAACATTGATTGTTCTCTAACCGCATGTATCTAGGGTAGTAAACTTATCTATTTCTTACGGTTTAACCATTTCTACCCTTTGTATTGTATGTTTGCCGTTGACTTGCTGTTCATCTACCTCTATGCATATTTTTTATTGGACAATTTAGAGTAAGAAATAATGGTGGTTCAAAAAACCACCTTTGCGAGTATTTCAAAATTGCAGGGTATGTCGCTTACCATCATCTTGGAAACGTTGCTCTCCAACACCAACAAGTTCTACAATCACTTCACGCAGTGGAGGTGTCCATTCTCCCACTCTCGCTCCAATTTCAACTACTGTTTGATTAGAGTTAGTAAATACGCTAATACTTGCTAGCGAAAACTTTTTATCTAAATACTCGTTTGTCTGTCCATCATCTTCAAATAGCTGATATTTGTTATTACCAGGCCAAATCCGTAATCGGATCTCATTGAGTGGCGCTTGATCAACGTATTGTCTGACAGGTTGCATGGGAACGATCGCACCACCACGGACATACAGTGGCATTCTTTCAAGTGGTGCATAAGCAAGAATGTGAATTGGGCCTTCATAGCGATCGCCACTCCACCAATCATACCAAGTGCCAGCAGGTAAATATACAGATCGATGCTCAACTCCAGGGCGGTAAATTGGTGCAGCCATCAGCGATGCACCTAATAATACTTGATCGTAGAGGCTATAGGTTTTGAGATCATTAGGGAAGTGGTATAATAATGGTCTTAAAATCGGTGCGCCCGTCGTTACCGCTTCCCAGAAAAGACTATAAATATAGGGAAGTAATTGGTAACGTAGATTAATGTATTCTCGACAGATATTTTCAACGCGATCGCCAAATACCCAAGGTTCATGACGAGCAGTAGACATTGCCGAATGACCGCGCATCAATGGGTAAAGCATTCCTACCTGCATCCACCGAGCGAATAATTCAGCTGTGGCGTTACCAGCAAACCCGCCAATATCGCAACCCACAAACCCCACACCCGAAAGTCCCATATTGCAAAGCATCGGCAGAGACATTTCTAAATGCTCCCACAACGATTGGTTATCCCCCATCCACACAGAAGACCAGCGTTGCACACCAGCATAACCCGATCGCGTTAACACAAATGATCGCTCTGAACCTCGATGCCGTTGCAACCCCTCATAGCAAGCTTTCGCCATCATCAACCCATACAAATTATGCACTTCCGTATGAGTCACATCAATTTTAGATTTTAGATTTGGGATTTTGGATTGGTTCTCCTCATCTCCCCCTTCTCCCCCTGCCCCCTGCCCCCTGCCCCCTGCCTCCTCACTCCCCTGCGGTGCATCTAGGGGAAACCAAATCTTTTCACCATCATCACCGAAAGGGCGATCGTTTATGGCAGGTTCGTTCATATCATTCCAAATGCCTGCCACACCAACGTCAGTTAAGCTTTTGTGTAAATCAGCCCACCAGTTAGACACATCAGGACGTAAAAAATCAGGAAAAACAGCTTTATCAGGCCAAACGTAGCCGTGGAACAACTCGCCATCAGCTTTCCGCACAAAATAGTCGTTTTCTAAGCCTTGGTCAAAAACATGATAATTACCTTCTGGTTCATACTTCACACCAGGATCAATGATTGTGACTGTTTTAAAACCATCCTCTGCTAAATCACTAATGAGTTTTGCTGGGTTAGAGAAGCGTTGAGGACTCCAAGTAAATACCCGATAACCCCGCATATAGTCAATATCCAAGTGAATAACATCACAGGGAATGCGACGCTGACGAAATTCTTGCGCCAGTTCCCGCACAACGGTTTCTGATTCATAACTCCAGCGACATTGATGATAACCTAGCGCCCATTTCGGCGGTAATGGCATTCTCCCGGTTAACTGAGTGTAAGTTTCCAAGATTTGGGCAGGTTCGGGGCCATAGATAATGTAATAATCCAATTCACCGCCACGAGTTTCCATCTTCCAAATACCTGGTTGTTCAGCACCGATATCGAATTGACTCCAAAAAGTAGTGTTGAAAAAGATGCCATAGCCTAACTCTGGGCGCAAAGCCATAAAAAATGGAATTGCTTGGTACATTTCATCAGTCAGTGCATCATAATCTAAGGCATCCGTTGTCCAGTTGGTTTTTACTTCGCTGAGTTTGTCCAGAAAGCCTGTGCGTTCACCAAAACCATAGAAATGTTCATCGGCTGCAATTTCTTTCCATCCTGCAACTGCACCCATCCGCCAACCTATACCCATCTCTGCATCTTGGGCAAAAGGGCGATTAGCTTTGTCGAAACAGACGATGCGGCACTTTTCTCGCTGAACGCACACCCGAATCTGTGCTGTTTCAATTTCTACCGTTGCTTCATTTTCTTGCACCGTAAAAGGTGTTGTTGCCCATTCTGCATCATCCAGCGCCACTGCCCAAGAGCGGCGAGGCATAAATTCCCCAGTTGGTGCGAAACGCACGCGGAGTAAATTGGGTGCAAGTACGCTGATAGTAAGGCATGAGTCGCCACAGTCAAAATTAATAATATTATTGTCGGAGGTTACAGCTTTTACATTGCTAACAGTTGTCCAAGGTTGGTTAGTAGTGGGTAGTTTTCCGAAATATTGCGGCATATCAGTTATTTAGCAGGTAAACACTTGTCCGCATTCATGATTACAGAGATATTTACCATCAAACTCTTTCTTTCGCTAGAGGTTGGGTGAAAGATTAGCAGATATTTTTTAACAGAGAGTGATTTTCGTAATGCACAAGCTTGTGTCTTTACCACACAAAAAAGACAGAATTTTATTAATTCGTAGCAAATTTAATTTGCCAATAACCTGCAATATTAATGTAAACGCAAACGCGGTTATCAGGGTCAGTTAAATCTAACTTGTGCCAAGGTACTGTATAATTACCGTGGATTTTGTGCGCCCCCAGTAGATGCAAAATTCCTAACCCGATTGATTGTCCGACTCCAAACGTGGACGCGAGAACCTTTCCCGATAGCACAGGAGATTTTATTTCGCTGGTTGGGCTAGGTAATGAATTCTGATGATGGCATTGCTTACATTAGACATCTCCGAAAATGAATGTAGAGACGTAGCACTGCTACGTCTCTACAAGGGTTCTGGATAACGCATATTTAATTTCTGGAAATGTCTCGTCGCCTAGAATTCCTCAAAAAAGACCTGGGATTGCTCATGTCACCGTTCGCGGTTTGATACGCAGGGAAAAGTAATCAACGGGCCAGCGATTAATGGGCTGGCACCAGTGGAAAATAAGTAAAGAGCGGAAATTATAACTTTAGCCTGACTTGAAAGAATTGCTTAAATTGTCATAAATGGATTGTTGAGTGGCAAACAGCCCACTTTTTTATTGTCAATCTCGTAAATATACGGGAACTTCTGCTTCTAGGTTATGGTCATTTGATACCATCTTAAACAGTAAACAGTTTCCCTTCGTAATCATTCAAGTGTGGACGTAGCCCAACCCAGGTATTGCAGTCCTCTATGTCTAATTTAACTCACCCCAACTCTTCGATAAGCCGCCGTTCGTATCTAAAAATGCGTACACTTACTATTATTCATTACCAGCTTTTCCTAAATTGTCTTTATATATACAATAATTATAATTTCTTAGTCAATTTAACGCAGACTTAAAATACTTTCAAATCCCCACAACGGATGTTTTCTGATGGAAAAATTTCGCGTTAATCAACCAAATATTAGCATAATTCTTTATATATACACTAAAAGTTGATGATAGCTATATCAAACGGCACATTAAAGATTTTTGCGACCAAAACCCTATATACTAAATTAAACTTTGATAAATTTGAGAGTTTTGTTAATTGCAATACCAAAAACTATTAATTTTTAGATGAAATACTAGCGTATCTTATAGTCTATAGTTTTTAAAGTTTAGTCAAAACTATATCCAGTATCATCAAAAAACTGCAAACTTCATGTGGTGCAAAAATCAATCGGGGAGTGAAAACATGAATTTACGTAGAGATGCATTGCAAATCCTCAAAGAAACTAGCCGAACTTTTTATATCCCAATTAGCCTTTTACCGCCAGGATTACAAGAAGCAGTAGCATCAGCATATTTGTGTATGCGTGCCATTGATGAAATTGAAGATCATCCCGAACTAGATAACGCTACTAAAGCAAAGCTGTTAAGAACGATTAGCCTGACATTACAGGCAGGGGTTGATGGCTTCGCGGTAGATGCTTTCTTTGCAGAATTTAGTGGGTATGAGAATACCTTAGAAGAAGTCACTATGAGGATTAGAGAATGGTCGATACTAGCACCAGAGACTATTGCGCCTCGAATTTGGGATGCCACTGCTGCAATGGCAGACCGGATGGCTTACTGGGCAGAAAGAAACTGGAAAGTTTATACAGAATCTGATTTAGATCGTTATACTTTTGGGGTGGCAGGTGCAGTGGGATTGTTACTATCGGACTTATGGGCTTGGTACGATGGAACACAAACTAACCGTACTCAGGCGATCGGGTTTGGCCGCGGTTTACAAGCAGTTAATATCCTGCGTAACCATAGTGACGATTTAGGGCGTGGGGTAGACTTTTTCCCAGAGGGTTGGAGTGCAGAAAATATGCAAGAGTATGCCCGGCGAAATCTAGCCTTGGCAGAAGCTTATACCAAAAACCTTCCTACTGGCCCAGCCTTAGATTTTTGCCAAATTCCCTTAACCTTGGCTAATGGAACCCTTGATGCCCTTGCTAGTGGCAAAGAGAAACTCAGCCGCAGCGATGTTTTTGCACTTCTCGAACAACTGATTAGTGTAAACATGAAAGCCAGCTAATAGTCTCTTAAAGAACAATGGAAATGATTCTAAATTGTCTCCAAATTTAGGCATTTAAAATTATACCATTGTAGGTGTAAGCTGTTGCGTCTTCAATTTGCACTAATATTTTTTTCAATATGATTGTGGGCTGGGCATCTTGCCCGCCCTGATCATGCAAGTTGTATACGTAACAGCTTAGGCCGATAGTGCCCCTACGGCATGGTCTATTTACGTAGTTTACCGCCGTAGGCATCGCAGAATAAGAAAAGACTGAAAACTTCCGCGAGCATCGTTAATTCACGTCACGATGCATTTGTACAGTGCGTAAGTCCTAAATCATGCAAAAACCCAGCTTAAAGCTGACTTTCACAATTCCAAATTACATTAGTGAGTCGGTAGAGCAGCACACTAAGTGTAACAAGCTCTAAGAGAGCGTTATAACGAACTGGTATAAAGTAATCTCAATACTATTTAGTAGTACAAGTATAATAATTATCTTATTTTGCCATTAATTTAAGTAATATTAGCTAAACTTTAGAAAATCTTCAAAGCATTTCCAGCAAAAATTACCTGGCAAGAGTTGATTAATATCTAAATAATTGAAAGAGAGTATAACAACTCACCGTGATTATTCGTGCAGCGAGTTGACAGTGCATGAGCTACTGCTTAAATCCTACCTGTCCCAATCCAGAAAATTTGGTATATAGCCAAAGGTGCCGCTCTTGTGGCTCGCAACTCCTGTTGCGCGATCGCTATCAGGTGATCAAACCATTAGGTCAGGGTGGCTTTGGAGCAACCTTCTTAGCCAATGATCAAGGCTTACCAGGAGAACCGAGTTGCGTAATCAAACAATTACGCCCATCAGGAAGCGCTCCACACGTTTTACAGATGGCCAGAGAACTCTTTGAACGAGAAGCCAAAACTTTAGGTAAGATTGGCAATCATCCCCAAGTACCAAGATTGTTAGACTATTTTGAAAATCATGAGCAATTCTACTTAGTTCAAGAATACATCAGTGGTGATACCTTGCAGGAAGAGATCAAACTTAACGGCATCTTAAGCGAAAGTGGAGTCAAGCAATTTTTGAGCGAGATTCTGCCACTACTGCAATACATCCACGAGCAAAAGGTGATCCACCGTGATATCAAGCCAGCCAACTTAATTCGCCGCACTCAAGATGCCAGAATGGTACTCATAGACTTTGGTGCCGTCAAAAACCAAATCAGCCAAGGCGCGGTAAATCAATCAGGACAGACAGCATTAACTGCTTATGCCATTGGTACTCCTGGTTTTGCACCTCCAGAGCAAATGGCTATGCGTCCAGTCTACGCCAGTGATATCTATGCACTGGGGGTGACATGTATTTATTTACTAACTAGCAAAACTCCTAAAGATTTAGATTACAATCCCAACACTGGCGAGATGATGTGGGAGCAACTTGTGCAAGTGAGTGACCACTTGAGCCATGTATTGCGAAAAATGTTAGAGGTGTCTGTACGTAATCGTTATCAGTCAGCGACAGAAGTTCTCAGAGCATTGGAAATAGAACCATACTTAGAAAGTTTAGCAAAAGGTTTACTAATTAAATCAGATACTGGGTCTAAAGAGCGAACACACAACCACCTGGATAATTCTGCTGTTTTATGTAACAACTCTGCTGCCGCTAGCAGTACAGGAGTGGCACAGGTAGCGGCAGCAATTCGCGCTAGACGAGCCAAGGCAGCAGCAGAAGCAGCTGGATTACACCAGGGTTCTGGGATAGCCAAATCAGCGACTTTAGCTAACAGCAACAGTAATGGTTCACAAGTTAAAACTTCAAAAGTTGAGCGTAAATTAGATACCCAAGGTTTATTAACTGCTTATCAGAAGGGAAGACGAGATTTTGCTCTACACAATTTAAGTTTGCTGAATCTGCAAGGTGCTGACTTATCCCAAACAAATTTCAATTCCACTCAATTGCAAAAAACCAATCTTCAGGGAGCTAATCTTCACAATAGTGACTTTGGCAGAGCCAGTCTCACTCGAGCTAATCTCAAAGATGCTAATTTGAGCAAAGCATACTTTAACCATGCTGATTTAGAAGGCGCAGATCTGCGAGGTGCAGACCTTAGCAATGCTTATCTCAGTAATGCTAACCTCCGAGGAGCTAATCTGTGTGGTGCTAATCTCACCAGTGCCAAAATTTCTGATGAACAGCTTGCACTAGCAAAAACAAATTGGATGACCATCCGTCCCAATGGAAAACGAGGCTTATTGTGAATTAAAAGTTTAAATTTGAGAAGTTACTCACTTGCCCTGCCTCTGAGACTAGTACCGCAAGGCGGAAATAAGCCTACCATTTCATTACAGCTAGAAAGCCCAAAATTAAAGTATATGCGGCTTTTGACTTTTGACTTTTGACTTCCGCCTTGCGGTACTAGTTCCCTGTTTTTTAAGGAGGCTTAGGGAAGAGCAAGTCTTAAACTGACTTAAACTGAAATGTATTGTTTTATAAAGCTCACAAGGCTTCTATTTCCTCATTAGCTTAGATAAATCAGCCTTTATTCTTATTGATAAAACTCATATTTATTCAGAATTGACCAAATAGATAATAGCAATCCTATTTAATTTGTGAGAATTCCAACTCAACCCGCAGATCCCCGACTTCGTAAAAGTTGTGGGGGATCTTGCTGATCGCAATAATTCAGGATGGTTATAGTTGTGTTGAACGATAGTCATCCCTGTTGTAAATGTTAAGGAATATCCGATTATTAAGCAAAAATACGTAGATAGTTGGCAATTATTAATCAAATATTTATAATTACTATGTGTTACAAATAACAAATGATTATTTACAATAAACAATAAAGGATCATAATAATTTGTTTTAGATGTTTCCATGCTTTTTATATCTAGGAACAACAGGGAATCTCGAATTTAAAAATTGTAAAATTTAACGCTCGTAAGCCACTCAAGTTTTCAGATGGCAGAGGAAAGTTAAAAATTAATTATCCCTGGTTGTAGGCTGAAGCAAAATATTCATAACCGAAATCAGGTAATACAAGGTTTACGTATGATGGCTGACTTTGCACAAACGGAAATAGAACGGAAATTAACTTTATATCAGGTATTTATTAAGTTGTATGAACACAACAGCAGCCTTCTAGATGAAATTCTTCAGCTAGAAAACCTATCTCAACCGTCGTTGACGAGAGGGAAGAGATGTTATGTACATGGTGTAGTGGATACTTCTGCTGTTTATTTGATGACTAATTTGTGCGACAATCAGACCCAGAGTTTACGGCAGCCACAGCAAATCTGGACAATAGGTCGTAATCGCAGCAGTGGTATTTGCATTGTTGATAATTATATGTCTCGTCGCCACGCTGCTATTCAATATATTGACGATCAAGGCTTCTACTTTATAGACTTTGACAGTACCAATGGCTCATTTGTGAATGACGATCGCGCTTTTGGGGCGATCAAGCTTAAAGATGGCGATCGCATTCGTCTAGGTAGTATGACTTTTGATTTTTTCATGAGTTCTACCTGCCGCGTGTTGCCAACTGTAGCAATGGAGTTATTGATGCAACTTATGCATCGAAAGAGGGAGAATCAAGTAGAAATACTTACTTATGCCTGTAACAAACCAAAACTTTTGACTGAAAAACCAGATGAAAATTCAGAGATTTTCAGAAATCCTGCACTAGTTGAAAAGTCTGAAGATTGGTATGACAACTTCAGTTCGGAACAGAAATCAGAAATTTTAGACCGCTTTTTTAGCAGACAAATACCATAGAATCCCAGCTAAAAAATTGGAGATTATAGCAATTTTCAATTGCGTGAACTATAGAACTAATATTTGATTTCTGAAAAAGCTCCGTACAGATCGAAAAGCCTAATTTCCTACTCCCTACTCCCTACTCCCCGCCCACATAGATAATTTCAAAAATCAAATACGACTCCTATATACACAATTCGTAGGGGCATAACATTTTTATGCCCCTTCTTTTAACTGATTGCAACGACAAACACCATAAAAATAAAATGATTGCTCGTCATATAGTGGCAATCATTTTTTTAGGCTTGCTATAATTCATCAATACTTTGGAAAAGGTGGGTTAGCCATCTATGTAACCCACTACATATTAAAAGTTGCAGATAAATCCGCATTCCTTATTCTTCTGGCTCTAAATCGACTTCTTCCTCTTCATCCTCTTCACTGGCTTTAGCTACAGAGTTAGCAGAAACAACAGCACCTTTATCTAGTTTTTCCCGCACCAGTTTCTTAATTTCTTCAGCAAATTCAGGCTTTTCTTCTAGATACTTAATGGCGTTGTCTCGTCCTTGAGAGATATTATCGCCGTTGTAACTATACCAAGCTCCTTTGCGGACAATAATGCCAGTTTCTTCTGCTAAGTCAACAACACAACCCAAGGTAGAAATACCTTTGCCAAAAATAATGTCAAATTCCGCTATTCTGAAGGGCGGCGCTACTTTATTTTTGGCGACTTTGACTTTAACGCGATTACCATATTCATCTGTACCTTTTTTCAAGGTTTGAATTCGGCGAATATCCAAGCGCACCGAAGCGTAAAATTTCAATGCGTTACCGCCAGTGGTAGTTTCTGGGCTACCGTAGGTAACACCGATTTTTTGCCGCAACTGGTTGATGAAAATTACTGTACAACCAGATTTACCAATGTTGCCAGTAATTTTACGTAGGGCTTGGCTCATTAATCGCGCTTGCAAACCAACGTGGGTGTCACCCATATCGCCTTCAATTTCAGCACGGGGAACCAGTGCTGCTACTGAGTCAATGACTACAATATCAACCGCAGCAGAACGAACAAGCTGATCGACAATTTCCAAAGCTGATTCGCCTGTGTCAGGTTGGGAAATCAGCAAATTGTCAATATCTACACCTAATGCCGCAGCATAAGTAGGATCAAGAGCGTGTTCAGCATCAACAAAGGCAGCAATACCACCATTTCTTTGCACTTCAGCAAGCGCATGTAGTGCTACTGTAGTTTTCCCGGAACTTTCCGGGCCATAAATTTCAATTACCCGCCCCTTGGGTAAACCACCACCCAATGCTAAATCTAGGGTAAGCGCCCCACTAGAAATTGTCTCCACCCGCATCCGGGTGGCATCGCCCAGGCGCATGATTGCTCCTTTACCAAAGCTGCGCTCAATCTGGTTAAGCACCATAGTCAGCGCTTTTTGCTTGCCGGAAGTATCGGTGTTGATAGCCATTTCTGCCTCTAATGCCTCTAAATATATGGTTTTAAGGAGTGTTGCTCTGAGATTTTGAGTAGAACAGATATACTATTTTAACCAGAAAATTCTGGAATAGGACTTCTCAAATCAAAAAAGGGGTGTAACAAGATCGTAACTCGATCGCTACCAGATTAGGGTAGTCTTGCACAATGATACCAACCTGCATTCAGAGATAGCTTTTTTTCGCTGGGTAAGCAAGGGGTTTTAAAGAAAAAATAAATTACCTAAACAACACTGTCAGTAGAACCGGATTCGTGAGCATTTGCGGAGGTTGCTAAATTAGGAGCGATCGCTATCCCAATCAGCATATCATCGACGACGGTGGCTTCATTTGGTAAACGGGAGATTTTGAATCATAGTCTTTACGTGACGGTTTTGCTTCTGTCTTTAGTGTAAGTGGGTTTTTCTGGGAGATATCCTCAGTGACGGGTTTAGCAAGAAATAGGTCTGATTTGCAGGTATGCTAAAATACTTAGTAACAGTTATAAATAAATTCAAACCAGAAATTATCAAATATGCTCAAAATTTATCAGCATTAGCACTTCAACTTCAATGGATTGAAGGTGATGCCAGTAAAGCAGAAAATTCTTTTTTCAAAATTAATCAACAAGCTACACTAATTGATAAAACTGAGCTAAAGCTCCTTGAATCTAGAAGAAAGCCTAATAGTATAGCTGCACGTGCAATTATTAGAAGTGGTACAGGACATAAATATTGGTCATCTTTTCCAGATGAAATACAGAATCAAATACAAGAGATAGCTAAAGAAATTAACGAAATACTTTTTGAACCTAAACTACAAACTCCAATCAAAACTTTTGATGTGCCAGTTGCTGGAAAGCTTTATTCTGCTCAAACACTACCGCTAATTTTAGATTTTGTAAATATTGTTAATAATATAGATTTTAATACAAATAGAAAAAGTGAGATTTATATAAAGAAAACATTAAAAAATATACCTCAATGTAAGATTTGCAATGGTCTTATCCATAGAAACTCCATTTCGTTTGATCATATACAGCGCAAGGCAGATGGCGGATTAGCAAGTCTAGATAATGGACAGATAACGCATCCATACTGTAATACAGGATATAAAAATTAAGTGATAAAATACATCGGCATTAGAGCGTTTAGCTAGTGGCCAAACTTAATGCGACTTCATCCATCACCATTGTCGCTAGAAACGCCAGTTATCTAGTCTTAGTGAATAATCTAAATCTTGAATCCTTTGATAATGAGATAAATTACCAGTAACTAAAGTTAGATTATTACTGATGGCAATTGCTGCAATCATACAATCAGGATAACCAATTCTTTTTCCAGTTGTCTCTAAATCAGCGTACATCTTCCCTGCTAATACTGCTTCTGTCAAGTCAAAGGATAATATTTCCTGTGAAGCCAGTATAGTTAAAAATTGCTGAAGACGTTTTTCTTGCTTACGTTTTTGCCAGCCTTCTACAATTTCCATGACTGTAATTGCAGAAATTGTATATTTATCAAACTGATTTAAGTAACTATTGGCTTTGACAATAATACGAGGATTTACTCGTTTAATAATTTCTGAAAGAATATCCGTATCAAGTAGGGACTTTTCTACTTCATTCATCTGTTCCAGTATATCCTCTTTTTTCCATAGCCTCAGCAACAATTTCATCAACAATTTCTGGAACATCAGCATATAATCCCATTAATGGATCGTTTTTCTCCTGAACTTCTGCTAAACGTTCAATTACGTGACTAATCAATTCTGATAAAGTTGATTGATTTACTATTGCCAGAGTTTTTGCCCGTTCAAAGGTGAGTCTGTCTAGTTCAAGTTCTATTTTTTCCATTATGGTTTTAAACTGTATTTAGTGATTAATTTAAGTCTAATAGATTTTTTGGATATTTTCAGTTTGATTATTCAACACAATAGCTATCAATTAACGTTATTTGCTAAGATTTAATTAGGCTTTTGCTTTCGTATATCTTTGATGACTCTCGACCTTCCCGACTCTCTGATTCTCGATACAACACTTTCAGTTTCTGGATTAACTGACTATATCCGCTTGCTGTTAGAGCAAGATGAACAATTACGGCAAGTTTGGGTAACTGGCGAAGTCTCCAGTGCTAACCACCATCGCAGTGGTTTATTTTTTACGCTGCAAGACACCGATCGCAGTGCCGGAATTAAGTGTGTAGTATGGAATAGCCAATTGCCAAAACTCGCCCAGATACCCGTTCCCGGTGAGCAGATAATCATTTTGGGCAGTATTCGCCTGTATCCACAACGGGGAGAGTATCAGTTGTCAGTTTGGCAAACTCTAACTGCTGGTGTTGGTTTACAGGCGTTGCGCTATCAACAACTCAAAAATCGCTTGCTGGCTGAGGGATTGTTCGACGCGCAAAGAAAGCTCCCGCTCCCAACTCATCCCCAAACGATCGCTGTCGTCACTTCACCAACGGCGGCTGCTTGGGGTGATATTCAAAAAACTCTCAAGCAAAGGTATCCAGGTTTACAGGTTTTATTTTCTCCCGCAACAGTACAAGGTGAGCAAGCGCCGGAATCTATCGTTAAAGCAATTGAGCGGGTGGAAAGAGATGGCCGCGCCGAAGTGCTAATTTTATCGCGGGGTGGTGGTGCGGTTGAGGAGTTAGCTTGCTTTAATGATGAACGTGTGGTGCGATCGCTTGCTAGTTGTTCTATTCCGGTAATTACTGGTATCGGCCATCAACGAGATGAATCTTTGGCAGATTTAGTTGCAGATGCTTGTGTGCATACACCGACTGCGGCGGCAGAAATGGTTGTGCCATCACTTTCAGAGTTGTATATTGAACATCGGGGGCGAGTTGTCGCTTTACATGAAGCGGTGCATGACTTTAGAGAAAATGCTAAGAATAAACTGCAAGTATTGCGAAATCGTTTGCGACGTTTGCGGTTAGATCGGCAAGTGCAGCTGGAGGTGGACAAGTTAGGTTGGAAGCGTCAGCATTTGGTGCAAATTACGACGGGGCGATCGCAGCAAGCAACCCAGCATTTAGAGTTATTGCGGCAAAAGTTGGCTAGTCTTGACCCGAAAGCGGTGTTACAGCGTGGTTATGCGGTGGTGAGAAAGGAAGATGGGGCGATCGCTCGTTCTGCGGCAAAGTTGACTGTGGGGCAAGATTTATTGATTCAGTTGGGGCAGGGTGAGGTTAAAGTGAAGGTTATGGAAGTAAACGTAGACGCGTAGCGGCTTGCCGCAGGCTACCACAGAGGCGCAGAGGACACAGAGAGGTTAATGGTTAAACGTAAGGGTGCTTCTAGTTCTGAGGAAGGTTGGAATTATGAGGCGAAGGTTGCTGAAATAGAGGGAATAATTGCTCGTATTGAGGCGGGTGAGTTGGATTTGGAAGCTGTGTTTGAGCAATTTGCAAGTGCTGTTGAGTATTTGCGTCAGTGCGAAAGTTTTTTGCAGCAGCGACAGCAACAAGTAGAGTTGTTGATTGAAACGTTAAGCGATGAGTAGAAGCCAGAGTCTCTAGTGTAAGTTCAATTAGTCATTTCTGATTTATGCCAGAGTTCTAATGAGGAGTTTGAGAAACAGAGAATGACTGATGAGATCATTGATTTGACAAACTGCGATCGCGAGCTGATTCACATTCCCAGTCTGATCCAGCCTCACGGGGTTTTACTGGTTTTGCAAGATCCTAACCTGGAAATTGTTCAGGTGAGCAGCAACACCCAGGAAGTTGTTGGCCGTCAACCTGAAGAATTGCTGGGCAAGCCGCTATCAGATTTACTCAATATCAAGCAGATTAAACTAATTCAACAATGTCTGGCAGAGGATTTTGAGAGCGTTAATCCCCTAAATATATCCATCAAACATCAAAATAAATCAATTCATTTTGATGGTATTGTCCATCATCTAGATAATATTATTATTTTAGAATTAGAGCCGAAAAAAGCGAAGGACAAAACAGGCTTTTTTGACTTCTATCAACAGGTAAGAGGAACCATTACCCGGATTCAGAAAGCACCAGCGCTGCTGGAAATGTGCCAGATTGTGGTTACAGAAGTCCGGCGAATCACTGGCTTTGATCGCGTCATGGTCTATCGATTCGATCCTGATGGGGCAGGGAGTGTCATCGCTGAAGATACCAATCAGGAAACGCCGTATCTTGATTTACATTATCCACCCTCTGATATTCCCAAGCAAGCCCGACAGCTATATACCCTCAACTGGCTTCGGCTGATTCCAGATGCTAGCTACCAGCCCGTCACCTTAATTCCAGCAAACAATCCTTTGACAAATCAACCGTTGGATCTCAGTCTCTCGGTGTTGCGGAGTGTTTCTCCATTACATCTAGAATATCTACAAAATATGGGCGTGACTGCCTCCATGTCTATTTCTCTGATGCAGGATCAAAAGCTTTGGGGATTAATTGCCTGTCACCATTCGTCGCCTAAATATGTTCCTTACAATATCCGCACTATGTGCGAGTTTATTGGACAGGTGATGTCTGTGGAACTGGCAAACAAAGAAGCTACTGAAGACATTGATTATAAAAGACAATTGCAGTCATTGCAAACTCAATTTGTCGAAGGGTTGTCTCAGGCTGAGTATTTCCTGGATGGCATGGTGCAACTGAAATCTCAATTACTCAATCTGGTTAGCGCTACGGGAGCGGTGATATGTAGTGGCGACCAGTGTGTTCGAGTGGGTAAAACCCCATCTGAGACAGAGGTTAACACTTTACTTGATTGGATTAAACCTCACCTTTATCATAACTTGTTTGAGACGCGATCGCTCTCGAAAAATTACCCTGCCGCCGAGTCATATAAAGCGATCGCCAGTGGCGTATTAGCCCTAGAAATTTCTAAAGTTCATCACAATTACATTCTCTGGTTTCGTCCAGAGGTAATTCAAACGGTGAATTGGGGCGGCAACCCCAACAAACCTGTAGAATTTTTGTCAGATGGCAGTTTAAGAATGTCTCCTCGCAAATCCTTTCAATTATGGCAAGAAACGGTGCAAGGATCTGCCCTACCCTGGAAACCTTGCGAAGTTGAAGCAGTTAGTGAACTGCGAAGCCTGGTTGTGGGCGTTGTGTTGCGGCAAGCAGACAAGCTGGCATCAATGAATTTTGAATTACAACGGAGTAACGAAGAACTCGATTCTTTTGCCTACGTTGCCTCCCATGACCTGAAAGAACCACTCCGGGGCATTCACAACTATGCGAACTTCTTAATGGAAGACTATGCAGATGTACTAGATAATGATGGGATTGGGAAACTGCAAACCCTGGTACGGCTGACGCAGCGAATGGAAAACCTGATTAATTCACTCCTGCATTTCTCCCGTTTGGGACGCGCCGAATTGATCAGGCAACCAGTGAATTTGAACGAGTTAGTGCAGCAGGTAATTACCACTTTGACCATTGCTCGACCGCAGAGCGAAGTTGAGTTTCGCATTCCTCAACCTCTTAAGAGCGTTCAAGGCGATCGCGCTCAAATTAATGAACTCTTCAGCAACCTAATCAGCAACGCTATTAAGTACAATGATAAACCTGATAAGTGGGTAGAAATTGGTTTCATTGAATCGGGACAAACCAACCAAATCTTAAAAGAATTTCTTCCCCAATCCCCAGTCTCCAATCCCCAGTGCTTCTACGTTCGTGATAACGGCATCGGCATTTCCCAAGAGCATCTCGACAAAATCTTTCAAATCTTTCGCCGCTTACATGGACGGGACGAATTTGGCGGTGGGACTGGGGTAGGGTTAACCATTGCCCGCAAAATTGTGGAACGTCACGGTGGTAGAATTTGGGTGGAATCTACCCCCGCTCAAGGTAGTACATTTTACTTCACCCTGTCGGCGGAGGCAAACAGATGACTCAAATTTCAGCCTCCCCGATGCAGGAAACGCCACTACTTTTAATTGTCGAGGATAGCAACGAAGACTTTGAGGCACTGCAACGATTTTTAGGGCGTTCTACCATTGCGATCGCTATTCAGAGGTGTGTAAGTGGGGAACAAGCGTTAGCCTTTCTTTATCGCACTGGCAATTATGTGGAGCGCCAGAGTGCGCTCCGTCCTGGCTTGATTGTGCTTGACTTGAACCTACCCGGAACTGATGGACGAGAAGTGTTACGCCGGATTAAACAAGATGACAACTTGAAGATGATTCCGGTGGTAGTGTTTACTACCTCTAACAATCCCAAAGATATTGAAGTATGCTATCAATACGGTGTCAACAGCTACATCGTTAAGCCAATCAATTTTGCTCAACTGAAACGAGATATTCAAATGCTTGTGGAATATTGGTTTGAAGTGACGACGCTGCCTAATTATCAATCGGATTAGTCATGAGTCAAAGTTCACGGATTGTGTTAATTGTCGATGATTCCCCAGAAGACCGAGAACTTTATCGGCGGTATTTACTGCGTGACCAGGAGTATTGCCATACTTTCTTAGACGCGACACTGGGTAAACAAGGACTGGAGCTATGGCAGGAACACCAGCCAGATGTCGTTTTACTTGATTATCGACTGCCCGATCTAGATGGATTAGAATTTCTGGCTCAGTTACAATCCTCCCTGCAACAGCCCTGTTTCCCAGTAATTATGGTAACGGGACAGGGCAACGAGGCGATCGCAGTTCAGGCGATGAAAGCCGGGGCACAAGATTATTTAGTCAAAGGGCAAATTACCACGCAAGGGTTACACCTGGCAATGAATCGAGCGATCGCCAGTGTGCAGATCCGTACCCAACTGCAACAGCAAATTGAACGAGAACGGTTGACTAGACAAATCAGCCAGCAAATCCACCAATCACTGGAACTAGATCAAATTCTCCAAACCACTGTAACTGAGGTGCGCCAGTTTCTCCAGACCGATCGCGTCATCGTTTCTCAGTTAGATTATGACGGAAATGGCACCGTTGTCGCCGAATCTGTTGTCGGAGAATGGCAAGCAATCCTATCTACCAAAATCTATGACCCTTGCTTTGCCGAAAGTTGTATAGAAGGCTATCAGCAAGGGCGGGTGATGGCAAAATCTGATATTTATGACGGCAGTCTTGCCCCCTGTCATGTGGAATTTCTCGCGCAGTTTCAGGTACAGGCAAATTTGGTTGTCCCCATTCTGCGAGATGAGCATTTGTGGGGACTTCTGATTGCCCATCATTGTACCGCCCCGCGATCGTGGCAGTTGATGGAAATTGAATTATTGCAACAACTTGCAGTTCACCTGGGAATTGCCCTCCAGCAAGCTAATGCTTATGCCCAACTAGAGCAGCGAAGTGAAGCTCGTTATCGTGCCATTGTTGAAGATCAAACAGACTTGATTGCCCGGTATTTAGCAGATAGTACCATTCAGTTTGTTAATGGCGCTTATTGTCGTTACTTTGGGCTAAAACCAGAGGAAATTATTGGTAAGAGTTTTCAACCAGTGATTTTTGCAGAGGATCGAGAAATGGTTACTCGCTTAGTAAATTCCATGAGTGCCGAAAATCCCACTATCACAATTGAAAACCGAGTCGTTATCAACGGGGAAATTCGCTGGACTCAGTGGATCAACCGCATGATATTTAATCAGCAAGGGCAATGTACAGAATTTCAATCTGTGGGACGAGATATTACCAAGCTGAAAGAGGCAGAAGCCCAACTGCGTCTTAGTAGTGAGCATATCAGTTTAGCCAATGCCGAATTAGCCAGAGCCGCCCGACTCAAAGACGAATTTCTGGCAAACATGAGTCATGAGTTGCGTACCCCTCTCAACTCAATTCTCGGATTATCTGAAGCTTTATTAGAGGAAGTATTTGGTAGCTTAACGGCCAAACAAAGCCAGTTTCTACAGACCATTCAACAGAGTGGGCAACACTTACTTGAATTGATTAACGATATTTTAGACCTATCTAAAATTGAGTCAGGCAAGATGGAGATTGAATTGCGTCCAGTGTCGCTTTATTCGGTTTGTCAGTCTAGCCTCAATTTTGTTAAAGAACAAGCTCGACAAAAACAAATTCACCTAACCTGTGAAATAGATGAAACTATCACCGAGATCGAAGCTGATGAACGGAGATTAGTTCAGGTGTTGGTCAATTTGCTGACAAACGCGGTTAAATTTACGCCCGATGGAGGTTGCGTCAAGTTTCAAATTAGGATGAACTCGTTACAGCAAGCCGTTGAATTTCGGGTAACTGATAACGGAATTGGCATTGCTCCAGAAAATCTCAACCTGATATTTCAGCCGTTTATTCAGTTAGACAGTTCCCTATCACGACATTACACAGGAACCGGACTCGGATTATCGATCATCCAACGTATCGTTGATCTACATGGTGGCAGCGTCTACGTCGAGAGCGAACTAGGACGAGGGAGTTGCTTTAGTGTGATGTTGCCGTGGCATCCCTTATTTAAAACCTGATGGCGATGGTACAGTAGTATCAGAATCAGTTGGGGCAGAATGGCGATCGCTGCTTGACTCTACTATAGACCTCTTGCATAAATCAAACAATTTGAACCCCACCCCGCCCAAGCTACGCTTTGTCTCCCCTCCCCAAAGCATCGGGGAGGGGTTGGGGGTGGGGTGTTAGGGACTTTTGCAAGAGGTCTTATTTGGGATATTAACTAAACCTACCAAAATAGAAGGAATATCTGAAAGTGGCACAATATGGTCAATATCGTCTACATTATTGATCGCATTCCGTGGCATATCAGGAAACAAAGCTTCGTCGGGATTTTGGACAATTGCCACACCACCCCGCATTTTTACAGCCATTAGTCCCGCCGTGCCGTCGTTAAGCATACCTGTTAGTAGCACAGCAATCACTTGCTGCCTATAGGTTCGCGCTGCACTGCGAAACAATGGATCAATGGCGGGACGACAATAGTTTTCTTTTGCTCCCCGCGTCAAACGCAAATATCCTCGTTCTACCAGTAAGTGGTAGTCAGGCAAAGCGACATAAATGCAACCAGGAACAATAGCTTCCCCGTCCTGAGCGTGAGACACTGGCAAGTTGCCAGCACGACTTAATATTTTTGGCAAAACACTCGTGCTGTGACTGGATACATGAAGAACTATAGTTACAGCAGCATTGAGGTTGGGCGGCAAATTCTTAATTAGATAAGTTAGCGCTTCAACTCCACCGGCTGATGCTCCAACGACGATAATATTGTGTTCAAGCATTACATTAATGTAACGATTTCACTAGCATAGCAGCGTGGGCAACAAAAGCATATTTACTGCGCTATTGATAATAACGCAGCCAAAGAATTTGCTTACCTAGCTTTGAGAGGATTTATTCTTCATTTATTTACCTAAATCGGAGAGAAGGCTCCCGCCATAATCTGTGATTTGGCGGCGAGATGGCAGTTGCTTCAAGTCGGCGGAGCCGCCCAACGCACTGCCTCATGAATCGAGGGCGAAAAACGTTAGCGAGTCATAAAACAAGGCTATGGCAAAATCTTTATATAAATGAGGATTTTAGCGCTATTTTAAAAATAGTTATTTCTCTATGATAATCTGCGGAATGTGGGCTTTAATTCTATCCGATCAATTGATTCACGATGTCTCAGCAACAGCGCACCCTGTTAATTGTCGATGATTCCGCAGAAGATCGAGAACTCTATCGGCGATATTTGTTGCGCGATCGCGAATATTCCTATACTATCCTGGAAGCAACGTTAGGGGTGCAAGGACTAGAACTGTGGCAGCGACATCAGCCAGATGCCATTTTACTTGATTACCGACTACCCGACCTGGATGGATTGGAATTTCTGGCTCAATTGCAATCCTCGACCCCACAGCCTTGTTTACCTGTAATTTTCGTCACCGCACAGGGCAATGAAGCGATCGCAGTTCAAGCAATCAAAGCAGGCGCACAAGATTATATTGTCAAAGAGCAAATTACCCCAGAAAGGCTACAAATAGCAGTCAATGGGGCAATTGAAACAATGCGGCTACACACCCAACTAAAACAGCGGATTGAGCGAGAGCGCGTAGTTTTATATATTACCCAGAAAATTCACCAATCGCTGAATCTGGATGAGATTCTTCAGACAACCGTAGCCGAAGTTAGAGAATTTCTTCACACTGATCGGGTCTTGGTGTTTCGGTTAAAACCTGACAGCGATGGTACAGTCGTAGCAGAATCGGTTGGGGCACAGTGGCGATCGCTGCTTTCGTCTACTATGTATAATTCCTGCCTAAATGAAAGCTACATCGCCTCTAATCAACTGCAACTTGTTAGGTGCGATCCCACCTTTATCAAAGATTATATCGAAGGCTATTATCAGGGGCAAGTCACGGCAGTATCAGATATTCATGATAGCAGTATTGAGCCATGCCACGGTGAATTGTTGGCACAGTTTCAAGTCAGAGCTAATCTGGTTGTACCAATTCTGCAAGATAACCAGTTTTGGGGATTGCTAATTGCTCATCATTGTACCTCCCCTCGATTTTGGCAGCCCTTAGAAATAGACTTGCTTAAAGAGTTGGCAACTCAGATGAGTATCGCCTTGCGGCAGGCAGAACTATATCACCAGGCACAGCGTGAACTAAAGGAACGCCAACAGGTAGAAGCGGAACTACGGCAGAGGGAAGAACAGCTGCGATTGGCACTGTTAGCCTCTGGGATGGGAACGTGGAACTGGAACATCCAAACAGGAAAAATTTCTTGGTCAGATAACCTAGAAGCCTTATTTGGACTGCAACCAGGAGAGTTTGACGGCTCATTCGAGATGTTTGCTGCGCGGTTACACCTTGACGATCGCGATCGCGTTTTGGCAGCTGTAGATCGTGTTGTCGCCACCGGAGAAGACTATAACATTGAATTTCGGGTAGTATATCCCAACGGCACAATTAGGTGGGCATTGAGCCAAGGTAAGGTGTTCTACGATCAACAGGGGCAACCGATTCAGATGGCTGGTAATGATATAGATATCACCGAACGCAAAGAGTCAGCCGAAGCTCTGCGCGAGAGTGAAGAACGTTTTCGGCAACTTGCAGAAAATATTGATGCGGTATTCTGGATCAAAGAAGTGCCTGAAAATCGAGTCAGCTATGTCAGTCCTGCCTACAAACGACTGTGGGGATTGAACCCGGAAGAATTGTATCAAGGACAACAAGCATGGATTGATCGTATTCACCCAGAAGATCGAGAATCGACTGATAGAGCGTTTCATGAAAAAGCGATCGCAGGTAAATTTGATCAGGAATACCGGATTATTTTACCCGATGGTAGTTTACGCTGGGTTCGCGATCGCTGCTTTCCACTTCGAGATGAAACAGGAGAAATTTATCGGTTTGCCGGGATTGCCGAAGACATCAGCGATCGCAAACAGGTAGAGGAAGCATTACGCCAAAGTGAGGAACGCTATCGGTGCTTGGCAGAATTAATCCCACAATTAGTCTGGACAGCCAACCCTGAAGGAGCGTTACTCGATGTCAATCAACGTTGGTTGGAATTTACAGGATTAACCCTGGAACAAGCCCAGACCATCGGCTGGAAAGAGGTTGTCCATCCAGAAGATGTAATTATTCTGGCTCAACAGTGGAGCAAGGCAGTACAACAGCGTACTTCTTATCAAGCCGAAGGTCGTATGCGGCAAGCAGATGGTGTCTATCGCTGGCATCTACACCAAGCAATTCCACAAAAGGATCAGCAAGGTCAAATTGTCAAATGGTTTGGCAGTGCGACTGATATCGAAGCGCAAAAACAACTCGAAGCCGAACGCGATCGCCTATTCCAGCTAGAACAAGCTGCGCGGGCTGAAGCAGAACGTGCCAATCGCATCAAAGATGAGTTTCTTGCCGTTCTCTCCCACGAATTGCGATCGCCTCTCAACCCCATTCTCGGCTGGACAAAACTGCTGCAAACTCGCAAATTTAATGAAACCAGAACAGCTGAAGCCTTAGCCACCATAGAACGCAACGCTAAACTGCAAACTCAACTGATTGATGATTTGCTCGATGTCGCCAAGATTCTGCGCGGCAAACTCAGCATCCAGGCTACTCCTGTGAATCTGGCATCTGTCATTGAATCTGCCATCGATACGGTAAGTACAGCAGCTGTTGCTAAATCAATAATATTACATCCAGTACTGCCGAATATAGGGCAAGTGTCTGGAGATTCCAACCGCCTGCAACAGATCGTTTGGAATTTACTTTCTAATGCTATCAAGTTTACTCCCAAAGGCGGACAGGTAGAAATCCGGCTAAAGCAAGTCGATGATCAAGCACAGATTATTGTCAGCGACACTGGCAAAGGGATTAACCCTAACTTTCTCCCGTATATTTTTGAATCATTCCGTCAAGAAGATGTCTCAATTACTCGCAAGTATGGCGGGTTAGGATTGGGGTTAGCGATCGTCCGGCAGTTAGTTGAGGCTCATGGCGGCATCATCGCGGCTGATAGCCCAGGTGTTGGCTTTGGAGCCACCTTTACAGTCCAGTTGCCACTGCTGAATGTTGAATTGGAAATCAAGCAGACAGATGAGTTGTTACAACAAAAACTCGAACTCACGGGGATTCGAGTCCTCACAGTTGATGATGATCCTGATGCGCGTGAGCTATTAACAGTATTGCTTACTGAATACGGAGCTACAGTCCTGACTGTTTCCTCTGCGGCAGAAGTGTTGGCAAATCTGGAGTCCTTCCAACCCGATGTCTTAGTCAGTGATATTGGAATGCCCGAAGTCGATGGTTATTCCCTGATTCAACAAATCCGAACTTTAACCCCCGAAAAAGGGGGACACATTCGGGCGATCGCTTTGACTGCCTATGCCAGAGTTGATGATTACCAGCGATCTATAAGCAGTGGTTATCAAAGGCATGTTACTAAGCCCCTTGATCCACAAGAGTTAGTTCAAGCTGTTGTGGCACTTGCACACAGTAAACATCCCCTTTCGTAAAATAATGATTCCGTTTCAGTACTTAACTGCTGAATAAACATCTGATGCTCCACTGAACTTAGCCCTTTCTGCAACACTGCCAAAACTTGTTGCATATTTCCTGCAACTAATGCTGATACATCAAGCCACAATCCCGGAAACACTTGACTTTGAATTACCCCTGACGCATTTGGAATCAGTGCTACATATTCACCATTTTGCAAAGTGAACCAACTAACAGTCCGCTCAAAAACCTGCCAAACAATATATTCCTGAATGCCATTGCGGCGATAGGCACGTTTTTTATCATACAAATCTTTGCTAGCACTGCTGGCGGCAACTTCTGCTACTAATTCTGGCGCACCTTCCACGTATCCATCAGTACTTAGATGAGACGATCCGCCACACGCTGCATCGATTAACAAAATGGCATCAGGTTGGGGTTCATTATCTAAATCTAGCCGCACAGTTGGATTATCGCCCAGTCTGACACCAGGTGTGACTACTTTATAATTTCCCAGCCAAATAATTAAATTACCATGCGGTTCGGCGTGTGGTTCAAAGCGCAAAGGTGATGCCACGTAAACAACTCCTTCAATCAATTCGGCTTTTTTGAGGTTGGGCATGGCATTATAGCGACGTTCAAACTCTGGACAAATAAGGCGATCGCCACTCTCAAGATGCGGAATGTCGGAGGTAGAATCAGTTGGAGTTGGATGTGATGGAGAGGTGTTGACCACGAAAGCAGCCGATAGAGGTAGTTAAATTGATTGTAGTCGTGTAGAGACGGCGATTCATCGCGTCTCTTGCCTTAACCGAACATTATTCCCACCTCTCTACATTGTTTTTCGGTGTTACCTCTCTGTAGACATTGCTCAAATTTAAACATTAGTTGTCAAAGTTTGAACGTTTGCAGCTAATGTTCTGCCATATATAAGAAAGGCTTAAGCATTTGCAGCAAATGTATAATTAGTTGTTGCAACTGCTTAATACTTTGCAACAATTGCTTTTCCATGTATAAGAAAGGCTTAAGTCTTTGCAGCAAAGGTATAATTAGTTGTTGCAAACGCTTAATACTTTGCAACAAATGCTCCTCCATGTATAAGAAACGTTTAAGCATTTGCAGCAATCATTGTAATGAACTTATAAATCTATTTATTACCCGAAATATAACCTGACAATTCAGAGGTATCTGGAAAACCTCTCTCTAAATCTCTCTCCTAAAAGGAGAGAGACTTTGAATTTTCCCCCTTCCCGCGACGAGTTGGGGGTTAGGGGATTAGATTTTTTGTGCGCTTTTCCACATAACCTGAATTGTCAGAAATATCACAGCAAAGGCAGTTTTTGCACGAGGAATACTCCTCTGTATATCTCCTGATTTTTTTGTTAAACCAGACTACATCTATGCTTTCTTTAAAGAAGTGTAAATTTAATGGTAAAGCAAAGCATAAGAGGTAGTTATGGCTAAATTTCTTTTTGTAACAGATTTGGATGACACCCTGGTGTATCGCACCGTGGGTGATGACAGCGCTTTAGCAGAACTAAATCAATTGCTGAGTCAACATCGCCAAGAATACGGTACGAAAATCGTTTATTCTACTGGGCGATCGCCTGTACTTTATAAAGAACTCCAAGCTCAAAAAAACCTTTTGCAACCAGATGCCCTCGTTCTTTCTGTAGGTACAGAAATTTACCTTGATGATACTAAAACTCCAGACTCAAGTTGGTCAGAAATCCTCTCTCCGGGATGGGAACGGGAAACTGTATTATCGATTACTAAAAAATTCCGTGGGTTAGTTCGCCAACCAGATTCAGAACAGCGTCCCTTTAAAGTGAGCTTCTTCTTAGAACAAGATGCGTCTGCAAATGTCCTACCACAACTTGAAGCAGAGTTGCAGAAATATAAATTAAATGTAAAGTTAATCTACAGTAGCGGTATTGACCTTGACATTGTACCCCATAGCAGCGATAAAGGTCAGGCAATGCAGTTTTTACGCCAGAAGTGGAAATTTGCAGCAGAACAAACAGTTGTCTGTGGTGATTCAGGTAATGATATTGCTTTATTTGCTGTAGGCAACGCACGGGGAATCATTGTGGGGAATGCCCGAAAAGAGTTACTCCAATGGCACAATGAGCATTCCTCTGAACACCGCTACCTGGCTTCAGGTTTTTGTGCAGGTGGAATTATTGAAGGCTTAAATTATTTTGGTTTTTTGTAATGATTAGTTATCTAAAAGGTATAGTCGCTGGTATCCAAACAATTGGCGCTAATCGCGTGATTCTGACTCTGGAAGTGAATGGCTTGGGGTATGATTTGCAAGTTCCTCAACGGCTAGCAAACCAGTTACCAGAGTCAGGAGGAGTAACGCAAATTTTTACCCATTTCCAAATTCGTGAAGAAGTGCCCTTTTTATATGGCTTTGCTTCACCAGCCGAACGCGATTTATTTCGCCACTTGCTGACTGTCACCGGTATTGGTGCAGCCTTAGCGATCGCCCTCTTAGACACTCTGGAACTACCAGATTTAGTCCAAGCAATTATCGCTGGCAATACGCAAATCTTAATTCAGGCTCCTGGTGTCGGTAAAAAAATCGCTGAACGCATCTGTTTGGAACTGAAAAGCAAATTAGTCGAGTGGCGCAAATCAGCCGGGTTCTTCGTCGCCACAGGTGGGCCAGCACCAGGAATTCTCGAAGAGGTGCAAATGACCCTCTTTGCCTTGGGATATACTGCCCATGAGGTCAGTCACGCCCTGCATGTGGTAAGCGAAGACATCGGACTACCCAAAGATGCCTACGTCGAAGACTGGATTAAACAAGCGATCGCTCATCTCAGCAGCGAACAAGTTTAATTGTCATTTGTCATTTGTCATTTGTTATTCTCCCCCTACCCCCTCAGGGTAAGGGTATCTAATTTTGTAGCTAAATTGACAGATTATTTTGCACAATTATAAATTGGTGGAAAAGTTTAAGTATTAAAGACGTTTAGTAGTAAATTATTAATAAGCAAAACGTCTATCTTACTTAACAGATCAGTCTCATGACATCGGGTTTAAAATCTGCAAAACAAACGATTTAGTAAATAGTCAATATTGCAAATTTACCTTAACTTAGATATTGAATTTTAACTATAAGTTCCTGCTGTCTCACTTGTGATTTTTATAGGTTCTGCCACGATATCATCTATTTTGTTAAACTCTCCAGCCCGCCAGCTATCTGTTATATCCTTGATAAAACTGGCAATAGGAATCGCAATTAACAAACCCAGAACTCCTCCCAATTTTGCCCCTAACAGCAAAGAAATTACCACCCACACGGGATTTAGTCCAGTCAAATTGCCGAGAATTCTAGGTGCTATAAAATTAGAATTAACTTGGTCGATCGCAACAGCTACACCTAAGACTTCAACTCCTAACCAAAAGTTTTGCAGCGCTACCAACAAACTTACTATAGCGATACCTACTCCTGTACCAAAGGGGAAGAGAGAAAATAAACCAATACCGATACCAAAAAGTAGAGCTAAGGGAACTTGCAACGCCAAAAACGCCAGTGTAATTGTTACTCCTAACACTGCTCCTAATGTTGCTTGACCGATGAAGTAATTGTGGAAATCCTCTCGCAGTAATTCCCGCACTCTTAACCCAATATTAGGAGGAAACCACTGAAAAACTCCATCCCAAAGACGTTCACCGTTCAATATTAAGTAGATAGTCAGCACTACCGCCAGCAACACGTTCAGCACAATACCAATGGTATCGACAGCAAAACCAAGAATTCTACCAGTGAAGGACTGAAGCTGGTTAGATAATCGCTCAAGAACTTGGGTAAATAAACCACTTAAATTAATCGGAAGTTGTTGTTGACTTAACGCCCAATCTTGAAAAGTTTGCAACTGTTGAGTACCAGAATCAATCCAACTGGGCAATATATTAGCTAGCTCAACAAGCTGTTGGATAATCAAGGGAACCAAAGTGATGCCTAAAGCCACTAAAACCACTAGAGTCAAAAGCAACACTCCTGCGATCGCTACGTTGCGTTTTACCCCTTGTTCTTGAAGAAACTGGATTGGATAGTTCAAGACAAAAGCTAGCAGGATGGCGGCGGCGATAATGCTAACCAAAGGTTGAAAGTATTGTATGACTTGGAGCAATAGCCAGCCGTTGAGAATAATAATGGGAAATGCCAATCCTATAGTTAACCATCGCGGTAGTTTATTTGCTGATTGCATTAGTGATGACTCCACAAGAGTTCTAACTCTATTTTGGCTTTTATTTCGATTCATGAAAAAGCATATAACTATTTAAGAGATCGTGCTGCAATTACAATATACCCAAGCAAGGATAAACTAGTACGCCACGGCGTAAATAGAGCAACCATTTAAAATACCTAAAGAGCTTATTCCATAATACTTTTGACTTTTGACTTTTGACTTCCGCCCTGCGGTACTAGGTTTGTTGGTATGTCTGAATAAAATCCAACATAATTTTTTGATGCACATTCCCCAAAGGTCTTACTTCACCAGCGTTTTGCGAATAACAGCTACCTTGGTAAATATTTTCTAGAGTCAACAACCCCATATCCCAGCCTTCATTCAAAACCAGTTGATTTAATTCCACCAAGAGTGGTGCATGAAAGACATGACGAACAACTCTTTCGTCGGGATAACAACCAAATTCACCAAAAGGTGGTAATATATAGCCGATTTCTTCTATAATTTCACGCTTCACTGCTACTTCTGGTGTTTCACCAGGTTCGATATGACCGCCAAATAGCGCCCAGTAACCAGGGTAGAGAATACCGGGGATGTTATCTCGCAGTTGCATAAGAAACTTGTTTTTTTGGTAGAGAATTGCGATCGCTACATGTACCGGTTGATTGTTCATTTGTTATTTTTAATTGCTAATTACTCTTCTTCTAGATAAACTTCCCCCAATTCTTTCCCAGCTAAAGGGATACTTCGGTAGCGAATTTTACCTTTAATCACCACTTGTGCCCCCTCGTTCAGATTCTTTTGATTGGTGACAACCCAAATTTGGCCAGTTGAGTCACTAATTTGATAAGCCCACTGCTTCATTAAAGGAGCTTTCTTTTCCACCTTACCTTGGATGTAAACTGTAGCTTTATTGTCTTGTTCTGGTTTAATTTCTCGAATTGGGGTGACATTAGTACCAATTGTAAAATTAGTCCCATTCAAGCTAGACGAGGTTAAACTACCACAACTACAAAGTCCCACCACCAATAAAAAAATCAACCCCAGGCGGTAGGGAACACTACTGTGCCCGTACAAGAGGCCTCTTGCATAAATCAAAAATAAGAACCCCACCCCGCCAAAGCTACGCTTTGTCTCCCCTCCCCTTAGCAAGGGGAGGGGTTGGGGGTGGGGTATTGAGGACTTTTGCAAGAGGTCTAAGAACGAAAGGGACATTCTCGTTTGTTGCATAAAAGCCACCGATTGAGCAAATTTTTGCTTCACTGCTTGTGTCGCCAGTTTCATCAGGTCTGTTCCCATCTATACTATTCTCTGCACTTTCAGAAACACACTCTTAACTGAGCAAAAAATGTTCTGAATTTCATCCTTAATTCTTTATTCTTCAGATAACGCCATTAATCTGAGAAAATAAAGATTATGGATTCACTGTGAAAAAAACGCTACGACACTAATTAAGAGGCAGGGGGAAAGATTTGTTGGAAGTGTTTTGACAAAAGGCGAATATAGCTGGGAATTTTCATGGAAACAAAAACTGCCAAACTCCTTGATGGTAAAGCAATAGCTGCAAAAATTCAGCAAGAACTTTCTGTTGCCATTACACAATTACAACCAAAAATGGGGCGATCGCCCGGTTTAGCAGTGCTGATGGTTGGCGATAATCCAGCATCAGCAGCTTATGTTCGTAATAAAGAAAAAGCTTGCGCTAAAGTTGGGATCGCCTCTTATGGAAAGCATTTTCCCGCCCAAACGACCTTTGAGGAGTTAGAAGAGGTCATAGCTGCACTAAACCACGATGAACGGGTGGATGGTATTCTTGTGCAGCTGCCCTTACCTAACCACTTGGATGCTGTGGCTCTGTTACATCAAATTGATCCCGATAAAGACGCTGATGGACTCCACCCAGTTAACTTAGGGCGACTAGTCCGGGGAGAAACCGGTTTACGTAGCTGCACCCCGGCTGGTGTGATGCGGCTTTTAGAAGAGTATGAGATTCCTTTGCAGGGAAAACAAGCAGTAGTGGTGGGACGCAGTATTTTGGTAGGGAAGCCAATGGCACTGATGCTACTAGAAGCTGATGCTACAGTCACGATCGCTCACTCGCGATCGCATGACCTCAAAAGCATCACCCAAAATGCTGATATTCTAATTGCAGCAGTAGGTCGTCCCGGACTAATCACTGCTGACATGGTAAAACCGGGCGCTGTTGTGGTAGATGTGGGAATGAATCGCGTCACCGATGCTAGTGGCAAAAGCCGTTTAATTGGCGATGTCCACTTTGAATCAACATCTGCTGTAGCAGAATTTATTACCCCCGTTCCTGGTGGTGTTGGCCCTATGACTGTCGCCATATTGTTGCAAAATACATTTGCCAGCTATTCCAAGGCGGCAAGAAAAGAAAAAGAGTGAGGAGTGAGAAGTGATGAGTGATGAGTTAAGAGTTATTAATTGCGTCTCTCCTAATTCTTCATTTTTTCAGCGCCACAGCACCTTAAAATTGTGACTTATAAAACAAAAACCCCAAAATGTCAGGAATTTAAGAATGGTAGCAACTGATAACGTTCAAAAGACACCACCAGAGGAAGCCACATTTAACTTAGCAGCTTACCTGAAAGAGCGCCAAAAGCTTTGTGATACTGCTTTAGATCAGGCTATCCCCATCATTTATCCAGAAAAGATTTATGAGGCGATGCGCTACTCGTTATTAGCTGGAGGCAAGCGTGTACGTCCCATTCTTTGCCTTGCTACCTGTGAAATGATCGGTGGAACCATCGAAATGGCCATGCCAACGGCTTGTGCTGTAGAGATGATCCACACAATGTCCTTGATTCATGACGACCTACCGGCGATGGATAATGACGATTACCGTCGTGGGAAGCTGACGAATCATAAAGTCTATGGCGAAGATGTGGCAATTTTGGCTGGGGATGGCTTGTTGGCTCTCGCTTTTGAGTTTGTTGCCATTGAAACCCCTCAAAGCGTTAAGAGAGAGCTAGTCTTGCAGGTTATTGCCCGTCTTGGTCGGGCGCTGGGGGCAGCTGGTTTGGTCGGCGGTCAAGTTGTCGATTTAGAGTCGGAAGGTAAATCAGATATTTCCCTAGAAACGCTAAATTTCATCCATAAACACAAAACAGCCGCTCTTTTGGAAGCGTGCGTAGTTTGTGGTGGGATCATAGCTGGGGCATCACCTGAAGATGTGCAACGACTGACCCGTTATGCTGAAAATATTGGGCTAGCATTCCAAATCATAGATGATATTTTGGATATCACTTCTACTCAAGAGCAATTAGGCAAAACTGCGGGTAAAGACCAAAAAGCGCAAAAAGTGACCTATCCTAGCCTTTGGGGACTTGAGGAATCACGCTCAAAAGCCCAAGAGTTAGTTAAAGCAGCTTGTGCAGAACTAGAACCATTTGGAGAGAGAGCCAAATCACTCCAAGCGATCGCTCATTTTATCATCAGCCGCAATAACTAGTAACGCTTTAGATAATTCATAATTCCTAAGCGTTTTATTGATTTGGAGTGGGTAGTTGATTGATGCCATGCTATACTACACCGTCTAGCAAAATTCAAAATTCACTCATATCAAAATCCAAAAAGCTTTTAAGTAAGCTTTTGGGTGAATTTGAATAGTTGGTCTGTTTCCACCTTGATGTACTAGGTTAATTTTGGATTTTGGGTTGAATCTAGATATTTCCTCAACCAACAACTGCTGCTAATATTTACTAACCTAACCAAAATACCATGCAGGACATAGGCAACATTTTAGACAACCGGGTGCTGCTGGTTGCTCTGATAGCTTGTTTAATTGCTCAAGCCCTAAAGCTCGTAGTCGAGATCGTCAAAAATCGCAAACTGAATGTGCGTGTTTTGGTGACAACCGGAGGTATGCCCAGTGCCCATTCAGCTTTAGTTACAGCTCTTGCCGCAGGTGTAGGGCAAACACTCGGTTGGGCATCTCCTGATTTTGCCGTTGCAATGATTTTTGCCGTCATCGTCATGTACGATGCAGCCGGAGTTCGCCAAGCGGCTGGTAAGCAAGCTCGTATCTTGAATCAAATGATTGATGAATTATTTCATGAAAAACCAGACTTTAGCCAAGACCGTCTGAAGGAATTACTCGGACATACACCAGTTCAAGTAATAGCTGGCTCGGCATTGGGCATAACCATCTATTGGTTAGCTAGGTCTGCTTATTAGTCAATAGTCTACAGTCTACAGTTTATTAACCAATGACTAATGACTAATGACTAATGATTAATGACTAATGACTACAACCGTACAGTTGAGCGTAGCAAAATTACCTTACGACTATCTACTATGCTGGCAACAAAACCGCCATTGTTCAGCTTCTGCAAGGTGTTGTATGCTTCAGTTTGGTTAGTCGTATAAACTGCCAACAAGTAAGGGCGTTGTCCATAAGAAACAAAACCTACGTTACCTCCCACTGCTTGTTGCACACTATTTACTAGTTCTGGACGGTTGTAATAATCTACCAGCACTGCATAACCTTCTCCTAATGGTTGGGGATTATAAACTGTCTGCTGAGGTTGCTGTAGCTGTGGCTGTTGTTGTGGCTGCACATCTGGCGTTGTTGGTCGAGTAGTGATGATGGCAGACAAGCCAACAATATTGCTGACATACCTTGCCCATCGATTGGCATCATCAATTTTATTAAAGCCCCCTATGCGCGTCACAGTTTCGTTGAGATATTTGCAGTTAATCGTCTTCAGTTCCGGTGGTAAGGCACTACGCAACTGCTTTTGATTATTTGCTGTGGGGCTGACTACTAATAAAAGATACTCACCCGCATTTGGTGGTTGACAAAGGGGAATGGTTTGTTGGGCAAAGACAGAACTCATGCCACCAATCAACCCTGCGTAAGCGAAGCTCATCGTAGACATCGCTAATCCTAAAACACTTGGTAAAATCTGAAATCTATGCACAAAAGTTAGATTATGTAAATCAAGGTGTCTTAGAAGATTTTATAAGAAAAAAGCTGAAAACCTAGTTACTTCAGTATGGGGATAAAATGAGTGTCAAAAAATATATTTTTTTACTCAAAAATAAAATTAGGGAGTGGGGAGTGGGGAATGGGGAGTGGGGGGAGCAGAGGAGAATAATTAATAACTAATGCCCAATGCCCAATACCCCATGCCCCATTCCTAAGAGACGATAGCAAGCGATGCCAATGCATCGGGTATTGTCTCAGAAGGAGCTTGGAATTCACCACTGATAACGTACTCTAAACGCAGTTTTAACCAAGTAATAAATTGGGGATTAGTAGAAATAATTGCTACTGCTGGTTGGGGACACTTCGCCTTTAGCTCTGTAAACTGCGGTATTTCCAAAAAAGCTGGTTGCTGAACCAACCAAAAATCTATTTGTTTTTCTTGTTCGTGGTAGTAACGGGTGCGCTCTTTGAGAACTTCGTGTGTCGGTTCTTCTTCGAGAAGAAATTTTTGACTAGCCAAAACGTAATAATATGTTTGCATTTTCATCCTTTAGTTGCTATGTGAATAATTTAAGGGCACAGTGCTGCACTCTGTACCCCTAAAAACTAACTCTTGTGCTTCTTGAACCAAGAACTGAACGGACAAGCACTTACCTGCTTTTGAGCATTTATCTGTTTGCCACCAGATGTTAGTTTTTCCAAGAACAGATTATTGTCGAAGTAGTGTTCCAAGGAAATAACCTTCAAGTCATCGGTAACTTTTGCAATGCTCATGCCGATAATTTCTACTGTCTCCCCAGTAGGTGCATGGCCTTTGTATTCTCCTTTAAAATGTCCCCAATGCCGCCATTTGAATGTGACATTTGGTGGCCCTGAGAAAACTTCCAGCACTTCCCAAGGAAATCCTTGGGGAAATGTTGTGTGGAAGACTTTTGCGGATGATTCAAAGCTTTCTTCTGAAGCCTTGTAGTGTTCTGAATCAGGCATAAATAAATTGTAAGTACCTTGGGCTGATACATCTGCTGCTGTGTATTCGACTCCGCCATTGGTACTTACACGAAACTTGTCATTCACAATAGATAACCACTCTTGCGGGTTAGCTTTAAAGGATACCTCCATCTCGAAGGTTCGCACCAAGTTTTGCACGATCGCTTCCAGTGTACCTTCAAGGTGATTACAAGTACTTTCTTGAGCGAGATTCTCTTTGGAACGGGAATAATCAGGCGGTGTCTGATAGCGCCACTCGACATCAGTGCTTTCTGCTATCACCTTATCTCTATCCTGTACCCAAAGCGGCAGGTTGTTAGACTGTGTTGCGCTCATAGAAGTTTTTGCTGAAGGTTTGCTCTCAATTTCTAGATTTCGCAGTAGACAACCCCTCTTTTAGTTATAGGGGAGTGGGGAGTGGGGGGAGAATATTTAATAATCAATGCCCAATGCCCAATGCCCAATTCCCCATTCCCTACTCCCTATTCCCTATTCCCTCTTATAGCTTGTTTCATCTCGCGGACTGCCCTTTCCATACCTACTAATGCTGCCCGACTGATGATAGTATGACCGATGTTCAGTTCTTCCATACCTGGAAGCGCAGCTACCGGACAGACGTTCCAATAGGTGAGTCCATGACCAGCGTTAACTCGCAATCCAGCTTTAATCGCTTGTTCACACCCTTTAGCTAATATGGCTAATTCTCTCTGGCGATTTGTTTCATCCTTAGCCTCAGCATATTGTCCGGTGTGCAATTCAATAAATCGTGCCTGCACCTTGACAGATGCTTCGATTTGTGCTGGCTCTGCGTCTATAAATAAACTAACTGGAATGTTAGCGCTTTGCAATTTCTCGACTATCTCACCTATTCTAGCAATTTGGAGGATAATATTTAATCCGCCTTCTGTTGTGACTTCTTCGCGCTTTTCGGGGACTAAAGTTACATAATCTGGTTTGATATCGAGAGCGATCGCTAGCATTTCATCTGTAGCGGCCATTTCTAAATTAAGATGCGATCGCACTGTTTCTCGCAATATCCGCACATCCCTGTCTTGGATATGCCGCCGATCTTCCCGTAGATGCACCGTAATTCCATCAGCACCCCCTAATTCTGCCAGCACCGCCGCCGCTACAGGGTCTGGTTCCACTGTCCGCCGTGCTTGCCGGATGGTGGCGATGTGGTCAATGTTAACGCCAAGTGTAGGCACCCCAAATTTCTCCCAAATCCACAGTCCTCAGATTTTGATTTTACCGGAAATACTGGTCTTGCGTAGCGAAGTAGTCAAAGAAAGATTAAATTGCGAAGCATCAAAGACTAGACATCTCCAAAAATGAATATTGCAACGTCAAGACAAGGTTTCAGATAACGTATAATTAATTTCTGGAAATGTCTAATAATTAACGGAATTCTAATAGGACTTAAACACGACTTGGAACAATGTCTGCATCAGTTGCAGAATTCCGGGATGATCCCACCTCTACTATAGACATCTCCAGAAATTAAATATGCGTTATCCAGAACCCTTGTCTTGACGTAGCAGTGCTACGTCTCTAGATTCATTTTCGGAGATGTCTTATGCACAAATTTGCTCAATTTTGTGTTGAATATTATTAGTGCATATTATTACTAGATTCTTTTTTTACTCTGTACACTGTATAAATGCTAGAATCCTCAAGTAGACAGTTAGGATACTTAGATGCCAGTTGTAGCTAACTCAATCAAGTTTGGTACAGACGGCTGGCGGGGCGTTATTGGTGAAGAGTTTACCTTTGAACGCCTAGCCCTGGTCGCGCCAGTTGCCGCAAAAGTATTATATGATACATATTTTTCTACAGTGGGTAGCCGGACAATAATTGTCGGTTACGATCGCCGATTCATGGCAGAAGATTTTGCTCGTGCTGTTGCTGATACTGTCACTGCTGTCGGATTTGATGTGCTACTAAGCGAAACTTATGCCCCAACCCCAGCTTATAGTTGGGCAGCAAAACAACTCAATGCTTTAGGAGCGCTGGTAATTACAGCTAGCCATAATCCTGGTACATATTTAGGGTTAAAAGTCAAGGGTTGTTTTGGTGGGTCGGTACCGCCAGAAGTCACAAAAGAGATAGAAGCGCAGTTGTCGGTTGGAGTACCATTAGCAGCTACTCCAGGGAAGCAAGAGAAATTTGATCCTTGGCCCAGTTATACCGAAGCACTAGAAGGTAAAGTTGATATTACCAAAATTCGAGAAGCGATCGCCTCTGGCAAATTGACTTTATTTGCCGATGTTATGCATGGCGCGGCGGCTGGCGGATTGGCGAAGCTAGTAGGCAATCAAGTTAAAGAAATTAACTCAGAACGCGATCCTTTATTTGGTGGTGGTGCGCCGGAACCCTTGCCTAAATACCTTTCAAAGCTATTTGAAGTTATCAAAACTCACCGAGAAACAGATAAATCAGGTTTAACGGTGGGGTTAGTATTTGATGGAGACTGCGATCGCATTGCAGCAGTTGATGGAGAAGCCAACTTCCTAAGTTCCCAAGTATTAATTCCAATATTAATCGATCACTTAACCCTGCGGCGTGGCTTTAGTGGTGAAATAGTCAAAACTGTTAGTGGTTCCGATTTAATGCCCCTTGTAGCAGCATTACATAACCTGTCGGTATTTGAAACAGCAGTTGGTTATAAATACATCGCTGATAGAATGTTAGTAGCAAAAGTGTTGCTGGGCGGCGAAGAGTCGGGAGGAATTGGCTATGGCAGCCATATTCCCGAACGCGATGCACTGCTGTCAGCATTATACGTCCTAGAGGCGATTGTAGAATCTGGCTTAGATTTAGGTGAGTATTATCGCTACTTGCAGAAACAAACAGGGTTTATTTCAGCTTACGATCGCATTGATTTACCCTTAGCAAGTATGGAAGTGCGATCGCGTCTTTTGCAACAACTACAAACTCAACCCTTAACAGAAATTGCCGGGTTAGCAGTGATTGATTGCCAAACAATTGACGGCTACAAGTATCGCCTCGCTGATAAAAGCTGGTTAATGATTCGGTTTAGCGGTACTGAGCCAGTTTTACGCCTTTACTGCGAAGCCCCGACAATTGAGCAAGTGCATCAAACTCTTGCTTGGGCGAAACACTGGGCGGAGTAAAATTAATTATTAGTCATTAGTCATTTGTCCTTTGTCCTTGGTAAATGACCAATGACTAATGACCAATGACCAATGACCAATGACCAATGACCAATGACCAATGACCAATGACCAATGACCAATGACCAATGACCAATGACCAATGACCAATGACCAATGACCAATGACCAATGACCAATGACCAAATTACTCGTAGTAGCTACAGGAAATCCAGGTAAGTTGCGGGAAATGCAAGCTTATCTGGAAAGTTCTGGTTGGGAATTAACCCTTAAACCTGAAGAATTGGAAATTGAAGAGACAGGCGAAACCTTTGCCGCCAATGCTTGTCTGAAAGCATCACAAATTGCTAAAGCTACAGGAAACTGGGCAATTGCTGATGATTCGGGCTTGCAGGTAGATGCCCTAAATGGCGCACCAGGGGTATATTCTGCACGTTACGCCAAAACCGACTCAGAGCGCATTGCTAGGCTATTGAGAGAATTAGATAACGAAGTCAATCGACAAGCTCAATTTGTTTGTGCAGTAGCGATCGCTCGTCCTGATGGTGCGATCGTATTACAATCTGAAGGTATTTGTCGCGGCGAAATTCTCCATGCACCGCGTGGTGATGGTGGTTTCGGCTACGATCCAATTTTTTATCTGCAAGAGTTGCAATTAACCTTTGCTGAGATGACACGGGAGTTGAAAGGGTCAATTAGCCATAGAGGTAAGGCTTTTACAGCTTTACTCCCACAGCTAGAGAAAATTAAGAGTTAGGAATTGGGAGTTTAGATTTATGAATTTTACTAAATCTTCACAGATCATAACTCTTAACTCATAACTCCTAACTCATAACTTTTTTAGACTGCTTCTGTGTTCTTTTCGCCGGTACGAATCCGAATCACTTGCTCAACAGGCGAGATGAAAATTTTACCATCGCCGATTTCACCAGTGCGGGCAGCAGCAATAATTTTGTCCACTACCATATCAACTTGATTGTCATCAACTACGATTTCTACTTTGAGTTTTTGTAGAAACTCAACAGTGTACTCAGAACCGCGATACCGTTCAGTTTGGCCTTTCTGCCGTCCGAATCCCCGGACTTCAGAAACCGTCATGCCGACAATACCAGCGTTAACCAAGGCAATTTTTACCTCATCTAGCTTAAATGGGCGGATAATAGCTTCTACTTTTTTCATCTTTTTGACTCCTGACTTCTACTAGCTTCGTTTATATATCTAACCAGATCCGTTGTCTGAAGCTGTAACTAGCAGTGCTTTTCCTAAAATATATGTAATAATTACCACTTTTTTAAGTGTAGATGCTCTGCCTGAGGGTTTGGGACATAAAAAGCAGCAAGGATTTATTAATTGGATAATCTTTGAGGTTCTAACATAAAGAAGTTGCTGTCAATTTAGCATTTTATGTAGCTTTTATAACCTAAAAATAAATAAATTCCGCCATTTAGCAGATATGCTCAGATATTTTAGAGAATGATTGCAGAGAAATTGCTCGGTAGCTCGAAAGCTGGTTGCTGCTAACTCTGGGAGTGTCAACTAACGTTTCTGATGTTCAAACAAGGGACGCACAACAAAATATCCAGCACTAAAGGCAGTAAGCATGATTAACAATATGGTGATAATTAACCACCAACCATTGATTCCCTTGGCATCTGGCTCAATAGTGGAATAATAACTTACTTGTTGCTCTTCTATATAAACTGGTTCTGGGATGGGGAAATTCATTTCCATTACAGGTGGAGAAGAGTCTTGGCGGCGGCTTTTTTCGGGTGGTGTCTTGGGGATAACGGATGGATGCGAACGAGAAACCTGCTGACGTGAACGCCCTTGTGTTACTGGCACTTTAGCGGCATTTTTAACATCACCAGAAGCTTGAGGGACTTGGTGATAACTAGGCGTAGTATGGGAATCCACAAAATTTTGCAAGTGAGACAAAGACTCAACAACTTTGGTAATTTCTTGGCGTAGTAGTTGATTTTCTTGTGCTAGTTGCTGATTTTTAGTGGTAAGTGCATGTAGCTTCGCCTGTGCTGCTTGCAACTCTGTTGACAATTCCCTATATACAGATAGTGGTACAGAGGGAGGGTAGGCTTGAGTAGTCGGTGTTGGCGAATTGCTGTGAACAGAACCTATGGTTGTTCGCATCGGGGGCTTGGTATTAAAAATCAGAGTAAGTAGGTCGTACAGAGATGCTAACAGAGATAGTCAGCCCTGAAACTATGCCCAAGAATAATAGAAAAATGGCGAAAGAGCAAAGATTTATTATTGGGAATTGAGCATGGGGCATTAGGCATTAGTTATTCTTTCTCCCCCTGCCTCCCCATTCCCCACTCCCCTTAATAAGGTTAATTTCGTAACAATGGGAAGAAATGTCCTACAGGGCCTTGCCCTTCACCAATATCTAGGGCGTAAGTGAGTGCAGTAGTCACATACTCCTTTGCCTCTTGCACTGCTTGCCACAAGTCTTTTCCCTTGGCCAGATTAGCAGCGATCGCAGCCGATAATGTACAACCAGTACCGTGGGTATTTTTTGTCTCTACTTTCTGGCAAGTTAAAACTTCCAACTTGTCCCCATCAAACCAGATATCAACACCACGTAAATCTCCCTCCATACCTCCGCCCTTGACTAAAACAGCCTTCGTCCGCAAAGTCTTGTGAATAATTTCAGCAGCGACTTGCATATCCTCCAAAGAGTTAATTTGTAAACCGCTTAAAATCTGGGCTTCGTAGCGATTCGGCGTGATTACAACCGCCTTGGGAATCAGGGCATGGCATAGAGTCTTCACAGCATCATCATCAATCAATTGTGCCCCTGTACGTGACACCATTACTGGATCAACTACTAAATTATCGATTTGTAAAGCTTCCACCTGCTGGGCAACAGCAAAGATAATTTCCTGATTAAGCAACATTCCCGTTTTGGCAGCTTGTACACCAATATCCTCTAATACTGCCTGAATTTGCGCCACAACAGCCTCTGTTGGCATGGTATCAACCCTATTAACTCCTAAAGTGTTTTGTGCCGTGACGCAGGTTATAGCGCTAGTACCGTGGACACAGTGAAAAGCAAAGGTACGTAAATCAGCTTGAATTCCTGCACCACCACCGCTATCTGAACCAGCAATGGTTAAAGCAACGGGTATTCTGGAGTTTATTTCAGTGTTCATATTATGAAGATTAAGTTAACTTGGCATCATCAAACCAAACTATCTCAAAGATTGATGAATTTGGCTAAAACCCTCTTCCTTCCAGCCTCCTTTGTGATCGCAACCACAAAAATTTATGACAACCTGACTTGAAAGTGCTCTTAGCGGTAGCGGGGCGTTTGGGAAACAAGGCATCGCTTCTTTAAAAATTCTTAGATAAATTTCATCAAATCCTCGCACAAAGCGTTCTCCAGTCCCATATCACTTTGGAAATTAACAGGACTCCACCACGATATCTCCATAATTTTCTTGCCTTTGTTGTAATAAAAATAACTATGTTCAGAATATTTACTGATTCCTATCCTTTGTGTAAAGGTTAGTTTTAATACATGAGTTCACAAGGCTCAGTTACATTGCATACAACAGGTTCGACTAAGTTGTTACATTGGTTCCCTTAAGTTAAAGGGTAAAGCTACTAAAGTTTCAACCAATTCAACTTTGACTACTCAATAAAACGCAGAGATGACAGGAAACGTCTTTGGCTTTGCGCTGCCTTGTCTGCGTGCAAATTGTCCGATCACCCTCAAAAAAACACTGACGATTGACGGTATCGACATCCCTACTTTAACCATCAACGGTTAATAAGATAAAAATTTTCAGTTTTCCAACAGTTTTCCTACAAACGACGCGATTTATTTTTTGCGATCGCACAGATACGACTGTCTTCAAAAGTCCAGATAAATGACCCATTCAAATAATTACTTAGCAACATAGTTTATTGCTGAGAACGTACTACCAATTCCCCTTATAAACATTAGGAGTTAATCTCATGGCTGGCAAAACATATTACGTTTCTGGAACAGGCAATGATGATAATGATGGCTTGAAACAAGGAGAGGCATTTCGCACCCTCCAAAAAGCTGCGGACTTGGTAGCCGCAGGCGATACCGTCTACGTCATGAATGGTACTTACACAAACATTTACCCTAATATCCTGAGTATTTCAGATAAGCATGGTACCGCTAATGCGCCGATTACATTTACTGCTTATCCTGGACACACACCTGTTTTAGAAGCAGGCACAAACAATTGGAATGCTATCTCAATTACAGGCTCTTCTTATGTAGTCATTGAAGGGCTGACGCTGGTGGGAGCAAGAGATGAAACTACATTACAATATGCGCTCGATCATAAAGATAATTTGAGTAACCCAGCAACATCTGGGAATGGTATTCACATTACATTCATCGATGAAGACCAAAAGAAACGTTCACATCACATCACAATTAGCAATAACAACGTTTCTAAGTTTCCAGGAAACGGGATTGCAACAGAAGAAGTAGACTACATTACAGTAAAAAACAATATCGTTTCTGGAAATGCTTGGTACTCACCTTATGGAAACCAAGGGATTACAATGCTTCACCTTTGGAATTCCGATAACAACGTAACAGATTACAAAGTAATTATTGAAGGTAACACCTCTTTTGATAATAAACAATTAGTTCCTTGGGTTAATGCAGGAAAAGTAACAGAGGGTCATGGAATAATGCTTGACACTGCTTCTGTTGGAAATGTTGCATACCAGGGCAAAGCCTTAATCAGTAATAACGTAGTTTACAACAATGGTGGCGCAGGTATTCAGATTTTCAAAGGAGAAAACCCTGTAGACATTGTGAATAATACAACTTACCAAAATTCCCAAGAACTCCCAGTCGGAGAAATTTTCCTTAATAGCGCTAAAAATGTTCGGGTTGTTAACAATATTATGTATGCAAAGTCTGGAGAGTCTGCCAGTTCTATTGCTAATTCTAGTGGTCTGTCAATTTTCTATTTGTGGATAAAGACGCTTGAGACGGATACGGGCATCCGCTGTTGTGAACTGCCAATCTACAGACTTTTGTGAATGATTGCGTTGAATATACCAAGCCGTTGTTTCTTGTTCTA
>JAIVFU010000209.1 GCA_020829485.1 Nostoc sp. CHAB 5834 | reverse complement strand
GATTGAGATTGTTCACTCCACAGTCTCCTTGTTTTTGGGGCGCTAAGATTATTAGTTGTTGATTTAAATCAACACCTGACTGGCCAATAGCTTTAACCAACTCAACGATGCCTTGGGAGGTCGCTTGAGGCGAATCTCTTTGAATCATTGCACAGTCACCAACATCCATCCAATCAGAAACTTGATTAAAATTGTGCAGTGTGGGGACTATGCCAGAATTAACATCATTAGCGGCATAAATAATCGGGCTTTCGTGTCGTTGACGATAAATTGTTTGCAATCTTGTTGTTGGCACGAGTTCAGAAACAATTAAATCTCGCAAGACCATTCCCGCGCCAATACTGGGCAATTGATCAAAGTCCCCTACCAGTACAATTGATGTTTTTTTGTCCAAGGCTTTGAGCAGGGAATTGAACAGAAATATATCAACCATTGAAAATTCATCAACGATTAGACAATCAAGATTTAGAGGATTATCCTCGTTATAAAGAAAAACCTGTTGATGTCCCTGCCATTGCAATAAACGGTGAATAGTAGTTGCTTCAATGCCTGTAGCATCTTTCATCCGGTTAGCGGCTTTCCCTGTTGGAGCGGCAAGTGCAATCGCTTTATCAGTATGAATGAACCATTCAACTAAGGTTTTTAGTACATAAGTTTTCCCTCGACCTGGGCCACCAGTAATAATGCTAATTGGATGTTTGGCTGCCATCATCAAGGCGCTGATTTGTTCATCACTTAAACGTGAAAGTTGGCGATAGTCAGTAGTTTGGAATTGGGCTAACCAGTGTTCTAAATGTTCAGTGGGGTGAGTTGGTTGCTCAAGGAGAGCAAGAATCTTCAAAGTCGCAGAAAGTTCAGCCCGATAAGCAGCTTTGAGATAAACACTATTACCAACATCACCCGAAACTAAAGTCCCCTTTTCGAGTAACTGTTGAATGATTGTATTTAAAAATTGAACATCGGGTGTATGCTGTGATGAAGAAAGCAGGGAAGTGGCAATACTTACTAATTGCTCAAACGGTAAAAAACAATTCCCTTCACGCAAGCCGGATTTTAAAACATGGATTAAAGCTGAGATATAACGAGTATCGCTGTATAGCGGGATACCAAGAGATATGGCTAACTCATCAGCAGTCTTAAAACCGATGCCGTCAATGTCATCAATTAATCTGTAAGGGTTGTTTTGCAGAATATATGAAGTTTTGTGTCCGTAATAGTCACAAATTTTCAAAGCTAACTTCAATGAAGTTCCCACAGCCAAAAGTTGGGTAATCACTCCAAAGTTCGGATTACTTTTACTTTCTGACCAAGCTTTGGTAATACTATCAATACGATATTGAGTTAGTCCGGGAACAGTGTAAAGTTTTTCGGGGTTATTATCTAATATCGATAAAGTCTCACTTCCAAAACAGTTGACCAAAGTTTGAGCAGTTTTCTTGCCGATGCCACGAAATAGTCCACTTTCTAAATACGCCTGGATTTCCGGCAACATCAGAATCGGAAATTTTTCGACTTGAAGGAGCCTCGTCATGAGTCAAAGAGTAGTTGAGAGATTCTGTTCTTCTACAAGGGTAGCTCTAAAGCTAACTCATCGTCCCAAATCGAAAATCCAATTGGCTTACGAACTCTAAAGAATCTCCTTGTGCGATGAAAGCTGTTCATGGGCTAGAGCCTAAAATGGATGTGAAGAAATGTTTCTGTGAACGTCATCAAATTTAGCTTCAATACAAGGTTTAGTCATCTGCTAAGTTAATGGCAGTCAAGTGATGGCGTACCCGCCCGCAGTCCGGCGTTAGCGGAGCAAATCGTAAATATCGCCTGTTGCATTGCTCCCTACTCAACCCGACAAAACATAACGATGATTAAAAATCAAGAGACGAAAGTACGGATTAAAATCGTACTTTTATCGATTCCTTTAGGATTACTCTTTGTGAGATAGTGAATCAGAATTCAGGAGCAAAACTGGAGATGTTTCCGTTGCTCAGGTGAGAACCCAAAAATCAGAATTTGTAATGAGTCTAGAATTACTGATACATTAATGTATCAAATGTTCAGATCATTCTTTAACTATTCTGACTCCTAACGATATGAATATCTCTCTATAGAAGAAAAGATGGTAGAAGTTTGGCAGTTTTGGGAATTTGAGCATGAGTCGCACAATATTGTACGAGTGATAGATACTCCAAGTGGATTAGAGTTATTTGCTGTTGATGTATTCCAAATAATTGCCCCAGTGCTGAACGATGAGAAAGTGACATTAATAAATGCTCAAGCCAATCAGCGATTTGTGATCATTGAGCAGTCAATAGTTACAGTTAACACGTTGAATGCTCTTGCTATTCATTCCTTAACCGGGATAGTAAAAGCTGATGTAATCAGGCGATTTATGCAATGGGTGAGAAGCAATATAGCGCCAATTTTTAGAAAAGATATAAATCCCGAATACTTATTTAACCAAATTAATTTTTATAGACAACAGTTAGTCGGGTATTACCTCTATTTAAAATCTCAATCAGTCTGGGAAGTAGAAAGAGAAAATATTGAGTTATATTTTCAACTAATTGTCGGACTTTCGGATGTATTAATAGTCCAAAAGCTGGAGATATATGATGACTTAAGAAAATCCCAGAATCCTGATTGGATGACAATTATCAAGCAAGGGTTGATTCTCCAAGCTTTAAACTCTCTTGCTACTAAAAAAGCAAATTTTGGGAATCTGCAATATTTAGTATTGTACTTCCAAATCCTGGAATCAAACGACTGGTAAAGATTTATCATGAGGCGAAGGAAAAAGATGACAGATCCGATCACTACTACTGAAGATAACATTACTGTAAATAACAGTACTGAAGATCCAAATAAATCAGAACTCAAAAAGGAAGTAATTTCTCAAGTATACTCGCACAGATTAGTGATAGTAACAGGAGATAAAGGGGGTGTAGGTAAATCTACTTTTGCGAGGGGACTTGTGCAAACATATCTAGATGCCCAGCAAAGATTCATCGGTTTTGATGCAGACAGTTCTAACTCTCAACTACTAAGATTCTATGGGCAATATTGCCATATAGAACCACTTGATATTTTTAGAAGTGGAAAGATAGATCAGTTTTTTGATAGATTGAAAAAAATGATTAATCCAGATGCGGATGAATATGGTGATATACCGCCACCAGAATCTTTGTTTTTACTGGAATTACCACCACAATCTCGGCGAATATTGCAAAACTTTATACAGTCAATGAATTTTCTGGAAACAGCCGAGAAAGATTATGATATACGCGTCACAATGGTGATAGTGATTAGCCGTGTTATGGATTCTATAAATCAACTAATAGACTTACATAATTTTTGCGGAAATCAGGCTGATTACGTGGTAGTAAAGAATTTATTTTTTGGAGAATCAGATGAATTTACTCGATACGAAAAATCCCCAGAAGTCAAGGCAATTAAGGAGAAATTAAAATCAGAAAACACTCCCTTCATTGAGATCACAATGCCAGAGTTAATCTCACATGCTTATGACTACTTAGATGAAAATAGTATAACTTTTAAGCAAGGGATGGCGCAAAAGGATTTACCTTCTGTAAAAGGGCGAGTCACAAGTTGGCTACGAACTTTTAAAGAAGAGATTAAATCAGTGAAAGTGTTACTAGGCTTAGATAGTGTCGAACTCTCCTAAGCGGATGATTATGACTGTAGGTGACTCTCGTGTAGGGAAATCTACAGTCACTAAACTATTAGTTGATTTGTTTCAAAGTCAGGGCAAGAAAATCAAAGTGTATAACCATGATAATCGCCAGAGATTAAAGGCTTATGAAAGGGTTGTAACAATTGAAAGTCTAGATTTTTTTAGAGATGATACCGATAAAATGTTAAATAGCTTCAACGATAACGAACTTGATATCATTCTGGTTGATATGCCAGGGCAGTACATAGAAAAAATTTGTCAGTACATTGTCAAATCCGACTTGTTTGACCTCTTGAGAGAGTATGAATGGAAGTTAACTTTCCTCCAACCCATTTCTCACAGAATCGACTGTATTAATTCTTTGGATAAGTTAATAAAATTTGCCACCAATAATGCTAATTATGTAGTTGCAAAAAATCATTACTTTGATCCCAGATTTACCGAGTATCAAGAATCAATTCATACTAAGTTTCATCAAATTGGAGGTGCTGAGATAGAATTGTATGCACTGCATCGTGACCATTATGAAGCGTTAGAGAGAACAAGTAAACCATATTCTCTATGTTACACAGATACTTCGATTTATGTGGTCTATCGCTCTTATATATACCACTGGATTAAAAATTTTAATAATTCAGTTTTAAGTAACAGTATGTCGAGAAAGTATTTAGGGCTGGTGTGATGAGAACAGAAGAAGTCTTGCAGGGATATTCTGATGCAGAACAAAAACGAATAGCTCAAATGTCCCATCAATTAGGAATCGCCCCAGATGACCCGATGTTTCAAATCATGGCAACCTTGGGAAGATATGAAGAAACGATGATTGACCTCCAAGCACGAATGGAGGCAATGATTGAAGCTTGGGCAGTAATGATTGACCAGAAGTTGGAATCGACAAGCAAAGCGGCTGTGTCGATGCATTATACAGTTGTGTCTAGTGCTGTACGCGATGAGATGAAAAATCTCAAACCAGCTACTTTCCCCTTAAATAGTTTACCGAATCGCACTGGTCAGTTGGGATTTTGGACTGTATCAGCGATCTGCGGAGGGGTAATGGCCGTCGGCGCACTTTTAGGTTCCCTCACAACTTGGAATGTTGTCTCAAATTTGGGTGGAAATCAGTCAGTTGTAGTGTCCGCCAATGACATGAAAGTTTTGCAATGGGCTAAATCAAGTTCAGGAAAACAAATGTACCAGTTATTGTTAGACAATCAATCAGCGATCGCTGCCTGTGAACAAGAAAACAAGCTACAAGGATACTGCTTGATCCGAATCAAGAAAACTAATAAGTAGTTCACATTGCTCTTAAATTTTCTGATTCTAAGTAACCGAGTTCTCTAGCCTTAAGGATAGCATTAACTCGACCTCTAACTCCTAACTTGGAAAAAAGATTGCTGCTATGTCCCTTAACTGTACTTACAGTAACAAACAGTTTATCGGCAATCTCCTTATTAGATAAACCACGAGCGATTAAGTTGAGGATTTTAATTTCTGTAGGAGTAGGGAGTTCTCTGTACCTTTTACCCTTAATTTTATTGTTGTGACAAGCAAAGTTTTCAAAGACTCTTTTGGCGATCTCCGGGTCAATAAAAGAATTATTCTGATAAGTAGCGTTTATCGCTTGCTTAATTAATTCAAGATCCATCGTTTTGAGAATGTAGGAATCAGCCCCATTTTGTAGAGCCGAATTCACGACATCTTGGCTGGCATGATAAGTGATGACAATGACTTTACTATTAGTCCGAGTCTTAATGTCATAAATGAGATCCAAGCCACTGATATCTGGCAAGCCGATATCAACTAAAACGATATCAGGTTGAAAAAGCTCAACTAGCCTCATTCCTTCGGCTCCAGTGCCAGCTTCCCCGCACACTTCCATATCTTGCTCTTGGTTAATGGCTGACTTAATTCCAAGCCGGATCAGAGATTCATCTTCAATAATTACTAATCGAATCATTGGAGTTATTTCGATTACAAGCTTATGACATTATTTATAGCATATTTACTTAAATAAAGTTTTATTTTTGAGCGGATAATAACATAAGTTTAGATTTAACTAGGAGATATTCGTGGAGAATACATATAATGATAATAGTCACCAATATTTAGCGGTAAATTATTTATAATTAGGATAAAAATCACTATACCTTCTGGGAGATAAGAACTATGTATGAGCAAAAGTATTTGACAGAAAGATTGGATTTATCAACTTTAGTACATGATATTTCCAACTCTGTCGGGGGTATATCAATAATAATAAATCAGTTGATAAATGGTGTATATGGAAATTCCCTAGAAGATATAAAGCCACTACTAGTAGCAATTTTGTCAACTAATACGAAAATTGCTTATTTACTTGAAACGCAAAGGAAAAATTCAACAGAAAAAAATTTTTGGGAAATTAACCCTTGTTCAGTGAATCAGTTTGATATGTTAACCTTTTTACAAAAACTGTACATTGAATGCTATCCACTAGCTCAATCTCGTTCCCTAGTTCTGCATTATGAACAGATCCCAACCTATTTACATGGAACTAAAGTATTAGGAGATACAGTTAGTATATGGAGAATACTACATAACATACTGGAAAATGCCCTGAAGTACACTCAGTGCGGGAATGTGTTCTTGCGGCTTCTGAACCAGGGGGATGATTTGGTGATTGAGATTGAAGATACGGGTGTTGGAATTGACCCAGAAGAAATATCAACAATCTTTTTACCTTTGTGGCGTGAGCCTGATAGTAGTTCACTTCATCCATCTGGTAATGGACTTGGATTGTATATTGCCATGATGGCGGCGAAAGCACACGGTTTAAGACTTAAAGTAGATTCTGTAGTCGGCAAAGGAACAAAGTTCAGGATCATATTCCCGTACAGAGATGGCTGCATCTACGGGTTGGATGGGAGGATACTGCGTGAAACTGGGAGATTACAAGATGCGCTACCTGTATGATACAAAGCTCTGGGACAAGATTGAACTCATAGTTGAAATATTGATAAGTGTGGCTTTATTGATTGCCGCAATCATCAAATTTTGCATTCATGATATAAATCAAGCGATGTTTTACATAGTTTTAGCGGTGATCATATCGCCCTTATTAGGATTGCAAAGGGTTACAAAACGTTATCTTTTGGTTACTGCTTTTATCTTGGGAATATTTATCGGATATTTCAGGTAAAAGGAAAAAGATTAATCGGCTCTAAGAAAGTTTGTTTGACTAGTTATCGTTAAAGAAACTAAATTTTCTATTGGTCAATTTTTGGTCCTGTCCCTCTCTGGGTATAAAACTGATTTAAATATTATATTTGCTAGATTTAGAGATCAAATTAGTCAAAAGTACTGTTTTTTTCAGTACCTTGGTTTGTAGGTTTTTTGTTTGGTATCTCGAATAATATGCGTATCGTTTCAGTCCAAGGAAATGCATACTTACCGCTACGATACAGAAAGCTTTGTGAATACAGAAGTACTAACTCCAGCCAAAAATAACAGCACGATAAAAAATAGCACACTCACACTGATGTCCGTAACGGGTGGGCTAATGATATTGTCTATGTCAGTACATAACATTTTGTTAGGTGGATTCCTGATAGCTGCCGCGATTGCAGTAGCGCTACCAAAGCAATCTCAAGCTCTGTTGACTAACTTTGATAAGATACAACGCAAGTATGGAGTCAATCTCTATGCGGTGTTGTTTGCGATTTTGACGGTTGTTTGTGTACTCGACTTTGCAGCAGCCCCAGCCGAGGCACAATTTTTTAACAATGCTCAAACCTGGATGAATGGCGCATTTGGCACTGCTGCTGGGAATGGTCAAACAACAGCAGTTATAACATTATTCTTCAACGTATTGAGGGGTCTGTTCCTACTCTATGTAGGTATCAGTCTAGTCCGAATTGTTCAAGCAGCCCGAAACGACGAAGATTGGCAAACATTAGCCAGAACTCCATTAATTATTGTACTTGCGGTCTTCGTAGGAGATTTGGTCACTGGCTTAATTATCGGCACAGTTACAACAGGCTAAACTCTCTTTGAGTAATAGAAGTCAGAAGTCAGAAATGTTTGCGTTTGTTCTATCAAAACTAGCTGATGGCTTCTGACTAAATTAATAGTACTCTTAAAAGAATTCGCTTTTTCTTAATGACGCTCCTACGTCGCTAACGCTGCGAAGAGAGCAATTACGTGAAAGTGACGGGGATTTAACTTAGGCGTTCAATTCACGCTGCTTGTAGAAACAGGAGACTTAAACCCCAAAGTTGGTTAAAAGAATGAGAAAAGAAAATAATTTTCGGACTGTAAATAGAGTATTAGGAGACAGCCCCCGATTAGGTCCATTTCCCGCTGATCAGATTTTCCCTTGGTCGGTAATAGCTATACTAAATGTCTTCGTTGTATTCTACACATTTAAAGCTGGATGGCTGGCAACTGGACTAAGTATGGCTTGGGGATGGGCTACTTGGTGGGTAGTTTCTACAAGTAAGGATTTTTTGGGTAAATTTGTCGGCGTACCTCGGATTACTAAAGGTTATATGCCTTTTCAAACGCTAAAAAAGAATACATTCGGTAGAAGCCAGAAATGAAACCTTCTAACAAATCGAAGTATCCAGATAAATTAGGGAAAAAATCTTTTGACAATTCACAGATTAGTGTTGTCAAAACAATAACTCCTTTTGAGGATATTATTCACTTAGCTGGGATTTGCAATTTAAATCTAGGAGGTCGAAAAGGCATTGGGGCTTTAATCCTAAAAAAAGCTGAAGATATTCAAATCAAATTTTGCTTTGATTGCTTAGGGATTCATCCAAATCTAAGCAATGAACAAATCTTGCCGATATTTGAAGGTATAGAAGCGGGACTGAAAGAAATTCGCTTTTCGTGGTTTAATCTGGACTAATACCGTTCAATTAAATGCTCGAAGCTGTTTAAACCGACAGCCAATATGGCTATGGTTATTTATGCTTATTTAAGAGTCTCCAGCGATCGCCAAGACCTAC
>JAIVFU010000208.1 GCA_020829485.1 Nostoc sp. CHAB 5834 | reverse complement strand
TGGTTCGTCACATAGATTCGTTTCTTAATGCCTATTTACTGAACACCTTTGTGTATTTTTATTTACTTACGTCCCAGAATTATCTGTAACTTTTTGTAATACAGGTTGAAGTGCGGAATGTGGGTTACAAATAATGGTGATGTAATTCCGGAGTTAATGAGTGAATTATCTTCACGCCTGAAGCATATCATTGTCATGATTGACGAAGTAACAGGTGACAATGCTGGAGTTGAGTGGTTTCACTCTATGAAGAAATGGTTAGGAAAAAAACTTGAGTTATTTGACCCTTCATACGGTTTCAATACAAAGTTGATTATTGCCGATGCTTCTCTTACAGGTCTTGATGTTGTTAAACCACATCTCGGTACAAAGGAAGCGGAACCAGATAAAATCTATTGTTATTTTGTTGATAAAAAGCAAGAACCATTAGAAGTTAGTTATCTGTCTTTTGGCGGTTATTCTGCACCGTCAGGCAATGTTGATTCTGCTGTTATTAATGTTAACTCATATCCAGCTAAACAAATTGAGCTAACTTACCAAGTGTTTTTTGAAGTGAACAAAATCAACTATGACTGTGTGACCAGCGTTCCGTACAACTTTAAAATTCTGTACCTGTATTTTCTTGACTTAATTGTTGCTGAAACTCAGAAATTGAGCCTGTAATACTAGCCTGTCTCAACAACTGCTTGAGCCTGTCAAGCTCATAAATTTTTTTCAGTTGCTCAATCAATTCAGAGGGAACGTTATTAAATCGAGCTTCTAGAACTTCAGCGATCGACTCCTGTAGAGTCTGCGCTCTGCCTATGCGTTCTATGCTTGTCATGTATGTCATTTGTTGTTCAGCCTCAAAACGTTCCAATTCGGCTTGAAAATTTAATTAATACTTAAATGACTTTACCTTAGCTCAGGCTAAAGAAACTTTTTATCTGCTAGTTTCATCATCTGTGTTTGTGTCTTCCTGACTTAGTTGTTGCCTAAACTCAGATATTGAACCTATAGTTACGGCTTTTTCTAACAATTGATTCAATAACTCAATATCATATAATTTATTTAATTTTTCTACTAATTCTGTAGGAACATCTTTAAATCGAATTGTTAGAATTTGAGAAATATGTTTCTGGGTAGCTTTTGCTATACCTATGCGTTCTATGCTTGTTATGTATGTCATTTGTTGTTCAGCCTCAAAACGCTCCAATTCGGCTTGAAAATTTAAGTCTAACTCCGGTGGTAGAGTCATTAATCTATCTAGCAACCGGAATAGTTGAAGGATTTTATCTCTACTATAGCCTACCTCATACATTCGTTTAATTAAGCTCAACTTCCACTGCAAACGAAGAGTTAAATCTTGAGTTGTCGCTTGTGTCCGCAGGTGCGCCATCACCAGTACAGCAAAAGGACTATCACTTTGTTCTAATTCTGACCAACGAGATTCATAGTCCAGTAGCTTGACAATCGGAAACTGAAGACTTAAACGACATCCCCAACGTCCATAACTATATTCTTGCGGTCGCCAATTGGCTTGATTATCCCCCAGAATTGCCAAGCTAACAACTTCCTGGTTATAACGGTCAAAAATTCTGTAGTGATACGAAAACATCCGTTTAGTGAAGTTGGGATCTACTTGACTTTGGATTTCCAGATGAATCAGCAACCAAGTTTCCTTTCCATCTTTTAGCCAAACTTTAATCAGCTTATCGACAAATTGCTTACCAACTTCAGATTCTCGGATCAACTGCTGAAGTTCTTGCTCAAGAAAATCATAGCCTCGTCCCCAGTCAATTTCTGCTTGAATCTCTGGAAAAAAGAATGCAAGAAACGCCTCAAAGTATTGTTCTACACCTTCCTTCCAAGCACCATCATAGTCGGCTCGTACTTCACTCACAGGTTGTCTTACCTCTACTAGCTCACATCTTACCAGGAATCACAAAATTTACTCAATGTTATGGGTTTTTACATAGAAGTTAAAGTACTTGCGAATATCCGAAACACCTAGTAAAGAATGATAACTGAGTTGAAGCTGTTAGAGCCAAACTCAATCAATCGCTTAAGGGTGGATTGCAAAGCATAGATGATCTTAGAGATAGTCAAATAATCGCACCAGAATGACTTTTTTTGGGACAGTTAGATCAAGTTTGGGGCAACGAGGTAAAAAAACTAGGCGAGAGGTGACAAATTGGGGTATAAGGTTACGTAAATGACTTTTTTTGGGACAGTTAGATCAAGTTTGGGGCAACGAGGTAAAAAAACTAGGCGAGAGGTGACAAATTGGGGTATAAGGTTACGTAAATGACTATTATCGTCACCTAGTTTTTATGTCCGGTCGCATCCTGAAAGTCAATAATAATACTCTGCCTTCCGTGATGGATTGGTGGACTCAGCCGGATGTGTTGGCGATGTTGTTGTCAGAGAAGCGTAGTGAGTCCACGCGGAAAGCTTATGATCGGGACATTAAAGATTTTTTTACCAAGATGTTTGCGGTGGAATCGACGGCGGAATGGGTGGTGCGATTTTTGGCACTGCCGGGGGCGCAAGCACTCTTGTGGGTGGTCAAGTACAAAGCCAAGATGATTGAGCAGAGGTTATCGGAGGCCACGGTTAACCGGCGGTTATCAGCTCTACGGGCGCTGGTGCATAAGGGTAGGGTGTTGGGGGTTTGTGGTTACACCTTGGAGGATGTTAAGGGTGAAACTGTCATTAAATATCGAGATACCAGTGGTGTTACTCCCCAGGAATTTAAGCAGATACTTTTGACTTGCGATCCAACGACGGCGAAGGGGGTCAGGGATTATGCTTTGCTGCGCTTGCTTTGGGATAATGCGCTGCGGCGGGGGGAGATTGCGAAGTTAAAGATGGGGGATTTTGACCGTCAAAATAGCAAACTGCTGATTTTGGGTAAGGGAAGGGGTAGTCAACGGGAGACGATTGATTTAACTCCCAAGACTAGGGATGCAATTTGTTATTGGTTGGCGTTTCGGGGGTTGGCATCAACTAAGGATGCGTTATTTGTGGCATTGGATCTGAATACGCCGGGGCATCCTTTGACGGATACGGGGATTGCCAAGATGGTAAGAACACGGGCGAAAAAGGCGAATATTAGTAAGCCGTTAAGTCCGCACCGCATTCGGCACAGTTCGATTACGGCGGCGTTGGATGCGGGGCAGAGTGTGCGGGAGGTGCAGAAACTCAGTCGGCACACCAAGTTGGAGACGTTAATGATTTATGACGATAATCGACAGCAGCACCAGTTGAAGGTGAGTAGCGTGCTGGCGGATTTGGTTTGATGGTGTCTAGTTGCCAATCGGAACTAAGAGGAGTGCCAGTTTTTTGCGTACAACAAATATGAAATACAGGTTTTTAGATAAGCTAATCGTCATTCATTTTTCCAGAATGATTCGCTTGTAGTAGGGGCTTCAGCCCTACTTTTATGCAACTTAAACGCCGATTAGCTTATCTAGTGCTGGTGGCTGATAGATAGCAACTTTGCTGCATACCCTTATATTGCCTGGACTAGCTGTAAAATCGACATAAGCATCCAATGTTAGAATAACTGACCTTACTCCAATTGGTAGTATAGTTCTTACTTTAATCGCCAATATATAAGTTTAATAAAGTAGAATTTGGAGAATGGCGAAATGATTATCAACCGACCCCAATGGCAACTATCACTAATAGAATCAGACAACAGAATCAGTGCGGAGTTAGTGGTGTTTGATGAGCAAATATTCTCCAACATTTTGGCAGCAATCCAACGTGATTGGCAGCAGGTAGTTCAGGACTTCTACACTGCTGAAACAAGAAATTTCAACACCATTACTCCACTTGGTGATTTAGAGACAATTGAGGTTGTTCAGCCGCTAACAATCAAAGTCAAAGATGATTATATAATGGGTAGTAATCAGGTGAGTTCTTTGCTGTGGGCGATGAGAGATTTACTTGAACCTAGAGAGTCTGTTGAACTACGTAAAATTTGCAACTCTCGCAAAAAACCTGACAGTAATATTTTAAAATTACGCGGTTAGCTTAATCTAACTCGGCAAGCAGTTCATCGCCAATTGAAAGACTGAGGAGCAAACACTAATCATTTAATAAATGTCTAAAAAACTCTGTTCACAGACATTTTATTCACCATTCTACATTGCTGTTTGACACAAATTCATATATTAGTAACTATCTGATTTTCTGACGGATGTTTGTAATGAGGCTGATTAATCGAGGGACATAAATAGTCAAAAGAATTATCAGTATGTTCTAGTTGCATATTCCGGGGTGCATTTAAAGCAATGACTGCATCGCCAATCTTTTCACAACGCTTGCAGTCACAGGCTGCTGCTCCTTGAGCCAATATCTCTTTTAGGTTACTGGCAATATTGATAAATCCCCTAGTTTTTGAATTTTTGGGTAGTTGGGAGGCAATTTGAACTAATTGCTCAATTTCTGAAGGGTATTGCACTAACAGAAACTGGTCAATTTGACATTTGCTACGACAAGTCTTTACATCTCCAAATTCATCAGCAAACTGCTTTAATCCTGTTGCTGCATTTTGCAAATCAAGGTTAAGCGCTCCTTGGGCGCGGGCGCAGGCGGTAGGATCTGTGTTGGTATTGTTAAACTTTTTTCTGAGTATAAGTTCAAAACGTTTGATATAAATTCCTAAAATAGCAAGGGCTTTTTCTTTATCTTGGGGACTGCTAAAGTTAAGTTGATGCGTGCTAAAAAGTTGGGGTATAAGTTGTAAAATAGCTTTGAGTTCGCTAGTCTTAAATCTATTACTCCACAGAGTAATAGCATCTCCAATATTGTTGATAGTTTCTAGACGCAGGACAAAGTAGAAGGAAATAAGATTAATCAGATAACTTCGCTTCATCTCCATCTGAACATAGTTAGAGATATAAAGCGGTTGGTCAGTAAATTGAGATTCAAAATACTGCTTATAGACTTGTGTACCTAGTAGCAGAGAACGTAGAACCGAGGTGTCTAAAAAGTGTTGAGGAACAGAATTATCATCCATCCTGGGTTATTCCTCGTCTTCATCTGTCTCTAAATCATCGTCAATTTTTACACCGAATGGTAGGGTATCAAAGCCTAAGTTTTCTAAAGTTAAAATGGCTGACTCGACTGAGGAATTGTTGATGGTTTCTTGATTCACTAGGAATGTAAGTAATTCACAAACTCCCTTGTACTGATTGGCGTTGTAGTCAATCCATCTGTTTTCAAAGAAGAGTGCATCATGCAGCGCCATTACCACTTCTGTATAGGGGTCAAAAGGTAATTTATCGCGCAACTTCCGCATGGTACGCAGTAGATTGTCTGCATAGACAGCTGCTATTGGTTCTCCAGTGTATTGTTGGAGTTTTTGTAAATCTACTAAGAGAATTTTGGTAATTTCTACTCCTGAAACTTCTAAGACGGTCTGTTCAATATTCATTGTTTTTATTTGACAATAAGTTCAGTTTATTCGGAGCTAATTGGCATTTTTGGGGTAGACTTATGGGATGAACCCGCAGTTCAGATCCGCTCTGTACCAACCCTAGCGGCAATACCTAAGTCTACAGGTTATTCTATTTTCTAGTCTATTAATTTTATTCCTCAAGATACTCTACCACCGCCGTCAGGTCTGCCATCGCCCGATCAAATCGATTTAACAAAGCTTGGGCTACTTCTGGGTCAGCGTTGACGGTTGCTAGTTTTTCCCGTACACGACGGTCAAAGGCTTCTAGCCACAATGACAAGCCTGTATGCCGAATTGCTGATAATAACCCCATGTTGGTGAGAACAGCCAAATGAAAACCAAGTTGGTCTTGTCCGCCATAGCCTAGATATCCGTTACTCAGTTCCAGCTTTTCTGGGGTAAATTCTAAATACTGTTCAAAGGTAATACCAGCTTTTTCTAGCTGGGGTTGGGGCAATGAAGGGTGAGATTGAGTCATAACACAATTCTTTTAAGTAATATTTGTGTGGAATTCGAGGGAATGCTCCTGCTCGATGAGTTTTTCCTAGTAGTAGGACAACACTACCCACGATGGTTAATCATACTCTTTGTTCCTGGCATGGCCTGTGTCAACTCTATGGCGTACTATTGACATACAAACTCTGTAAGTTAGTATCTTTGTTACTTACAAACTTACAGAGTTACGAACAAACAGAGTTACAAAGTTACGGAGTCAGGATGTGCATATTATTGCTGTTGTGAACGGAAAGGGAGGGTCAGCTAAGACGACAACTAGCGTCAATTTAGCAGCCATCCTTGCTGAGAAATCAAAAGTATTGTTGGTAGATGCAGATCCTCAAGGTTCTGCTACTTGGTGGGCAGAGCGCAATGAGCGAGATTTTGAATTATCTAAGGAAACAGATACGAATGAGTTGTTAAAACTTAAAAAAGTAAAAGGGTTTGATTTTATTATTGTGGACACTCCTCCGGCACTCCACTTTGAGGCACTGCAAATTACTATCGATGCGGCTGATTTTGTTTTGCTGCCATCTCCCCCAGCCCCAATGGATCTTCAGGCACTGATTGAAACTGTACAGGCATCGATCATGCCAGCAAATGTTAAGTTTCGAGTTTTATTAACTCGTGTTGATCCTCGTAGTTTGGGTAAGGCACTTGATGCTCAACAAGCACTCATGCAAGGAGGTATTCCTGCATTTAACGGTTTTGTCAGGGCTTATGCTGTTCATGAACAAGCTGTTCTTGATGGCATACCAATTACTCAAGTTCGCGGAAAAATAGCTCGTGAAGCTGAAGGGGATTATCGGCGTGTTGCTGATGAGCTTTTGAGAGAGGTAAATACTCATGGCTAAAGCACGTCGTCGTTTATCTGATCTTGTCCACGAAGAAACGCAAAAAATCAGAGAACCAAACTTACAGACTTCGGAAGTTACAAAGTCCGAAAGTTTATTAGAAAATCCAAGTGAAGCAGAAGACCAAGTTACAGACTTACAGACTTCGGAAGCTACAAACTCTGTAATATTATCCGAATCCGAACCTTTAAGTAAAACAGACTCAACAGAACAACAGACTACCAAAGTTACAGACTTACAGACTTTGGAAGCTACAAACTCTGAAGGTTTACTGGAAACTCCGAGACAAGTAGAAGACAAAGTTACAAAACAACAGACTGCCAAAGTTACAGAGTTACAGACTTCTGGACTTACAAAGCCTGTAACTCTACCAGAATCTTTAAGTGAAGTAGAAAAAAGAGTTACAGAGCAACAGGCTTCCAATGTTACAGACTTACAGACTAATAAATATTCAGAGTCTGTTTCTTCTATGCAAATTGCTATTGAGCGGGAGGGTGAAGAAGTAAACAAAACTACAAAGTTACAAAGCTTGAAAGATACAGACTTACAGAGTACCGAACTTCCGAAGTATTTAAAATTGGAGCGTAAGGAAACACGATTGAGACAGGATCAGATTGACGCACTTACCGATCTCACCCGGAAATTAAATAGAACGAAACAAGTTAAAGGTGGTGAGAGACTTACAGATAATACTTTGATCCGTGTTGCAGTAGATTTACTGCTGAGTAAAGCTTCGGAGCTTCAAGGTACTACAGAAGATGAGTTACGAAGCTCCTTAAATCTGTAAGCTTGGGAGTTTGGGAGTTTTGAAGTTTGGAAGTTTGTAACTTACAGAGTTAGTTATTAATTTATCTTGCCTGATGTGTGATCATCGCTGTCGATTCTCACTCCATTTGATGAGTTTGATTTCGACAAATAAAGTTGCCTACGGTGGGCTTCACTTGATCGGGTAGTATAATCCATCGTCACCAAAACGCCAACCACGAGAAGCGGGGTCTCTATGGCGGCTCCATGACTCAAACTCGGATGGACTTTTGCTTTCTCTCTCTCTGGAAAGGCTTAGTTCATCAACACCCAATCTTCGAGCTAGATTTTCCCCAGTCAAAGATTGAATTTCTACTGATCTACCATGAAACTGATGAGATGATGAAAATTGCCTTCTGCCTGTATTTCCCTGGTGTCGAAGCTGCCCTAGTGCATTGTTAAGTTGGGCAAGGTTCTTGGCGACGGTTTCTAACTTTTCTTCCAAGTTACTTAGCTGTTGTGCTTGTTGTTGCGTGGATGTTGATTCTATACTTTGTTCTATACTCTGGGTGAGATGCCCCAAAACAGTTTCTATTTGCTGTAAGCGGTTCTCTATACTGCTTTCTATACTCGAAGTATTGTTTACTTGATTTGCTTCCAGTGCCGAGAGTCGGTTAATGATATGGTGTAGAACATCTTCTATACCATTTTCAACAACTTCCGTCTCCCCTAGTATATGATGCAGACCCTGAGCTACCAACTCTGTTGCTGAGGTGTTGCGTTTTTTTGCTTCGGCTCTGAGTAATTCAACTAAAGACTTGGGAAGTTTAAAATTTACCGATTCCCGTTCTATAGCCATTAAAACACCCGCGCTTCAGCAAGACTCATCTTTAGCTAGCTTACAACTTCTTAAATATTCCTGCTCATTATTGAGCTTTGATATTTGACCTCCACCATGAGGCTTTGGCTCAAATGTCCCACTGCTACGATATCGTTTCAGTAAACTTTGAACAAAACTCAAGCTGACACTAAATCTTATTGCCAATTGTCGTTGAGAGCCTTCTTAATTGTTATATGCATTGATCACTTTTTGGCGCAGATCACAGGAGTAAGGTTTCATTCCCTAAGTACACGTCACCATAAAAAAGGTGCGGAAATTAAGCTGCGATCGCAAAGTCTATTTGGCTGGTAAAATTGTCATCTGGAATTTGGCACTTTGCGATAATTTTCAAGGTTGACTTTTCAT
>JAIVFU010000207.1 GCA_020829485.1 Nostoc sp. CHAB 5834 | reverse complement strand
ACCGCAACTCGTATTTGTTGTATATGGAGGTGTTTTGCGGTTCATCCTGAGAGTTATCCCATGCCACTACTACTTGTTCGCCTAAATCCTGGACAACTTTCCCTTTAGCTATATATAAGGTGTGGTAAGGGTCGGCATGGCAAACAATGGAACCAACTTGAATCGTCCCTCCAACACTCGCTTCGGATTGCAGGGCAGAAATCAGTTCTTTTTCTGAGGTAGTAAGTTCGGCCCAGTAGTCTGCTTTTATCACCTCGTATTTTTCAGCTACCGCCCAAAACTCCTGCCATGTAAACTCAATACGTGCAAGTACTTGCCTAATTTCCCTAAGCGCCTGGGGTAATAGTTGTAATTGCTCCGTCCTGATTGCGATCGCCTCCTGTGTGGGACTAGTACCCAAAATGAGAGCCGCCGCTTCGAGGGCTTGAGTATTGTTCATAGCACTGGCGAGATTTTTCAGTGCCATGCCCATGAGGCGTAGACATTCAGTTGCATTTTCTTTGGGTGGTTCAAGAGCAAGAGTTCGCAAATCAATGGTTTTTTCTAACGCCTCTTTCACTTGCTTGTTCAACACTTTAGTCGCTTGCTGGGTCATGGTATTTCCCCACTGCTGTTGAGGGCGTTCAATTAGTGCGTGTTCTAATTCTTGGATACGTTGGTGGAGTTGCTGATTTTCAATATCCAGTTTTCTTAACCCTTCCATTTCATCCAATCGTTGCTGCAACTGAATGTTTTGCTCCTTTTGCTGGTTGTACAGTTGTTGCAAGGATTGGATTTGCTCACTTACTTGGGCTTCGGCTCTAGCTGACACCTCTGCTTGTAGCCCAATTCTCAATTCCTGAGAGAGACGTTCTAACTCAAGCTTGTGTTGCTCTTTGAGCGCTGCGATCGCTTCCGTGTATTCTTTAGGATATCTACGCTCAGTCGATTCGGACACAATTGCGACATCCAAATCAGTGTTGTTTACCAGCAGTCTTTCACCATCGCTGAAGGTGACAATCTGCTGCGAATTATTCGGTGCGTCTGCACAAATTACTCCTGATTCTCCATAACGGGGATGTTCTGGTGAGGAAATTGTGACTTTCATGTTTTTAGGAACCATTGGTTCCTGATTTTTGGGAACCATTGGTTCCTGATGGAATGGCTTTCTTACTCTTGGCAAGGGAGCAACAATATTAGCCGCAGCTGCGAAATCTGATTCCCGTGGCTCTGGGTTTGATTCAAGAGCCAGTGTTATCGCAGCAATAAGTTTTTCTGGTTCTTTGGCTAACCTCAAAAGAGGACGGGCTTGGCGCTCATTTTTAATCTGTGACCCCAACTCCCCTGCTGCAACAATAACTTTTGATGCTCCTAAGAGTTGATTTATACGCCGATAGCCGCCATATACACGCAATTCGCCTTGGCAATATTGCTCAAAGTTTTTGTACCCAGCGATTCTGTACATCTGCTCGTCATGCATGAGGCGAATCTGTTCTACTGCTTGCAACTCAAATTGGTCAAGAGCAGCAAAGGTGTCTTTGATACTGCTGTTAAGATCATCGTAATCAACTGCTGATTTGGTTTCTCTGTCTTGTGTCAGCATAATTTGTACCCTGATGCTAGCCACCACGCACGAATAGTGTGGCGCACCACTAGTGTCAGCAGCGAACGCACACTAAAAGTTAATTCCACTTCTATAAAAAGTCTGAGAATTTCCGCTCTAGCCAGGATATTGCTGAAATTCCCCTCTACTAGACCGCATACAAGATGTGTAATCTTACTATCTGACCCCATGCGCTCTACTACTGCGCCCTTGGGGGTTTTGCTATAAGTCATGATTTTGCCTCTGATAACTTGGTTGACAAGCTTCAGAGGGGGTTGTATCAGTTATCAGTCAACAGTTAACAGTTATCAAAGACTCTGACTGATAACTGGTAACTGGTAACTGGTAACTGATAACTGTTATTCGCGCTGCTACTGCTTTTTGCTACGAAATTCGGGATATTTCTTAATTAAACTTAACTTGACAGAAATTTATGAATTTCGACAGCCAAAACTGCCACACGAAACACACCAGTTTCGTGTGGCTTCTCGTATAATACGAGAAGCAGCGTGGATTTAATCTCGTTTGACCAGTCAGTGGGAAAGTCGCCAAACTTTAACTACCACTGCTTCGGTTTCCTTGAGATAACCCCGCTCTGAAATTATTCAGTTTTTTGAGTCTTGGACAAAGCGCCTACTCCTTAGTGGCATTTTGTCCTTTAAATTTTTGGTGCTGTTGTGTATCTCCCTCCATTTGTTGTTCGTTTTGAACTTACAGAACTTCTGGTCGTCTGGTATTTAACGTCGTTTTGATTTTTACTTGTGACCTCCATATTTGCTAAGGATTGCTTTAGGGGTAATCGAGTGTTGGTAACACCTCTGTGTAGGGTGTGATTACCCTGGCTCAAGCAGTACCAGGTGTGATTGTTACTTCTGGTTTAGGCTTGCGCTCAAAAACTTATTTGTATATTCTTATGATGCGAACGCTAAATTGGATGAAGCGTTGAATGTGTATACCCATCCTTGTGGATCTGTTTTAATATACTTCTTCACCACTGGTTCTAAATTAAAGCTGATTTCTTCTGTAATAGGATCTTTGATAGTTTCAATTAATGAGTGTTTTTCAAGTACCTCTAATGCCTTAATTAGCTCAAATTTTGAAACTGACGTTTGCTGTTCACGATTCATGTCATTTAATAATTTAGCAAAGCCAACGTATTGTGAATTTAAAGTTACTTCCTCTGTTAAATAAATCATAATTCGCTTCTGAATTTTGCTCAATAATTGACTAAATACATAATTAAGCATTTCTTGAAACTGGTCACTAACTAATGTAGTTGGGTTTTCAAAAAACTTTTCAGTGCTACCTCCAAAAAAGTGATGAATTCGATTAACTACTGCTTTTAATTCTGAAGGATTACCTCTATAAGTTTTGATTAAATCATTGCATTTTTCTTGATCTGTTAATCCTTTGGTAGATAATAGCTCTAACGCAGCGTCTGCCTCTAACCCTTCAATTCTAAGAAAGTTAATAGGTAGTTCAGCTGCTATCAGACTCTCAAGATCATCAGGAAAAACTCGACTAGTTATAATTACGCAGCTTTGACATAGCTCTTCTGTTAAGCGACGAAAAAATAATCCATAGTTTCGTCGATGCTGAAAGTTAGTTATTTGAAATAAAGCTTCAGATGCATCCAATACCAGCAAGGAGCGACGTGATTGCAATTGCTTAATCAATACCGAAATCATGGACTGTGTATGCTCAGGTAAGCTTGAAGATATTTCTGTGGGTTGGGTTAACTCTATCAAATCAGCTACTAAGTCTTGAACTAAGGGTGCATGGGCCACTGATTTCCAGATTAAACAATCAAATTTAGGTTGAGACTCCAAACTAAGTTCTTCTAATAGTTTTGCTGCTAATGCGCTTTTGCCAATTCCTGCTGCTCCTACTAGCAATATGCATCTCTGCTTGATTGCTAACTCTTTTAAATGTATTAGTTCCTGTACACGACCATAAAAACTGGACACATCAGGTGATTTACTCCCAATCACTTGTATCCGATTCTTAGCAGGGTATATTTGTTCTTCATGTATGGCATCTGAAAACTGATACTTTTTTGTGACTCGCTCTAAAAAATACCGCAAGCTTTGTTTTTCAACTCGTTCGCCATCTCCAATCGTTGTTGAAAGCATATTCCACAAGGGAGAGGCTACTCGTCGTTGCAAGTAGTTAAGACTGTAAGTTGAATTGCTTGCTACATCCTTATACTCCTTTCCATCCCAAGCTGCTTTAAGAACAAGAATCTCAGGCGGAGACAAGCGTTTGCGTCTTTCGGTTAACACTAAGTTGTCTACTAGAGCCAAGGCATCTTCAAAAGTTACATCTGCTGAAAATCTTTGCCCTAAAACTTTCTGTTCTTCCACAAGAACAGAGGAAGCGTTAGTAGACTTAAGTCTTGATTCAGCACTAAAATTCATATCTTTATAATTTTTGTTGGTGTATTAAATATCTATGAGTATTTATTATAGATTAGAGCTAGCTCAAGTAAAAAGTATACTGCACCTCCAAAAGTATACTGCACCTCTATGATACTTGATCGTTCTTCATAATTGTTCACATTACACACTTATCATAATATTTTCTAATAGAATCACTTAGACCTTTAAATAGGTCAGCAACCCTTAGCTTCTTGCCGAGGTCTTTAGAGGATGTTTGAAAAGGGTCGGCTTGAGCCTCAAGTACGACTCAGGGGTGTGATCTCAAATCCCAAAACTCCGATTCTCTTGTAGCAGTTTATCGGTAGCCAGGGTAGTGAAACACACGCTGGAGGACTTTTCAAACATCCTCTTAGCTCGGATTTATCACTCGTTTTCTCAAAGCCTTCCTTATATAACCTAGATTCAGGCGTTTCACAGTGGTTCAAAATTTTTAGCTGTCAGAAATGACTGAAAGATATTTTGGGTAGAGGTTACGATGAATCTTATGCCTACGGCACGCATAGCGATTGCGGGACTTGTGAGAAATGCGGGTTTAAGCAATTAATGTTTAAGTCTTAGCTGACCAGACTACTAGATACTACATAAAGCTGACGATTATGAATACATCTGTACCAAATAAAGATTTACTAGGCAACTCTTCATGCTTTAAACCCAGAGGAGGAAGGCGCGAGGAAGTTTTGTGAGTTACTGTATCAATCCCCTGTGTCCTCACCGCCAAAATCCAGACAAAGTTGAAAACTGTGTATCGTGTGGTACTTCACTACTGATTAATAACCGTATCCGCCTAGTCAAACCATTAAAAGCGCTTACTGATAATCCATACAACTACTTTGATGTTTTTGAGGTAGATGACACTGGCACTAGGTGGCATCCTGTTCATGAACAACGAGTCATGAAAGTTCTAAAATGGAATACACCTAAGCTTGTAGAACTAATTGAGCGGGAATCTCTTACTTTACAACTAATTCGACACCCAAAAATTCCTCGCAGTACTTTAGATGACTATTTTACTTTTGTTCCAAACAATAGTCTTCTAACATTACATTGCTTAGTTATGGATAAGTTTGAGGGACAGAACCTAGAGCAGTGGATAGAATTTAATGGAAAAATTTCACAATCTCTAGCATTAGAATGGCTTAAGCAGTTAGTTGAAATCCTTGATACAGTACACCGCTCTAATTTTTTTCATCGAGATATCAAACCTTCTAATATAGTTCTTCAGGCAAATGGTCAACTGGCATTAGTTGATTTTGGTACTGCACGGCGAGTAACTGACACCTACCTGGCGAAAGTTAGTGGAAGTGGGGGAACTAGTGCAGGTCGGGGAGGAGTATATGAAATTACAGCTGTTGTCACACCTCGTTATACCCCTTTGGAGCAGATAAATGGACAAGCAGTACCTCAATCAGATTTTTATGCTTTAGGGCGAACCCTTGTACATTTAGTTAGTGGCATGTCACTGATGCGTCTACCAACAGATAAGAGTACAGGAAATCTAGTTTGGAGAGATAAAGCATCGCAAATTGACAAACCTTTTGCAGATTTTATTGAAGAATTAATGGCTCCCTTGCCGGGGCAACGTCCGCAAACGACTAAAGTAATTTTGCAGCGATTGGAGGGCTTACCATTTAAATCAAAGATCAATCGAATAGTTAAATCGAAGCTATTTCTAATCAGTGCAGGCATTACGTTTGCTTTAACCCTTGTTGCCTTGGGATATGCATCGTTACCTGTGATAGCCGACAATTACCTAAATCAAGGGAAGAAAGCTCACACAGAAAATCGGTTTATAGATGCTGAGTCAGACTTCAACACAGCGATTAAATATAATTATAAATTAACTTATTCAGTATCAGAATTCTACTTTGACCAAGGGGATCGTCACGAAGACAAACCTGAACTTGCTAGAAAAAATTATGAATTAGCTATCAAATTTAACCCTAAAAATGTGAGTGCTTATAATAATTTGGCATTAATATGTCAGCAAATGTATGATTTAAGTTGTATTGAGAATACTTATAAAATAATTTTTAAATTACAACCTAATATGTGGGAAGCTCGTTATGGGCTGGGAAGCTTTTACGATGACCACGGAAAATATGATTTAGCAGAGCAACAATATAAATTGGCTATACAAAGTAGTGAACAAGCAATTGCAGCCGTTAATAATCTATCAAGGTTGAAGAATATAATAGGTGATTATAGTGCAGCAGAAGCTTTAGCTTTGCAAGGGTTACAAAAAGGTAAAGACCCCGAAGTACAAGCTTCGTTGTACAAGAATTTGGGCTGGGCGCTCTTAGAACAAAAGCGTTACGCTGAAGCTAAAACTAATCTACAGAAGTCAACGGAACTAGATCCAGAGCGAACAGATGCTTATTGCTTACTAGCACAAGTGCAAGAAGCATTAAACATAAGAAGCGAAGCTAAAATGTATTGGGAATTTTGTTTAATATTAAATTCAAGTCTGCCAGAGGTTCAAAAATGGAGAGAGCAAGTATTAGATCGTGTTTTTAGAGAATATTAACCCAACATTACGGTCTAAAACTTTTTTTTGCTATTAAAATCCTATATGCTAATAGCTAGCAATTAACTACATAAATAATTTCAATGCTAAATGCCTCCGCATCCAAACCAAATAATGGATTAGAGAAAAAAGTTTTCAGATTTCAAGTTGCAGCGATCGCGTCAATACTTTTTTTTTTAATCAGAGTAGTGTATTGGCCAAACCCCAGCCAATAGCAAGACGCGATTCATTAAATTCAGTAGAGCGAAAGTGTGATTTTATTGCCAGAGTTGTCAATGATAACGATCTCGACTGGCGAGCCGGAAGCAAACTTTGTGAGGGAGACAAACTTCAAGTAGCGAATGGAAGGACAGTTAAGATTTTGTGCTACTTGAACCTAAAATTTTTGGATTTACCAAGTGGCTCTATCTCAAATACACCTGATAAATGTGTACCACAAGCAGTGAAAAGGCGATGTACACTTGCTACTCGAAATAAATGTCCAAAAACTAAAGGCCCAGGTAATGAGAACGGTACACCAACGGTAATTAGTCCCTATGGCAGTTCGATTTTAAATTCTCGTCCAGTAATCTTTTGGTATTCTGTCGCTGGAGCTGATAATTACACAGTAATTGTCGAGGGTAATGGTGTGAACTGGGAAAAAGAAGTAAAAACCGCCACACTGCTATATCCTAAAGACCAAAGAGAATTGCAGTATGGGAATGCTTATAAAATTACTGTTATAGCTAGTAAGGGTGACTTCCCTGTGAGCGCCGATACATCAGTAGTCAATCTGTTGCCAGAGAGCGATCTTAAACAGATTTTAGAAAAGGTAGAGCAAATCAACTCTCTCAACCTACCTCCTGATGAAGCTGCAATTCTTGACTTAGATGCTGTATATATGTCAAGAAGACTTTTGAATGAAACAATCAATACGTTAAAGAAACGAGTGGTAGCAGGTAGTAGCAATCCGACTCTCTACAGAATATTAGGCGATCGCTATTTAGAGGCATGGTTGCCAGATGAGGCTCGTCGTGAATATGCGATGGCAGCCCAGTTAGCCCAAAGTAGTAGTAACTTAGATGAATTAGAAAAGGTGCAAGAGCGCCTAAAGTTGCTTGAAAGTCTTCAAGAACCATAAGTTGTCCCAAAGTGCTTCAGAGCCAGCTTCCAACTAGAACAAAAGCCGCCCAGTAGTAAGGATGATTGTAATCAGGATTTGATAATAAACTCAATTGTGCTTGACGCAGTGCCTCTGCTTTAGGTATACCCTTTCTCAGTTCTTTGTAAAATTCGCTCATAAGCTGAGTCGTAGAATCAGTATCTACTAGCCATAATGTTGCTAACGTACTTCTTGCTCCTGCTTGTGCGGCTACTCCAGCAATTCCTAATGTTGACCTTTTATTACCCTTAGCGGTTTGACAGGCACTTAAAACTAATAACTCAATCCCGCCTGCATCAGCTTGAGTTTTATTTCTTAATAATCTATCAAACTTTAATACATTGATTGCCTTCTCATAGGCTAGAATTACCGTCCTCTGAGGATCTGAACTAAATTGAGCATGAGTTGTCAAATGAACAATTGGAAATTCGACCGTACTCAATTCTTTCTCAAGCCGAGAGCTAGTAAAATTTTCATTTAGTAAGGTAGTGGAAAAAGTAGTTTGTTTTTTAATATCTGCTACTTCTTGTTCCACTCCTGGTAGCGCTTTCAAGTCTTTAGGAGCGTTTGGGTCGTTGAAGCTGGGACTAACTTTAGAGAGTGCAGCAATGAGAACTTTCAACTGTTCTTTAGATAAAGTTTTTGGTTGGCGAACTCTAGACCCTAAAGTAGCTGCAATACTGTAGTCTTGGAACAAATAATTTTTTCCATCATGCAGCAAAGCCATCGGCAAGCTTTGGAAAGATTTGTCCAAAGTGAATACCAGTATCCCTGACAATGGCAAATATTTCTTGATAGGTACAATCAACAAGCTATAGAGTGCTTGAGAAGGTTTAAGAAGCACCGATTCATCAGTATTAACAAGTTTCTTCTCTTGTAAATTTTTTAATAGATTCTCGATATGCTCTTTAACTGGCTTTGAATCAACAGAATGATGATGAAGAGATTTATCAGGGGATTGAACGAGTATTTCTATACGGCTGATGATGGGAAAGCGCTGGTAACAGAGGTGGGCAATCAAGCGCTGGAGGCAAACAAGACCCACACGAGCGCAAGTGCCTCAGATCGGGCACAAATTGCTCGGATGTTAATAGCACGAGGAGCAAA
>JAIVFU010000206.1 GCA_020829485.1 Nostoc sp. CHAB 5834 | reverse complement strand
GATTGGTGGTATTCAAGCTAGAGGGGAAAAAGGAAACTACAGTACACAACGTATTAAATTTAGCTCTAACAGTTCTGGTTAACTTTTCGTTACATAGTTATGATTTTTCCTGCCGACTTACTTAACAGCTTTTAATAATGAACTAGAGCTAAAACAAGCAGAACATCAACAAATTCAGAAACAAATCGATAGTTACCCGCAAGGGGATTTCTACAATCTTTTTTACCGCGACCACCACCAATTACAGCTAGAACTGTTTCAACGTGCCTGGGCGTTTCTGTTGCAAGAAGTTCTCCGACGCAAGGAGAGCGTTATGAGGGCTTTAGAAACTTACGGCAGCGTATTAGCAGGGGATGGAGAGGCATTGCTAAAACTGTCAACTGATAGTGATGCCATCTACCGTGACTTGAGCTTGATTTTCCCTGTTATTACCTCCACCCTCCAATCAATGCGTAATATGTCGCCAATTCTTCAGCCTAATATCATCAAGCTGGCACTGGTGGATGAAGCGGGGACAACTCTTATACATCAATTATTTCCTTTGCTAGTGCGATCGCAACAGGCAGTAGTGGCTGGCGACCCCCAACAAATTGAGCCAATCGTAAACCTTTGCGACGATACCATCAAACAATATCTGAAAACTGCCTTTCTGGATCGGAGCATGGGGAATGAAGACTATTATCGCTATGCCCCCACTGCCAAATACACTGCCACCGCTTATCATCGCGCTGCTGGAGCTAATGGCATAGAATCCGACTTAGGCAACGGCATTATTCTCTCTAATCACTACCGTTGCACCCCACCTATTATTAAATTTTGCAGTCCCAACTATCCCGGTGGTCTACAAATCCTTTCAGATTATACCGAGGAAGCAACAGTCAAGCACCTGCTGGCTTACCACGTAGAGGGAAGCCACCTAAATCACACCAATCCAGAAGAAATCGATGCTGTAGAAACTATAATTGCGTCCTTGCTAAAACATGGGTATTCTATTAACTCGGATGACAACTCAAAAACAATTGGGGTGATGTCGCCGTTTTCGCAGCAAGCTAACGCGCTCAAGTATCGACTATCTAACCGTTGGCGAAACTTTTCGTGGGATGATATTGGCACAGTTCATACCTTCCAGGGCGGAGAGAAAGCAGCTATTATCTTTTCTCCTTACCAGTGCCACCAAGAGCATAGTTTTTGGTTCCTTAACCGGAAACCTAATTTGCTGAATACAGCCGTTAGTAGGGCAAGGGAATTGTTTATTTTGGTGGGCAATCTTAGGGAACTAGAATTAGCTGGCGGTGAAACCAAGCGGTTAGTTGAACATATTCGGCTACATGGAGAAATTCGCTCTTAGTTAGGTTTGAATGTGGCATCAGCAACGGTTTTTTGTAAATGAGATGGCACTAGCCTCACGAATTTGGTTAAGGACGCTTGGGGGTCTATGTCGATGAGGATTATGTATAATATTTTACTTAATAAATCGTATCAAATATTACTTGCTAAGTATTAGCAAGTAATATTAAATTTCAAGATAGATACAGCTAAAAGATATCAAATATCTTGATAAAGGTTTTATGCAATTTAAAAATGGACATTTAGAACAAATGTCTTGGTTCTGTTTTCCCCACAAAAACTCAGGGAGTAAGCAAAATGACTCAAACATTTAAAGGCAAGGTCGAATTTTTTGACACAGCTGGACAAATACTTGTTTTGAGAATCGATCCAGATTCATCTTTTAAGCAAATTTCTTATCTCACATCGAATGGATTCCCAATTATTTGTGAAGTTACTAATACTGCTTCCTTTTGCTTATGGGGGAATGGTAATGATTTTGGAGCCAGATTAGATGGTAGTATTGCTACCTTATTTCTCGGAGGTCAAAAAAAGCAGGGCGTTGTACGTCTTTTTAGTGAAACTAAACAAGAAACATTTTTCCTCTCTGGTGGTAGTGCTACCAAAGGCAGTAGCATGACGTTTAGCAACAAAAATGCACAGCCGACAATTGCCCTAGATGGTGAAGTGGCAGATATAATTTTAGGCGGAACCGGTCAATCTGGTACTGTACTTCTCAGAAACAGTGATTATACGAATACTTTGCGTTTAGAGGGAGGTACTAGCGGCAAGGGCAGCAGTATATTATTTTCTCGTGTTAGTGGTAAGCCGACAATTGCCATAGATGGCGACACGGCAGATATGACTCTAGGCGGCGACGGTCAAGGAGGAACCGTACTGCTGAGAAACGAATCTTACGTCGATACAATCCGATTGGATGGTAGCACCGGAGACATAAACTTTCTCAACGCCGATTGTGCTGAAGATTTTGATATTGCTGGTTTAGAAGATATTGAGCCAGGAACCGTGATGATTATTGGTTCTGATGGTAAATTATATCCCAGTCAAACAGCCTATGATAAAAGAGTTACTGGAGTTCTTTCTGGTGCAGGTGAATACAAACCAGGCATTGTTTTAGACAAAAAGCCTTCTCAACATAAGCGTCTGCCTGTTTCATTAATGGGCAAAGTTTATTGCAAAGTAGATGCTGATTATTCAGCCGTTGAAGTGGGCGACTTATTAACAACATCTCCCACACTTGGTCATGCGATGAAAGCAGACGATCCTCTAAAAGCTTTTGGTGCAGTTATTGGTAAAGCAATGCGTCCTTTGAATGCAGGCCAAGGTTTGATTCCTATCTTGATTGCTTTGCAGTAAAAACTTACAGTATGGAGAGTTATCAATGGCATCTTTATTAAAAACAGCTTCCTGCATTGGTATCAAACCGCCCTTCTCTGTGATGCGGAACTTCCTTGGATTGCGTAGAGGCAAAGTACCGCAACTCACTGGCGCTCCTTCAACCATTTCACTGCTTGACCAAATCAAAATGCTCAAGGGAAAGCATTTTCACATCAACATTATTCTTGTAGGCAGCGATCTCTTCACCAATGCTGATCTTGATGAAGTTGATGCGGCTGTCCATAAGTGCCGAGCTATTTATAAGCAGCAAGCCAATTTGGGCGTTGGGCGAGTTCTGCCCTTCGCCATTACTGTAGCCAAAGCAAACGGTCGCCACATTATAGACAATGATGATGAAGCAGCCCAACTGACCGACGAGTGGACAGTCCATAACAATGCCCTCGATGTTTTCATCGTCCGTGACTATGTCGGTGGTACGGTTGGCCGCTCCGATATTGACGGCTCTTGCAACAAAGACAAGACTACTAAGATGAGTGGCTCTGTGGTTGAAATCTCGAATGGAATGCAGCAAACAGCTCGCTCTTTTGCTCATGAAATTGGTCACTATCTTGGTCTTGAACATGAACAAGACAAACCTGATAACCTGATGTGCCAAAGCAAGCTTGCTAGCAGCATTGTAACCTCAGTAAAACTTTTTTCAGCGCAGGATGACGAGATTCGAGACCACTGCTTTATCCACAATGGTTGTCAATGAGGGCATCTAGAATGACGAACATAATTTCAGTTGATCTTCTTAAAGCTGTCATTGCTGGTCAGGATACATCTCTGGCACGATCAGAAGCAATGCAACTTCTACTAACCACAGATGCGCCAGACAAATTTCGTGCATACGAAGCCATTTTGCTCAATGATAAAGAAGACTCCCGCTTTCGGCACATGTCTGCTCTTTACCTTGGCCATTTGCGCGAGCCTGGAGCAATCAACGCATTGATCGCAGGGACAGAGACTAATGACCCAACTACGCTGATGGGTGTGATGCGAACACTGGGACGTGTAGGTGACGCATCCGTTATTAGTGCCATTGAAAAAGCTGCTGCACGCAGTTCTGGAGCTGCTTTGCGACAGGCAAATTTTGCCACCACTCTCATCTCTTATCGTCTGAATCTTCCAGGAACAGAAATACCTCTGCCAACCGAGCGCGAATTTTTGCCAGTGCCTTCTTCCTTAGAAACACGCACGCAAAGCATTGAAATAACGTCGAGCATCAGATCAGAACTCTCTGATGCTATCGATGCTATCAATCAAGAACCTATAGGCATTTTAATTTCTGAAGCTGTGGGGTGGAAACTTCAATGCCAGAGCTTTCAGTGGATGTTCTTATTAAATGAAGAATTTGATTCATCTCAAAAAATGACAAAGCTCATGGAAAGAAAAGCCATGACTGGCATCATGATGCTAAAGAGCGTTGAACTAGGAAAGTATCAATTAGCTCTTTCTATGCTAACTTCACCCAGTATCAAGCCAAATGAACTTAATGTTCTTGTGTATGATAACAAAGGTCGCCTTAGCTATGCTGGAGTAGCCCAACTGGGACGGGGAACTTTGCAGTTTAGTATTCGTGCAGTCCGAGGTGGTGCTTCTCTACCAGTTCTGCTCGAAGGAAACTACGATGGCAAGAGTTTCTTGGCATCGACAGCACAAACAGCAGTCTCTTTACGGCAGGCACGCCGAGAGCCTCAGCCTGCTTAGAGGAGGGATTTGAAAAGTTGTAAGAAGTAAATTTAAGCCAAACCTCTAACCATAATCTGAATCCCTGTACATCCTTGCGTCAACACTCTCGAAAATTGTATTGATTACTTGCCACATCTTATTATGGGACGACCACCTGTTTTTGCGAAATTCGCACTTTTCAAACATCCTCTTAGGGGTATACTTTGATGATTTAACCAGGCGATCGCCTATCCTCTTACGAATATAAGTGATCGCATCCCTAAACTCATCTTCCCAAATGTCCATAAATTCTTGCCACTCCTGTTCTGTATGAAGTGGCTTGTTTTGTGTCAGCCCAACTACTCGCGCCAACTTCCGTGCTTGCTCTGCGCTTTCGCCAAGCTCTATCAACTGATATTCTAGATTTGGATTGTAACCTTGGGCTAGTAGCTGGATATACTCAGTATCCGTTATGCTGAGATTGTGGGAGTTCATGAGAACTCTTGCATAAATATTCTTTGGTATAATGAAGGGTTATTTTTCTTTACGTTAAAGAAGTTAAAATAGCCACAATTTACAAAATTTCTAATATTAAGGGGTGAAATGAGCAGTGATTCCGAAAGTTACGCTAAGGACTTGATGAGCCACTTTCAATACTGCGATCGCCAAACTTTTCGGTCTACTGAAAGTAAACAACAACAAAAGCTTAGTATTTTTGATTTTGTAGAAATCAAAATTAGGACTTTTATACGTACTAATTCCTTCCGTATAGAATCTATTATAAAAATAATCAAAAATCTAAAGCAGAGATCGCGTTTTGTTTCTGCTTCTCGGTGACACCCAGATATCGCTCTAAAGCCGCCAAAGTCCGATGCCCCGATATCTCCTGAATGTGGCGCAACGGTATCCTGGCATCGCTCATTCTGGTTAGCGCAGTCCTCCTGAAACTGTGGGTACTAACGCCCTCAATGCCCAGCCGCAAACAGGTATCTCTGAGGATTTTGTCAGCGCTGACCTTGTGGATATGTCCCAACCCATGCCGACCAGGAAACAAAAACTCCTTGCGGCGATTGGGGTTGTACTCTTCTAAATACTGCTTGAGCTTTGGATGCACTTGGATTTCCCTTGTGTCTCGCTTGCCTTTGGTGTTAACGCTCCGTAGTACTAACACGCCTCTGACACCACTGCTGCCAAACACGTCTTTCACCGCCAAAGTGCAGGCTTCGTTGATTCGGCAGGCAGCATAAAGGCACACGCCAAATAGAGCGCGATCGCGCGGGTTGACAAAGCCCTCAGTAAATAGGACATTAATTTGATCGGGTGTGAGAATTTCTGCCCTGCCGAACCGGTTTATTTTCATAGGGTCTAGCCTACATGGTCTTTGTGCAATAAAACAATGTAACTCCCCAAAAAGCTGATTATTTCGTGAGCGATGACACCCGATTAACCCAGACTTATCAATCAGCACGACAGCACGACCGCTACAACCCTGATTATTCCGTTGGCTGATTAAACTTGCTTATGATTGTAGCCCTGTAACTCTTTACAGGTATGATCCGCTTTGACTCCCGTTACAGTTACAGGACTTAAGGTGATATCAATATTGCTATCAATATTGTCTGTACTTGCCCCTAATAAGGCATCACCGTGCCAAAAAAGGTTTTTTGTACGCTAATGTCTACTTATAAGCGCTAACAGTAGTGAGTTAAAAACACTATGTCAACAAAAGCTGTTCTGGCAAGTATTGTTTCTTCCCCATTTGAAATTATTTTGACAAATCCGATTTTAAATGGCTGCAAATACATTCGATAGTAACAGCCACTGCTTCACAGCTTTTGGTTATTTCGATATAGGAGGTCAAGAATGGCTAAGATGGCACTGGTGATCGGGGTCAGCGATTACGAACCTGGTTTGACCCCCCTGCCTGGATCTGCCAGAGACATAGAGGCAATGCGGCGAGTATTACAGCAGGCCGACGTGGGTGGGTTTGATGAAGTTAAAATGTTGTTAAATCCTAAGCCTCAGGAGATGCAGGAAGCAATTGAAATCTTGTTTTCAGCTCGCAAGAAAGACGATCTAGTACTGCTGTTTTTCTCTGGTCATGGCATCAAAGACGACAACGGTAAGCTGCACTTAGCTACTCGCATAACTCGTAAAACCCCACAGGGGGAACTGATTCGAGCAACAGCAGTTCCAGCCAGTTTTGTGCAAGACATTATGAGCAATAGCCGCTCTAAGCGACAAGTTATAATTCTGGATTGTTGCTTTAGTGGAGCATTTGCTGAAGGTTGGTTAGCTAAGGATGACGGTTCTGTAAATGTTAAAAGCCAACTGGGAGGAGAAGGACGGGCTGTCCTTACGTCTTCGACTTCCACCCAGTATTCCTTCGAGCAGGAGGGATCAGACCTTTCGACTTACACTCGTTATCTAGTCGAGGGAATTGCGACTGGAGCAGCAGATATCGATAATGATGGTGTAGTTTCAATTGATGAGTTGCATGAGTATGCCAAAGGGAAAGTTCAAGAAGCTGCGCCAGCAATGAAACCAGAAATTTATGCCGTCAAAGAAGGCTACAAGATCCGTCTTTCTCAAGCACCCATCGAAGATCCAAAGCTAAGGTATCGCAAAGAAGTTGAGCATTTTGCCATTCGTGGCATGATTTCTGTCGTAGGGCGTAATACCTTAGATGCCCTACGAGATGGGCTGGGACTGCTACCTGAAGTTGCTGCGGCAATTGAAGATGAGGTGCTTAAACCTTACCAAGAGTACCAGAAAAGATTGCAGCGCTATGAGCAAGTTTTAGTTGAGGCGATTGGGCGTGAGCATTCTCTCTGTAGCGACACTCAAAACGAGTTAAAACACTTACAACGAGTTTTAGAACTCAGAGATCAAGACATTGCCCTAATTGAAGCTCAAATTACTTCCCAGAAAAAAGTAATCCAACCTTCAAGTGAACCGGGGGAAGTGATTCCGGCTCAAACTTCCTTCCGCAGTGAAGATGTAACACCTGTCAACCCGTCAAACAAAGTCCTAGCCGCAAGCCAAGCTGAAACTCCTACGCCACCTAGAATTAGGCTTCCAAGGATGTCGGCTATTTCTGTTACATTTCTAAGAAACCTTAAACTCTTTATTGGCGTAAGCATTGCTACTTCTCTGGCTTTAGTAGCTTATTTGAGGGTAACATCATTCCGCGAGCAACCAATTAAATCACCTGCATCAATTGCCAGTCCTACTTCATCTTACTCAACCAAGATTAGTTCATTGGACTTGTATAATCAGGCATTCAAAAAACTTAAGCAAGGAAATAACCAGGGCGCGATCGCGGATTACACTCAAGCAATTCAAATTAACAAAAACTGGGGGACAGACAATCCTGATACTAACTACTATGGTGTTGCCTCTGCCTATTTCAATAGAGGTTTTGTTCACTATTCGTTGGGCGAATTTCGACCTGCTTTTGAAAATTTCAAGCAGGCAATCAATTTCAAGTCTGACCTAGCTATTGCCTATTATTACCGGGGACTTGCCCGCTACTTCTCAGATGCTGATCGGAAGGGAGCGCTTAGGGATTTTACTCAGGGAATTGCTATCAACAAGAACTGGGGAGCAGTCAATCCTGCGGCTAATTATTTTGGTAAGGCATCTGCCCACTCCAGCTTGGGAGATATCAACTCTGAACTAGGCAATATACCGGAAGCTATTAAAAATTATCAGGATGCAGTCCCTCTGTTTCAGAAAAAGGGAGAAATATTCAATGCTCAAAAAGCGCAGAACAGAATTAAAGAACTCCAAAGGCGCAGTAAGTAAGGTCTTTAGTAAACTGACACAGAGCAGATTTTATTTATGTATCCCAAGTAGTAAACTTTAATTCTGAGCCATCTACCCAATATTCACAACCTAACTTAATAAAGCCTTTAGGTAGTTGCCTCGTTGCTATTGGGTTATGAAGCAATACAAAATCTTCTCCGAGTTGGTTTGGACGATTTAATGCATCTATTAATGAAAACAATATTGCACTGATACCACTGTATTCTGGCTTAAAAAAAATATCAGTTGATACTGATGAGCCAGATTTTTTTAATGATATATCTTGATAATGATAAAATCGATCTATCGGCAGATTAGATTCACTATCTATAAGTATAGATTCATTACCAAAAGGTAAAACACTACGAATAATTCTTGGAATTTCGCGCTCACGTCTAGCTGATGGTATCGAACTTCCGTTTATAGCAATAATGTAGCCATCTTCAGGTTCAACAATCTTGCTTTTTAAGTAATTTTTATATTTATTATTATATTTCTCTTCTATTGCTGAACGGTAACGAAGTTTTATTTTTTCATCTGGAACTTCTCTAACTGACATTCCGCACCCTAACTGTCACAAAGGGGTTTTTACTGAATATTTTCTCGACAAGGAGAGTAAAAAAATACTTCACTGGCTCGTATACTCATATTATTTACCTATCCTAAATAATATTTTA
>JAIVFU010000205.1 GCA_020829485.1 Nostoc sp. CHAB 5834 | reverse complement strand
TACGTATTAATACTGCTTAAAAATGTAGTAAATATATTGTTATACTGAAAAAGATGATTAGCGTAGGCGTAGCCCGCCGTAGGCATCGCACCTTTTTTGGCCGACCTCACAAAATCGCATTGCTCCCGTTCTCACTTTGGTTCTTAAATCACAGAGCATACGCGGTATTTAACAAGGAAACCAAGCAAACACGCCACACCAGCAAGGAGTTAGTTAAAAAGGCATTCCCAACAGTTTCCTACTCCGAAAATAATCACGTCATGGTCAAAGGAACAAAATCCCCCTATGACGGTGATACAGCCTACTGGAGCGAACGTAAAAGTAAGCTCTACGACGGTGAAACTTCTTTTGCCCTTAAGAAGCAAAGCCATAGATGTGCTTCCTGCGGTCTGAAATTCATTGATGAAGAAAAGGTACACTTGCACCACATCGACGGAAAACATGCCAACTGGAAGAAAAATAATCTTGAAGCAATTCACGAGAGTTGCCACGATTACAAACACATGAGCAAAAGCGCAAGCTGAGAACATCGGAAGCTGGGTGCGGTGAAAACGGCACGCCCAGATTTAACTGAGAGGTGCGGGGAATAATATCCCCCATCGACTCAAACCATTGATTTAATTGGGGATTGTTGAGAATGTGGTGGGAGGCGATCGCTTGACTACTGCGATCGCTCTTGTCTGTGCGAGAATTACGCCGTTACCAACTCCCGACTTTCTGCAACTGGCGCATACTCCCGTAACCGTTGCCATTTATCAGGGGTCAATTCATCAAATGGTCGGTCTAGCAATTCTTCGCAGTCAGCTACTTCAGCAGTGGGTAGCACGTCAACCATCGACAACCACCAGACAGCATCCATTGCCGAGTCACACGGCATTTGCTGGTATTCCCCAGTACGCATCACCCACCAAGCACCGTCAGTGCATCCCACTTCGCCCAGTCTCACGTTGTTTTGATAAATCCCATCATCGAGGATTTCAAAACCGTATTTCTCACATTCGTTGAAAATCTGCGCCATGATTTCATTGCCAGTGGTGCAGGAAAGCAGGGGAGCGGAGGAGCGGAGGAGCAGAAGAAATTCCTTGTACAAATTCCTTCTCCTCTGCACCTCTGCCCCTCTGCTTCATCCAGTGACGACACGCCACCAGATAACCTTACCCAAGAAGAAAACCCAGCTACAGCAACAATTAACGTTACTGCTGTTGAAGTTCCAGAATTAACCGAGCAGGAAGTTAGCGATCGCCTACTCCTGGAAAGGAAAGTGGAGCGGGCGTTTTTTGAAGCGGGGAACGTCAAGTACGCCCCTTGGTTGCCCTAGAGCCAGAAGTCCAGCGCACTGCATGGCAGCAGGCAGTGCAAGTTGCTGGCGGGAAAGTGCCAACTGGTAGAATCGTTAAAGATGTGGTGCAGCGCATAATGGAGCGAACGAAAGTACCGAACACCTACCAACTTGGTGAAGTCGGCCAAATCCTTGCAAAGGACAATCCCGAACTGAGAGGCAAAGGTGGCTGTTGGGCAATTGTCAGCGCAGTGAATGACTTTAGTTGCAGCGTTAGAATGTGGGATGGCGAGTATGCCGTTGGGTTGCAGCATCTGAAGTCCTTCAACTACCTGCCTGCCGAGTGTGAGCAGATGCAGGTGATTTGCGATCGCATTAATCAGGTGTATTCGAGTGGGCTGGAGGAGTCGGTGCAGAGGTTTTTGGAGTCGCTGGGGAAGCTGAATCGGGCTTATTTGACGGTGTTGGAAGAAAAATTGTTGGGAGTGTTAGAGATGGAATGTAAACAGCCTCGTTAATTAGAACTCTTTTATTTCCGTATTATTACTGTGAATTAAATAGTTATACATATTACAATAATAAGAGATATATAGCTAAATATAAAAGCTTATGGCTTTTGCGCTTAAGAATAAAAATAAGAGCTAATACTTTTGTTATACACAAATGAACGTAAAAGAATATCAAGTTAGCATTCTCTCTCAGGGGATTCGTATAGGGCAGGTAGATCCAGACGAACCTTTTCAAAGGATTATTATTCCTCAAGAAAAAGTGCTAGATATTCCTGAAAAAGCTTGGCTAGAGATAGCTTGTATGGCTAACTATACAAAATCCCGTAACTTTATTGTAGAACTATCAGACGAGCAGATTAAAGAAATAAACCAAAAAAGGATAATAACAGAAAATTATCGTTCACCAATTGAGAATGCACCAGATAATCTAAAATGTCTAACTACTCATGCTCCTTTTGCTTATGCAATTGTCATGGGTAAAGAAGAGATGGAGATTCGACGAAAAAACACGAATCATCGTGGATGGACATTAATTCAAGCTGGATTGTCAATGGACAGTGATGAAGCTTTTAAAGAATATAACATTTCTCCTAATGTACAAAGAGAAAGTTTGTCGTGAATCCTTAACCATGTACCATCTTTGTTCCATCTCCAGAAGTAACCATAAACAGTTTGCCAAGCCGGGAAGTCTCATGGGTTACCTCTCCACGTACATCCCTCACAAAGTACATAGAAAATCGCGTTGACCACTGCAAATAAAGCTACATTCCGTGGACGACCACCGACTTTTCCTGATGGAAACTCTCCTGCAATCAATTCCCACTGTTCCCATGTCAAATTGCTACGGTATGGTTTAGTCATTCGCTCACAAGGTGCTGTTATCTACAAATCTCAGCATAAGCCTTGTGAGCTTTCTTACAATAGCCCCCCACTTTTAAAACATCCTCTTAGAACTTGCGCCCCAGTTTGAGAATTTTCAAACATCAAACCAGATTGCGATCGCCCCGTGGTTGCCTCAATATAAACTTTTGTAACAAGCGTAGTCATCTGGGTAAAAACTACAGACTTCTGACGAAACCTAAAGACAAGCTCCCGAAGCAGTATACCTGTTGACAACATCAATGTACAGAGGGCAGAAGAGATGGAATAATGATCAAAGACAGTGGATTGACCTTTTTTGAATTGGAGGGGAGCGACTTGACTAAAGCTGTTAGTGGATGTGCGGCGGGCTGCGCCAACGCACATCCACTAACTATTAGCATCACTATGACACAAGCAATTCGCTGCTTTTCGCAATGACGCTACGCACACTTGCTAAGGCAATTACGTTTTGTAACTGGGATTTGACCCCGACACAAAACGTGATGCCTGTGGAGGCAGGGGAATTAAAGCCCCCAATTCCGTTAAAAAGAGAGGCTAAGAATGGTTCTATTCTCGCTTTTTAACGAAAGCCACTGCGGTCTTCTCCGATTGGTTTCCCAAGAGTCCCCTTGTCTGTTCTCAGAAACATTTCTGTTTCTTTACATCCATTGGAATGCGATCGCTTTCCTTGGACGCTTTTGTAAATTTCCCAGACGGAGATATCAACTGCATACTAACCGTATAGTAATCAATGATGAACAAGCGATCGTTAAAGTTTGGAACTTTCACGTTATGTATGACATTTACCCTTATAGCAGCAGCCAGTGTTGAACAGCTACTAGCGAATAACGAACACCTTGCATGGCAGACTAATCGTGTATTAGCACAAACATCTGAGGAGAAAGAAGCTAACGTAGTTTGTCAAAAAGGCAGCAATGCTGTCGTCACTGTTAAAGATGGGAATGGACATGGGAGCGGTTTTCTAGTTAGTCAAGATGGATTAATAATTACAAATGCCCATGTTGTGGATGGTAGTCCCAGCGTTGTCACAGTAGTTTTTAACGATGGGAAGCAAGTAAGCGCAGATGTGATTGGTTTTGCAATGGGAGGTATAGACTTAGCTGCATTAAAAATACAAAACCGCAAAAATCTGCCAACCCTTTCTTTAGGTAGTGCAGGTTCAGCCAAAGTTGGTTATCGCGTCTTTGCTATTGGTACTCCTCTAGACCCAGACAATCGTGATACTTGCACCCAAGGCAATATTAGCCGTATTAGAAAAAATGGAGAAATTCAACATACTGCTAATACTAATCAGGGAAACTCTGGAGGGCCTTTATTAAATGCTCAAGGAGAGGTTATTGGAGTCAACTCTTTAGTAGCTAAATCTCCGGTGTTTGATGGTGCAGGTAATATAGTTGCTTATACACTAAGTGGTACTGGCATTAATTTTGCTCTTCCTGTGGAAAAGGTCAAATCTTTTTTAGCAGATGTGCGAAACAAGCGAGTCTCTGATGAATCTACCTTGCCGCGAAAAAAAGAACCGACTGTTGCAACTATCTCACTGAATGGTCAAGTAATTAATGGCAGTTTAGCAAAGGGCGATCGCATTGCAGAAAATGGTGCGTTTATTAACTTGTATCAATTTCAAGGTCGAGCTGGTCAACAATTAGTCATTGATATGACTAGTCAGAAGATTAACTCAGTTTTAATTTTATATCAAGTTAGCGAATCTCCTGAAGGTCAAAAAATTAAGGAAATAGCCGAAAACGATGACAGAGGTTCGGGTGATTTTAATGCTCAAATTGGGGCTACTTTGCCAGAAGATGGGGTTTATTTAATATTTGCGACTTCTCACGAACGAGGAGAAACCGGAGATTACAGTTTAAAAGTAACAGCAAAGCCTTAAAGGGAGTATTTCAATGAGTGTAAAAACACACCTGCCCAGGCGTTGGCCATTCGCGGCTATAGGAAACTTTACCCACCTCCGTGGGTTTCAAATTCCTCGGTTTTGCGTAGGTAGACTACCCTTCTCCTGACAGAGACGATGCGCGTAGCTTGCTTCCCCGTAGGATACGGGAACAGCAAGGACAACGTTTGGATGGTTCCGCGATTTCTAATCGCCGAGTATATTTACTGCTGATTTTTCAACTCATCCACTTCAACAATCATAACTATGTTAAAAAAATCATTTTTCATGGGTTTAGGACTAGCTGCGTTAACATCAGTAGCAACTATTAGTCTACCTGCCAGTTTCAGCCAATCAACTGCTGCTGAATCTCAACCTGATAAAGTGACATTCTTCTGTCGGCAAATTTTTGATCCAGCAAGTGGCGAACAAATTCCGGCTACAGTTGCTTGGGTTCCTGAACGTAAGGGGCATATACGTTTTATTGGTTGGAAGTCGGAATACTTTAGTCAAAGTGGCTGGACTCCACTAAAACGCTGTAATAAAGTCACTCAAAAATTCCAAGAATTTTATGAGAAAGGTAGTTTAAATTACCTATCTTCCGGTAAAAGTAAGGGACTTCCTATTATCTGTGGTCTTGCCAACCAAGGAGAAACTTGTAATGCAAATAATCAACTGTTTACAATTAAATCTGGTAGCAATACTGAGCAAGTATTACAAAGACTAACGGATATTACAGAAGGAAAAAGTGCAGAGGCACTGTTGCAAAGTTCCGGAGAGCAATTGTATATTCCTGTGCAAGACTTTTTAAATAAGTCTCCCTTAATTAACAGTAAATAGTTAGGTTTGTTGTCGGGTGGGTTAGATAAAAGCTCTAATCCACCACCTGAAATATTCCTTGTGAAAAGTTGGCAGTTATCTGTGGAATTTTAATTATCAAATGCAGGTTTTAGCAATGAAAAGAATAAAATTAGCCCTCGCTCCCCGCACTACGTGGGATTGGAATTCTGAAGTCAGTTTGCGCGGACTCTTGTCCGGGAAGCCTCTACGGTTCTACGTTTGTATAGCGGCGATTTCTAATCGTCAGGTATATTTGGAAAACTAAGATGCTTCTGTGTTGGATTACCCGACTAAAAGCTTTTTTGCGTCTATATTTTTCAAATCAGGCTAAACATAATCTGTTTTCAGCTCAGATCAAAATTGTGAAAATTAATATGAATCCCAAAATAGCCATCATTATCTCATTACTATTTTTTCCATTTCTTGCTTTTAGTATTGAAATATCATCTAATTCTGTTTCCCAAGCAGCAGTTGAGGCTTCCTCTTGTGAAATCCAAGCAGAAAATGGAGAGAGTGGAGAGTATTCACAGCAAGAACTGCAAACCCTCGCCAAGAGAATTACAGTTAGAGTCATTGGAGATAATAATGGCGGTTCGGGAACCCTACTAGCTAAAAAAGGCAATACCTACTTAGTGATTACTAACTCCCATGTAGTCAGAGGAGTTAATAGTATTAGCTTGCAAACATCAGATGGAAAAAGCCATTCGGCAAAAATGGTGAGTGAAACTAATTTTGAAAAATTTGATTTAGCATTATTGGAATTTCAATCAAACCAAAATTATTGCCTACCGAAAGAAGTTGCTAAATCAATTCCTGATACTGAAACAGTAGTTATGGCTGCTGGATATGCTGCTGAAAAAGGAGAGATAGTATTTCGTACAGGTTCTATTCAACAAATATCAGCACGACCACTAAAGGAAGGATATCAAATTGGTTACACCAGCGATATAGAACAAGGAATGAGTGGTGGTGTAATTCTCAATTCTCGCGGAGAACTGATTGGGATAAATGGTAAAAGTGCTTATCCAATATTAAATACAGGTTATGTATATCCTGATAGTTCGCGCCCAACAGAATCAGAAATTAAGCGAATGCGAAGTGTAAGTTGGGGGATACCAGTGTCAACTTTCTTAGCACAAGTGAACACAGAAATCTTGACAGCTTATTCTCTACCTTTACCTAACATTCTTGATTATGATACACCAAAAGTATTGACAGGATGGTTAGGGGAATTAGAACAGAAAGCTAAACAAATCACCGTGAGAATTGATAGTACAAGTGGTGCTAACGGTTCCGGCGTGATTATTGCTAAAGATGGAGACACCTACACAGTTTTAACAGCATTTCATGTTGTGTGTGAAAAAAATACTACAAAAGAATGTGGAAACTATAAATATCAAATACTTGTAGCAGATGGAAAACAATACCCTGTAGAAAAAAGCAGCATTCAAACCGAATCAGGAGTAGATTTAGCGCTAGTTAAATTTATAGCTAAGATTCCGAATTCTCAAGTTGCAACTTTAGCAAATTATAACCCTAATACTGGTGATTATATGTTCACTGCTGGGTATCCCAAATTGGGTAAGAATTCACCTTGGCGGTTTACAATGGGACAGATTTTTGACAAGGAACGAGGATTGCTACAATCTAGACAATCGGATTTTAAAAGTGACGATTCTGGCAAATTAGAAAGTGCAAGTTCTCTAACTGGAGGATACGAGTTAGTTTACACCAGCATGACCTATGGTGGGATGAGTGGTGGACCTGTGTTAGATTCTATGGGGCGAGTCATTGGTATTCATGGACGCGCAGAGGGAGAACAAGCCTATGATGAAAAAACAGGGGATGCTGGCGGTAGTAGGGGTAAGGTACAACTAGGCTATAGTTTAGGGATTCCAATAAGTACCTTTTTAGGAATAGCAACGCGCCTTGGTGTGCAAGCAAAGAAAGTAGAAACTACTCCTGCACTTCAACTTAATACACAAAAAGTTCAGTCTATTAAAGAAGCAGTCTTATCAACTGATATCTCCAGAGGAAATACAACAGCTAGCCAATGGTTAGAAAGGGGAAATCAATTGTGGCGGTTGCGTAGGTATGAAGAAGCAGTGAAAGCATTTGAGCAAGCGATTAAATTGAAACCAAACTTTGCTTATTTAGCTTATTATGGTAAAGGATTGGCATTAGGTTGGTCGGGAAAATATCAAGAATCTCTAGATGCATTAGAATCAGCAGTGAAACTCAAACCAGACTTTGTTGTTGCTTGGCAAACTCAATTTTTCAACTATATACGATTAAACCAACTTGAACAGGCGTTACTAGCTATAAATCAAGCTATTCAACTCCAGCCAAAAAACCCAATTTTCTATGGCAATAAGTCTGTTGTATTAGGGGGATTAAAACGATATATAGAAGCAGAAGTAGCAATAAATAAAACAATTGAACTCAATCCCCGTGCTGCGTCTTACTACCAGAGGGCATCTCTTTACTATCAGCAGAATAAATTGGATTTAGTCTTAGCTGATGTCACAAAAGCGATTGCGATTAATCCTCAGTATACTGAAGCTTACGTAGGTCGGGGAAATTTTTACACTCAGCAGAGAAAATGGAATTTAGCCTTAGCTGATTTCAAGCAAGTGATTGCGATTAATCCTCAGTTTGCTCCAACTTACCTAAATCGGGGGAATCTTTACTATCAGCAGAATAAATGGGATTTAGCCTTAGCTGATTTCACCAAAGCGATTGCGATTAATCCTCAGTTTGTTGAAGCTTACATAGTTCGGGGAAATTTTTACACTCAGCAGAGTAAATGGGATTTAGCCTTAGCTGATTTCAAGCAAGCGATTGCGATTAATCCTCAGTATACTGAAGCTTACGTAGGTCGGGGGAATCTTTACACTCAGCAGAGTAAATGGGATTTAGCCTTAGCTGATTTCAAGCAAGCGATTGCGATTAATCCTCAGTATACTGAAGCTTACGTAGGTCGGGGATATCTTTACACTCAGCAGAGAAAATGGGATTTAGCCTTAGCTGATTTCAAGCAAGCGATTGCGATTAATCCTCAGTTTGCTCCAACTTACCTAAATCGGGGGCTTCTTTACACTCAGCAGAGAAAATGGGATTTAGCCTTAGCTGATTTCAAGCAAGCGATTGCGATTAATCCTCAGTTTTGGCAGCAAGTAGCACAATTTTTCCAAGCTCAAGAAAATAGTGCTAATTATGAAATAATTATGAATTTATTAGAAGAATTGCAAAAATAAGGATTCGGTGCTGAGGGTCATTCGAGACAAGTTAAGGCGAAGTTAGTGTTGTCAACAGTAACAGGACTTACGCAACTGGCACAGCGCGATCGCATTTATATAGTATTTATGTACTATATAAGAGTGGTATAGCCAAAGGAATTGATGAAATTAGTAACAGTAATCGGCTGTGTTAAGTATTCTTAAAATCATGAGAAAATTAGTTGAGGACGGATAAAATAAATTCTGTAGTTTATGAGATTTACTAAACTTAACTATTGCCAG
>JAIVFU010000204.1 GCA_020829485.1 Nostoc sp. CHAB 5834 | reverse complement strand
TGACTCGAAAAGTGGCGCTGCTTTTGAACGCGGAGCCCCCTCGTACCTCGCTTCCACCCGGGTCTAAAGCGCTCATTGCGACCCTACCAGCTGAGTACCAATGGCAGCTGGAGCTGGAAAACATCTGCAAACAAGCTCGCCCCCTGGGCCCGGTTTTCGTGAGCGTCATCGCTGAAACAGGTGCGGGCAAAACACTAGCCAGTTCCCGCGCGCTCAGTGGGCTATCGGGTAACTCCATCAGGGCAACCTTTGCGCTGGGGCTGCGCTCCATCACTTGGCAGCTGGGTAAGTCGATGATGAACGACGCTGAGTTCCCCGTGAAAGACGTCATGGTGGCGGTGGGCCAGCCTGAAACCTTGGGGCTTGATGAGCTGGCCAAAGAGCTGCTGGACAAAGAGCAGCTGGATGGCGCTCTTACCGAGGGCGAAATTTTCGGGTCCGAATCTTCTGCGGGCACGGCTATTGCCGCGGATGCAATGCCCTCGGAGCCCCTCGACCACAAATGGGTTGAAGTCCTCTGTTCTCAAAAACAAGCCTTGAACCTTTTCGGTGAGAAGGCCTTGGACATGCTGACAACTCCCTTGCTGGCATGCACCGCAGACCACCTGGTTGCAAGCGTTTCCCTGCTCAACGGCGGTGACGCGAAGATGTTTCTGCGTTTGGCCTCATCGGACCTGGTTCTCGACGAAATCGACGCCTACAGCGCTAACGACCTGCAGTCCATCGCAAAGCTCGCGTTCACCGCTGGAATGTTTCAGAAGAACGTTGTCTTGCTGTCAGCAACGATGAGCCCCCCTGTCCAACAAGGGGTCTACCTCGCTTGGAAGCAAGGCGTTGAGGTGGGGTGCGCAATCAATGCCAAGCCCTTGAGCTTTGCCAGCATTTTTTCGTCCAATACAGTAGCTCCTCGACTGCTGCACAACCCCAGTGATGCGGAAGCGAAGTCTCAGTGGACTGGTTATGTGGGAGACGTGTGCGCAAAGTACGCACATCGTGCGGAGACTTGTCCGTTGCGTCGCCTGCAGACCTACAAGATGCAGAGCAAGACCCTCAAAGAGGGGCATGCCGAACTCGTGTCCATCGCAAAGCGCTTACACAAGGACAACAGTACAAAGGACCCTGCAAGCAACAGCGATGTGAGCATCGGGTTCATTCGCTGCAACACCGCCTCGGGCGCCTGGAAGCTCAGCAAGTTTCTGGCGGACTACCAGGACCCTGATGGGTATGTCGTCAAATTCGTCTGCTACCACGCGAAGTACCCTCGGGATTACTTGGGGGTGCTTGACGCAACGTTGGGCGAAATCACCAATCGCAAGAACGACAAGGACTTCCTCCAAAACGGATACCTGCGGAGAGTGCTCGATAACAATGAAAACAAGCAGGTTCTCATCATCGTATGCACCACCTCGTTGATTGAAACTGGCCGAGACTTCGACTTTGACTGGGCCATCTTGGAGCCTAAGGGTGTCCGAAGTGAAGTGCAGGCCGGTGGCCGGGTTCGTCGCCATCGCCGTAAATTCGGGGTCCCACATCCCAACATGGTCATCCTGGAAGAACCCTTGAGCAACATTGAAGACCCGGGTAAGAACCTATGGGGGCGACCAGGGATTGAAAACCAGCTCCCAAAGCTAAAGCTTACCTACGCCCTCCCCTCAGTTTTCGGAGCCCCGGCCATCGCCAACCCCTCAAAACGGGTGGACCCCCGTGTGGCCAAACTGGGCCAACGCCCCATCCTGACCGCATGCGATGCGCTCCCCGTCAAGGCATGGAAAATCGCTTTTGACGCCCAACTGTGCCTCCTGCCCGCGCTCCTCTATGAAGACAACCGTATCGGATACTGCGAGCAGACTGTTCAGGGGCTAAATCTTCTTCCGACCCGTACGTGGAACGAAGACTCTGGACTCCCCCCTTCAGTAGGCTTCTACCTGAGCACATTTGCACCGCTCAATGCGGTTCACGCGGTCAGAACGAAGTTCCGTGGCGATAATGAATCCACACTCGTGTTCATACCAGGCAATCACAAGGTCACCTACTGGGACTCAGTGGCACGACTTCAAAAATCAGCCACTAACATCAGCATGCTGGAGAGCCCCTCGGGGAACGCCTTGGTGCCAAACATTGAAGACGTGGCCGCAACACTGCCGGGCTCAAGCGTTCACATCCGGGGGTGCTCCTTGAGCTGCCGTCAAGGATTGGGGGCTACGAAAGAAGCTCGTTGGGACCCTCTTCTGGGGTTCAATGAGAGCACCAACACTTGAAAGCACATGAGGGCAACAGCAGCTAACTAGCGCTCTTATCGAACAGAGCGCAAACTCAGTCGTAATTCTGGACAAAAGGGGTATTACGGGTATCAATTCTTTGGGGCAGCTCTTCACGCACCATTCGTGTCAACTGAGGCAGCGGCAGGCTTCCGTCAAACACCAAGGCCCGCGGCGCTGGCTGCGGCTCCAAATCGTTTTCCTCCCAGTGCTTGAGCTTGTAGGCGTCGCGTGGATGAGCGCGCTCGATGATGCGCTGCTTGCGAACCGACCGTGGCAGCTGAAGCCAAATGACCACCGGAGTCACGCCTTCTGGGAAGCCCATTGCTTTAGCATCCCACAGCAGACCCGAGCTCATCTCCTTCGACCAGGGCCCCGGCAGGATGCAGTTGAGCCCCACCTCCAGGTTCTCACGTGCAGTGTCCAAAGCACCGCAGTACTCCAAGTCCCGCACATACTTCTTGTATCGGACGCTGTCACGGTCATTTTGGTCACCCGTGAGCGAATGCATGTAGGCACCGGACAGTTCGTTAGAAAGAGTGTCCTTGTCAATGATGCCAGTTGGCATACCTTCGACAGTATTCAGGTAGGTTGCAAGTCGTTGTGCAAGGCCAGTTTTCCCCGTTCCAGCGGGGCCACAAATAAAAAGGGCGAATTTCATGAAAAATAAAGAATAGGCGACCGTTGTTTAGCCAACACTTTTAGACGGCAGAGAATAATTAGGTGGCATTGGCTAGACTTCGAAGAAACTATTTTTCAAAGGATTCGAATGCCAGATACCCGCCTAGCCCCTGTTGTGGTCAACGGTTTCGCTCAGTTCCTGCCCATTGAAGAGCAAATCCTGCCAAGTTTTTTGATAGTGGTTAAACGAGAGAACCTCCACAAACTGAGCACTCCGTGGACTGATGAAGACCGATGCATCATCAGTGCCGTCTCGGTCCATGAAGCATTGGGCCGGGTTTTTGAAGCCAACCCTGCGCTTTCCTACGACGACATTCTCGACCACATGGAAATCTGAGGCTCTCAGCAACTAATTTAACGGACCTCCAGGGGTCCGTTTTTCTTTAAACTCGTTTTGACTTAACTACGCTAACAACCTATAATTCACCAATATAACTGCAATATTAAAGGTTTCAAACGTGAGCAAATTCCAAGTACTGGTCAGCCGAATTACCGAAATAACACCCCATCCAAATGCGTCTAAGCTCGAAATTGGCCGAATCAAAGACCTGCAGGTGGTTCTTCCTAAAAATCAATACCAGGTAAACGAACTGGTGGTGTTTTTGCCGGAGCAGACTCTGGTACCCCAATGGCTGCTGGTGCGCCTGGGGCTGTGGAATGAGGAGCTGGGTAAAGGAAAGCTCGCAGGGCCTAAAGGCGACCGAGTTCATCCCGTTGAGCTACGAGGGGTCCTGTCAATGGGGCTCCCCATGCCAGGGCGGTATGTGAACGAAGTTCTTGAGGTCGAAGGCCCCGACGGGCAGTCCCATTCTTTCGAGGAAGGCAAAGACCTAGCTCAGTATCTAGGCTGCACCAAATACATGCCAGAGCCCCCCGCAGAGATGCGGGGTGAAGCCTTCCCGCTGGATTTGAAGCTGGCCGCAAAATTCGACGTTGAAGACGTTCATTCCCACCCAGGCGTTCTTCACCCCGGAGAAGAGGTCGTCGTGCTGGAAAAGGTGCATGGGACGTTCACGGGTATCGCAGAGGTGAGCCCCGAAGACGAAACCGAATACGGCCGGCGCATTGTCGTCAGCAAGGGCCTGACGGACCAAGGCCTTGCCTTCATTCCGAGCGAGGCTCATGACCGGTGCCTCTACCTGAAAGCGGCGGACATCCTGAGGCCAGAAGCTTTTGCGCATTTGCGCGTTGCACTGGGAGTGCCAACTGAGCCAATTTGGGTTCTTGGCGAAGCGTACGGTTCTACCGTCCAGGACCTCACATACGGCGTAGAGCTGGAGTTCATTGTCTTCGCCGTGGCCCTCGGGTATCGCTATGACTTGCGCTTTGTCGACTATGACACGGTGCACTCTCTCATCGTAGTCCAGCTAGGACTGCGCATGCCCAAGGTGCTGTACCGTGGGCCTTACGAATTGTCAGCCATCGAGAAGGCTTGCGAGGGCACGGAGCAAGTCAGCGGCAGAGAGCTGCACATCTGCGAAGGTGGCGTCATCCTCCCCGTGGGGGAGCGCAAAGACTCCCGCTTGGACACCGGCCGAGTTGCGCTCAAGTGCGTATCACCAAAATACCGCAAACGGCCGAACGGGACCGAATACCGCTGAACCCTTTCATCAAAGACAAACGCCTGCAGATTTTGCGTCCTGCAGGCGTTTTTTGTTGAGTGCGGTTTGGGGCTCTGTTGGCTTGGCCGCCGCCTCCACAAGCCGACAACACGGAACAATCCAAACGAAGCAAACTGAATTCAGGATGCGCGTACCCGCTCCCCATGAATTATTTGTGGAAGGTCTAGCAATGCGCGTTATTCACGGCCGCTTTATTTCCTGCGGCCCTTCAAAATACAAGTTTTCTGAATTTCTTCGAGGCAGCATTTAACCAGTAGCCGCCGTTAGCTAAGGCACAATACTGTGCATGAAAAACTTGATGCCAGAGACCCTCGCTCTGCTAGACGAAATTGCAAAGCTCAGTGGGCGCCCGGTATCCCTCCAACCCGATGGGGCCCTTGGAGTCAAAGCGACCTTTTCGCTTGCGCGCGCAACTGCCCCGCTGCACGTGCTGAAGTACCGCCCTGACAATGACCCCCTCGACTACTGGGTCGCCTACCAGGCATGTGTGGCCCTGCGCCTGTTCAGCCTTCCATCTGAGAAACGCTTCGACCTTGCCGCGACGGGGCTGGCGCAGAAGTCCATCAAACAGTTGCTGTCAGCTGGGTTGAAACTGACCCCTAAAGAGGAAACGGTTGCGGCACCCTATGTGGAGGTCATCTCCCACTGGACAATGATGAACTTGAGGTCGTTCCCGGGAGGCATGCGCATTGACACCTACTTGTCCAAGCATCACCCGCACCTCAAGGAGCTACAAAGGAACGGGATTGCTCAAATGCAAGCGGAGAACCATCGAGTGCTCTCAATGAACATGGGGAGAATGCGGATACCCCCTGTGCTGATGGCGCCTCTGGCCGCCTACGCACTGCATTCGGACAGGCTCCTCGGAAACACGGCCTATGCAGTCCCCTACTCCGCAATTGGCGCGCTCAAAGCTGGGCATCAACTTCTCGCGCTTTCCGACTCCATTCCTGAATCTCCAGAATTTGACAAGACGCTGACCGACGCTTGGGCCAATGAGATGGGTGTACGCGGTTGGTACGATTGGGTTCCCTACGTGCTTAATCCTCTATGAGCAGCTCTTACACGATTCCGATTCAGCACTTCGACACCAATCTGCTACCGCCTAACTCGCGGAAAATTGGTTCTCCTGAATTCAGGGCAGCGGTTAGCGCATTTTTCGGGCGGCAATACCTCTCGAAGGGCCACTACGTCAGCGTGGAGTTCTCGGACACGGATATACGGGTGACGGCCGTCAGCGCGGAGGAATCTCCGATATCCACACTGCTTCCGGTGCTCAATTCGCCTCATTTTCGCGATGCCATCCCCCCCTTGGAGAACCTGCTGCGAGAGTCTCCGTCCGACATGCACGTCCTCTACAACCTGGGCTCTGCGTACAACAAAGACGGAGCGTTCCAGAAGGGAAAGGACATGCTTCAAGAAGGCGTGAGGCTATACCCCGACCACTCCAACATGTGGGCGGCACTAGGGTTCTCTCAAGTGAATCTGGGAGCGGTAGCCGCGGCAAAGGAATCCTTCGAAAAGGCAACCAGCATTGACCCCGAAAATGGGTACGCATGGAGGAATCTAGGCGTTGCCCAGGCCATGCAAAAGGAGAAGACCGCAGCCGTTCAATCCTTGCGTAAAGCCGTAAAGTACCTCCCTGATGACCCGCTTGCCATCCTGGGACTAGCTCAAGCGCTTGAGGCCGAGAAATCTGCGCCTAGTGCGGCCGAAGCAGCCGCGCTGTACCAGCGCTTGGTGGATGAGCAGGGCTCCTCGGACATTGCTGAGCGTGCGCGAGAGGCGCTTACTCAAATGGCGCACAAGACGATGCGGGCAAAGGCTCACGGCTCCCTGCGCATGGATGTGGTCTTTTACATCCTTGGGGCTCTGGAGAAGTTCGACGCCATGGGGGAAGAAAAAACCAAAGAAGTAGCTGTTGAGATTGCTTTTTTGGGTCGAGAGGGGCTTGACCTCAATGACCCTGAGCCCCGGTACACCCTGAGAAGTGTGCAAGGCGAATTCTCGGGGCTCCACCTGGTGGCTATGATGTACACCGCATTCCAGCAGATTGACCCGGGCCTGCCCCCGGTCATTGACCTGTCCGAGGAATACAGTGCGGCCCTGGGGATGAGCTCGATGAGACAAAAAAAGCGCTGACAGAGTCAGCGCCTATGAGAATGATGAGTAGCTTACCTGTGCGCCGATGCCAGTCGGAACAAGGGATTTTCCTTGGCTGCGGCAGAAGAAAGCCGTGGGGTAGGCGCGGGGCTTGCGCGAACGAAAGCCTCCTGTTTCCAAGCGGGGTTCATCGCCCATAGATTGATGGGGTTGAACGTCATGTTCGGCCATTGAATCAGCGCTGGCATTTGGACCTTTTACTTTGTTTGTTGATGAACACGTGTAGCGACTTCGGGGTAGTTCGCTGCGAGCCAGTCGGGCGAAAAGAACTCTCCGATGTCCTTCAAAAGGCCGTCATCGATGGGCAGCCCCCACCGCAAGACATTCGTCAGGTACACCTCGCGGCCTTCATCGCTCAAGTTTTCATACGAGAGATTTGGTGCGGGCTTGAACCCCATCCGGTGCAGCTGAACCGAGGTTGCAGCCATTCTTCGTAGGTTTGTGGGCCGTTCACGGAGCCATCCGCCGACATTGAAGTCCCATTCCAAAACGGCGTGGGCTTCACAGATATCAAAGCGATTCATAGCGCATTCCTTATGCCAAAGGGCATGTCTGGTTATAGATGTTTCTGCCACCGTATAGCTAAAGGGTTCTCTATACCTCGCATAGACCCCTTTTTGAAAGCACTCCATGAATACACAGCAAACAGAGCTGGCCTTGTCCAGCGTTAAGGTACTTAGCAGCCTGGTGAACGACACGTCCGTCTCAGATGAGGCATTTCGCAAAATGGCCCAAGCTGTTTTGTCCACGACCTCTCTTGAGGGCGGCGCAACTCCGTCGGGCGATTTCGGCAGCCGATATGCATTGCAGACAGACAACGGGATGGCCCAGCGATAACTGGTCAGCCACCCTCAGTGCGACTGCAGGCATACTGCGCATCGAATTTCTTCTGAAAAAAAAGTACGAAAAAGGAACAAGTATGGCTACGACAGCCCAAGACCTCAAAAACGTCATGAGCAAATTCTTTGGAGGAAGTGAACGGCGCATTCGCCACAACTTCAACCCAAACTTTATCTTCACGCATGGCGTGGAGTCCATGGCAGAGAAGGCTGGGGCCTTTTGGCTCCTGGATATTGTGGCCACCGAAATGGCACCGCTGTACCAGAAAGCGTGGAAGGAGGGTAAGGCTAGCATCGCTGCCATCAAGCTGAACGTCACTGAAGACCGCAAAGCAGAAATCAGTCTTATCTTGGATGAAGAAGAACCCGTTTGGACCCGCAATTTGGACTTCACGGACTTCCCCGCCGGCGAATGGTCCTTTTTCATGGGCACCGATGAATACCCGGAAGGTAACTACATCGCCACCATGATGTTGACCGAAGAGTACTGACCAGTGCTCAAATAATTCAAGCCGCGAAACCCCTAGGGAGCTTCGCGGCTTTTTCAATCATGAGTCAGTAGTTGCTGCGCTCAAAAACGGCTGTTTCCAGCAGGGCTGACGCGAACGTCTACTGCCATGTATCGGCCGGGGTCCTGAGCAGTCACGGTGCGGAAAGTGCGGCCCATGAAGCGATAAGTCACGTCATAGCCCTTGACCACTTCCCGGTATGACTCCACAGGCGTGCAGCGGCGTACCTGACGGGGCGCCGTGGTGCTCGGAGCAGAGCCTTGGTTGCCCAGGTGGTCCCCCACCCCGGCGCCAATGACGACACCCAGACCAGTTGCCACTGCGCGACCCGTACCCTTACCTACCTGGTTGCCCAGGATGCCCCCTGCCAAGGCGCCAACGACCGCGCCTGTAGCGCTGTGTTCTTGTGCCGGCTGGACGCGAATCTGCTCTGTCTCCATGTAGCAAGACTCGGTACGGTCCAGCACGCGCTCGATTCGAGGTTGTGCCGACAGGACCTCCGCCTCCTCGCGCAGGACACCCGAATCCACGTTGGCGTAGCCCTGTGCCATTGCAGCCATTGCAGCGAACAGTCCTGCCAAAACGATAGTTACTTTTTTCATTTGTTTCTCCATAAGGGTTTTTCGAAATTGCCTACTGTTCCGTGTAGCGAAACGAAAAAAAAGGATGGCTATAGCCATCCCTTGTAATCAAGCGCCGAGATTCAATGAATCGTCAGCGGGGTCACCTGGACATTGAGCGTTGCCGCGTCCTCGAAATCGTATGCATTGAGCACATCGGCTTCAGCTTGCTTCGGGCAAGAAGCCTCAGACTTAACGCTCAGTTCATAGTTGTTGTTGTCAGAAATGCGTCGACCAGTTACTACAACTTGAAAACTCATTTGGACTCCT
>JAIVFU010000203.1 GCA_020829485.1 Nostoc sp. CHAB 5834 | reverse complement strand
CTATCTTTATCCTCTAAACTATCGGTAACTATATCAAATGCTGATTGCTACGTTGAAAACAAGTCTGCAAGGTTTGGTCTCAAAGCCTTGTAAATATTGGCTTGTGAGTTTTAGGACGTGTCTAATGAAATTGAGCAGTTTAAGATTGGTAGCCATTGGACTGCTTATGTGCAACCCAGTGGTGATTTTATTGTGCGAAATGAAGGTAAGCGGACGATTTGTCGAGGTAATCTCCAGACGGGTGAGGAGATATTTCCACTTTCAGAAGAACGTGCCAGTGAGCTAGAAGCGATGATTTTAGAGAGGGAACGATTACTTCATAGAAAACATGAGTTATCACACAATGGACACCATATTAGCAGTCAGGATATAGAGTTGAACTGAAGTGACAAAGGAGATTATTTGAATGTAATAAATAGTACACCCTCTTTTATCAAATTACGATTTCCTTTGAAACCGCGATAATAATTCCTCACGGTCAGCTTGTAAAAGTGAATCCATATATTCATCGGGGGACAATTGTAACAAAGCGGGAATAATGGCTTCTAAAGAAGCATCAATATCCCTAAAGCGCAGCTTTAAAATTTTAGTAATAGTTGCCCTTCGTTCTTTCTGGATACCTTCTCGTTCCCAACTAGTTACCATTTTCATTTACGATTGTCCTAGAAAACGCAATAATAACTCCTCACGGTCAGCCTGTAATATTAAGCCCAAATATTCATCTGGTGACAACTGTAACAAAGATGGAATAATGCCTTCTAAATCAGTATCTAAATTACCAAATCGTAACTTCAAAAGCCCTGAAATGACTTTTTTTCGTTCGGCTTCCGCACCTTCCTGTTGCCAACTGGTAACAATTTCCATAACTTCCTCCCGTTCATCTAATCCCATTGTACTAATAGCCGCTTGAAAAACCTGCTTCTCAGTATCATCCAGCCGTAAATAAGTATCAACAAATCCCGAAATTAGTTTCTACTTTCTCGACTAATGGCATTAAAAGGCATTTAGCCGTTGATACCCTGGGATTTCCCTTCTTTACTCACTGCACCAAAGCGAATGTATCTGATGATAAGGGTTTGATTGAAATGTTGACGCTCAATATTGATTATTTCAAGTCAAAACCTGTCAATCTTCCCAAGACCACCATCCTGCTAGACCACGGTTATCATCCTGAACATCTCAGGGAGGAATAAGAGTTGGTTTATCCCCAGCTCATGACGAAAATCAGATTTGAACTTTCGGCGAAACCATCAAAACAAGAAAAGAAAGCGCAAGGCAAATCTGGGTTTGTTCCGGTTGCAGCAAGATGGGTAATTGAGCGGTCAAATTCTTGGATGGAAAGATGCAAAATCCTCGTCAAGAGCTTTGAGAGAACTTTAACTAATGCGACTGCCAAGGTTAATCTTTGTTTTATTCGGTTGATGATTAAGAGGCTTGCAGCACCTTCTTAGATGTCAAATGGGTTCTATACCGACGACGTTGGCGGATTGAGGATGCATTTTTATTGACTAAGCGTTTGTTGGGTTTATCTTATCTCTGGGTCGGTGGCACTAATGGCGTACAGATGCAAATATATGCTACTTGGATTTTCTACGCTGTCCTCAACGATTTGTTGATGTAGCGATCGCTTTACAACAACCCTTAGAACGCATTTCTGTGGAAATGGTGTTTCGCAGTTTATATTTTTTTCACCGCGCACTTTTACTTAACCCTGAGTTAAAACTTATTCCTTGGCTTGTCGAATATTATCGTTCGATGGGCTTGGTTAAAGCCGTCCGTCAACGCCACCGACGAACGGCTGCTCGCTCTCTTGACATCTGGGCTGATGCCTTAACTTGACACCAATGGCGAGACGCCCAGGATAAAAATATGAAGCTGGTAGATGACAAGTTGCTCAGAATCTGACATTGGGTCATCTTATCGTATTCCCTGTGCCATCTCCCCCGAAAAAAATCGCTCTCCCTAATTGACCTGGAACACAGACGACCAATTGCTCTACTAAAAAAGGAATTCCTGTATATGCTGATAGAAGTGAGCCAAAAATCAATGATCCAGCTCTACTGTTATTTTTTATGACCAGAGCAAATATTATGGAAATTAAGATACGTCATGTTGAGCCAGACGACTATAAGGAAATTCAGAAGATTTATGCCCAAACAAAAACTGTTTGGGGTACATTGCAGTTACCATTTCCATCAGTAGAAATGTGGAGGAAACGACTCACCGAAAAGTCGAATAACTTATATAGCTTAGTAGCTTGTGCTGACAATGAAATTGTCGGAGCTTTAGATATTTGGATTGATTCTCATTCCCCAAGGCGCAAGCACGTGGGGGGAGTTGGCATAGCAGTTCATGATGAATGGCAGAGTCAAGGTATTGGCACGTTGCTTATGGATGCCGGGATTGAACTAGCTGACAAATGGTTAAACCTTGTTCGATTAGAGCTAACAGTCTATGTAGACAATGAGCCAGCAATTAATCTCTATCAAAAGTTTGGATTTAAGGTGGAAGGTAAACTTGAGAAATATGCGTTTCGAGAAGGCAGCTATGTTGATGTTTATAGCATGGCACGTATCCATCTACCCCAAATTGTTACTATAGAAAGTCTTTAAAGCTGTAAGAAGAGCCTCACCATTGGGACTTCCCCAACCAGTGCAAGCATCCCATCCCTCTTGTGCATGATATAGACCACCCTCCTTTTTGATATTGTTGTTTCCTATAGTGATATCTCGTAGAGAAAGTGCAATCTCTGGTCGATAAAGCACAGGGTTAAAGAAGCCAACAGAAGTTCCTAACTTACTGTTTAAGATTGCTAGAAGAGCAGCCCATAGTGGTGCCGCGGCGCTTGTTCCGCTAGAAACAAAGTTTTGATCTGCAACTAAGAGCTTACAACCACTTTCTTTAGCTGCGTTTGCACTTACATCAGGGACACCACGACCTGAATTTCCAAATTTATCCTTAATTCCAGACTCCGACTGCCACCAAGGCATCGGAAATCTTGCACTGAAACCTCCACCACTGGCGTTCTTCCCTGAGTTCCAGACTGTCTCTTGGGTGATGACACTAGTATTTGATTCAACATAAGTACCTCCGCATGCAAGGACATAAGCACTTGAAGCTGGGTATGTTGGAATTAGATTAGAGTTCGATGGTAAACTTGTTGAACCCCCATCCCCTGAAGAGAAGCAAATGCTAACTCCTCGAGATGCTAGTAGTAGCAACTGTTTATCCAGCAGATCCAAAACCTTTTCTGGAAGTGCCTCCTCTGCTACGCCCCAGCTACCAGAAAGTACACGAGGACAATATTTAACATCTGTTGCTACTTGTGTAAGGAGATGAAGAATACTACTGACATCAAACCCTTCACCAATGTAAACGACAATCTTTGCCCCGTTAGCTAAAGCTCCCAGCAGTTGAATATCCATGGTTGTTTCTATCGTTGCGGCGATTTCAGGAGTTCGTGGAATTTCTCCTTGCAAAGCTTTTTGTACCTTTACTTTATCCGCAGGCTTGTTTGATCCTACAACGTTGATTTCAGGAGTCTGTAAGCCAAGATCAGAAAAGTAAGCTTTCATGTCGTCTTTTAAAAAGCCACCAAAAGGAACCATTATTCCAATCACTTCTCGATTTAAATCAGAACTAGATGGAAAATGATAAAGTGCTGCTATTTCTTTCGGCAGGTACTTTGCTAACATAGGTGGATCACTTGCTGGTAAATCCAGATTTACTCCGTGTTTATATTGCTGAAATAGCGGGAGATTATCTAACCCAGAAACATAATCTATTATCTCCGCTAATGCTTCTGGTACATGAACTGTACCTTGGTATGCGCGATAGATACCATCACAATAGCGGAAGTACCTTAGACTTACTTGGAATGCCCGCTCAAAATCTTCTGGTGCGCCCTCAATAACTATTCTGCAACAATCAGGGTTTTCGTACAAAACATCAAGATTGTACATATGTGCAAACGACACAATCTGCTGAATATCTTCAGAGGAGGCGCGAATAATCGTATTTAACCTTTCTTGATTTTCTTCCCTTTGTTTTTGGGTTTTTGTAGAAAGAATTTCCTCAGCCAATGCTTTCCAATTATGTTGAGAATTAGAGCGAATCCAGACTGAAACCCGAAGCTTCTCCTTAGCTTGCCCAACTTTTTTCTGAGGTTCAGATGATACATCAACTTCCTGACAGTACTGAAGAACTCTGTGAGCACTTCCGTGAATAGGTATATGTGTTTTCATGAGTGACTCCTTTATAATCCAAAAGAATTCGACATTCCTTATTCCTTGCAGTTCGCTACAGCTATGGTTGAATTCGTCCCGCTCGTATTGCTTGCCGACGACAATAAAAGGCTGCCCATGGATGTGAATTATGTTTGCCTGTCAAGAAGAATTGTGTACCTATGGAAAAGTCTAAATTCTTCACACTGTGCCACCAGTACTGCGGGATGTATAATAATTCGCCTGCAACTAGGTCGACACTGGTTGAGGGAGCATTAATATAGCGAGGAAACTCTGCTGTATCAGGACGTAGAAAATCTACTTGACTCCAATTAAGCTTTAATTCTGATTCAGCCACTGGATACATGCTTTCAAATAATTCAGGTGAATATAAACGGACTGCTTTGCAACCCTGAATTAATGCAAGCATACCTGGATGACTATCCCAATGAAGATGTGTTGCGGTTCCTTTTGCAGCCATCCAGAGACTGACCATCTCAACATTATCTATAGGGATACATTCGGGTATCAAAATATCATCTGTAGCACTAGCAAAATCGCCTATGAGCCGCAATTGTGCTAGGAAGTATTTTCGTTCTGAACCATCGGTTTTAGTGATCCTGTCGAGGAATTGAGAGAACATTATAGATTCAGGATAAGAATACTTGTAACGATGTTCGCCGTTGTCATTGGCACAAGCACTAATATAAAAGGCTCCCCATTTTTCTTGGAAGTATTTGATACTCCACTTATTAACTGCTGGCCAACCAGTAATGACATTTTCCAGGACTGCAGGCTGATCTATCGTTGTTCTATATTCTTCAAATTCTTTAAATGAAGGTGCTCGAAGCCTATGGATAACTGAAGCTTTTTCTTCTACCTTGTTCTTGTTAATCAACTTATTAACCTCCACTTAGCCAAAAGGGGACGGAGATGTTTGAGACTCCCCTATAACCTCACATTCTGGTAATAATTTAGTAGTTTTAGTACACTCCTCAAAATAATGAACCATCGAATTAGATTCCTTCAGACGGTTATTTGAAAGCAAAACCCGAAATACACTCCATCCCATCATTCGCGACATTGTATCCGTTACATCTACAGAAAGTACTTCACACCCATAAGTTTCACGAATTACTGATGCAAGTTGATGCAGATTGCAATCAAAAGCATCGTGATAGTATTTTCCGTGAGGTATTGCATGGCTGCGATACCAATTTCTCACTAATGAACCGTGTTCATAAGTGTAGGCTACACGTTCCAAAGAAGTCTTTGGACATTTTATTGAAACAGATGTTAGTGGAGTATTACGCATTGTCCACTGAAGCATTAATGCTTCTTGAGTAGCCTTCTCTATTGCGCTTGTAATAGAGAGATCGCATGCGGAACCAACTGTTAATTCATTTCCATTGGGTCGACTTATTAATGTAAGAATAGTCGGTGGTAGGTGGACTGTCTCCAAAGAATATAATTCAATTACTAGTCCCAAGGTTCTACAGCAGTCAGTATAAGTTGTTGGAATAGCATCTAGATTAAGAGAAAAGACAGTTACTTTCAAAGTATGCCATGATTGCATACAAGTATTTCGCTCAATGACTTCTAGTAAAGCTCTGCATTGAGCTTTATAGGGATTTGTACCTGCTGCAAGACCATTTGCGTTCGGTTTTACAAAAACCTTCTCTCCTTGAGGAGGCTTCCAACTAAAATATGCCACTAGCGCAGGAACATACACATATCTTTCAGCTACAAGATCGAAACCAGTACACCAGCTTAAAATAGCCGCATCCAGCTCTGTACTAACTTCATCTGAGATTACCTGTGTTGAGTTGAATAATTGAAGAGTATTCGGAGATATTGTAGGAACTGCTTTTGCTTGCAGATCCAAATAACTAGCTTTTAAACAAATTGACTCATTCCCCGAATTGAAAGCGCTTAGTCGCTCCAAGAGTTCACCGAACGCACGTACTCTGACTTGATACTCAGACAATCCACATGCAGCACCTGTGATTACTCGCATACCCTGCGAGTAAGGATTTTTTGGAAACGATTTGCTAAAGGCAGCAGTTCTCGCAATTAGTAGGTCTGGTGCTTCCTTAAAAGCAGGCTGAACATCTACCTTCTCTATCGAAAAAAGTTGACTATAATTTTCTGAGACAAAATTAGCCTGCATTCATATTCTCCATACTTCCGCATACAGCACAACGCTTATCCATAGGAAAGGGAATTACAAGAAGACTTGGGTTTTTCTCGATATCAACAGAAAGACGCGTATTTATGACATGCACATCTCCTGCGCCACTTAAGAAAGCAATGCTTTCTTGAGCAAGGATAGCCGAGGTCATTCCAATCACAGGGCTCATGACTCCGGCGGGAGAACCGCCAAATTTACGCTGATGTTCCACTAATTGGGCTGCTTCTGGATGTTCATCTAAAGTACGTGGCCAACTACAGGCAGGACATGCCGATTTATGCGGTATAGTCAGTGGTCCCACACCAAAACGATTTCCTCGAATTAAAGCAACCCCATGTTTTCGACAAGCTTCTGCTGCCCAAATCGATATCTTCCATATGGGTGTATCCGCTGTGAGCAGAACGAGATCCACCGGCTCGATAGCCGACAAGATATCAGAAATTGTGTTTTCATCCTTGATCTCTTGAAAGATCCCTTGGTATGATGTGAACCTAGAACTGCCGATAACTATTCGCTTTGCCACATCAATTTTCGTTTGCTCTACATCAGATTCGCTAAACGCTACAGATCGAGTCAAGTTTTGAATCTCTACTCGATCCATATCTATCCCTGTAATCTGACCAATTCCAGCAGATACAAAATGCTGCAAAGTCGATGAACCTAAGCTTCCAAGTCCCAGCATTAATACATGAGCTTTACGAAGCTTTCTCAGGTAATCAAATCTCGACAGATTCTGGTCTTCATATTTTGAAAAATAGTCAAGTTGGTGTTTAAACCGCTCGCACTCAGAGACAGATAAATCGTCTGGTTTATCGACAAAATGAGCTAATGCTCCACAGGTAGCGAGGGCAGTAATTACTTTATCAACAGTCTCAAGCCACTGCGGATTCCTTGATTCTGGTGAAACCTGAAGCTTTCGCCAACTTGTACCTTGAATGAGATATTTGACAATAGGAAGTAGCAAAGAACCAATATAATTTAACTGTAAACTCTTTTCTTTTGTACTGAATAATAACACCTCGGATTCACTGACTGGAATAACCTGGTAAATTTGTCGAAGCTTCAACTCTCTATCTGGAAAGGATTGGAGTCTCATAAAAGTACTCCTGAGATTGAAATATTCTCCATAAGGTTTTTACCGGCAGAAGTCATATTTGCATATTTTTCAACAATATGATAACTATTTACTAAATTCTTCCTGATAGCTTGCCTCCTTTCATCAATTGTGCCTTTTCTTAAAGCAATGTTATCAACAGGTATCTTTGTTGATGCAATACGGTTATAAAATTCAGATAGTCGGCAGAGAACAAACATTTGGTGAAAAACGCCGAACATCGGGCGAGGATCAAATCTTAGAGGCGAAGTATAGATTTCACTGTTGTCATTGACAAACAGTGGTTCCAATGCGTGGCTAACGTTTAGCCTAACATGACTGGATTCATGAATTAGCTCCTCAGCTAATTGGAGAGGAGTGCGAATTGCATTTTCACGCAACCAGATTGATCCGTGAGAGTGAAAATCAACAAAGCCAATTACCTTTTTGCTACGGAATATATATAACTGTTGTACAGATGTTACGATTTCGCTGTACATTTCCGGCCAACAAGTACGTAATATTTTTGATGCTCCCTTGATGCTTTCTTCAAGTTCTTCATCTAAAATGGTAAGCACATTGATCTCCGGGATTTCATGTGTAGCTTTTCTCGCCATTGTCATCGCTTTGCCAATAGTAAGTGACATCCCTTTTGAATCTGGTGCAACCTCTATACCGATACCGTAACGTTTTTGGCACATAATCGCTTGCTGTCGACTTTGCTCAATTTGAGTAAGTACAAGGCTAAAGTCATTCATTAAAGTTCCAACACATTCCTCTCCATTTAACAAATTATCTTTCAAAGTAAAATACCATTGAAAAAAGAGTGGATGACATAATCGGTTGCCAACTTTAATAACATTGTTTATGAGTTTATATCGAGAGCTTAGTGATGTTTTTAAAAGAAGATCGGCTATCGCATTACAAGTCCATTTGTAAAGTAACCTGTTTTCGATAGTAGCCGTGGTTGTGTCCGGAGTCCAGTATTTCATAAAATTATCAAACACAAGGGTTTATCGTTCACAAGTATCCAGCAGGAAATTTATCAAGTACAGTACATTTCATTAGACTACAGAGCAAAAACTTTTTAAGAAAGTATTGGTATTTGTCCAAATCTTTTTCTGTTGTCAAGTGGCTATTTAAGTTCTTTACCAATCACCAAGAATTTAATTTTCTTAAGCTTCATCAGTGTGAAACCTGTTCGGATCTCAAATAGGATTGCTATATTAAGTCTGACTCTCGAAGGAGCATTTTCCCGTTGAAGAATAGTGCGCTTTTGCCACTTTCCGAAAAGGTGATCGCTATAAGCCTGATCAGGCAATCAATACAAGCTATCCTATTAGAAGAAAATGGGTATTGTATTTGCAATACCTCTGCCAATTTACGAGGGTTCAACGTCGGTAGAAACGGTATGAATACGTCCTAAGTACACGTCACCATAAAAAAGGTGCGGAAATTAAGCTGCGATCGCAAAGTCTATTTGGCTGGTAAAATTGTCATCTGGAATTTGGCACTTTGCGATAATTTTCAAGGTTGACTTTTCATTCC
>JAIVFU010000202.1 GCA_020829485.1 Nostoc sp. CHAB 5834 | reverse complement strand
TATCTCTATGGCTACGGTTTTATACTAATTTTGTCTCCCTACCTAAATTTGAATTGATGATGTATTAAAAAAATGTCTTACATGACCTCATGTAAGACATTTTTTATTGCTTGTGAGAAATCCGGGTTGTATTTGTCAGTTTCTACAGCGCGTATGGTGATTGCTTGTCCTACTGGCAGCAATTGTTTGAGTCTTGTTGATGATTGTTGACCCCAAGGATTCTGTTTCATCTCTGGTGCGTCAATGCAAGCGAGGCGAACAGTCACAGTTTTGTTACCAGTTTTCACCCGTATGGTGTCACCGTCACCTACGCTTACAACCGTAGCGGTAAGATTGTTGGCAAATACGGGTAACGACATTTGAGCTACAAGCAGAACGCTAATTGCAACAAAGGGAATTTTCTTAAGCATCTGTAATAATAATCACTATATAATACTTATGATGCCCAGACAACTAATTAAAAGTAGCTAATAAAACCAGTAACTTGAGATTAATAACCCAAATTGTTAGTTAACTTGGGGCTGCTCTTTTATCGTCATACACTAACATTGACTAAATCAACATCAGCAAGCCATATTGTTCTGCTTTGGGCAGACACTTCTTCTAAAATTGGAGAGCGCCACTCTACCCCATAAAGCCAATTATCTTTGAGGCTAAAAATTCCTTGAATAATACGGCGTGTCGGCTGTTCACCGAAATCAACCTCAACTATATCCCCCAATTTAAAAGCTGGAGTAAAAACAGTGGACTTTTCTAGTACATTAGTTCTATGAAATTCTTGTTCAGCTAAGTAGAGAGTTTCACTCTGGCAAACAATTGCATAAATCCATTGCTGTCTTTCCCACTGAACACCACAGCAGTAGCCTGACAAATCTGAGATTGACAACAAAACTTTTTCTAACATTTTCACTGCTAAGGGAGGCATGGACTGACCCCATTCAGGAGAGATATGCCAACAGGATTCTAAGGCGGTAATTTGGTTAATCATCTGGGAATGTAGTTCTCTTTTTTATACATACACTCACTTGCATCAGTCTGATCCGGAATATAATTTAAATTTCGGGAAGCTAACGCAACAGATGGGGATTTAAACCCAATCAATTCGAGAGCCTCCCAATTTGAGAAGACTTTACTGATTCAGTAATTCGTAACTAAGATAAAATTGTTTTGGCAGTAGCGATCGCCTGCTCCACACTGTCCACAATATAAACATTTTCTGGCGACAGTTTTTTAAAGAAAAGTTTACTTTCTACATCATTATTCAACAAAATCACTTGCTTATTTGCTTTCAAAGCTAGAGCAATTTCTGAAGCGGTTCCTGCACCCATTCCGCAAGCAATTACCACATCACTGGTAAGAACGTTAATATTGTTTCTAGAATTACCCATGTTTGTGAAAATAGCAATATCCACCCAAGAGGACATACCATCCTGATTTTCACCTGGAAGAATACCAATAGTTAAACCATCAGCAGATTTTGCACCTTTGCTTACTGCATCCATTACCCCTACATTTCTACCACCAGTGAGTAAAACCCATCCTTGTTTGGCAATAAATTGACCTAATATATAAGCATCTTGTAAATCATTTGCTGTCGCATTTTCTCCTCTCCCCATAACCCCAATAATAATTCTTCGCATAAAATTTCAGATGATACTGGTTTTGGGCAAAAAGTCAAAGCTTTCTCCATAAAAGGGCAATTGGCTGAGGCGTTATGAAGATAGCAATCGCCCTCTTTTGGCAGTGAAGCGCCTTTGCCTCACTTTAGTAGTTTTTTGCCTGCTCATCCAAAAAACACCATAACCACTGTTCTCTAACTCAGCCGATTTCTTGGAGAATCGTAAATGTACAATTTTACTGTTGTGCATAACCTAATTATATGGACACGATTAAATACGTTCTCACTGAAAACCAAATGCCAAAAGCTTGGTACAACATCCAAGCTGACTTGCCACAAGCCTTACCACCAGTTTTAAATCCTGCTACTGGTAAGCCAATTACACCAGATGAATTATTACCTTTGTTTCCATTGGCACTGATTGAGCAAGAAGTTAGCCAACAAAGATGGATTGAAATACCAGATGCAGTCCGCTCTATTTATTGCCAGTGGCGACCAACTCCTCTTTATCGTGCCCGTCGTTTAGAACAAGCTTTAGATACGCCTGCCAAAATTTACTACAAATATGAGGGTGTTAGTCCCTCTGGAAGCCACAAACCGAATACTGCGGTCGCCCAAGCATACTACAATAAACAAGCTGGAGTCAAAAAGCTAACTACTGAAACAGGAGCCGGACAGTGGGGATCATCTCTAGCTTTTGCTGGTGCGCTATTCGGTTTAGAAGTCTTAGTTTATATGGTAAAGGTTAGCTACCAGCAAAAGCCTTACCGCCGAGCTTTAATGGAAACCTACGGCGCGAGGGTCGTTGCTAGCCCAAGTACTCAAACCCAAGCCGGACATAAAATTCTTGCACAAAATCCCAATAGTAATGGCAGTTTGGGGATTGCTATTAGTGAAGCTGTAGAAGTAGCTGCTGCTGATGAACAAACTAAGTATGCTTTAGGTAGTGTTCTCAATCATGTACTGCTACATCAAACTGTGATTGGTCAAGAAGCATTGACTCAATTAGAAATGGCAGGAGATTATCCTGATATTGTTATTGGCTGCACAGGTGGCGGTAGCAACTTTGCCGGAATTGCCTTCCCATTTCTCGGTGCTAAACTGCGAGGAGAACGAGATATACAAGTAATAGCTGTCGAACCTGCTGCTTGTCCATCATTGACTCGTGGAAAATATGCTTACGATTTTGGTGATACTGCCCACTTAACCCCACTTACCAAAATGCATACTTTAGGTAGTAGTTTTGTTCCCGAAGGAATTCATGCTGGAGGCTTGCGTTATCACGGTATGGCTCCCCTTGTTAGCCACATTGTGAATTTGGGATTAGTTGAATCACGTGCTGAATACCAACTCGCTTGCTTTGCTGCTGGATTAACTTTTGCCCGCGCAGAAGGAATCTTGCCAGCACCAGAAGCTAATCATGCTGTCAAAGCAACAATTGACGAGGCTTTACTCTGTAAACAAGAAGGAAGAAGCAAAACTATCCTGTTCAACCTTTGCGGTCATGGACATTTTGATATGCAAGCTTATATCGATTATCAAGCTGGACGGCTTGTTGATACTGAATATAGTGCAGAAGAAGTAGCAATGGCCCTGGCAGGATTACCTGTAGTTGATTAGTGACCCAACAATTCCCTTTTTCTTTGTGACGCTCGAAACAACCATACAGTTGAACCAATAAGCGATCGCTTGGAACAGGCAATATACTGGTATTATGCCAAAACTTCCAGAGTGCGAGTACCAGGGCAAACGCATCTAAATTACTCTTGATCACAACGAAGGTTAAGAACCAACGAAAAAATCAGGATTTCGCGTTTAATTATTTTTTAAGCCCCAAAGCGATCGCCTAATTTTTTCGCAATAAGCAAGAGTTAATGACATTATCTTTAACTCTATTGAGAATAGGCTTTACTTATTGACATGATGCGGCCGCCCTGGTGCGAGTACTGTCTCCTATACTCACATAATCCTCACCTTGTCTGTACCGTCCATCCTAATGGATCAGTTGCTGACATCTGCTTGGACTTTCGAGAAGACCCCAACGCCGAACCAGTAGAACTATGGGAACCAGAAGGAGCCACTTATTACAACGGCGAGTTAATTGTGAAACCACAACAGAGGTGGACACAACAGCAAAAACTGGAGTTACTTGATTGGCATCCGATGTTTACTGGTAGATGCCCCCAGTGTAGTGCTGAATTTGATCGGGACTGGTCAGCACGGGTGCATTGGGACTGTCAAAATCCAGAGTGCGGATGGATGGATGATACTGTTTAGAGTGTTCATCGCAGACGTTGGCGTAGCCATCGCTCTAACTACTTCCTTGCGCTTAATGCCTGTTGACTTAATTGCATCACAATATTTTGGGGCAATGGATCTATGACAGCATCAGTAGGCAGTGATTGGATAAAAGCTGTTACATCTTCCCCAGTTTTGTATTTCCCTTCACTCCAAGCATCAGCAATCTGTTTCGCTACCCGGTCAGCATCATCTCGCTGATTATGGGCGGTAATACATTGAATATCATTACCTGTAAATGATATCCATGTCTGCCAAAGTCCCGTAACTGGATGCTGAACAATCCCTGTCGTCAGTTCATTCTCTTCAAGCACTGATTTTTTCTTTGGGCCACCGAATCCTTTAAACATAGCTGTATTTAGTAAACGCTATTTTAAAATGCCCAAAATCAACACAGCGATCGCTCTAGTAAGCTGCTAACAGGTTTGACTCCATCCAGTTGTGGGCGATAATCTACTGGTTTGTACATTCCCATTAATCACCTTGGAACCCAACCAGCTAAATTTATTTTCTGATTTGACCGTCACACCAGCACGCAGAGCAGAGACACTGTTAATGAGCCTTGAGGCGCTGCTGAAGTGGAAAGCGCAAATCTTTGACTATCAACACAAGGTGAGGGAAAGCCAACCACCTCAGCAAACGACGTTATTCAACCTTACCCCAAAACACTGCGACCCAGACGCGATAGATCCTTTTACTCTGCCCTTGCAATCAATGGCATTTTACAGGATGCCAACAGATGCGGGTAGCGCCGCTATTTATTTCGTCATTGATAATGCCATGCCCTTGCTGTTGTATGTTGGTGAAACAAGACGATCTGGTAAACGGTGGAAAGGTGAGCATGGATGCAAGCAATATCTAGATAGCTATCATTCACTGCATCATCATTATGGACTGCAACGGGAAGTGAGCATCGCTTTTTGGTGGGATGCACCCACAGACCGACGCGCACGGCAAGAGTTGGAATTGAGTTTAATTTTGAAGTGGCGCAGTCCATTCAACAAAGAAAATTGGGAGCGGTGGGGGCAACCGTTTGGGTAGGGTAAAGAGAACTTAATCTTGTTTAATGGCGGATACCCCGCAATTCGGTATTGCTACCTTTCCTATGTTGTAAACATCTGAACACCTAGTATGATTTATCAGAGATTCCGCGTTGTTTAGCTTTACCAGTTTCAACTAAATGTATGCATAAGCTAAAGGTATATTCTCTGACATTAATACTTTCAGTATTAATATTTCCCAGTCGTGCTGTTGCTTTTGCTCCGTCACTTTCAACACAGGTTAAGGAAGTAGCACAGTGGTTCACGGGTTTTTTTGATAATGCTCAACAGGTGACGAATAACCCTACTGTTCCACTCATCACCATGTCTAACTGTAGTGTGCAACTAGCCGATAACAACTCAGTTGCTAACACACAGAACATTTATCTAGAACAGAAAAGTGATGTTTTCGAGCGCATCAGGTTTTATTCTTTTAGTCAGGGTAATTCTGTAGTCAATCTTAGCGTTCGTAGCTTTGTCAACAGTGATATTTTAGGTGGGTTGTGTAATCAACCAGAACAACAGCGAATCATTAACATTAGCAATATAGCTACAACAAGCTGTGACCTCTCACTCACCTGGGAACCGAATCGCTACATAGGCACTAACGCTCCAAATGGTTGCCCAACAAGTACTGGTGGCAAGGCAGTTTCTAACGTAACTTTCTTGAATAACGGTGTTAACTCGTTAGACCAAATTTTCGCTGCCAACGGTAATTTGATTGTCAACACGCCAATTGAGTTTCGCAGAATTGCATCTATCCCTGAACCATCCTTTATCTTAGGAATACTAGCTCTTGGCATCTGGGGGAATGCCACAGCACTTTCAAGCAAAGGAAAACACAAATCAACTCAGAAATGACAGTCTCTGTGCGAACTACCGCATAAATGCAGGTAAAAGCGCTTTACTCTTGCTTGGAGTCATTCTTAGAGGAACAAATTAAATGAGGTAGAAGAGTGGAGCGATCGCCCTCATCTCAAGCAAGTATTATTCAAGCGATGAAATATCTCTTGGTAGATGACCCAAACGGGGTAGATATGCTCCCGACGCGTAGCGGCTTTTCGTCAAACATCGCCTGGTGATGGGTGGGTCGCTTTACCCCACATTTTCTTGATGCATAACCAAGTAATAGAAGTTATACAGATATCTCGTAAGCGTTCAGATTTATTTTTCTAGACATTGCTAGGTAAAACTAATGGTATTCAAACACTTTTATAATTGCACTCAAGAATGCTAAACATTTTGAAGTTCCAAAGAGTGATATATGCTCCGTAGATGCTTTAAAGCTCTTTCTTTGCGTTTACGTAATGTTGCTTCATTCTGAACTTCCTTACCTTTTGAACTCAGATATGACTTAATTTCTTTCCATGATAAATCGTTGATCATCTTCAAGCTCAAAATTTCTTTTTCCTCTAGCTCTAACTTATCAAAGGCTAGGCTTACTCTTTTAAATAATTCTTCTTCAATTTCGCAAGAGTTGGCAAGGCTAGCATTAACATGAATTTCAATCATGCTTTCCTCAAGTTGTAAAAATCTGTTACGTTCTCGGCTCTGTTCTCTAATGATGTTATAAGCTGTAGCTCGAACCCAAGCAAGGGGCTTATCAATCTGTTCACCTTTTGCTATGAGTTTGATTCCACGCATATATGCTTCATTTAGTACCCAAGTAGGACTATAAGAATTAGTCAGATTGAATTGGGCAAGGCTGCGCTTAATGAAAGCTAACATCGAGTGGGCAGAAGAACTGCCAGAATCAAGCAAGACCTGAAATTCTGTGTCAAATGCCTCACGATCACAAGATAGCATCCGATTGCCTCCAGTTAACTAAGTAGGAAGTATTACGGCTTCTTATTCGATTGAAAAATGGATTAACTTTACTTGTTAGTGACAAAAATGATGTTTTTGTGACTTGTTAATAAAATTTTTCTAAATTTCCGCTATTAGCGGTCACAAAATTCAAATATTTTCACTATTCATTATGTAAGGTCACAAAAACCGAACATTTTCACTGTATAATAGGAGGTTAACCAAGCCAAATATGTTCACAAACTGGAAATTAAAAGGATACTGCGTATCTCTAACGAATTCTACAACTAGATGGATATGTAAGTCCGAACAGAATTTGGTGATAAGGAGCTAGTACCAATGGTCAATTTTTCTTTCTCAAAGGAAATTAAAAATCCAGAGTTACCATTAACTCATGAGCAGAAGAACATTATCCGAGAGTATTGTTCTTTAGCAAGTCTAAGCAGTTTATCAGAATCAGAAGCACAACGGATAGCAGATATCCTAGAAATCGCTCAAATAGACCAAATTCTTGATTTTTGGATGACAGAAGCCGACTATGTTATTGGTCATAATTTAAACCTAATTAATCAAAATGAACACAAGAATTTCCAAGCTAGATTAAGAGAGTATCTAGTAACTGATTGTGAGGATTTGAAGCAAATTACTTTTCGGCATACCAAGTAAATTTGTTTAAAAAACTAAGAACATAGTGATGACTATGTTCTTAGTTTTTTAATATGAGTAGAATGAAATAGCTAGGATTATGCTGATTTCAACTTCGATTACAAAATAACTACCACACAGAGTATAGCTACTAGTGTTAAACAGTAAGAAGCAAACATTAAATAGGCAACAACCGCCGCCATTCCCTCAGTTTTTTGCTCTTTAATACTGCCGAGCTTGGATGCAAATGAATTAAATAATCGAAGCATATTTATCGCTCCAGAATTATGTTTACCTTCAATAATTAGTGATACCTGCTATGAATATGTGACTGATGTTGATACTGTATATTTAATGTGATAGCTTTTGCATCTCTTCATTCTTAGAGGAAAAGTAGCCCTGCAATGCCGCTCTTGCTCCCACGCCCTGGCGACAATGCTACGCCCCTCCGTAGGCGATCGCATATTTGATAAACAAACGCTGTCACCGATAAAATACAAGCGAGGAAAAGTTGCACTTCTGTTGCGATCGCCCTTCTGAAATTCTTAGAGGAAAAGCCAGCTTCAAGAGCGATCGCTGTTTTGTGGCAATACACTGGTACTATGAAAATTCCCAACTGCGATCGCTGCCTCCTCTACTCACACAACCCTCACCTCGTCTGTGTCGTTCACCCAGCAGGGCCACAGGGGGATAGCTGCTTGGACTTTCGACTTGACCCCAACGCCGAACCAGCAGAACTATGGGAACCGGAGGGGGCCAGTTATTACAACGGTGAATTAATACTGCAACCGCAACAGCGTTTGACGCAACAGCAACAGCTAGAACTGCTAGATACCCATCCTATGTTTACTGGGAAGTGTCCTCAGTGTGGGTATGAATTTGACCGCGACTGGTCGGCGCGGGTGCATTGGGATTGTCAAAATTCAGAGTGCGGCTGGATGGATGACTCGGTGTAGAGCGATCGCTTCGCGCTATCGCTCAAGTTTCCTTTAAGAATACTATTGTTTGGCACTTGAATTTAAGATAATCACTTAAATTATTACTAAATGTTAATGCAATGTTTACATCTATTTAACCTATGTTAGTCCAATCAAAGCTATATTGCGATCGCAAGAATGGCGGGTGCTGCGCGTCATCGCTAAGTTTTACTGAATTTCTGTAACTTTAACAGAAACAATTGTAGTTAGTTTAAACAAATAAATAGTAAACCGCTTTTTCAGGTGCAAGACCAGTTGGGACACAGCAAGAGCGATACTACCAAGGGGTATGTAAGAGTGAAGAAGGATGCGGGGACGGGTACAGTGTTGCCGAGGTTTTGATTGGTTGATAATTCCATAAACGGCTGACTGATAGCAGCGCTTTGTATTTGCCAGATGATGATGAGTGATGTAGTGATTAGTTCTGGAGGAAAATGTGAAAGTTTCATTTGAAAAAACTTACCCAAATATTGCTCGTTGGGTAGATGAGCATGAAGGCTGGATTGAAATTGGTTATGACGTAGATAGTCCTCTCAATTCTTTTATACGCGCACTCGATTGTGGTGGAATGTTTTGGCAGGGAAAAGAAAGTTATGAAAGTATAGATGCAGCACTGCAAGATTTAAATGCAGGGCTAGAAGCTGTATTAAAAGATATTTATGGTTAGTAGCGATCATTGGTGACAAGTTAAGGAAAAGAGGAAATTGTCAAGGGTAGTATTTGCAGTAGTCAAAAATCGTGTAAAACTCAGTATAGACAAGTGATTGAGCGATTGTGACTAGCCATGACTCAGAGCCGA
>JAIVFU010000201.1 GCA_020829485.1 Nostoc sp. CHAB 5834 | reverse complement strand
TTTGTTTTCCTCTTTAGTCAGAAATACCCTCAAACGAGCGCCCATATTTTTTGTTACCTCGGTAGATATATTCTCCGTATTTATTTATTGTTACATAGTTTCGTTTTTTCCTGCCGACCTACTTAGTAATTTGGTTTCGGTTAGTAATCTAAATATAGTCACTTCTATAATCCCATCAGTTTCAGAAGTAATCACACCACAAGCTCGGACTTTTGAAAAATTGCCAGATCCTTGGACATTAGAGGATGAAGTTGTTCATTGTACAAGTAATGAAGCAGTTATCCTCTCATTCCCCACATTGAGATTACTGCCTCCAGTTAAAGAAATTTCGCCACAACCAAAACGTACTAACCGTTCAAATAAAACTAATAATACTGCCAACAAGTCACCGAAAACTAAAAAGGCTGATGTAAATACTTCAGGCAAGCGCAAGCCAGGCAGACCGCGTAAAGCTGCTTAATTAATTCGTTTTTAACTCTCGGCTGATCACCGAAGAATAAATGTCTGAAGTTCTAAAAGTTTAAATGAGGCTAGTAATAGCCTCATTTATTAATAAGAAAAAGGCTTCGCCATAGCAAGAGTGAAAAAATAATATTGTGAGTGATGTAATGGTACAGCAACTTTTCACTCAAGGTTCTTTATTCGATTTGCAAACAGTAATCGATTACGGGCAGTCAGTTATTAGTGTTGCCCAAGAGCTTTTGAAACCACTACTTGAAAATCGCCCCCTGAACACGAAAACTGTTCAAGCCCAAATGAATCGCCACTTTCACGGTACTGCGGCAGAGGGTACATGGCAGTGGAAAGATGCTTACGAAGCTGTGGAAGTGGCGCAAATATTATATCTGCGCCAAAAAGGTTACAAGCTTTTATTAGAGTCGCCACAAACAGTATTATTGGAATTGGAGAAGTTAGTAGCCCTCTGCCCGACGCATACTCGCCGTAGTGAAGAGTCAGTAAACCTTCAGCAATTCTCCACCCCTCTGCCGCTTGCTTATCTGGTAGCAAAATCAGGATTTATACAAGCTGATGATTTGATTTTGGAGCCAAGTGCCGGAACTGGTTTGTTAGCACAAATGGCTAAATTGCACAGTGCAAGTCTGATGCTCAACGAGCTTGCACCCGATAGAAGTAAGATCCTGCGACGGTTATTCCCTGGCACACCATTATTCTCAGTAAACGCGGAACAGATTAACGACTATCTGGTTGGCAAGACTCAGCCCTCAGTTGTGCTGATGAATCCACCTTTCTGTGCATCTCCCAAAATCAGCAGTCGCAATCCCGACGCAACTCCTCGGCACATCAACTCGGCATTGCAAAGACTGGCTGACGGTGGGCGGCTGGTAACAATTACAGCCAACTGGTTCTCTCCCAATAATCCCACTTGGCGCGAGACTTTTGTTCGGTGGCACTCAGAAGCGCGAGTTTTAATGTCGATCGGGGTTAACGGCAAGGTGTACTCAAAACATGGGACAACTATCGACACTCGGATTACAGTGATCGACAAAGTTCCGGCTGACTCCAACGAAATCCCTTGTATTACTGAAACTTTGGATCTGCCTGAAATACTGGCACTAATTAAGCAGTTGCCACAGAGGTCTTCGTGGGAACGCTCAGATATCAAAGCTGCTGCGATGGCGTACCCGCCCGCCGTAGGCATCACAAAAGTTGTTCAATTGCCATTCCGTACTACAGTTGCACAACCAGAAACAGTTTCCTCTATTCCAGACGACATAGTAGTGTTGGAGTATGAGGTTATCGAGTGGACGGCTAGTGAGGGTTTGAAAGATACCCTATACGAAACCTATCGCCCACAGCGAATCCGAATCAAGGACGCTTTACCTCATCCCTCACTGCTTTGTGAGAGTGCAGCCCTAGCACTTGTGTCACCACCAGCACCAACTTATAAACCACATCTTCCTAGCAACATTATCACACAAGGTTTGTTGTCAGAGGCACAGCTTGAAAGCGTCATTTACGCAGGTCAAGCGCACTGTGAATTTCTGTCTGGGTCTTATATTGTGGATGATTCATGGGATAATGTGACTGTAGCAGCAACTAGCTCAGAAAACGCTGTTAGATTTCGCCGTGGCTGGTTCCTTGGTGATGGGACGGGTGCTGGTAAGGGTAGACAATGTGCGGGAATCATCCTCGACAACTGGTGTCAGGGACGACGCAAAGCAATCTGGATTTCCAAAAGTGCCGCACTCATAGAAGATGCCCGACGCGATTGGTGTGCGCTCGGAGGTAGTGAAAAAGATATCATTGACCTCAGTAACATCAAACTTGGCGACCCCATCCCTTTCACCCAAGGTATTCTGTTCTGCACGTACTCAACTCTACGTTCTCATCATAATGGCAAAAGTCGGCTCAAGCAAATCGTTGAATGGGCAGGCAAGGACTTTGAGGGTGCGATCGCCTATGACGAGTGCCACAGTATGGGCAATGCAATGGCGCAAGAGGGTAAACTGGGCATGGTTGCAGCATCCCAGCAAGGCATTGTTGGGCTGCGGTTGCAAAACGCATTACCGCAGGCACGGGTTATCTATGTCTCCGCGACCGGAGCGACGAAAGTTTCTAACCTATCTTATGCAAATCGTCTGGGGCTTTGGCAGACTGGAGATTTCCCATTTACCTCCCGTGAGGATTTTGTGGAATCCATTGAGGGCGGTGGTATTGCCGCGATGGAAGTGGTAGCCAGGGATCTCAAGGCTTTGGGACTGTATCTGGCGCGGAGCCTTTCATTCGAGGGAGTTGAGTATCAAACTCTCTACATTGATTTAACGCCGACGCAGGAACGGATTTATAATAGCTATTCTGATGCTTTTCAAGTTATTCACCATAATTTAGACAAAGCCCTGGAAGCTTGTAATATCTCTGGTGACAAGACTTACAACCGTGCTGCAAAGATGAGCGCGGTGTCTCAGTTCGAGTCGCACAAGCAAAGATTCTTCAATCATCTGCTGACTGGCATGAAATGTCCTACCCTGATCAAAGCGATTGAGCAGGATCTCGCTGCTCTTAATGCGGTTGTTGTTCAGATCGTCTCGACTAATGAAGAATTGCTTAAGCGCCGACTCAACGAAGTTGCACCCGAAGAATGGCAGGATCTCAATCTTGATCTGACTCCACGGGAATATGTTATGGATTATTTGATGAGTGCTTTCCCCATTCATCTGCATTCCATTCATTCTGGCCTTGATGGAGAAGAAAGATCCGAGCCAGTCTTTGATGCCGATGGCTCTCCAGTTATTTCGCAAGAAGCCGTAGCTTTGAGAGATGCCTTAGTCGATAAGTTAGTAAGTCTTGATCCAATCCCTGGCGCATTAGAACAATTGCTGTGGCACTTCGGTAACAAGCAAGTGGCTGAAGTAACTGGTCGCAGTAAGCGAGTTCTCAAAGATGAATCTGGACGTTTGTTTGTGGATTCACGCGGTGCTGGAGCAAATATTGCTGAAACTGCTGCGTTTATGCAAGGAGATAAACAAATCCTCATCTTCAGTGACGCTGGTGGGACAGGCAGAAGTTATCATGCCGATTTAAACGCTGCGAATCGTAAAAGGCGATCGCATTATTTGTTGGAAGCCGGCTGGAGGGCAGACAATGCCATCCAAGGTTTAGGGCGATCGCACCGCACAAACCAAGCATCAGCACCTGTGTTCAGACCTGTAACTACTAATGTCAGGGGTGAACGTCGCTTTATCTCGACTATTGCCCGAAGGCTAGATAGTTTGGGCGCTCTTACTCGTGGTCAACGGCAAACGGGTGGCAATGGGATATTTGAAGCTAAGGATAATCTGGAGTCGAACTATGCACAACACGCACTATACGAGTTGTTTAAGCAGATTTTCCAAGGTCGATTTTATGAAGTTCCGCTAGGGACTTTTGAGCTTCTTACTGGACTCTCGCTCACTTCCCACGAAGGCGGCATGAAAATCGATCTCCCACCCCTGCGTCAATTCCTTAACCGACTACTGGCTCTACGAATTGATATGCAAAACATCATTTTCGAGCGATTTGAATTGTTGCTGAGTCAGCAGATTGAAACAGCGATCGCGGCAGGGGTCTATGAGATGGGTGTAGAGACACTCCGATCTGAACGTTTTACCATCGAAAGCCAGGAAGCAGTTTATACACACCCTGCAACAAATAGCACAACCAACTACTTGAAAATTGAGCGCGTTCAGAGGAACAACATCAGAACTGCTAATGAGATGCTTGAGTTTGCCGACAAGTACCAAGGGCGATTCATGGTGAATGAAAAAGGTATTGCGGCTGTAACAATTCCAACGCATAGTATATTCGATGCTGAAGGTGGTGTTGTGCCAAGGGTATTACTCGTCCGCCCACAAAAAGAAACTCGTGTCATAGTGGAACAGCTAAATTCTTCCACTTGGCGGCAGGTTTCGGCTGATACGTTTGTTGCGGCGTGGTCTACTGAAGTGGACACACTGCCCAAGTTCACTACCGATTACCTGCATTTGGTAACTGGTATTCTATTGCCTATCTGGAAAATCCTGCCACAGCACAGTAGTCGAGTATTCCGACTACAAACTGCCGATGGACAAAAGATACTCGGTCGGGTGGTTAACGCTCAGGATATCCAGTCTGTGGCTGAACAACTCGGACTCAGGAACAAGCTGTTAAGCCCACAAGAGTTAGTCTCTTTAGTGCTAAACGAAGGCTATTCCCAGCAGTTACCGGGTGGCGTAACTTTACGGCGTTCTTATATTGCCACAGAACCTCGTATAGAACTGGTTAATGCTATCTCACTGGCAGAGCGACTCTTAGCTGTGGGTTGCTTCACCGAGATCATCAACTGGCAAAAGCGGGTATTCATTCCGGTTTCAGACAAAGCGCCAGCTATTCTCGCGGCTGTGATTGAAATCTTGGGATAAGTCAAAAGCTGATGTATCTAATAAATACATCAGCTTATTTTTCGCTCAAACACGAGTGTGATTTTATTGTCCGAAATGAAGGTAAGCGGACGATTTGTCGAGGTAGGGGCAGATATAGCGTAGCTGACACCAGGGGCAAAATAGTACAAATTTACTTAAAATCGAGGTTTTTAGTATGCCAATAACAAAACTAAAGCCCTTATTCTTTTGTTACAGGCTTATCTAATAAGAAGTAAACATGACTTGGATGATTTATCTAAAAAGAATAGCTAAAAAGCTTATAAAATAATGCTTTCAAGCTATTTTGCTCCTAGTGTTAGCTATGCTATATTTACCCCTACTAAGTCCAGTTCTGCTTTCAATTTTTGATAATCGCTTCAAGCTGACTAAGCAGATTCTCTAGCTGTTGAGTTTTTTTCGGATCACTCCAAAGCATCTTGTTTTTCTTTGCCACCTCAATCGTGTTAGTTAAGCGTTGTTTCAGGCTTACAGGTTCGGACTTGGACAGTGCTTTCTTACTACCATTCAATGCTTTAACTCGTTGCTTGATTTCAGAAAGGCTAAGGAAATTATTGATAGCTTCTTCTAAAACTTTTTGCCTGCTATCTTTGTCTTTGACACTAGCAATCAAAATTCCTTTAGTGTAATGAATTTTACCTTGACGAATAGCATTCAATATTTCTACTGGTTTTTTAAATAAGGGAAGTCGAGTTGCAACGAATGATTGCCAAGTAATTCGCCCGAATGAATTAAATACCTGTTGAACAAGTTCAGCTTCTTGACTAACCAAAACGTTTTGGTTAACAGTATTTTTTGTTGCGTTGTTCATTCGGTAAAGAAAACTAACAACTTGCTCAGTTTCATAGCCCAGTTGAATTTCAAGCACTCGCAAAGTGTTGTCTAATTCCTCTAAAGCACTGAAGTCACGACGATTTGTATTTTCTGATATCGCAGCATAAAAAGCGGTATGATCATCCCAATCAAAAACCTTGACTGGTATCTCTTCCAATTTTAGTATCGCTGCTGCTTTTAATCGCCGAAGTCCTGCAACCAACTCATATTTTTCAGCTTGAGTGGGATGGGGACGTACCCATAGAGGAGAACGAATTCCATTGGGTTGAATATCATTTAGCGCCCATTGTTGTAGCTCTTCTAAATCATAGTAATGCCGAACTGGTTTGCCATCTGGAATAAATGTGAATGTACAAACAATTGCGCTGTGCGGAATGATTTGTTCTTGAGCTATTTCCGCTATTTGTACAATTTCCTGAGTAGTGGCTTGTCCAAAGACAAAATTCAGTTCTTCATTGTTAGCAATATTATCCTTGAGTTTTCGTCGAGTCATGATTCTGATTCAAATAACTTCAAAGCTTCTGTTAGGATTTTGACGTAAGCACTTGCCGCCGCTTTAGGAGCTTCTCCCTTCATACGAAACACTGTACTACCTTGTCCAGGTGCATCCTTAATACATTGACGATCAGGAAGGGTAGTATTAAGCAAAGGTATAATACCGCTTTGCAAAGCTTCTCTAGCTTCTCGTAACAAAATAGTGTTGTCTTTTACTGCATTTAGATAAATCGCTGCTATCGGTAGCCCTCCTCGAATTTCCTTTGCTTGACGCACAAATTGTACAATTTTACCTGTACTTGCTAAATCGATCATGGAGTCCCTGCAAGGAATAAGTACTAAATTAGAACGGATCAAAATTGCTTTTGTCACCTCACTTGCATTTCCTGGGCCATCAACAATTACAACATCATAAGACTCTGCTAACTTTGGAAGTTCGTCAAATAAAACCTCTGGATCACCAATGACCTTACAAGGCAAGTTGAGATCCTTCAACCAACTTGATGAGCTTTCCTGCCCATCTGCATCAACTAAAATAGTGGAATGCCCCATCTGGGTAAACCAATCAACAGCATGAACTGCTCCTGTTGATTTCCCTGCTCCACCTTTCTGATTAGCAAATGCCAAAATTTTAGGAAGCTTTTCAGATTTGGTCGTAGTCTTCGTCGGCTTGGATTTTACCATAGGAGCAATTCTCACTTTGCAACAATTGTATTAGTCTTCATAGAATTATCATTTCTCAGATAATTTTCAAGTATTCTTTTAGAACAGATTCAGCAGATTATCTATTATCGAAATAAGTCAATTAACCAAAATATATGGCTTGATGTTATCACTGATTCAAAAAAAAAGAATAAAAATAAAGTTAACCAAAACGTTTTGGTTAAATAAAACGAATATAAGTAACCCCCCTGACAGAAAGACTAATGAAATCTACTGAGCGTCCATCTAAAACACCAGAGAAACAAGAGCCAAAGCTCAACGGTCAAATTTCCAAATTTAGCCCTACCCCGGCTGATGACAAGTTGCCGGAAGAACTCACAACTGGACAACAGCCTGTCCATGCCCCTGTCGAGGAAAAACCCCTAGAACCGCCAAAAGTTAAGCCGCAGGTGACTGGCAAGCGCAACAAGAAAAAAATAGATTCACCACCAGCAACCAAACCTTATATACCCTTTCAAGACCGCCCCGAAGAACCACAATTAGTGATGATGGCACATAACCTTTTGAAGAGTGATTGGTAAGAGATATTAACGATTGATAATGCAAATGAGATTTTTACCCTCAATAATAACTGCATTAACGGCACTGACACTAACTAGTTGCAGCACTACTACTGCTGAACAGTATGAAGCTACAGCGCTCACCAGTTACACCTGGCTTGTTTTGTATGCCAATGATCTAACTAATCAACCACAGCCACGTATTGAAACATGAACGAATACTTCAATCTTGAATCGCAATGGATTGAAACCGGCAGGAGCAGTTGTTGGGCCAGATGACCAAGGGCTATGGTGGCCTACTTTACCGCCACGACCAAGTGTTGATGAAGTTGAACAACGTAAAAAATCTCAATCCGAGGCAGGCAAACCTGAATTGATCAAAGATGTAAAATACAAACTGACCTATGGAGTAGGTAATACTCAGCAGACATTACCTACTAATTATGAAGTTTATCGACAAGTAGTAAAAGCTTACGCCCAGCAATACCTTAGCCAATTTACGAGGGTTCAACGCCTGTGGAAACGGGATGAATACGCCCTAAAGAAGTAAGCTTGGCAAAAATCTGGGTTAATAAAATAGGCTCAGGTATTTCAGGAAGCATTTTTAACATTTCACGAACATATCGAAAGCCGCGATAATAAGCCTTAAGATCAATAATGCCGGAACCGGGATTGTGCTGACGAAAATCAGCGAGAAGATGATGGGATAAATTGACCATAAAGAATGCTAGATTAGCAGCATTAGTTACAGCAGTTTGGTTTAAGTTCATAAAATCTTCCAGCCCCCAAAACTGCTTGGCATCACGAAAATTAAATTCGATTTGAAAGCGCAGTTTGTAGTAGTCAATTATTTTTTCGTATGACAAATCCAGGTCACTAGAAAATAAAATTACATGACTACGAGCATTAGTTTTCAAATTGGTTTTGACCAGAAAAACTACATTTAGTGCTTGGGCAAATTCAATGTGTTGGAGAGTGCATTGATAAATATCAGTTTTAATATCCTCTTCAATCTCAATACTACTTTTACATAAATACTCGTCAGATATATTACAATAGTCGATCTTCTCTCCGTATTTACGACGGGAGCGGTTTTTGGAGTTGGGTTTTTTATAAGGTACATATAATGCTGAATCGTAGCGAAGTTTAGAAATTATGTGTAAGTTAACTTGCCGAGCCATCTGCAAGGCATTATTGTTGCCAAAGTGACCATCCAATACTAAGTATGTAAGTGGAACAAATCCAGCTAATAATTTGAATAGCGAATTAATCATTTTCTGAATTCGCAGTAATTCAGACGTTAAAATTACATCTGCTTTGTTCTTGTTTTTGCTCCCTTTTGGCCGTCCACGCTTCCGTTTTTCTTTAGGTTCTATTTCTGGGGTTGGTGATGGGCTACTTTTTTCTACGTTGCTCTTGATTACTTGTTCTATTTGAATCGGAAATGAGTGCCTTCGCTCCACACTTACTAATGATAAAGTAAAGAAAGACAGTCCTGATATCGGCTTACTTATTAGGCTGGAAAAGAATCTATCTAAACCATAAGTCTGTTTACCTGCTTTACTTATTACAACTTCATCTCCTGCCAACAAATACACCTCATTTGCACGGAATAAATGCTTGCGAAAAAATAGCCAAAACAACGTTGCCCAAGGTATTAAGTAAGTCGGCAGGAAAAATCATAACTATGTAACGAAAAGTTAACCAGAACTGTTAGAGCTAAATTTAATACGTTGTGTACTGTAGTTTCCTTTTTCCCCTCTAGCTTGAATACCACCAATC
>JAIVFU010000200.1 GCA_020829485.1 Nostoc sp. CHAB 5834 | reverse complement strand
TGATTGGTGGTATTCAAGCTAGAGGGGAAAAAGGAAACTACAGTACACAACGTATTAAATTTAGCTCTAACAGTTCTGGTTAACTTTTCGTTACATAGTTATGATTTTTCCTGCCGACTTACTTACAGCAACAGCTAGATGGCAAGATACGTTGGCTAGAAATGCTCAACAGCGATACTGAATTAGTAGAAATGAGCGATTGTAGCTTAGAAGTAATTCGTACCAAAGCTGCTGAAATTTTGGCAATGGCTACGCCAGAATCTGAATCTAATCCTCCTTTAAGTAAAAGAAGAAAGACTAAAAAATCCAAAAAATCATCCGCTTCCAATCCCGATCGAAGCTTATCTCATAAATTATTTGACACTTACCAAGAAACTGACGATATACTCAGCCGTAGCGCCATCAGCTATTTGCTGAAAAATGGCTGCAAACTCAATGAAAAAGAAGAAGATCCAGAAAAATTTGCTAAACGCCGTCGTAAGCTAGAAATCCAAATTCAAAGGCTAACCGAAAAGCTAACAAGTCGAATTCCTAAAGGTCGAGATTTAACTAATGCTAGATGGTTGGAGACGCTGCTTACTGCTACAACAACTGTTCCAGAAGACAATGCTGAAGCCAAACGCAGGCAGTATATTCTCTTAACCCGATCTAGTTCTGTCCCTTTTCCTCTGGTTTATGAAACGAACGAAGACCTAGTTTGGTCAACAAACGAAAAAGGTAGGTTATGTGTTCACTTCAATGGCTTAAGCGATTTAACTTTTGAGGTGTACTGTGATAGTCGTCAACTGCACTGGTTTAAACGCTTCTTAGCTGATTTTGATTGTTGCAACCGTCCTCTCAGCAATGGGAGGATTTAAAAATATTTCAAACGGGATTAGTGTTAGGTTTCAGTAATTATTAAAGTTAGGGGCGGGTTGAAAGCAAGTCCCTTCACCCCCTCGTTTTAGTTGCTTTGTATAATGATTACAGAGTGCATTATCAGCGACATGAATTTGTCACTACTAGACTAGCGACAGATAATCTGGCTCAACGACAACAATGTGTCACCGACGACAAATAATTAGTCACTGTACACAAAAAGACTCCTATAGCTTGTATAAAAGTCTTTTGGTCTGCCAAATGGGGGTGGAGGGACTTGAACCCACACGACCTTTTACGGTCAACGGATTTTCATTCTCCCGCAGTTTTCACTACTACCTGATGGCTTTAGCAAAGTCAGGTTTTAAGAATTGGACTCTCCCTTTACCCTCGGCTTAACGTTAGGGTAGCTCCCGTCGGGTCTCTGCACCTTCCCTCAATTTTGAATTTTGGATTGAAGACTAATCATAAATCTAAAATCGCAAATCTAAAATTTCTGGGCTTGGCTCAGGATTGCCATGTCTGTCACCAGATTTAGGTTTCCCTGAGTTTGAGAGCTTCCACTTGAGGGATTTCTCCTTCAAGGCTCAGTTATCTAAGTCCGTAGCGTCTACCATTCCGCCACACCCCCGCAGGTGTTTGGCAACTAGCACAACTAGTTATTCTTTAGAGGCAGCAAATACCTCCTCATCTATTCCACCATCAATTGTGTCTTTTGTCCAACTAGATTAAAAATATTTTTTCCAGATTGAGCGATCGCTTTTTAGAGTTGCAAGTTTTCCTTGTTTTCTCATAATCAATTTGGATAAGTTTTCGATCTTGTTTGACTAGAGGATTTGTTTGGCGGCAGATTTACTATCTTAGCATAACACTACCTTTTGTCAATATTTTCCTCAGTTTCGCTCTTCAGCCTATGATGGAAAACAGAAGCTTAAGACTTGAAAGTTTATGATTGTCGCCCTGCTGTATCTGATTTTGGCTGGAGCTTACCTTCTGGTAATCCCAATTGCTATTTTGCTGTACCTGAAGCAGCGTTGGTATGTAGCTACCTCCATCGAGCGCACCTTTATGTACTTTTTGGTGTTCTTCTTCTTTCCGGGTTTGTTGGTTCTATCGCCGTTTCTAAATTTTCGACCCCAACGGCGACAAATTGAAGTTTAACGTGTCGCGGAAATCCCCACCTTCTCTGCGAGACGCTAACGCGAACAATGTACTCATAAGGTGGGGATAGGGAGCACAATGACTACTCTCAGTGACCACGGGGGATGAGGATTGCATCTGGGATTGATTTTTTGCACGACTCAAAAACAAATATCAGATGTATGACGAATCCCCAAAACTTTCTGATAGAATTGTTGGGTCTTGACCACTAATGCCGTAAGCGAAAACCAAGCTGTATAGGTAAGTGTAGCAAGAGAACCCAGCCCTTGGGGACGCTGCCCGTAGCTTGCTTCTACGAAGTGGTACGACTACGCTCAGTACAAGTCAGGGTAAAAGATTTGGGTCTTGGGAACCAGGACTTCTGCCCTTGGAGGGAATGTAAGACCAAAAAAACTACGGAGTTATGGAGGCTGTTCCCAATGAATTGGGAAGCCCCGTCCGTCTTACGGCGGGGTAGTTCACCTAAATTGGTAGGTCATAACTCTCATGCGACGGATTGACGCTATTGGAATTGGCTTGGGCGTTTTTATTGCTGGCGGCTTGGCTTATGTAGGATTGCAGCTAGTCGGTTTGGATAATCAGCAAGCTGGTATATGGAGCCAAGTCTTACTAGTCAGTGGGTTAGTTGGCTGGTTAGCCACCTATTTTTTCCGGGCGGTGGGACAAAAAATGACCTACCACCAACAACGGGAACAGTATGAGCAAGACTTTCTGCAAAAGCGGTTAGATGAGCTTACTCCCGAAGAGTTAGCACGAATTCAAGCCCAAATAGAACAAGAAGAGCAATCTCAGGTGTAAAGTTATCATTGGTCAGTTGTCTCATTTGTCCTTTGTCATTAGTCATTTGTCCTTTACTAATGACCAATGATTAATGACCAATGACCAATGACCAATGACCACTAGCTATTAACACTTGACTAAAAATGACTGCGATTTCTGATTGCTTTGAAACCCTTGGGCAAAATGGTGAGTGCGCTCTAATTCCGTTTATTACTGCTGGCGATCCAGATTTAGAAACAACAGCAAAAGCGTTGCAGATTCTAGATCGTAGTGGAGCCGACATTATAGAACTTGGTATACCCTATTCCGATCCTCTGGCTGATGGGCCAGTAATTCAAGCTGCTGCTACCCGCGCCCTACAAAGGGGGACGAAATTAGAGCAGGTGCTAGAAATGTTGCAAGGGATTACTCCCAAATTGCGATCGCCTATTATCCTATTTACCTATTACAACCCAATTTTGCACCGGGGAATTGAAAAATTTCTCTCTTCAGTTGCTGCGGCTGGGGTTGCGGGATTGGTAGTACCAGATTTGCCCTTGGAAGAAGCAGCAGGCTTGCTCCAACCAGCTAGTGAGATGGGAATTGACGTAATCTTGTTGGTAGCGCCCACCAGTTCTGCCCAACGAATAGAAGCGATCGCTCATTCTTCTCAAGGTTTTATTTATTTAGTCAGCGTCACAGGAGTTACAGGGGTGCGATCGCAACTGGAAAACCGTGTGTCCGATTTACTCAAACAAATTCGTAGTGTCACTGATAAACCCATCGGTGTAGGCTTTGGCATCTCCGAAGCTGCCCAAGCCCGTCAGGTAAAGGAATGGGGCGCAGATGCGGCAATTGTAGGTAGCGCTTTTGTGAAACGGTTAGCAGAAGGTACACCAGAGCAAGGACTAAATGCGATCGCCGAATTTTGCCAAAGTCTCAAGGCTGCCATCAAGACCACCAGCACCAGTACAAATACTCCTCTTGATTAGACCAATAAAGTAGATTAAAAAAGTATAACAGCGCAGTTTTTCTATGCTTGTTTGGTAGACAATTTGACCGTTATGGTTTTGAATATTAACATCAGATATCATGATGTAAAAAAACTAGCTGATTCCGTCGCTTATAGTTTGAGTATTATGTGAAGTCAAGTAGGCATAATTTATGAGTGTGAGAGTGAGTCAGTCACAAATGGTTATAATTAGGTCGCAATTGAGGAGCAAAGGCGATGAGTGAGAGTATGGCGTTTATCGGTGGGGTTGCTGTAGCTGGGCTGGCGGCTCTCGTATTGCTCAAAGGAACAAATACCCCCCTACAGCCTAACTTTGCTGTTGCTCCGCAAATGCCAGGGACTGTAGTAGCGCCGGGAATGCAGCCACAAATGTATCCCTATGGGCCTTATGGGCAACCAATGTATCCCGGTCAGGTTCAGCCACCAACTGCTCCCAATACTGATCAGCGTCTGGAGATGGAGAAGTTGAACACACAGATGCAGTTGGAGCGCTTAAAAAACGACAATGAACAGCTGAAGTTGCAAAATCAACAGCTCCAAGGTCAAGTTCAAAATTTCAATACTCAGCAGCAGTGGCAACAAGCCCAGCAGTATAACCAACAAAAAGTAACAGCACTCCAGCCTCAAAGTTCTTGGTGGTCTTCACCCGTTCTTTGGGCTGTGGGAGGCGCAACTCTCACTATTGGTGGTGGTGTTGTCGTCGCTGGTGTATTGGCTTTATTCTCACCACGGCAGCGTCCAGCCCGTACTGTACAAGTAATTCACCCTTACCAAGGAAATACACCACCCTTGGTTCCAGTGCGTCGCGCTGAGTTTTTGCCTGCTTCGCGGATGGAAGCAAGACGAGTTGAAGCCCCAGAATACGACGAAATGCAGTAACAGGGAAATATTTGTTAGTAGAAGTAGCAACTACTACAATTGTGAGTAAGTGTAAGTAAAAAATGTTGGACAAAAGCATTTAGGTGAAAAGTATACAGGGTAGCACTGTTAAATTCTTACCTAGATGTTTTGTTTTGCTTTTATGTAAATTATTAATTATTCAAAAACAGTCGTTTGAAGTTCAGAGAGATTACCAAAATTGTCAATCTTAAAGCTGGGATGAATTTTTTGGGAAATTTTTATGGTTTGTATGAAGAATAGATATAAATGTTGCAAAAGTTACTAATATATTCGATGTAAATCTACGTTGGTAACAACACTTAGTTTGTATGAAAAGATTACATCTGGCTGCTGCCACAGCAGCAATCCTTGCTTTGTTAAGCCTTGACACGCAACAGGCAAAGGCTATTACAATTTTCACCTCACGTACTGATTGGAACACTGCTGTAAGTAAGTCGGTGAGAATAAATCAAACTAGATTAAGTAATGTAAAAAATATTGAGATTAGTTCGTAGTGAGGGCTTCAGCCCTCATAAGAGGACTAAAGTCCTCACTACAAACCTTGAATTATTCACACCGCTCTACTTATCAGGAAGTAACACATTCAGTGAAGATTTTGAAAGTTTTACTTCTGATACAGAATTCCGAACCACCCCTGTTGACGTTGGAGAGTTCACACTCCTTCAAGTAGGAAATGATCCTGCGTTCCGTAACTTGATTGAGGTGTCACCTTTCGAGTACGATGACAACAATGGTACAAATCATGCCTCAGTATTCACTGATTTTGGGGCTACCAATGTAGACTTAACTTTAAATACTCCAGTTTTTGGATGGGGAGCAGATTTCTTTGAAGCAAATAGTGGAGAAGGGCTGAATTTAGACCTTGTGTTGGATATAGGTGGAGTTTTAGACACCATTCCAGTAACAGTCAACGATGGCTTCTTTGGGTTTGTTACTAATCCTGTAGAAGATATTCGTAAGGTGACTTTCATATCACGAATTGAGGATTTAGGAGGAGGAGAAGGTTTCGGATTGGATAACGTGACTGGGGCTATATCTAAGGGACGAACTATACCTGAACCTGCTTCTGGATTAGGTTTATTAGCGTTTGGCGCTTTAGGTGCCGGTTCACTACTGAAGCGCAAACAGCAGTACAAAGTCAGAGCGAAAGTGTAAACTAACAACGTTAGTATAGCTTTCACAGTTTCCTTATCTTCGTGTCTATTGGTAATAAATAAAGGTAATAAAATTATCTATTATTCATTATCAATAGATGCTTAAACAGGATGGTTAGGGACTTCCAAATAAAAAAATATTCAATTAACTCTTGTGGGGTGGGCATCTTGCCCACCCCACAATATTGGATAATTTATTTCTTGGAGTTCCCTTAATCAACCTTGATATTACAAACCGCCTTGCGGAGTTTCTGTAGCATTAGGACTCTCTGTAGTAACAGGTTGGTTAGTATTGGGAAGTTTATTTTGATTAGTCTTTTGATTACCTTGATTTTCTAGTTTAGTTAGTGCCTGTTTTGCCAGATTCTCTGCTGCTTGTTTAAATAATGGTTCTATTCTGTTTCGCCAATATTTAGTATTAGGCAATTTTTCAGGATGGTTTCTGTAATCTAAAACTTTATCCCATTTACCATCATCTATTGCTTTGTTGATTTCATTAGATAACGCCTCTGCCTTAGCCCAATCTTCCTGCCACTGAGCAATCATTTTACCTGTCTCTTGGATACCAGAAGCAGCATTTGCCGGAACCGATTTTAAGAGTGCGATCGCTCTAACAATATCTCCCGATTCATACTTCTGTCTTGCTTGTTCTATAATATTAGTACTGTTATCAGTAGGCTGCGATCGCTCTGTTTTCCCAGCATCGTCAGTTGACCCCTTCAACTTTTCTGGTAATGGAGTTACAACATCCCTAGATTTTGGTTTTACCTTGGGAGTTGTTCGAGTTGCAATCAAGGTACTATCATCTACAATCCTAGTTGCAATACCCCTTTCGCGTAGGCAAGAACCCCATTCTTGATTATTGGTTATCACATCCGAGTATGCCCAAGCCAAACGGCCAGATTTAAGTTTAACTTCTATCCAACCTCGTTTTGTCCGTTTGCCAGTCACCTCGAAATTGGTGTTATCGGCAACTGTTTGCAAAACATTATTAGAATTTATCGAACTAGGTTCAGAACGAATATTAGAATTTCCGACGACAATAGCCGAGCATTTGTTTGCTAAGGCAGTATCCTTACCTGTAAGGTTAAAAGCTAAATTTTTCACATTTGGAGATATATTTGCTACCAAAGCAGCCGTACCACCCGCTAATAATATGCCAATTAATATCGGCCATGGGTCGGATTTGTCAGAATTTTTACGGGCAGGTTTTGCGGGAACAGGTTTTGCTGGTGCAACTGCAACAGTTTGCAGCCGAGATACTTGAGGCTGGGATTTGGCTGCTTGGTAACTAGAATTTTTGGCAGATTCTTGAGGTTTGGAAAGTGCTGATACAGGATTAATCGCCTCAAAACATGCTTGCAGCGCTTCCGTGGCGTTTTGGTAGCGGTCTTTGAAGTGATAACTCACCATTTTAGATAATACCGCCGCCAGTCGAGAGTTCACGGTTACTGATTGCTGCCAGATGATTTCACCCGTATCCGGGTTTTCTTGCAATTCTGTTGCCTGTAATCCTGTTAATGCTTGAATGGCGATAATGCCAAGGGAATAGATATCACTGTTGGGGCGGGGTTTACCTTGCCCTTGTTCTGTGGGCATATAGCCAGGAGTGCCAATAACCACTGTAGCAGAGGGTTGTCCACCCACTGTTACCAGTTGTGTACGCAGTTGTTTCACTGCCCCAAAGTCCACTAAAACTAACTTATTATCTGAGGCACGGCGGATGATATTATCCGGTTTGATATCGCGGTGAATCACACCTTGGCGGTGGACAAATTCGAGAATTTGCAGAACTTCTTGCAATAGTTGAATTACTTGGCTTTCACTCCAGCGCTTACCAGGTATAAGCTCCTCAGCTAGGGTATGTCCTTCAATATATTCTTGTACTAAATAAAATTCTTGGTTTTCGTCAAAATACGCTAGCAGCCTGGGTATTTGGTCATGATTGCCCAGTTTTTCTAAAGTTTCGGCTTCGCTGTTGAACAAGCGTTTAGCAGTATCAAAAACTCTGGGGTCAGTTCCGGGTTTGAGGTGCTTGACAACGCAGAGGGGATTGCCGGGCCGCCTAGTATCTTGGGCAATGTAGGTTTGACCAAATCCTCCCATTGCCAGGACTCGAATTACTTGGTAACGATGGTCTAGTAGCTTGCCTATCATGTTCACTCCCCAGAGTTATTACCTAATTTTCCAGATGGTAATAAATATCTCCAAATTTTCTTCAATGAAATCCGCTATCTTGAGAAAAGATTTAGATTAAAAACGCAGCTTTTTAATAAACGCAGACTGTTTATTTTTCTTTTAGTGCCCCTGTTTATTACCAATGCCACCTAAAATAACAAACTCAGTTGCATGGCAGCAGGCTGAAATCCTCATGCAACCTGCTTTCATTCGCGTTATCGATAATATCCGCAAGCAGCTTGATGAATCTTCCTGGACGGGAACTTACCACGATGTCTTGATTTGGCCGCCTAGCACCACTGATGAAATCAAAGCATTGGTGACTGAGTTGTTGCAAGGAATGGAAACTGCAACGCCCGAAGAAGCAGATGAAATCAGAGAGACTCTGGCTCGTCTGCCGATGCCCCATCCAGGATATCATCTACGTTTGCAGCGTCAACAGCAAGAAGCGAGTATCGATTTGTGGGAACTGTGTTACGAAGTGTGTTTTATTGAATACAGCCCACACAAGGAAGCTGCTGATATTAATACTAGTTTAATCGATGAATTCGGTGAAGTCGATTGGCTGCGTTTAGATGCTAAGGCAAAAGAGTTAGTTAAGCAGGCGTTTGCTAAATTGCCAGAGAATTGAAGCTCTCAGAATAGAATACACGAATAAAGCCCACGCGGGTGGGCTTATGAGGTAAGGCTTTTTTAGTCTGTTTGGGTTAGGAAAGTCCAATATCTATCTAACTGTTTGTAATGGCTTCCAACTATCCAAAGATACTCGAATAGCTGTTAATTCAAGCAGATATTTAGTAAGCTTTTCTTTCTGAATATTAAGGATTTCACGAATTTGTTCAGCCTCGGCTTCTTTCGTATTCCGTTCTTTCAGTAAGCGGTCAAAATCATCTTGAAACATTTTAATAAAGTCATTGATTTGATGTTCTGCACTTCTAAAATCTTCCTCGATTTGTTTTTCAATTACTCGCTGTAAAAGCTGTTGGTTTTTTGACACCTGCTCATCTATCTTATGCTTAATTTGTTTTGCTGTTTGGCGTAAGTCAATATCGTAAAAATCTTGCTTATCTTGGTATGAAACATCTACATAATAGACTTTATTCGATTTACAGCAACTAAGTAAGTCGGCAGGAAAAATCATAACTATGTAACGAAAAGTTAACCAGAACTGTTAGAGCTAAATTTAATACGTTGTGTACTGTAGTTTCCTTTTTCCCCTCTAGCTTGAATACCACCAATC
>JAIVFU010000001.1 GCA_020829485.1 Nostoc sp. CHAB 5834 | reverse complement strand
CTAGGAAGGCGCAGGGGAATAATAGTATCCCTGACCAACCTACGAATACGAAGCGATCGCGCTTGAGCCAGTCGTCTAAAACGTCAAACCACCCTCTACTAGGGGCGCGTCCAACTGCGATGGTCATCGGACTAAAATCCTCTTTTTTTACTAAAATTGCAACGTTTCTAAGACAGTGCGGAGAGCCAGTGTAACCGACTGCCGTGAGGAATTAACGTTTTTTTTGACAATCTCAACAGCGTGAAATCAACTGAGATTCTGAGAGAGATGCTGATTAATGAGATCAGCATTTCTCTTTCTCTATGCCATTACACGTACCATCGGCTAGTAATCTAGCTTGTGGTAACTTAATGATTCTTAACTTATCATACTACTCAGGGTTTTTGCCTGATACACACCAAGCAAATCAGTTATGAAACACAAACCTTATAAATAATATGAATATCAGAAATTTTACAATTTGACACAACTTTTCTCAGAAATGTAAAAAAATTTAGTCTACATGGACGTGGGCAGGAGGCAGGGGGCAGGGGAGAAATCAATTCAAAATTCAAAATGACGCTCGCGGACTCGCTAACAAAATTCAAACATTTTAGAACTTCAGCAAGACAGCAAGAACTGCCTCCTACTTCCTTCAACAGCCATTGAGTGAAGAAATTTAGGACTTAGTGCCCTAACAAATTATATGGGTAGCAGGAACAGGGAAGGGCGCAGTTGAGTTTTTGTCAACAATGTTTGGTAAAATGTGGGTGGTTACTTCGCCGCCACAGTCGTTGATACACCTCTGGAAAAACTATGTGAAACGTTGGACAAGGGGGAAGGAAGTTAACACATCTTGACTAATTACAAATAGCATAGTACGCCACGGCGGAAATAGAGCAACCATCTAAAATCCCTAAAAAGGCTATTCCATAATACTTTTGAATGCGTGACTTCCGCCTTGCGGTACTAGTGGTTTGTCCCATAGTGCAAATAAGCCATCATCCGGGACAGTAAAATTTGTAGAGTACAGGGTAAAAAAATCATCGTCTGCGGTAAAGTATACCGTGGACTTAAAACAGAGCTTCAGTGCCTCCTCAGCAATAGCCGGATTGGTACAGAAGCACACACTCTATGCCAGAGCATAAGTGTGCAAGTATGTGACAGCGAGTATCTCACGGGGCAATGGTAGTTCAATGACGGCATCAACAACGATTAACAAAGGCGATCGCCTCCTGCATCAAAATGTTCTCGGTTCTCGTCGGTTCAGTAACTATTGCTGGGCAACTATCGTTACGTTGGGAGCAAGCGGCTTTTTATTGGCTGGTATATCCAGTTATCTAAAAATTAATTTACTCATAGTTTCCGATCCAACTCAACTGGTATTCGTCCCCCAAGGATTGGTGATGGGTTTATATGGTACTGCTGGCTTGCTATTAGCCACATACCTGTGGCTAGTAATTCTATGGGATGTGGGAGGCGGTTACAACGAATTTAATCAGGAAACTGGCACAATCAAAATATTCCGTTGGGGATTTCCTGGCAAAAACCGCCGAATTGAGATTGATGGACGCATAGAAGATGTGCAATCTGTGCGAATAACCGTTAAAGAAGGTCTTAATCCCCTTCGCGCCCTCTATCTACGCATTAAGGGCCGGCGAGATATACCCTTAACACGGGTTGGACAACCGTTATCTTTAACAGAATTGGAAACAGAAGGCGCAAAATTAGCCCGCTTTTTGGGAGTGTCATTAGAAGGATTGTAAGGGAGTGGGGAGTGGGGAGTGGGGAGTGGAAAGCAGGGGAAGAAGAATTATTGCTTAATGACCAATGCTCAATGCCCAATTCCCAATTCCCAATTTCCAATGCCCCTGAAAACGATAAGATACTCTGGTTAAATCGGTAACAGGCAATGCGGTTAAAAATTTCACAATTTTTGCTTTCTCTTGCGATTATCAGTGGCTTGATGTTGGGAGGATGTTCAACACAGCAAGTCGCTTCTAATGCGTCTTCTCCAATCTTGACAGCTACCTCGACAACAAGCGAGGCAAGCACCAAGACAACTACTGAAGCAACATCTGTATCTCAAACTAGTAGTGATATTCCTGGAATAACAGATTTACCAAGGCTCGAAGGCCGGGCTACTGTGGTACTCACGGTTAAAGGTTCACCGATTACTATCGAAGTAGACGGCACTGATGCCCCCATTACAGCTGGCAACTTCGTAGATTTAGTGCAGAAGGGTGTCTACGATGGTTTAGCTTTCCATCGAGTTGTACGCGAACCCCAACCGTTTGTAGTTCAAGGGGGCGATCCTCAAAGCAAAGATCCGAAAGTTCCAGCAGATAGCCTGGGAACCGGTAGCTATATTGACCCAAAAACGGGAAATGCTCGTTATATACCTTTAGAAGTTAAGGCAAAAGGTTCAGATACTCCGACTTACAATAAACCATTTGATGCTACTGCTCAACCTGTCGTATTGCCCCATAAGCAGGGTGCAGTAGCGATGGCGCGATCGCAATCGCCAGACTCCGCTTCTGCCCAGTTTTACTTTGCTTTAGCAGATTTGGCATTCTTAGATGGTAACTACGCCGTGTTTGGCAATGTCACTCAAGGCTTTGATGTAGTGAACGAAATTCAGCAAGGCGATCGCATTGACTCCGCTAAAGTCACCCAAGGTGCTGAAAATCTGAAAATACCAGGGCAGTAGGAGAAATCAATTCAAAATTCAAAATTCAAAATTCAAAATGAAGAATTGAATGTTTGAATAGCGAAAGATTCCTCACTCTCAAATTGCAAATTGGTTAAGGTTTGTGTCACTGGTATTGGTTTAATTTCCGCCTTGGGTGGAAGCTTAGAGGATAGCTGGCAAAATTTAATTGCAGGTAAATCTGGAATTCGGTTGCATCAACCATTTCCAGAACTTACACCACTTCCTCTAGGTTTGATTGGTCAACAACCATCTGAATTGACAATATTAACTCAGATGGTTGTTGGTTCTGCTTTGCAAGATTCTGGGTTAGTTTCACATGCAGCTGATTGTGCTGTAGTCATTGGATCGAGTCGCTCTTATCAAGCATCTTGGGAAATTCTGGCGCGGCAAATGTATGAAGACGCGGCGAATTTGCCCGTGTCCTCTTTTGGAAATTGGCTAGATACATTACCTCACATGAACGCGATCGCAGCTGCAAGACAAATCGGTGCTTCTGGAATTGTTTTAGCACCGATGGCAGCTTGTGCAACTGGAATTTGGGCGATCGCTCAAGCAGCTTTGCTTATCCAAACTGGGCAATGTCAACAAGCGATCGCTGGCGCAGTGGAAGCGCCGATTACACCCCTAACTTTGGCTGGGTTTCAGCAGATGGGTGCTTTGGCGAAAACTGGGGCTTATCCCTTTGATTTGCACCGAGAAGGCTTAGTGTTGGGCGAAGGCGCAGCTGTGTTTGTCTTAGAATCAGCAGAGTTGGCAAAACAGCGTCAAGCAAAAGTTTATGGTGAAATTCTCGGTTTTGGCTTGACTAACGACGCATATCATGGTAATTCACCAGAACCTGAAGGAAAAAGTGCGATCGCTGCTATCAAACAATGTCTAGAACGTAGTTGTCTCTCACCAACCGATATTGATTATATTCATGCTCATGGCACAGCTACCCAGCTAAATGACCAGATGGAGAGCATGGTAATTCAGCGTTTGTTTCCCCAAGGGGTGGCAGTTAGTTCCACCAAGGGAAGCACAGGTCATACACTAGGGGCATCTGGAGCTTTAGGTGTAGCTTTTTCTCTCATGGCATTAAAGCATCAAATATTACCACCTTGTGTAGGATTGCAGCAGCCAGAGTTTGATTTAGATATCGTTACATCTGCACGTTTAAGTAAAATTAGGCAAGTGCTATGTTGCAGTTTTGGCTTTGGGGGACAGAATGCAGCGATCGCATTGGCAAGGTAGCAACTTGACTGACATCATACATAAGTTTTATTTAAGTATTTGCTATTGATGCATAAGTATTATATTTTGCAGATTTAGCAGATTATAAAAAATAAAACTGTAACAAAAACTACAAAACTCCTATTTCTCCAAAAAAAAGGATAAGCTAAATACAGATGATATCCGGTTCGTAAAGATACCGTGATTAGGAGAAAATTTTATGATTTCAAAATCCCTGTTGCTGTCAGAACCTGCTTCTCCAGCGCATATATGCCCATTTGATCAAGCCTGTAGCTACTTAGAAGCGGCAGCTAAAGAATTAAATTTAAATCAGGGTTTGCTGGAAATTCTCAGCCATCCGCGTAAAGTTGTCACAGTTTCCATTCCTGTGAAACTAGATAATGGGGAAATACAAGTTCTCGCTGGACACCGGGTGCAGCACTCTGATGTCTTAGGCCCATACAAAGGCGGAATTCGTTACCATCCGGCTGTTACATTGCGCGAAGTATCTGCTCTAGCAATGCTGATGACGTGGAAATGTGCTTTATTAGGTATTCCTTACGGTGGTGGGAAGGGTGGCATTCCCATAGATCCCAAACGCTACAGTGTTGGCGAATTAGAGCGAATCAGCCGGCGTTATATCAGCGAGTTGATTAAAGATATTGGGCCTTCCGTAGATATTCCTGCTCCAGATATGGGTACTTCTGCCCGTGAGATGGCTTGGATGATGGACACTTACTCTGTAAATGTTGGTCATGCTGTACCAGGGGTTGTAACTGGGAAGCCGCTTTCTATTGGTGGTTCACTGGGACGGGAAATGGCAACCGGACGTGGCGTGATGATTATTGTCCGTGAGGCGCTAGCAGATCAAGGTAAATCCTTAGCAGGAGTGCGAGTAGCTATTCAGGGTTTCGGTAACGTTGGCGGTGCCGCAGCAGAGTTACTATATGAAGCAGGCGCGAAAATCATCGCTGTTTCAACTGGTGCTGGGGGAATATTTTCCGAAGTTGGTCTTGATATTCCCAAGTTAAAAGTCTACGCTGCTGAAAATCGCAAGAGTATTGTGGGTTTCCCGCAATCTGTACCAATTAGTAATGCAGATTTATTAACTTTACCCTGTGATGTCTTAATACCAGCAGCTTTGGAGAACCAAATCACTGAAGAAAATGTGAATCAAGTGCAGGCGCGAATTGTCGCAGAAGCAGCTAATGGGCCGGTTACTCTTGAGGCTAACTTGGCATTAGAGGCGCGGGGTGTGACAGTGTTACCAGATATTTTGGCCAATGCTGGCGGTGTGGTAGTCAGTTATTTGGAATGGGTACAGGGTCTTTCTTACGTATTTTGGGATGAGGAGCGCGTCAACCGCGAAATGGAGCATTTGATGGTGCAAGCCTACCGCAAGGTGATTCACCAGTCGGAGGTACGGCAAATTTCTTTAAGGTTAGCAGCTTACACATTGGGGGTGGGTAGAGTGGCTCAGGCGCTGACTGATAGAGGTCTTTATCCTTAAGATTTAGGCATAGACAGCAGTTTTTAATTGAATAGAGAACATCTAAGGGCACAATATTATTGTTGTGCCCTTATATGTTATGAATAGCGAGTATTTTTGTTCTGACTTTTCACGTTATGTGGAAAAGTCCACCAAAAACCTAACCCCCTAACCCCCAACTCGTCGCGGGAAGGGGGAAAATTCAAAGTCTCTCTCCTAAAAGGAGAGAGAAATAGAAGTGAGGTTTTCCAGATACCGTGAAAAGTCAGATTTTTGTTAAGCGATCGCTACAATATAACTGGTACTAAGTGTCTGTTATCTGACAATCATCCACTTAGTACATTCTTTATCTCACCAAGGTTGATTTTGTGCAACTTCACCAAGAATTAGTATTAGTAATCATTGTCCAGAAGGTGCAGCAGCATGAATCAAATCTGGCTTCTCATCACTAGGAGGACGCTCAATAGTTTGATCCGATGTGGGGCGTTGATGGCGACCGCTAGTTTGGATCTGCACAGGTTGACGCGTCTCAATTGACTGGTAAAGCGCTTGAATGATCGAAACATCAATCAACCCTTCCGTCCCAGATGGTTCTGGGTCTTTATCTTCGAGAATACAATCAGAGAAGTAGGTAAATTCAGCCGCTAATTGATCGTGATCTTCAAAGGTACGCTCTTGAGTTTCACCATTAATTGTCAGGTAATGCTTGATTTCTCCCTGCCAAGAATATGCAGGGTTTACTCGTAAATCGCCTTGAGTACCTACAATCTGATAGGTTGAAACGCTTGCTCCTCCAAAGCTACAGGTAAATGTTGCCAATCGCTCATTCGGGAAACGTAAGATAACGCTAGCCATTTCTTCAACTTCGCTGAAGCGTTGTTCTCCATTATTGGCAGCTACAGCAAATACTTCAATAGGTTCATCTTGAAATAGATAACGTGCAGCATTAAGGCAGTAGATGCCAATATCATAGAGCGTGCCACCACCTGTAATATCTCGTAAACGAATATTGCCTGCTTCTACTTGCTGAGTAAAAACCGAGTTGAAAATACGTGCTTCACCAATTTGCTTTGAGCGCACAATTTCCACTGCTTGTAAATTGGCTTCTTCTAAATGTAAACGGTAGGCAATCATCAGCTTCACATTATTATCATTGGCAGCTTTAATCATTGCCTCACACTCTTCTTCTGTGACTGCCATTGGCTTTTCACATAATACATGAATTGCTTGATTAGCAGCCCGCACAGTGTAGTCGCAATGCAAGTGATTGGGTAGCGCAATATAAACTGCATCAACCTCGCCACTTGCCAAACAGTCCTCATACTCCTCGTAGGAGTAAGTATGATCTATACCATACTTTTTGCTCAGTTCTTCGTTTTTAGTGGGGTCATTTGAAACTAGTGCCACTAATTCCGAGTTTTCGGTCTGGGTAAACGAAGGTAAGGCAGCTTCTTGAGCAAACCAACCTAAACCAACAACGGCGTAACGAATTTTGCGCTTCTCATTTGTAGCAGTCATTTTTCTACTCTCTAATGAAGGAATACTTTTGTAATTTTCATGCACTAATTAAGTGCAAATCATGATTAAATGCTTATGCAAACTTTAATCAAAGAATGTCTGTTACTTTATTTTTAGCCATTTTTTCCCCTCAGTAATAATCAATTTATCGGACTGAGAATTTGGAGGTTGATGAATAGGATCTTGTATATTCTCAATGACTTGGTAAATTAAAACCTCATTCTTTCAGTAAGCTTTACTTTAGACTTAAGGAATATTTGCGCTATTGCACCTTAACTGAAATTCATAACCTCAGCATGATGGATACTGAGTATATAGCGTTAGCAGCCCAAGGCTACGATCCAAACCTAGAACACCAGTTGAAGATTCCCACACATTTACTTGATGCAACCTCACAAATAAGTGTTATAAATCCTAAACACAACTAAGTCTTGTTTGTGTTTTATATTACAATAATACAAACAAATACTTACTATTTATATAAACTAACAGACCAGTCGCTTATATAATTAATCAACCAAGAACTTAACTTTCTTTATAGCAATCCTATTTGATTTGTGAAAAATATAAATAAGAAAACGAACCGCCAAGTACGCTAAGAACGCAAAGGAAAGAAATAAAAGAGAGATATAATTTTCACAAATGATTTAGGGCTGCTATATTATGATGGTGATAATAGGAGTTGAACAAGTATATGGTAATACAAATACAACAAACGGCTCAAACCTTATACGACCAAGATTATTACCTTTGGCTCAGGACAACCATCAACCAACTTCGTGCTGGACAGTTTTCATCTGTTGATTTAGATAATTTGTTAGAAGAATTAGAAAGTATGGGTAGGAGCCAGAAGCGAACGGTGAAAAGTCTGTTAATTCGACTTTTTCAACATCTGCTTAAGCTCACATACTGGGATGTGGAACGGGAGCGCAATGAAGGGCATTGGAAAGGAGAAATCAGGACATTCCGTAGAGAGATTAAGGATGAACTCAAAGACAGTCCTAGTCTTAAGCCTTACATTTTAGAAATATTTGATGAATGTTATCAAGATGCAAGGAAAGAAGCAAGCGATCGCTCTCAACTTCCCATTGATACATTCCCTGTTACAATTATTGGCTCTTTAGAACAAATTTTAGATGAAAACTGGTTTCCTGAGTAGAAGTGGTGCGATTTGGCAAATATGATGATTAAATACCAGCCTCAGTCAATGCCAGACTCAACGCATCAACTAAATTTAAACTTTCCGCCCACTCCACAAGGTAGGTGTAGTCTAAACTTTGTGCTTGCAACTTGAGTATGCCCAATACATCACGCCACTGTTTTTCAGATTGACTATTTTGCCGCCACCACAACTTTTGTAAAATCGTATCCTCTGGCGAAGCCACCCAAAATTGAGGTATCCCATCTAAATCTGGCAATATCCGACGTGTCATCTGCGATACTGCAAATGGTGAACTATCAGTAATATACAGATCGGCGTTAGCTATGGTTTCGGTATGTGTGATGTTGAGCATTCGCTCGTATCCTCGCTTCAAATCTTCAACCGCCCCTGCTGGACAATAGTATCCTGCTGCTTCTAGTGTCGTCACCAACAAATCGATTTGATCGGGTTGAACTGAAATTACCAAATCTAAATCCCGTGTCGAGCGAGGTTCGCCGTGAATTGAACTAGCAACACCTCTACTAACGTAATAAGCTATATTGATTGACTCAAAAAGCTGATGGAGTTCGCCTGCTAGCGAGATGGAATCTTGAATCCACATACTTTCATCAACACCAATAAACTGAAAGTTTGGAGAGAATTTTTCTGTAAGCATTGCACGCGCAAATATACAACGGATTTCCTCTTTGGAAGCACTGCGATGTCGTGATTTGATTCCTGCAAGGCAAAGTTTTTTTACCCCACGTTCATGAGCCGCGAACATTTTTATTCGTTGTTCAAGTGAGAGGTTTCGCAACCGGGAAAACAGATAAATATCGGCATCGATGCTGGTATCGGCGGCTTGCGATCGATAATTTATTTTTGCGCCCATCTGCGAGGATGCATTTTCAGCAGTTGCCACATCAAAATTTATTAATCGTTGTTCTATGGTCATAATACTCAACTTGATGTCCGCTTAAACGCGATCGCCTACATAAGTACTGCATTAGACCTGTTGCAAAAGTAACATCCCACCCTTTAACCCCCTCCCCTTAGTAAGGGGAGGGGAGACAAAGCGTAGCTTTGGCGGGGTGGGGTTCAAATTTTGTGATTTATTCAAGGGGTCTATTGTATCCAAAATAGAGCAGGAAATAAGTGCAAATGATTTTTAGCTTTATCTAATCATGTTCCACAGTCTGCTTTTTATCATAACTATACGTAACCATCCATTGCTTATCTACCAAAGCCGATTAAAATAAATACGCAACTTGGGCTTCCATAGGAGTTATCCAGCCGTGCAGCCGGACTTAATAGGCTTGGAAATTAGTAAGGGGGAATTGAGACGTTTAACTGGATTCGATCCAGAAGACGTTTTTCGCCCCTCGGTTTTGCGAGATAGCAAAAAGCGATTAGGGTTTTTTATCAATGAAATGCTGGTGACGCTGGCGCTAACGCCAATAATTGTTGGTTTTGTTTACGCATTTATTATTCTGCCAACAATTGGTTCTTCAATTCGACTAGGAATTCTTTTACTTATTTTAGTGCCAATGCCGATATTAGTGGGGCGATGGCTATGGCGACAGTTAACCTGTCCTGAAGGACTGACAATACTTTTAGATGAAGTTGATAAATATCATGACCTGATTGCCGCTATAGATATTAATGACCAATTGGCAGCATCAGGAAACGTAGAAAGCAGTTTCCATGACCGAGATCAAGTAACCGCCGCCTTGCAACTAATTAGAGAAGATTTAGTCCGCGCTCTGAAAACGGAACGAATTTTGCGGGATAATAAAAAATTGCTTGCTAATAACCAAGAGTTATTTGTGAATAATTTAGCCAGTCTGCAAGCTTTACAAGTTAGTAGTCAAGCAGGCGAATATGCTCAACTGCTAAATCAATCATTGCAAATTGCGATCGATGTACAAGCAGAAATCAGAAAATTGCATAAAGGCTGAGTGGATGTTTAATAAGTCACAAAATATACTCAGAAACCTCTCTCCAAACCTCTCTCCTAGGAGGAGAGAGGCTTTGAATCTTCCCCCTTTCCCTTGCAGGGAAGGGGGTAGGGGGTTAGGTTTCGATTGCTTTGATGTTTAGCAAAATACTTTCCAAATCCGAACTTCCCTAAAAAACGATCGCCCCATTGACTTAAATGAGCAACAAACCAAAAATAATTGTCCTTGATGATGACCCTACGGGTTCTCAAACAGTCCATAGCTGCTTGCTGCTAATGCACTGGGATGTGGACACTTTACGCACTGGGTTGCAGGATGATTCGCCGATTTTCTTTGTGCTGACTAATACTAGATCGCTAACGCCAGAGTCAGCTGCATCTGTCACCACAGAAGTTTGCCAGAACCTGAAAATCGCTTTGAATGCGGAAGCAATTGACGATTTTTTGATTGTCAGCCGTTCTGATTCTACTTTGCGAGGACATTATCCCATTGAAACTGATGCGATCGCCCAAGAACTTGGCCCTTTTGATGCTCATTTTCTCGTACCAGCTTTTTTTGTTGGCGAAGCCTCTCGAAGAGAGGGTGGACGCATCACCCGCGACAGCGTTCATTACTTGATTATTGGCGGTGTACCCACCCCAGTCCATGAAACTGAATTTGCCCGTGATTCAGTCTTCAGCTACCATCACAGTTATTTACCCAAGTATGTCGAAGAAAAGACTCAAGGACAAATTAGTGCCGAAGCTGTAGAAAGGTTTCTCCTAGCTGATATTCGCGCTGGTAGTTTAGAACGCTTGTTACAACTGAGTGGTAATAAGTGCGCTGTCGTAGATGGTGAAACTCAAGATGATCTCAACCGCTTTGCAGTAGACATATTAGCCGCCGCAAGTCAAGGGAAACGCTTTTTATTTCGCAGTGCAGCAAGTATTTTAACAGCTTTAGCCGCTTTACCACCCCAACCTGTTGCCGCCGAAAACATGGCGCAGTACGTGCTACAAGGCAAACCAGGTGCAGTGATTGTTGGTTCCCATGTGAAAAAGACTACTCAACAATTAGAGGCGCTATTGCAAGTAGAGGGAACGGTGGGAATCGAAGTGAATGTAGCGCGATTACTTGATGATGGGGCAAATCACTCTGCGGCATTACTAACTGAAATTCAAGAAAGTACACGGGTGGCACACGAAGCTGGCAAAACACCAGTGGTTTATACTAGCCGTCAGGAACTGAATTTTAAAGATGTCAAGACACGATTGGAGTTTGGAGAAAAAGTTTCAGGTTTATTGATGGATATTGTCCGCGGTTTACCATCTGATATAGGATTCTTAATCAGCAAGGGTGGGATTACCTCTAATGATGTCTTGAGTACTGGACTAGCTTTAACTTCAGCCCGTTTACTCGGTCAAGTTTTAGCTGGTTGTTCAATGGTGTTAACGCCTTCCGATCATCCCCAGTTTCCTGATTTACCTGTGGTGCTGTTTCCCGGTAATGTTGGCGATGCTGATGCCTTGGGGACAGTTTATCAGAGGTTGACCCTGCCAATTTGAAATTTAAGATTTGAGATTAAATAATCTTTTGGTTCATCAGGACTTACGCAAAATTATGAAAAAACGAACCGCAAAGGACGCAAAGGAGAGGCAGCGCGGTCTTGGGGGTTTCCCCCATGAGCGACTGCTGTCACAAAGTAATAAGAGTTTGAGAGAGTTTTTGCGTAAGTCCTATTCATGCCAGACTAACGTCTTGCTACGCGCTTTTACCCCTTATAGGTAATACAAATTCAAAATCCTAAATTTAAAATCCAAAATCTGTGTATCCTTTGTCTTTTGGCTAGTACTTCATGACTTCTGATTCTGCGGTTCCCGATCTAAAGTCAAATTCTGCACTTCCTAATGCAGAATCAAACTCTATCCTTTCGGAGGTAGAGGAAAATCCTACTTTTTCTGATGTAGAGTCAGATCCTATCCCCCCTGATGCAGAGTTAAAATCCGTCCTCCTTTATCTAAAATCAAATACTGTCCTTGAAGATGTAGAGTCAAATCCTGCTAACCCAGATGTAGAGTCAAATACTGATCCGGCATCAGATTTTATTCTTACTGATTTAAATCCTAATGAGTCAGCAATATCAGGGTATCGCGTAAATGACAATAGTCAAGTCCAGTTAAAAAGTAAGGAGGGACGGCTGTTATTAATTCTGCCTCCAGAATCTCAAGGATCTGCCTCAGAACTGAGTTGGTCTGATATTTGGCAACAAATAAGACAGCGTTTGAATGCAGGCGATCGCTTCCGTATTTCTAATACTCCTGTGCATCTAATGGCACAAGATCGCCTTGTAGATGCTAGACAACTCCAAGAACTCGCCGACGCTTTGAGTGAAGTCCAACTGCGGCTAATCTCAGTATCGACTAGTCGTCGGCAAACTGCGATCGCTGCCGTCACATCTGGGTATTCTGTAGAACAACTACAGCCCGTAACTTCCCTGAATTCCGAGCCAAAAGCTACAGCCATACCCCAAGAAGATGCCCTTTATTTAGAAATAACAGTCCGTTCTGGAGTAGAAATTCGTCATCCTGGTACAGTAATTATCTTGGGAGATGTAAATCCAGGTGGTATTGTAATTGCAGATGGAGATATTATCATCTGGGGTCGCCTACGTGGAATCGCTCATGCTGGTGCTGGAGGCAATCGTGAGTGTCTGATTATGGCCTTGCAAATGGAACCAACCCAACTACGGATCGCAGATTCTGTAGCTAGGGCACCAGAAAAACCGCCAATGCAGTTTTCTCCAGAGGTGGCACATATTACGCCCCAAGGAATTCGCATCGCTAGGGCTACTGATTTTTCCAGAAACCAATTTACCAAGAGCAATCAAGAGCCATAAATATTTACTTAAAGGATGAAGTATAAAGGATGAAATAACATAAATATTCATGCCTCGCCCTTATTAGGGAGAACAGATATTTCTTCATACTTGATACCATACTTCATACTTTATACTGCAATTTACTGTTTTATATTTTCTGAACCCTTATTGACCGCATTTCTATCATGACTCGCATTATTGTGATTACCTCCGGCAAAGGAGGAGTGGGTAAAACCACAGTTTCAGCAAATCTGGGCATGGCTTTAGCCAAAATGGGTCGTCAAGTTGCCTTGGTTGATGCGGATTTTGGTCTGAGAAATTTGGATTTGCTGCTAGGGCTGGAAAACCGCATCGTCTATACTGCGGTGGAAGTCTTAGCCAGAGAGTGCCGCTTAGAACAAGCCTTGGTGAAAGATAAGCGCCAACCCAATCTCGTACTTTTGCCAGCAGCCCAAAATCGCTCTAAAGATGCAGTCACGCCGGAACAGATGAAGTTATTGGTGAATGCACTGGCGCAAAAATATCAGTACGTAATCATCGATAGCCCTGCCGGTATTGAGAATGGATTTAAAAATGCGATCGGCCCGGCAAAAGAAGCGCTAGTTATCAGCACACCAGAAATTTCCTCAGTTCGTGACGCTGACCGGGTAGTGGGGTTACTTGAAGCACAAGGTATCAAGCGTGTTCATTTAATAATTAACCGTATCAGACCCGCAATGGTGCAGGCAAATGATATGATGTCAGTGCAAGATGTTCAGGAACTTCTCGCCATTCCCCTGATCGGGGTAATCCCTGACGACGAGCGTGTTATTGTATCTACCAATCGCGGCGAACCCTTAGTGTTAGCGGAAAATCCCTCTTTAGCTGCCACAGCTTTTGAGAACATTGCTCGTAGATTAGAAGGGGAAAGTGTCGAATTTCTGGAGATCGACTCGTCCCAAGACAGCATCTTCGCCCGGATACGAAGGTTATTCAGGACAAAGATTGTTTAACTTACTTTTCCAGTCTCCGCGCCAGACCTATTCGTAATGATTGAACTTCTAGAACGACTTTTTTCTCGCGGTACTGATAGCAGTCGAACTCAAGTTAAACGTCGCCTGCAATTGGTGATTGCTCACGATCGCGCTGATATAGACCCTCAAACGTTGGAAAAAATGCGGAAAGAAATCTTAGATGTAGTCTGTCGCTATGTCGAAGTTGACACGGAGGGCTTGGAGTTCTCCTTAGAAAGCAACCAACGAACGACAGCTTTAATTGCTAATTTGCCCATCCGTCGAGTCAAAGGAGCCATACCTGAATGGGAAAGGGGTGATAAATAAGTATTTATAGTTTTAATCTTAAAGGATAGGAATAGGACAACAGGCGAACGCTTTTGAGTTAAGTGTTAGAAAATAATCAAGTAAGGGAACACTAGTCTAGTTTCCTTTGCAATGACATAAATATTTTTGCATACTCACTTACTAACTCAGTCGCTAGGATTTTGAGAGGAGCTTGTGAGCAGGTAGATATTTTTGGAGTGTTGGAAGTGTTAGGCGATACCTACGGCGGCAAGCTACGCAAAACTAAATAATGCTACTTAATATTTTGGGATAATTAATAGTTAATAATGATAACGAGCTTGTAAAAAATTTATTTCATTATCTTTTACAAGATATACAATTCTATGTTCTTGTGTTAAACGGCGAGACCAAGTATTAGGATCTAAATATTTTAAAGGTTCCGGCTTACCTTTTCCCTTAAAAGGATCTCGGCAAGTCTCTTTGACAAGATCCAAAACTTTAAGGGTAACTTGTTGATCATTTTCCACCCAAAATTTTAAGTCTTCTAAAAATTCAGGTTGAAATACTGTTTTTCTTTGCTTTGGAGTTGCTGGAATTTCTTGTTTTGATTGGTTTTTGAGGTTCTTCTTTTTGGTCAAATCCTAACTCCTTACTAAGCTCATCCAAGCTTTGAGATTTCACAACTCCTGATTTAGCTCGATTTAAAGCTGTTAGCAAACGTTCAGCGTTACGGGGAGAACGTAAAAGATGAGCAGTTTCTAGGATACTAGAAAGTTCATCAACAGCTATTAAAGCTACATTTTCAGCATTACGACGTGTAATGATTACAAAATCGCGTTCTGAAGTAACTTTCTGGCACAGTTCAGACAGCTTTTCTCGTGCTTGTGTGTAAGTATAACTAGCAGAAACCATAAGTATCAAAAGTTCCGTTTTTACTTGTAAATTGAATTAAGTACATTCTCCATTAACCTGTACACAAAGTCTGTACAGGTTGATGCTTTTATCGTAACATAACAGAAATTGATAAAGTAAAATTTTCAAAAAACCTGGTCAAGCAATTCTGACTAAATTTTATGCAACGCCAAAAAAAATCTCCCGTTGTCAGCAGTGACGACAACGGGAGTATATAGTATATTTAATAACCTATCGGTAGGCTACTTGTGGCCCTGCCCAAATTTCTGTAACCTTTTTACCAAAAGTAATCGGCTGATCTTCGTCTGTTGTGGGTACAGTCTTGCCATCATTAGCAACTTGCATTAGTGGCCAGTTTTCATCACCTAATTCACCTGCACGGAACAACACATGATCCGGTTGCCTTTTACTCCAACCTAACAATACTGCAATTTTGTCATGTTCCTCCTCATTAGCATTAGCAGGAGCAACTGTATTAGCATGATTTTTTTGCCGATCCCAAATCACTGCACTATCTGTAGAATCACCCGTATTAAATATACCTTGAAACTTACGTGCTAAGAAGCGATCGCTTTTTTCTGACCAGCTAACTGGAACTAATACCCCAATTTTACCACTCGGATCAGTTTCTTCTGACGACTCCCCCTTTACAGCCTTTACCTTTAATAAAGGATCGCTAACAGGAGTAGTTGAAGCCATCACCCACAACTTCTTGGTGTGCATATCTTGGACAAACAGAACGCTGGTGACACGGCTGTTGTACATTTCTGGTTTTACTTCTAGTTGCACCCGGCTGTAAACTGCATATTTTCCATCTGGAGAAACCACAGGTATGCTGCGGTAGTGACGCACTCCCGAACCACCCTTGGAAGCAATAGCTTCTTGAGTTGCTGTAATCCATTTCCAAGGAATAGGATGAGGACTACCTATGGGATCAATTTGTTCTGCTTGAGACTCATCACGGGGTTCAGAAACAGGTATTTCCGTTGTTGTGGTTGGTTGTGATTCTCTAAGAGTTGGCGCTACTTGAGTTGCTGTCAATGATTCATTAAAAGATTTTTCTTTGAGGAAATAATTTTCTTGTCCTTTCAAAGACTTGATATTAGCAGCTTTGAGTTTTCGGATTAAATTAAGCTGACTAACAGGAACATCAGTTAATGGTGCGAGTTCAACTGCTGCCAAAGAATCAGGAATAGTTAAATCGCTGCTTGACACAGAACTATCTATTTGAGCGAAAGACTCAATTTTATCAGCTAGTAATACTTGCGGTTCCTGGACAGCAGTACTTTGTGTTTGCACAGAGTCAAATTCTTCTGTTAAGAAGTTGGTTTGCTCAGTTTTTGATATTTCGGCTATCTCAGGTTCCCCAACTACAGCTATTTCCTTTGATGTAGAGTCAGAATCTCCAGTCATCGAAGTTAGTTTAGATACTTCGGATTTTACCTGGAACGAGTGAGCCGATGCCCCTAGTAAGGGTGCGAGCAGTATTGCAACGACAACGTAATTGAGAAATGGTTGGGCGCGGAACCATTCTGACAGCAAAAGGGGTTTAAGCATTTGTAGACTCTCTAGAGGGGCGGTTGCTATGTGAGAAGCAATACCTATGCAGCAAGGGGCAGGCGGTAATTATATGTATAACAAGAAACTAAAAACTTTGACGATATATTTTCTACAAAGTTTGCAGAGTTTTACAAAAATAATTAAGTATCATTGTCTACACTTTTTATTACTCAGGTAGTTGATGTTTTTTTACAGAAATATGCGAGTATAGTAAATATGCTGAAAAGACAGTAATTACTACACAATATGTAATGTTGCTGTTGCTATACCTAAGCACACCAAAAACAGGTATTAGTCAAGGGATATTCAGCGTATAGTAACCCTGGCAAGGAAGAGTGAGATAAATTTGCTATTGGGGATCGTACTAGCGATTGCTAGTACACAACAAACAAGCCAGGTTACACACTAATATAAGAGGGCAAACCCTCATAATGGTAAACGTGAGGCGTTATGTGAAAAGCTCTTTAGGCAGACACACAATACATCATACTCAGAAAATACTGCTGTCAGCAACCTAAAGTTATAAACTGCAATCTTAACTACAGAAATAGTTAGAAGACGCAATAAGCTGATGCGCGTCTAAACTATTTTGATGTCGTTAACTGTTAACTGTTGACTGTTGACTGTTGACTGTTGACTGTTGACCGTCATCAGGTAAATGTATTATTTGCGTAACAGCTTAGTATTTTAGAAACCCAATGAATTTGGAGCAAATTATCGGGAACACAACAAAACTTACTCGGTAGATGCTCTAGCGGCTCGTGACGAGACACCACTAAACTATTAGGCTCACTAAAGGTAGATGCAGTTGATAGTAGCTATTACACTTGTCAACTTAACTATTAACTTGAATCTTGCAGCCTTTTTCACCAATACGAAAATATTGTACCACTAAACAGCCGATATTATTTACCATTAATTAATCACTAACGATTAACAACTAATTATTAATGAAAATTGTATTCTTTGGTACACCTCAGTTTGCTGTACCCACATTGGAAAAGTTATTGAATCATCCAGAATTTGAAGTGTTGGCAGTTGTCACCCAACCAGATAAACGCCGGGAGCGGGGAAATAAAGTTACGCCAACACCCGTAAAAGCGATCGCTACTGCTCACAACTTACCAGTATGGCAACCGGAACGGGTGAAAAAAGACACCGAAACTTTAACCAAACTCAAACAGTTAGATGCAGATGTGTTTGTTGTTGTCGCTTATGGACAGATATTATCGTCAAAAATCCTAAATATGCCAAAATTAGCCTGCATTAATGTGCATGGCTCGATTTTACCCAAATATCGGGGCGCAGCACCGATTCAGTGGTGCTTGTACAACGGTGAGAGCGAAACGGGGATCACGACAATGTTAATGGATGTGGGGATGGATACCGGGGCAATGCTACAAATAGCCACTACACCCATTGGATTACTAGATACTGCCCAAGATTTAGCTGAAAGACTAGCTGCGATCGGTGGAGATTTGTTGGTAGAAACTCTGTTGAAGTTGGAACGCCAGGAAATTCAACCAATTCCCCAAGATAATTTAGCAGCTACTTATGCACCTCTGATTCAAAAACAAGATTATGGTTTGGATTGGTCAAAAAGCGCTATCCAATTACACAATCAAATCAGAGGCTTTTACCCTAACTGCACCGCTACCTTTCGTAACAACCTATTTAAAATCACCGCTTCTGCTCCCCTTGGTTCTGTAGGCGATCGCGTCCCACCAGAATTACAAGATTTGCTCCATAAATTGCCTGATTTGTCAAATACATTAGACAAACCGGGAGTTGTAGTCAGCATTGCCAAAGGAATTGGTGCGATCGTCCAGACTGGGGAAGGTTTATTGCTGTTGCGAGAAGTTCAGCTAGCTGGTAAACGTCCCCAGTCGGGATGGGATTTTGTTAATGGTACCCGCCTAACTGTGGGAGAAGTTTTTGGTGCGGGAAGTTGAGGGGGGTTAGTCAATTGAAAGCAGTAACAATTTTGAATGGTATCCTGCTTTTTACAGCAGTTTAGTTGGCTTTAACACAATCTAGCAGTATATAATAGTATGCTCTATATGCTCTTCCTTAACCGCCCTCGTCTTAGCCTTCAGCAGTTTAGTAGTTTTGATTTGTTAAAAAACGCACAGATGTATCAAAGTAAACCAATTGACTTTATTGAACGAAACGATATTAAAGCTTTCGTAGCTTTGCTAAGAGACTGGATTGCAATTTTTATGATTGCTGCTTTTAGCATTTGGATAAATAATATATTTGTCTATTTAATTTCAGTATGGGCGATCGGCCTTTTTCAATTTGCTATCGGAGAAGGATTAGTACATGAAGCAACACACAATAATTTATTTAAGAGAAAAATCTGGAATGAAAATTTAGAGTTCCTCTATGCTCTTCCTGTCTTTAGAACAGTAGCTACTTATCGTAAACACCACCTTCCTCATCATAATTATTTTGGGAGCGAGAAAGATTACATACCTGAATATTATGAAATGTTGGGATTATACAAACCAAACAAAAACTTGTTATTTGTCTTATTTATTAAACCTATAATGGGATTTGGCGTTTATCTCTTCTTTGAAGATGCCTACCTTCACATGAAAGAGTTGGACTGGCGTCCTTTCAAGAGCAGCTTTAAGATATTTCTGTTTTGGTTCGTTGTCGTTCTCAGCTTCTTTTTATCAGGACATATCCAAATCTTACTGTTATACTGGTTTGTCCCCCTACTATGGTGTTATTCTTGTTATTCATGTTGGTCTGAGGTACATGAACACTTTAATACTGTATCCGGTACGAGATCAAACCTTAACTCGATAATTAATCTTTTAACTCATAATAGTGGGTATCACTATCTTCACCATCTTTACCCGACTATTCCTTGGTACAAACTCCCAGAGTCACATGAGGTTTTGTGTCCAGAGAGTTCAGACATTTCATACGGTTTATTTGATGTTTATAGACAATTATCACGCAGTTAAGTAGATGCCTAAGTTAGGAGGTCATCCTCCTGACTTGGCTACAAAACCATGTTTGAAATTTTTGACTCCTAACTTGTAACTTCTAACTTTTCATAAAAGCGGCAAGATTCGCAAGGGCCATCTGGATTGACTGCACAGCGCATAATTTCTGAATGAGCATTGTAGGAGCAGGTAGCATCGCCAACTACCCAACGTCCCCCTACCAGACTTTTTTCGGATGGTCGTTTAGCCGACTGCACGTAAATGGCAATATTATGTAAGCGGTAGCGCCCTGCTCTAAGTTGGTATCGATGGCGGCGTTCTAAAACCGCGTAGGTTTTACCTTCAAAATCGAGATAGTTTCCGGGTTGGGGTGTCCAATCAAGTTGCACTTTACCAAGTGACTCACGCGGATGCGTCAGAATCACCTCAGTTTGTAAAGAGTCTGGCTCCATAAGCTTATGTGATTTGATTTACATTATAAAGATGGTATCGCAATAGCTTTCTTTAGCTTACCGAATTTAGATTACAATTAATGATTAACTCTTCGCGTCCCTACGGTTTAAGGCAACCAAAAGTTAGGTAGGATAGATTTGCTCAAGTCACGGAAAGTTTGGTTGAGCGATCGCGCCACTTGGATATGCACTTCATCCTCTTCTACAGCTAAAATCTCAGATGGCTGACCTTCTCCCAAATAAGACACCACCAAATTCGCCGCCTCCAAACCAGTAACATAAGCCTTTTCCTGTGACCAGGAACCATGACGGTTCACAATCCAATCTCCACTCATAAACACATTCTCAAAACTTGTCTTAGCGGGCAACATATAACGATAGCTACCAGGTGCAAAGTGAGTCACCGCTTGCGGTAGCCGAATTACACTGCTATCAATTATCTTTGCCTCCCGAAACGCTGGTATGCAAGTTGCTAAATAACCCTGAACTATCGCTAAAATCTCCTCATCGCTCAAATTGATAAACTGATTCGCATGATAAAAATCAGCTTCAATTACTGTTCCTGGCTCATTCCGATATTCATCATGTAGAGCATTCAAATCAAAAAACGTCCAACCTGTAGTTGCGTCGAATCCAAAGCAAGCATTAGAAGGACGAGGGATATCAATTTTGCGGTCAAACCATAGCCGCGTTGCTAAAACATCAATTGATCCTAAATTGCTCAAATTACGGAATTCTTCACGGCTTTGTAAACTAGGGCTAGTTGAGACAATTTTCTTCATCCCCGTGATCCCAACCGCAAAAATAACCGCATCTGCTTCAATTACTTCATCACCGCAAACCACACCCTTTGCTCGATGATTGCTATCAACAATTAAGTCTGTAACTCGGCGCTTGGATAATACTCGCGCACCAGCTTTTTCGATACGTTCCACCCAAGGACGAAATATTTTTTCTCCAACAGTTCCTCGACACCAAACTACATCAAAATCTGGTTGATGAGCCAGAATAAAAAAATAAAGCATCCCTAAAGTTGCGGCGGCTGAACATTGTTCGCCAGGGGCAAATAAGCCCACTAATAACATTGGTTCAAAAGCCTCGCGGTAAAGCCTTGCAGAAACGTTAAAATCTTTGAATAATTCACGGGCAGTTACAAAATCATAGCGCCGCCAAGCCGCATCAGAGTTGTCAAAATCAACGACAGCATAAAGTAAAGGTAAGGCGCTGAGACGGTCAATTAGTGGCAACCGCTTAAACTGAGTGTAGAGAAAAGTTCCTAGTGGAGAAGGGAGTCGTGGTAAATCTTGAAAAATCGGTGATTCAACTTCCAAACCTGCTGGCGAATATTGCGAAGAACGAGTCCAAGTAGTAAAAGGATTAATTCCTAATTCATTGATTAGGGAAAAAATATTTTTGTAAGGATACCAAAAGCCATGAATGCCAGCTTCAACAGATTTTCCGGCGGCTGTTTGCCAACCTGCCACCAATCCACCAGGATAGGGGCCTGCTTCGAGAAGCGTCACATCATAACCTTGTTTTGCCAAATGGTAGGTTGCTCCTAAACCAGCCCAACCACCACCTACAACTACCACCCGTTTTTGTTGTAACCCTTCTACCATCCCAGCCTCCGATTGTTGCAGTCTATCAACTAATGTATACGAACTTGCCCTTCTCATCAGGTAACGGCTTGCTATTACAACGGTTTTCCTTTGGATACAATACGTGCTTTGGTAGCATAGCTGTGCTACCCTACGAACCATATTCCATTGAATTAAAAACAGTTATAGACTTTGAGAAAGGCTAAGGTGCAGTAATTCAGTAAAAATCGCTTGCGGTTAATGCTGAGTTAAGAGTATAACAGGAAACAGATTTAACTATTGATGAGGAATAGTCATAATGTCTCAATTAGCAAATATAAAATCCAGTCTGAATGATTTTGAATTACGAGATGGCATTTATTTTCCTAACGATTATGAACAATTGAATAATACTCAACATAAAAAAAGATGGGACGCAATTGGTAAAACATACTATGGTTCCCAAAAAGTTGAAAAACTTGCAGATACATCGCCCATCAAACAAGATTACACTCTGTTAACTGGCACACCTGGGGGTACTTGGAACAAATTTCCACTAAATAAATCTGTTGATTCTATTTTAGAGATTGGTTGTGGTTATGGTCGCGCACCTTTACATCTATCTAAAGCTAAAAATTTGAGATGCGAAAAATATTATGGAATTGATATTTCGGAACCTTTGTTGCGGCGGTTAATCAAGGTTAAACAAGAATACAATTTTTTTCCTGAAGCTGAATTTAACTTAATTTGCAATTCTGCTGAAATATTGCCTTTAGAAGATAATTCTATAGATTTGGTAATTTCTAACTGCGTCTTTATGCATATCCCAGATGCACAATTAAGAAATTTGTTAGCTGATATATCTCGCGTACTAAAGCCTGGTGGAATTTTCGTTTTTAATCATTCCTTTCACAACAAGTCTTGCCCTTCTCATATTATCCATAATTTTATCAGAAGGCTGAATCCATTTGTGAGAAATCCAGTTTATCTCAAGCAATATACATCTGCTGAAATAGATGAAATGTTAGGGACTGCTGGGATAAAAGCTAAGTGTCCCCAATACATTGTCGAACCAACGCAAGAATATGCAATTTTGCCGGAAACGATTAAAGGAATTCCAGTACCTTTTGCTAATGCCATCAATAGAAGCCTTAAGCCATCAGATAGTTTAAAAGAAACTTTGGCTTATGGTTTTAGCGCCTACAGCACTCAACTGGACTAATTAAGAAAGTATTTTTTTGTCACAATGAACTGAATACAAACCTGATTTTTCACGGGATCTGGAAAACCTCTCTCCTAAAAGGAGAGAGACTTTGAATTTTATTTTCTCCCTTAGAGCGTCGGGTAAGGGATTAGGAGGTTAGGTTAATCGTTAGCTTTTACACATGGCCTGAATTGTCAGAATACAAAGAAACTACGGAAGCACAACAATGTTGTGCTTTTATTTGTCCAATAAATGTAATCTACCAACTTTTACCAACATGTTTTAACTAAAGTTGGTAAATTAGGGATTAGTTGAGCTAATTCTTTCCTCCGCAACTATGCCATTGGATTTATCGCCTCTTTGGATATCACTCAAAACTTCATTACTTGCTACATTTATCACATTTTTCTTGGGTATTGCTGCTGCCTACTGGATGCTGGGATATCGTGGCAAAGGGAAATCGTTGATTGAGAGTATCTTTATTGCGCCACTGATTTTACCACCTACGGTTGTCGGTTTCTTGTTGCTGCTATTTTTTGGTAAAAATGGCCCTGTAGGGAAATTCATGGAGGCTTTTGACTTCACCATCGTCTTTACTTGGTATGGTGCAGCGATCGCAGCTACCGTAGTTGCTTTCCCGTTAATGTATAAAACTACATTGGGAGCTTTTGAACAAATAGATGGTAATCTGCTGCGAGTAGCTAGAACCCTTGGTGCAACTGAAACCACAATCTTTTGGCGCATCAGTTTTCCCCTAGCATTACCCGGAATCGCAGCCGCCACAATGCTCGCTTTTGCCCGTGCTTTGGGAGAATTCGGGGCGACGCTGATGTTAGCTGGTAACATTCCAGGACTTACGCAAACAATCCCAATGGCGATTTATTTTGCTGTGGAAGGGGGAGCAATGAATGAGGCGTGGTTCTGGGCGATCGCTATTATGGTAATTTCTCTATCTGGAATTATTGCAGTCAACTTTTGGCAAGAATTGAAGGAAAAGAAGGGGGGAGTGGGGAGTGGGGAGTGGGGAGTAGGGGGAGCAGGGGGAGAAAATATTTATACCCCGGACTCTAGCTTTGAATCTGGTGGATTGTTTGTCAATATTGAAAAAATACTTCCTAGCTTTGATTTAAAAGTTGCTTTTACTACTGATGAGCAACCCTTGGGATTATTGGGGGGTTCTGGTGCAGGTAAGAGCATGATTTTGCGCTGCCTTGCGGGGATAGAAACGCCCACAATCGGGCGCATAGTTTTAAATGGGAGAGTTCTGTTTGACTCGGAACAAGGAATTAATTTACCCAGCCGCGATCGCCGCATCGGTTTTTTAGTGCAGAATTACGCTCTGTTTCCGCACATGAGTGTGGCGCAAAACATCGCTTTCGGCTTGCCTAAAGGACTATCGGCTGGGAGCATTAGAGTGCAGGTAGAGGAGCAACTAATAGCGATGCAGTTGCAGGGATTAGGCGATCGCTATCCGCACCAACTTTCAGGGGGCCAACAACAACGGGTAGCTTTGGCAAGAGCATTAGCAAGTCAACCGGAAGCGCTGCTTTTAGATGAGCCGTTTTCGGCACTTGACACCCATCTGCGTAGTCAATTAGAGCAGCAAATGACAGAAACTCTTGCTGGCTATCAAGGTGTGACTCTATTTGTCACCCATAATATGGAAGAAGCTTATCGGATTTGCCCGAATCTATTGGTATTGGAGCATGGTAGAGCCGTTCATTATGGCAGCAAACATGATATTTTCCAGCATCCAGCTACTGTGAGTGTGGCCCAACTTACCGGATGTAAAAACTTCTCCCGCCTTATTCCTCAGTCATCGCAACAAGTGGAAGCGATTGATTGGGGTTGTAGCCTGAAAGTAATTGAACCAGTCAAGAGCGAATTATCCCACATCGGCATTCGTGCCCATCAGTTCATTTTTACCAACGACTCATCACAAGAAAATACCTTTCCCTGCTGGTTAGTGCGAACAAGTGAAACGCCTCACCGGATGACGTTGTTTCTCAAATTACATTCGGCTGGCAAGAATTCTCAAGATTATCATCTGCAAGCTGAAGTTTTCAAAGAAAAATGGGCGACTATGAAAGACCAAGCTTTCCCTTGGTATGTGCGTTTAGATCCTCTGCGCTTGATTTTGATGGAATGAACGCAGAGATATACGTATCAAGCTACTATTGTGATTGTAAGAGCGCGATCGCTCCAAAACAGTGGGGCGAAATTGTGAGCAATTATCTATTGAACTTTGATATTAGCGATCGCTTACTCTGGATTGCTGCATGATGGCTTATATGAGGGAATTGCTGTAGATGCATTCCTGGCTGCTATCTATATCTTGATCTTGGGAAACAGCCAATCGGAGTTAGCAGTTCTGTTTTTGTTTCAAGTCCAGTTATCTTCATAAAGTCTGTTAAAAATTGCGGAGATAGTCCCCGATATATGCTTTCCCAAGGCTGAGGATCTTGTTAAAAGCTTCGGTCGCAATTTTCACTTGTGGAAAGATTTCCCCAGCAGTTTTCCCAGCACTTTCAGCAAGCTGTTGAGCGCTGCTAGCAAACTTAGAGGCTAGCTCACTGTTTATAAACCGATGCTGGTATGGCTTATTCCCTCGGTCGTGATAGACTAGGAACCGAGAGGTTTTGTCTCTGTCTTGGCCGTATTGAAAGTCGTTATTGACCTTGACCATACACTTCTTTGCAGTTTTGTCCTCACACTCTTCCAACAATTCATCAACAAGATTCTTTTGGACAAACAGGGGTGCAAAGGCATCTTGGCTATCTACTGTATATGTGACGGCAGTTTCAACATAGTCTTGATTCCTGTTTCGGAAATCCTGTTGCCATTCGATTTTTACAACGTTATTAGGGTCGCGCAAGGCACTTGTGCGAAAGGTAATTGCATCGCCTTTTTCTACCAAACTTGGACTGGCAAAGGCAGCACTAGGCAGCACTAGGCAGCAGCAGTACAGCAGCTAGTATTAAGGTGAAAACTCGAACAATCCAGTTCCGGTTCATGACACCACGTTGGCATAGCCATATAGCAGGAGATTCACTCCCTTTTTGTGGAAACGGGATGGCAACAGAGTTATCGTATCTATTGAACTTTGTTACACATCGATATTATAGATCCCTTGCTCTGAATTCCTGCAATCTGCGATAGGTGGAGTGCGATCGCTTTTTCCGTATCTTAAAAGAAAAATAGAGGTGCGATCGCCCTGTGCCAGTTGCGTAAGTCCTGACAAAAATTCTAAGACACAGCACCAGAACATTGTTCTGGTGCGGAGCTACCCTTACATTTGTCTTCAAATTGTTAGCTTTGCTTATCTATACTAAAAACGGGTTTAGCCAAGGCAAAGTAGCTACAAAGGAACGAATAGCTTGATTAATGACAATAGTGACCCAGTGGCTGATTTAGCTTCTTCTTTCACAACTGTTAATGGATCGGCACCGCCGAGTTTTTTGTTACCTTTTACATCGCACTGCGAACCTTTAAAACTAGCTACCTCAGGGTTCAGGCATACATATTGTGATAATCCAGCGATCGTGCGGCTATTGCTGCACAATTCACCTTCAAATGAACGAACCGAGAAAGTTCCGCTAGTTACGTCTGCCTTTCGACATAAATACTGTTTGCCGCCAACTTTGGCTGAGTCATAAACTTTTGCGATATTGTCTGTAATACCTGCTTGAGCTGGAGCTGGTGAAAACTGAACAACGATGCCTATAACCACAGCAAAAACAACAAACAAGCGCTTTAGAAATGAATTCGCTGATTTCATTGTGTTACTTTCTCCTGTTTTGTAATTGATTTGACTAAGGGATATGGTTTTTTATTACCTGCTTTTAGGACGTTTCCCCACCCCAATTTGTGAATTTTTCGAGTTACAGGTAATTTTTCTACCCAAAAATTCACTTTCAACCCCCAGATATCCGCGTGCGAGTAGCAATGGAACAGGAATGTACGTTAAGCCCGAAAAGGTTACTATCATTAGACTCTGGACAACGGCAATCGGGAGCAATCACGCGCATAGCGATCGCAATTGATGTTATAACAAAAGCACTTGTTTGGTGGAAAAAGGCTTAAAACCCTTATCTGGCCTATATTACAATTCTATTCAGTAAGCCCTAAAGGAGGAGAGCGGGACGATCGCACAAATTCTCTCCATCCTTTCCCTACAAGAGGCTGTTGTTGCATCCTCTGCACCGCCAAATAGAAATTACTCCAACTTCGAGTTTCTTCATCAAACTGTGCCAAAGCCAAAATCGGTGCAGACCAACTTTCACACAGCGCCGCCTCAATGCAGCGAGAACCATATCTCTTTACCTCTAACTTCTCATCAGAGGTAGCCACAACAGGAGCCGACTCCGAGTGCTGTACCGATGGCACTACCTCAATCGATTCCTCACCAACAACACTCTCCACTTCCTCCACTGCAACAGATAATGTCACAGTCTCGCCCACAATTGGTTCAACTCCCAACTTCCCCTCAGACATTTCCCCTATTGCAGGCTCAGTTACAGCCAATGTTGGTGTAACCGATAATTCTGTATCAGTCCCATCCTCACCGATAAAATATCCCCTCAACTCCTCTCGCAGAATTGCCCGCGCTTGGGAGATGCGCTTGCAGACATTCTGGTAAGAAATATCTTGCTGTTGGGCAATTTCTTGATAAGACAGTTCCCGATCAAAGTGCAGGATAAACGTCTCGCGCAGCCTTGTTGGTAAATTAGCAATCGCACGACGAATCATAATCCTTTTCTCGCCAGTCTCCATTGCGCTTTCTGGGTTATCCTGAAACGAAACCAGTCCTTGCTCCTCGTTCGAGGCGTATACTTCTATATTCTCAACTCTATTGGTACCGCGATCGCGTTCTCGATGAATATCCACGCAGAGATTATGAGTTAGTCTTGTCAGCCACGCCTTAAAATTAGCAATTTCCTCCACATACTTTTGCACCTTCTCCCAAGCCTTGATCATCGCCCGACTCAGCGCATCTTCAGCATCCGTAAGGTTCCCACCCATCCACTTGAGACAGCAACGATAGAGATAATCTTGATGTTGCTGCCATTGTTGCCAAAACCTTTTTTCTGAATCTTCAAAGTTATTCCCCAGGCACGACGTAACTGATTGACAATTTGACATAACTTCTGACCTGGTAGTGTATCAAGTTGGTGCAAAATTAATGCTTCAATTCCTTAGACCTCTTGCATAAATCAAACAATTTGAACCCCACCCCGCCAAAGCATGGGGGAGGGGTTGGGGGTGGGGTGTTAGGGACTTTTGCAAGAAGTCCCTTATACTGCTAGGCGTTCGAGTATGAAATGTGGTCTGAGAGTCAAATAATAAGGTAGTAATATGCATGTAACATACATTCAATATGCATTTGATATTTGCGTGATATACGCTGCGACTCTAACATCCCTCTCAAGGGGTATCCTCAGTGAAATTACTGACTTTGATTAAAAAATATTAAATTAACGTAAGTTCGATGGTTAGAAAAAGGCAAAAAGCTTGCTATATATAAAGTGCGAGAAACTAGGCAGGTAATGACGTACTCACAGATGATGCCGGTGCTGATACATTCCTTTACAACACCAGTACTGCTTTTAATGGCTCTGCTACTAGTCTAGATACCATTAGTGACTTCAAGAGATCCCCAGGTTACAAGATTTCACTGGATAAGATTACCTTTAGTACGTTCCCGCTTCGGGTTGCCGTAGGCATCGCTTCTAATGCCGAATTTTTTAAGTAATATTGCTGTTTTTGAAAGTATTGGTTTAGACCTGTTTGCAACGGACAATTTTATCGGGCATCAGTAGTGTGCGGATTATCTACGACGCTATGAATGGGCGCTTGTTTTAAAACCAAAAGCTCAAATTCCAGATCCAGAGGAAAAATTAGGGAGATCAGAAGAATAACCAATGCCCAATCCCCAATGCTCTTATTATCTATATACTTAATTATTGATATAAATAGTCAATTACTGAAGTACTGATCCAGAATCATCATGAAATCTTTGCACCGTCCCGATCTCTATAGCTGGTCTAATTTCAATCCGGCAAGAAATATTGATTTCAATGGGATTGCCTGGATTCGCCCAGATGGCAACATCTTGATTGACCCAGTAGCCCTATCAAACCATGATTGGAATCATCTCAAATCCCTCGGTGGTGTAGTTTGGATTGTGCTGACGAATTCTGAGCATATCAGGGCAAGTAAAGAAATTGCCGATCAAACCTATGCTAAAATAGCTGGCCCTGTGGCAGAAAAAGATACTTTCCCTATACCTTGCGATCGCTGGCTGTCTGACGGTGAAGAATTTGTCCCAGGACTGGAGGTAATTGAACTCCAAGGCTCAAAAACTCCTGGTGAATTAGCTCTATTACTGGAGGAAACAACTTTGATCACAGGGGATTTAGTCAGGGCACGTAAAGCAGGTAGTTTAACTATATTGCCAGATGACAAGCTGCTGAATCGAGAGGAGGCTGTTGCTTCTGTTCGCAGGTTAGCAGAACTGAGTCGCGTAGAAGCAGTGCTGGTGGGGGATGGTTGGCCAGTATTCCGCGATGGACGCGATCGCTTAAAGGATCTTGTAGCGACGCTGTAAATAGGTGGGGGCGATCGTCAGTTTGAATATTGGGGGAGTTGAGGCAATACTTTCTGGCTAACAGACTGTTGCCCAAACTCCTCTAATTCTTTACAGAGGCGCTGCTGTTAAGCTGTCGCGCAAATAAGATTGCACAACTAGGGCGGGCAAGATGCCCACCCCACAAGAGATTTATTTTTTGGAAGATGCAAATTAAAAGATTTTTAGCTTATCAATATATTAACAGTTAATAACTTGACTGCTAGCTAAATCAAGAGGGGAAGGATGAACAGTCGCCGCGTTGTCATTGTTGGCGCTGGATTTGGTGGGTTGCAAGCTGCCCAATCTTTAGCTGATTCTGGTGCAGATGTATTGTTAATTGATCGCAACAACTATCACACCTTTGTACCGTTGTTGTATCAGGTTGCGACAGGTCAATTGGAACCTGAGTACATTGCTTACCCTATCCGCACGATATTACGGCGATTCTCTTTCCGGCGGAATAAGTCTAAGGTTCAGTTTTTGATGGCTGAGGTTGAGCAAATTGATTTTTCGGGGCAAACTGTTGAAACAGATAGTTGTTCAATCACCTATGACTTTCTTGTGCTGGCAACTGGCAGCCAAACCCAGTTTTTAGGAGTTCCTGGAGCTTTAGAATATGCTTTCTCGATGAGAACATTAGAAGAAGCAATAGCAATCCGAAATCACATATTCTCTTGTTTTGAGAGAGCAATCCAGGAATCTGATTCATCACGACGCCAACAACTGCTGACGTTTAGCATTGTCGGCGGTGGGGCAACGGGTGTTGAGGTTGCAGGTGCTTTCGTTGAAATGCTTCGAGGCAACTTGCGTCGAGATTATCCGACACTTTGGCAGCAAGTGAGGTTGATTATCGTGCAATCTGGCGATCGCTTATTGGCCGATTTGCCAAAGAAGTTGGGAACTTACACCTACAAAAGATTACATCAGCTAGGAGTGGAGGTTTATCTGCAAAGAAAAGTGACTAGAGTGACTTTTGAATCTTTACATCTGCAAAACGATGAGATAATTCCAACTGCAACCGTCATTTGGACTGCGGGGTTAGAGGCAAATTATCCCACAACATCAGAGGAGGTATCTTCAGCAAATAAAGGAAAGTTACTTGTTCATCCCACCCTACAATTGCTAGAGCAACCCAATATTTATGCCATTGGGGATCTGGCATATATGGAACAGCATGGTAAACCATTAACTGGGGTTGCACCAGAGGCACTTCAGCAGGGTGTTGCTGTAGCCCGAAATATTCAGAGGCAATTTCGAGGTAAATCACCAGAGCCTTTTAGCTATTTCAACAAGGGAAGATTAGCGATTATTGGCTGTTATTCAGGTGTGGGAAAAATTGGCGCATTTGCCTTTACAGGATGCTTGGCTTGGCTGATGTGGCTAGGAGTTCATTTAGTATATCTTCCTGGCTATCGCAGTCGTTTGCTAGTATTGCTTACTTGGCTTCACACTTACTTATTACGCGATCGCTCAGTTCGCTTAATTTTGTCTATGAAAGAACGTTAGCTCTCAAAACCGCCAAGTATTTCTCAATTCCTGCAATTGAAATCAATCACCGTTGACGTACTATAGGACTAATATTTGATTTGGTGAAAAAGCTCGGGTTCTACTCGAAAAGCCTAATTCCCTACTCCCCACTCCCCACTCCCCGCCTACGTAGATAATTTCAAAAATCAAATACGATTCCTATATAGTTGGAGTTAAGGCAATGAATGAAAATAGAAACTACATTAGTCTCAAATCAAAGGATGTTGCGATCGCCTATTTATTGCTGCGAATTCTCATCGGTGTGAATTACTTTAATCACGGATTTACTCGCATTTTTAACATCCCAGGATTCGCTGAAGAGACTGTCAAACAACTAGCAAATTCTTATTTCCCAGAATTTCTGGTGAGAATCAATTCTTACCTAGTGCCTCCTGTAGAGTTAATTGTGGGCGTGTTAATCACACTTGGGTTAGCAACCAGAAGCGCTTTAATTGCTACCTTTGCCCTGATGATTATTCTGAAGTTAGGGGTGACATCGATACAAAACTGGGGTGCAGCTACTTCCATGCTTTCTTATGGGATTGTGCTGTTTATTTTGCTTGCAGGTAGCAGCTTTAATATTTACTCCCTCGATCACTGGAGAAAAAATAAACAAAACCTTGCAGACTCAAGAGCGGATCGTGAACAAAATAGAGTCAACTTCTTTAGGAATAACTTTTGGATAAAACGTCGGCTACAGAATCATTTATTTAAGTAAAATTTGCTACTTAGAGAATGGTTAGCCCGTCTTGGGCTATGGATGCGATCGCTTAAAGGAACATTACCCTGAGCAAAGCGGGATTCTCCTGTGAAAAGGCTGTGCGATCGCGTGCAGAATATTTACAGTGTTGCCTAAAATTATGGATAATTCCCCAGTAGTCGCTCAAGCAGATGCATCCTTAGCAAATTACACTCAGGATATACATCTAGTGGAGTCAGCAGTTGGATTGAATTCACCACCAAAGGAAAAGATCGGAAGTGACTTTGACTCTCGCATGATGCTGCGGTGTTTAGAACTTGCTCGCCGCGCTTTAGGACGGACTTCGCCAAATCCGCTAGTGGGAGCGGTGATTGTCAAGGATGGCGAGATTGTCGGCGAGGGGTTTCATCCTCGTGCAGGTGAGCCTCATGCAGAAGTATTTGCCTTGAGGGCAGCAGGCGATCACGCTCGTGATGCAACAATCTATGTCAGCCTCGAACCTTGCAATCACTATGGGCGTACTCCCCCTTGTTCAGAAGGATTGATCGAAGCAGGGGTGGCAAAAGTAGTCGTGGGTATGGTTGATCCCAATCCCCTGGTAGCGGGAGGTGGTATTGCCCGTTTACGTGCGGCGGGGATCGAGGTGTTGGTAGGAGTAGAAGAATCAGCTTGTCATCAGCTAAATGAAGCTTTTGTGCATCGCATTCTCTACAAACGACCTTTGGGAATTTTAAAATATGCTATGACTTTAGACGGCAAAATTGCTACTACCTCTGGTCATAGCGCTTGGGTGACAAGCCAAGAAGCCCGCACTGAAGTACATCAGTTGAGGGCGGCTTGCGATGCCATAATTGTTGGCGGTAATACAGTTCGACAAGATAATCCTTACTTAACCACCCGTCAGGTGGAGGCACATAATCCCCTGCGGGTAGTGATGAGTCGCCATCTCAACTTACCGGAAAATGCCCATCTGTGGCAAACTGCGGATGCTCCAACTTTGGTGTTGACAGAGAATGGTGCTAATCCCGACTTCCAAGAACTGTTGCTCAAACAGGGAGTGGAGGTGGTGGAATTAACATCACTTACACCAGATAAGGCTATGGCGTACTTTTATGAGCGCGGTTTTTGTAGCGTCTTGTGGGAATGTGGCGGAACCTTAGCTGCTAGTGCGATCGCTCAAGGAGCAGTACAAAAAGTTTTGGCATTTATTGCCCCAAAAATCATTGGTGGTAGCATCGCTCCCACACCTGTGGGCGATTTAGGTTTTACTACCATGACTGAGGCGTTGTCTCTAGAACGTGTTCGTTGGCGTGTAGTCGGCTCTGACTGCTTAGTGGAAGGTTATTTTCCCCAAAAGCCAATAGTCAATAGTAATAACACTTGACTATCAATCAATTCATCATGATATTGCTCATGAATACTGACGTTCATGGGCAATATCACGTATAAGGGCTAGCCGAGATTGAATGTAGTGGCACAGATAATCAGTTTCGTTAGAATCTAACAACACTTGTGTTTCGGTTTGTTTCACTAACCACTGCACCAAGCTAGCATCATCCAGTTGTAAGAGGAGCTTGGCTTGGGCAGTTTCAACCACTGACCAAAGCTGACGCATGATTTTAGGAGTCATCAGACCTCAATTGAATAATTAGCTTTGCTGTCTTTAGATTACACAATTACGATCGCACTTTACGACATTAATGTAGAAGCTGAGACAAGTATTATTAAAAAGTTAATAATGGTATTTATAACTTTATGAAGATTAAGAATTTGAAACTCAGTTTTGAAAATGGGTATTGGGCATTTGCAATTAGTTAGGACTGATCATTTAACAAATGACTAATGACTAACTATATTGAATCCTAAATCTGTGTTGTAAAATACAAAAATCTCAATTTTTAAGACAATGTTTATTACGAAATTAAGTAGAGCGGCGTGAATAATTCAAGGTTTTAGGACTTACGCATTGACAAAAAATCGCAAATATGCGTAAGTTAAAAACCACATCTTTCGTAAGGGCATAGCATTGCTCATTGGTGTCAACTTAAGTCTAAAATACCATGTCCCACAGGCGTTTTACCCCCCTTAATCCCCCCGATTTATTGGGGGGAAAAAGAATTTCTAAGGGGAGGGTTAGGGTGGGGTGACGCGGTGAGTGATGGAAAGCTAGAGAACTGAATATCACGTCTCGACAAGGGTTTCACGTTAAGTTGACACCCATGAGCAAAGTTTAGCCCCTACAGCATTGGCTATTTACGTAGTTTACCGCCGTAGGCATCGCAGGATAATTAAAAAAAGCCTGAAACAACGGATTTTCGTTAATCCACATCACTATGCATTTGTACAGTGTGTAAGTCCTAGGTTTGTAGTGTTCGCGCAGCGTCTTGTAGAGAGGACTAAAGTCCTCACTACGAACTAATCTCAATATTTTTTACATTACTTAATCTAGTTTGATTTATTCTCACCGACTTACTTAACACCTTTTGGCTGTAGATGGACTCACAAAATCATGTAAATTTTCATCCCAAATGCTGATGTAAATAAAATTACATTGTTGGCGGATAATCTGACCCTTGACTGAGCCATTATTAAAACTAAAATTATCAGATTGACGCTGTTGTACCTGTTTGAGTCCCTGCTTTATATCTTCAGTGGCTTGCCCATCTAGCATTCCATTCAAGGTAGTTTCCATTACCTGCGAGTCTACCGAATCGGCAAAAGATACCTCAGTTTGACGCAGCACTTTAGAATTACGATCAAATAAGTAGCCAAGGTCAATTTTGTTTGGCACTAGTTTGTAAACAACAGCACGGGTATTACCCCATACACCTCTTAAATCTCGATTTGGTTTGCCGAGGGTAGCTTCTACGATGTTTCTTGGTGTACCTGTAGGGAATGCGGGAACGGTTTGTCTGCTGGTAATTGCAGCTAATTTACTACGCGGCTTCTTCTGTGGCGTAGAACGCATTTCTGGTGTGGGAACTGGGCTGGCATTACCCAAAGCAGGTATCGCCTCATTCTCTGGTTCTGGCTGTGGTGTGGATACTACTGGCGCTGGAGTATCTGAAGTTACAGGTTCTTTTTCTGGCTGTGGTGTGGATACAACTGGGGGATTAAAGGTAGGCAAAGGATCGGGAATTACTCGCCGTTTTGGTTGTGAGTCCGGTACAACTGGGACTGGAGAAATTTGGGAAGAAACAGGCGGTTCGGTAGATGCAGGAGTGGGGCTTGTGGCAATAGTTGTTTCTGGTTGTTGCTGACGAGTCATGTTAGAAATTGCTACTGTACTAAGCAAACCGCCTATCAGCAAACTACCAACAATCACAGCAGGTTTTTGCCAGTTTCTATCATTTCCTGCGGAACGCTGCGCGAACGCTAACACAGAATTTTTTTGCGGAGAATATAATGGCTGAGTTTGTCTCGATGTAGTGGGAGAAAAACTAACTGTGGGAGTATTTGCAGCTAACTCAGTAGGTATATTACTAGCAGACTGCAAAGCGTGTAGCATTTTACTGGCAGTGCTGTAGCGATCGCCAGCATGAGGCTTAATTGCTTGATTGAGTACCCCAGCTAATTGGGAAGAGACATGAGGGGCGTAATCTTGCCAAAGTATTTCCCCAGTTTTGAGATCGGTTGGTAGTTCTTGCGGGTGTTTGCCAGTCAGCAGATAAATTGCCGTTAAACCTAAACTGTAGATATCAGTGGCGTAAACTGGACGGCCAACGGCTTGTTCGCTAGGCATATAACCAGGTGTACCAATGACAAGCGATCGCGTGGGGTATCCTGGAGAATTCACCACAGAACGGATTGTTTCTTTAACTGCACCAAAGTCAATCAAAACTGGCTTGCCATCACCAGAACGGAGAATAATATTCTCAGGCTTGATATCCCGGTGAATAATGCCTTTGCTGTGGACATAATCTAAAACCCAAAGCAGACTCAAGAGAATTTGCCGAACAGCAGTTTCGCTCTCAAATCCTTTGGCTTCGACAATTTTTGTGAATGTTTGCCCGTGAATCCATTCTTGGACGAGGTAAAATTGCCCATTCTCAGAAAAGTAGGCGTAGAGTTTCGGAATTTGGTTACTACTTTCACCCAAAAACTCCAAGGTTGCTGCTTCCCGTTCAAACCGTTGTTGGATAATTTGGTAGGTTTGCGGATCATTATTGGTTATCGGCTTTAGTTGCTTGATTACACAGCGACGGCGAGAAGGCATGTGGACATCTTCAGCCAGAAAGGTTTCGCCAAACCCACCAGCGCCGATTACCTGGATAACTTGATAGCGATTGTTTAGCAGGGTTAAAGTCATGAAAAATCACAAGCGTAGACACCGGAGACATTTCGTCTCTGGGCTTGTCGTCAGACATGGCCCTTTCCAAATGTACATCAGAATAAGTTGATGAGTTATGGATACTAGACCTCTTGCAAAAGTCTATCCCCTTTTCCACGGTTTTTGGGCTTAACCCAAGCGTATTGCTTTTTAAGGGTGGTTTCATATTAATAATGATACAAATACGCTCTTTTGGGGCTTGTCTTTGCTCATTGGTGTCAACTTAAGTCTAAAATAGCATGTCCCACAGGCGTTTTACCCCCCTTAATCCCCCCGATGCATTGGGGGGAAAAAGAAATCCAGTTCCCTCCCCAATGCATCGGGGAGGGTTAGGGTGGGGTGACATGGCATTTGCTTGTTGAGCGATCACATTTGCTTGTTGAGCAATCACATTTGCTTGTTGAGCAATCACATTTGCTTGTTGAGCGATCGCATTTGCTTGTTGAGCAATCACATTTGCTTGTTGAGCGATCGCATTTGCTTGTTGAGCGATCGCATTTGCTTGTTGAGCGATCGCATTTGCTTGTTGAGCGATCGCATTTGCTTGTTGAGCGATCGCATTTGCTTGTTGAGCGATCGCATTTGCTTATTGAGCGATCGCATTTGCTTGTTGAGCGGATGTTATTTAATTCGCTTCAGTAGACTTTAGCTGAAAGCCAAAGAACTTTAGTTTCAGGCGCGTGACAAAGCCAACATTTTATGCGCTAAGTAAACTCTATAGTCTCAACAAACTCTAAAATACTCTCCTTGATGTCTTCAGCTTCTTCTTCAAGGGAATCGGGAGTTTCGCCGTTAATAAAGCTGTGCTGACTACTAACTATATACAAAAATTCACCACTGATAAAGGAGAGCAGCCCCCGATAGGCATCTAATCTGATCGCAGTTCCATTATTTTCTTGCTTAGAAATTGTCGAACCTTTGGGCATATCGATTAACACGTAGTAAGCGCCTCGCAAAGTGTCTGCCAGATATTCGGTATACTCCACAGAAGCATCTGGTACATTGGCAAAAATCGCCTGGGGTACATACTTGTCTACTAAGATTGTTTGTAAATATTCTTCTTGTCCAACAGACTCCAATTCCTCTAACTGTTCTAGAGGGAAAGGATAATAATCGATTCTCAACAGAGTACCGATGTCATCGGAAAAGCCAACGACTCCTTCCTGACTTTGAATTCTACCGCCCTGCTGCGGATCAACCGGAATCGGCACAGCAAAATTGCCTAAAGGAGATTGATATGTTTGTTCACTAAAATCTTCTATGACTACTGTCTCATCTTCGTCGTCGTCTGCATATTCTTCTTCTGCTTCCTTAAAGGCTGCAATTACCTCCTTAATGATTTCCTCAGCTTCTTCATCTTCGAGTTCTAAAGCTGCTTGTAGCTTTTTGAGGTAAGGTTGTTTGGATTTGGGGATGGCGAGTTCATCGTCTAAAAGCACTATCACCCCAGCAGCAAAACCATCCAGCACTAATTCATCTGAGAGAGATACTTTAGCGGTATTAAACAGGGGCCCAATTCCCTCTTGTTCTGCAATGCCAATGAGTCTATCAACTATTTCTGTGATTTCATCTTCTGAGTATTCCTCAAAAACCTCGAATTCCCAAAGGATACCCGCTAAACTTTCTGCATCAACATCTTCAATCAATGAATCAGCGATCGCAGTCACAGTTGCGATCGCCGCTACCGCTTCCTCTGGACTTAGCGATTCCTCTGATGTCTTTGGTGAATTAAAAACCTTGTCATATTTAGTCATAAATGCTACCTGAATTAATTCCTTGATAGTAATAATAGATTGAAAGTGACAATGGTCAGTTTACCAATGGAGCGAATCTTATAGAGAAAAAGTTGGCTAATCCGTGGTTTAGTCAGTATTGCTCAGGTGTAGCTAATCTCCAGCGCTAATTAAGGGTTGCTATATTCCTTTGTTTTTATCTTCTAGCAGATGAATTATATCTATCGATAGAATTATAAACTAGCTAACGATAGATACCTACACCGTAGGACAGATGTCACAATACCAAAGTTTGTAACAACACACAATACTCGAAACATTGTACTGTTGTCTACAAGTATGAATTACATGAAATTTTGAGTTCTTTTATGGTACAAACCCCTCCATCTCAGTTTTCACCAGATCAATATAAAGTTGATTCTCCACAAGAAAAAGTACAAGCTATTATAGAAACACCACCATCAGATACTGAGATTGATTTAGAGTTTCTTTACACCAGAGATATTGAATTTCGTCAGGAAACCATTTACTTTCTTGTAGTCGATCGCTTTTATGATGGCGATCCAGATAACAGCCAAGGGGCAAACTCAGAACTGTACGATCCAACTAGACAAGATTGGGGTAAGTACTGGGGTGGCGACTTGCAAGGTGTCATCGATAAATTAGATTATCTCAAAAACATGGGAGTGACTGCCATTTGGTTAACTCCACTGTTTGAGCAGGTTGAAGAGTTATTTGTTGGCAATGCAGCGCTACATGGCTATTGGACAAAAGACTTTAAGCGGCTAAATGCTCGCTACATTGCTGATGGAGAAAATCCTTCTTTAAACGCTACGCAAGAAGAAAAAAATACGACCTTTGATCGGTTAGTTACAGAACTGCACAAGCGGAATATAAAGCTGGTGCTAGATATTGTCTGCAACCATAGCAGCCCTGACACTAGCGGTAGTAAAGGTGAATTGTATGATGATGGTGTTAAAATTGCTGATTTCAATGATGATGTCAATCATTGGTATCACCACTATGGCGAAGTGCAAAACTGGGAAGACGATTGGCAAGTACAGAACTGTGAACTATCTGGTCTAGCAACCTTCAATGAAAACAATACTGAATATCGCCAGTATATCAAATCAGCCATTAAACAATGGCTAGACCGGGGTGTGGATGCACTACGGGTGGATACTGTCAAGCACATGCCTATCTGGTTTTGGCAAGAATTCACTGGTGATATGACTAATCACAAACCAGATGTATTCATTTTTGGTGAATGGATTTACAGTAATCCTACTGACGATCGCTCGGTGGAATTTGTTAACCACTCAGGCATGACACTTTTAGACTTTGGGTTGTGCGTGGCAATTCGAGCCGCACTAGCGCAAGGTTCAGAAATGGGATTCCAGACAATTCAATACATTTTTGACCAAGATTATCGCTACAACGGGGCAACAGAGCTAGTTACCTTCATCGATAATCATGATATGTCCCGCTTCCAATCGCTGAACCCCGATCCAGCGATGTTGAAGGTTGCGATCGCCTTAATTATGACCTGTCGCGGCATTCCCTGCATCTACTACGGCACAGAACAATATCTGCATGACGACACCGATGGCGGTAACGATCCATATAACCGCCCAATGATGGAAAATTGGGATACTGAGAGTGAAATTTATCGTTGCATCAGGCTACTATCTGGCTTACGGCGACTGAATCCAGCCGTGTCAATGGGTAGCCACTGGCAAAAATACTTAACAGCAGATATTTACTGTTATGTACGCCGCTATCGTGACTCTGTGTGTTTTGTAGCTTTAAACCGGGGAGGAGAAGTTACTTTAGCAGAAGTAGAAACAGAATTGCCCGATGGAGAACATACTTGCGTGGTAACTCGTAACAAGTATGAAGTCAAAGACGGTAAGATTTATGACCTAATATTAGAAGAACGCGGAGTGCTTGTTTTCAGCCGCGTTGGGGAACGGATAAAAGCACAGACAATAGTGCGCGTCCAACTCACTGGCGTGGATACCAAACCCGGTGAAATCATTGTGGTGACAGGAGATTGCCCAGAGTTGGGTAACTGGGATATCAGCAAAGCATATCCTTTAGAGTACATCAACTCCAATACCTGGTTTGCTGAGATTCCCTTTGATGAGAGTACTGGTAAGCTGATTGCTTATAAATATGCCATGTGGCGGGAAGGGCGATCGCCTCTGCGCGAAAATCTCGTTAACCGTCGCTGGGTGATTGCCAAAGAAGGTACTGTAAAATGGCGTGATACCTGGGCATCGGGAAGAGAATCGTAGAAATCTCAAATGAAGTATGAAGAGTGAAGGATTAAAACAATTCGCAATGGGCTTCGCCCCGCTACGCTAACGCAATTACGTTTTGTGACGGGGATTTAAACCCCCAAAGTTCGTTAAAATTTTCATTCTTCACTCTTCATTATTTATAAACTTAAAGTAACAAAAAATACACAAGTAGGCGTATTGAACCACAGTGTGCGCCATAGTGTATTAGTTTACCGTGATCTGGATCACACCATTTTGTGAGTAAAATATAGATAATATCAAGCACATAAATACCTAATAACTGTCAAAAGAGAGCTAATACTATTTCACGAAAAATTTGATACAGATGTAAACCATGAAAGCCTTGCTGCATCTAAGTTTTTTAATTGCGAATTGCGTTAGCGTAGCCCATTGCGAATTGTGAATTGGTATAAGAGGCTCTACCTTTTACAGAAGCAAAGAATGCATAATACCTTTATGACCACTATATTCACCAGTTTTTAATTCTTAACCAAGTGATCTAAAAAATTAGAAAAAGGTAAATAGTAATGCTCGACCTCTTATTAAAAGATAAATTAAGTGCTAAAAATACACTAAAAGCTAAGAAAGAAATCTTAGCACGAGTTCAAGGTCGAGAACTAGAAAGTTTAAATGCCGAAATGAATTTTTATAAAACTGAATTACTTCCTTATTTTATAAAGTTGAATCAATACAATCCTGTTGTTAGTGTTACAGAACAATTACGGCTTTTAGTGGGTGTTTGGACACCAATCTGGTCTACCATATCGTTTCATGAAAGTTTACCGCAAAGAATACAAGAGCAGTCATTCCAAATTTTCCAGCATGATGGTTACTGTGCGAGTATAGCTCGCTATATACTGGGAAAAAAGTCGTCTTTATCCGATAATTTTCAATCAAAATTACCAGCTTATGATTTCATGATCCTCCAAAAATATGGAGTTCAAAATGGTAAATGGTATCTTCAAAACATTGATAGATTTCAGGCTTTTAAAAATAGAGAAATTCCTTTAACGTTACAATCAGTCTACAACTGGTTTACTAATGTAGTTAATATTAAAGTAAAACTGAATGCGTCAAAAGAGGATTTGCCTAAAGCCCTCAAATTAGAAAATCTAGAGATAAATCATGCTAATGAATTTAAAAAAACATACTTAGCAACTTCTCAAGTATTTGAGCATTTATATATAGACATTGACTGGCGACTTGTGAAAACTCAAACAGATGCCTCACATCTACCTAGTTACACAATTTATGTGAAGAGGCAATAAGGAATAATAATTTATGTAATTCAAACACTTTTGGTAAGATGCCAAGTATAGTCCTCAATCTAAAAATAAGCATAACCAAAAATTTTACTATATATATATGAATAAATATCTGAATCAAATCCAATATGTAATTTTTTTTGCTATGGTGATCCCAAAGGAATTATTAAGTAATTACGAGGTGTCAATCAAGTAACTATGCGATAGTTTTGTATATTAGAACACAAGTACATAGAGATATTTTCTCTATAAAGTGGAGCTGTTTTGTTACTTATTCGGTTGGGCAATACGCGCTTCAATGTCTTCCAATGTTTGTAACAATAGACGACTTGCCTGTAATTGCCAACCCCATTTTTGAATTCTAAAAGCTAATACAGTTCCAACTATAGCAGCTAACAAACCTATGGGTTGATTTAAAGAAATTCCGAATAACAAACCCAATCCAGCAATTCCCCAAAATGGTAAAGCTGCTGCTTGTCTTTGTTCTTCCACAATTTGACTAATCATATTAGAAGATTGCTTACTAGCGAGTAATGCCTCTTTGACTTGCCTCTGTTCGGCTGCTGATACTGACAAACCTATTTTGCGCCGTAGTTTTTCAATTTTGCGGGCATCTGTGCTGTACTCAGTTAGCTCATCTTCTGCCATTTTCAGCAGTCGTTCTAGTTGTGCCATTGTGCATTACGTCCGAATATGATACAGCCATTATCCCGAATAATTGTTATTTATGGACTATAGTTTGGTATTTAATTTCATAATCCAAAATTATGCTACTAGCTGTAATATCTAAAATTGAATATGGAAAAAATATACCAGTAGTCTGTCAAACTAGTTTTGATAGTTTGTAGTAAGCACTTTAGTGCTTAGAAAATTAGGACTAAAGTCCTGACTACGAACTTGCTTACCCATCAATTTAAACTTGACAGACTACTACTACAGAACGAAGTAAATGGAGCAACCATTAAAAATACCTAAAGACGTTATTCTATAATACTTTTGACTTTTAATTTTTGACTTCCGCCTTGCGGTTAGCGGTTACGCACTGAGAAACTGAGTATAAACTTAAAAGGTAATTATGACTACAGTATCTAAAAACACATTATCTCTATCTTCCCAAGAGCGATCGCTCATCTTGTGGTTTGATGAAGTTGGTATTGCTGATATCCCGGTAGTTGGTGGTAAAAATGCCTCACTGGGCGAAATGATTCAACAGCTAACGCCCAAAGGTATTAATGTTCCCACAGGATTCGCCACCACTGCTTACGCTTATCGTTATTTTATTCAATCGGCAGGTTTAGAAGCAAAGCTACGCAAACTCTTTGCTGACTTGGATGTTGAGGATGTCAAAAATTTACGAGAACGGGGGAAAAAAGCGCGATCGCTATTAATCCACACCCCTTTTCCTGTAGAATTGCGAGAGGCGATCGCTAAAGCTTACCAAAGTCTTTGTGAACAATACAACGCAGAGACAGATGTTGCAGTCCGTTCTAGCGCCACTGCCGAAGACTTACCCGATGCTAGTTTTGCTGGACAACAGGAAACTTACCTCAACGTTGTCGGCGCTGAAGGAGTTTTAGCAGCTTGTCACAAATGCTTTGCTTCCATATTTACCGATCGCGCCATTTCTTATCGTCACACCAAAGGATTTGACCACTTTAGCATTGCTCTGGCTGTGGGTGTGCAAAAAATGGTGCGCTCTGACTTAGCAACCTCTGGAGTGATGTTCTCCATTGATACAGAAACCGGATTTAAGGATGCTGCACTGATTACAGCCGCCTACGGTTTAGGTGAAAACGTTGTCCAAGGGTCTGTAAATCCTGATGAATATTATGTTTTTAAACCAACTTTAAAAACTGGTTTCCGCCCAATTATCGATAAAAAATTGGGTAGTAAAGAACTGAAAATGATTTATGATGACGGCTCCAAATTTACTAAAAATGTCTCTGTTTCGCCCAGTGAAAGAGGTAAATTTGCTCTGAGTGATGAAGAGATTTTACAACTAGCAAATTGGGCGTGTTTAATTGAAGACCATTATTCCCAAGTCCACGGCATTTCCACTCCAATGGATATTGAGTGGGCAAAAGATGGAATTACTAATCAACTTTTTATTGTGCAAGCGCGTCCCGAAACCGTCCAGTCGCAGAAGACGGGAAACGTATTGCGGAGTTATCGGTTGTTATTGGGGAATAGGGAATGGGGAATAGGGAATGGGGAAAATTCCCACTCTTCACTCGCCGATTCCCAATCACCCATTCCCCTAATTACGGGAAGTGCAATTGGAGAAGCTATTAGCCAAGGGAAAGCCCGCCTAATTTTAGATGTTCAGAAACTCGAACAGTTTCAAGTTGGGGAAGTTTTGGTGACAGAAAGAACCGATCCCGATTGGGAACCGATTATGAAACGCGCCAGTGCAATTGTCACCAATTCTGGGGGCAGAACGTGCTTTGATGGCGAAACCAAAATATTAACTAATAAAGGGTTTATGACCTTGCGCCAGATTTATGAGCAAGGTTATGAAGGTTTGCTAACTCTATCATTAAATACCCAGACAAACAAAATAGAGTGGCAACCAATTCTTGATTCCATGAAAAGACAATCAAAAATGATTAGTGTCAGCGTCTCGCAAACAGGTAGAGTGACTGATAACTACTTACGCTTAACACCAGATCACAAAATGATTAATATCAGAGGTGGCGAATATCTAAAAACTGAAATTCAAGATATGCTTGCAGCCCAAGAAATGGTGGTAGTAGCAGAGAATATTCCGCAGTTGGGTGTACCTGAAAAAGAGAATATCAAGATGGCTTATTTATTAGGGGGTATACTCACAGATGGTTCTATTTATAGAAGCCGTACTCATGGAGAGGTACAGTTTATCCAAAAGGATACTTTGCCGAAGCAGCAATTTATAGCAGCTATGCAGGAATGCATGAATACAGTTTACGATAAACCATTTGTTGCTCATCTCAAAAAAGCATCTTCTGGCTCAATAAGAGGTCAATTAGTAGTAGGTCAAGCAACAGCTTATAGACTCTACTCGAAAAAAATAGCCTACGATTTGCATGAAAAAGAGCAAAATATTGTGAGTATGTTGCTCAATAACTCTGTGGAATTTGCTTATAATTTTCTGGCAGGTGTGATTGATGGAGATGGTTGTTACTTTAATAATCGCATTCATATATATGCGTCAGAAGAACTGCTACTACAAGCTATAATTGTGGCTTGTTTAAAAATAGGGACTGTTCCTCAAGTGACCAAAAATCGAGGAATACATAATGTCCAGTTGGTTGAAAAATTAGCAGAAATATTGCAATTTACCAACAGGGTTAAAGGGAAAGTTAGCGATAGAGTAATACAAACACGCTTCTTTGCTACCAAACAACTATTTGATGAAAATGCCACAGGACAGATAAAACTCAGAAGAGATAATAATTTACTGATTTCTGACAAACAACTACATAAAATTGGCAAATTCAATCGCCTACTTGCAGGCGATATTCGGATGCATCGGGTGGTTGCAGTTGATGAAAAGATTCATGATGATGTGTTCAATATTACAGTTGCTGAACATCATAACTATGTTGTATTCACTAGCAAATATACACCAGTGATTGTCTGTAATTGCCATGCAGCAATTATTGCGCGAGAATTGGGTGTCCCTGCGATCGTCGGATGCGGCAATGCTACAGAAATTTTAAAACCTGGTCAAGAGGTAACAATTTCTTGCGCTGAAGGAGAAGAGGGAAAAGTTTATGCAGGCTTATTACCTTTTGAAGTGGAAGAAGTTCCTTTAGAGAACTTACCGCGTACTCGCACTCAAATTTTAATGAATGTGGGTAATCCTCAAGAAGCATTGAGTTTATCGGCAATTCCCAACGATGGGGTAGGTTTAGCACGGACAGAATTTATCATCGCTAACCAAATTCAAATTCATCCAATGGCATTAATTCACTATGATTTATTAAAAGATGAATTTGCCAAAGCTAAAATTGCTGAAATTACCGCACTTTACGACGATAAACCCCAGTATTTTGTAGATAGATTAGCCCAAGGCATCGGTAGAATTGCGGCGGCATTTTATCCCAAACCAGTAATTGTGCGAATGTCAGATTTCAAAAGTAATGAATATGCCAATTTGTTAGGTGGGCGACAGTTTGAACCCCATGAAGAAAACCCAATGCTAGGTTGGCGGGGAGCGGCGCGTTACTATGATGAAGGCTACAGAGAAGCTTTTGCCCTAGAATGTGATGCTATTAAACGGGTACGGGAAGAAATGGGTTTGACGAATGTTATCCCGATGATTCCCTTTTGTCGTACTCCCGATGAAGGACGTTTAGTTTTAGCAGAGATGGCAAAAAATGGTTTAAAGCAGGGTGTTAACGGGTTGCAGGTTTATGTGATGTGCGAGTTACCCAGTAATGTTATTCTGGCTGAGGAATTTGCTGAGGTATTTGATGGCTTCTCGATTGGTTCTAATGATTTAACTCAGCTGACATTGGGGATAGACAGGGATTCGGCGTTAGTAGCGAGATTGTTTGATGAACGCAGTCCAGCTGTGAAACGAATGGTAAAAATGGCCATAGAAGCGGCGAAAAAATGCGATCGCAAAATCGGCATTTGTGGACAAGCACCCAGCGACTATCCAGAATTTGCCCAGTTTTTGGTTGAACTAGGAATTGATTCAATCAGTCTGAATCCAGATTCGGTTTTAAAGACAATGCTGGAAGTGGCAAAAGTCGAAGGTACTAATTCGTAATTCGAGTAATTTATGCCAGCTAAAGACCGTTACCACCAGAACGTCAAAAATGCCCTAATCAAAGATGGCTGGACGATTACCGACGATCCATTTCATTTGAAGTGGGGAAAAAAGGATCTTTACGTGGATTTGGCAGCCGAAAAGTTGCTCATTGCAGAAAAAGGAACACAGAAAATTGCTGTAGAAATCAAAACCTTCAGTGGCGACTCAGAAGTAGCAGACCTAGAACAGGCAATTGGTCAGTACTTTACCTACCTTGCTGTAATGTCCCGCAATTATCCAGATAGGGTTTTGTATATCGCTGTTCATGAGGATGTTTTTACTGATATTTTTGAGGAAGAGCCGCTTGGTAAACTTATATTGGAAGACTACAAAATTCCTCTGATCGTTTTTAATCCAAAGCGAGAGGTTATTGTCCGATGGGTAATCTGGAGCAATACAGGCAGCTAATTTGCAGCATTCTTACTGAACACACAAAGATTCCTTACTCTTATGGCAATATTCAGCATGAAACTATCTTTGATCGAGAACAGGATCGATATTTGGTAATGATTCTTGGTCGAGAACCAGTACCAGAACTCTCTCCAACTGCAACGCGTCGCGTTCACGGCTGTCTGATTCACATTGATATTATTGATGGCAAAATTTGGATTCAACGTGATGGCACTGAAGACGGGTTAGCAACGGAATTAGTTAGGGCTGGTGTGCCGAAGGATCGGATTGTGTTAGGGTTTCGGTCTGAAGAACTGCGGAAAAATTCAGAATTTGCGATTGCATAGCCAAGGGTAGTTAAACTTCTGGATAATTGCCAATAGCATAGCGATCGCCATATTTTGTTTGTAATTCTCTACAAAACTTTTGACTGCTCAACCATAAGTATCTCTGTAAGAATAGAGGGGGCAGGGGGAGCAGGAGAAGAATTATCTAACTCTTGACAAATGACTAATGACTAATGACTAAAAAGTGGTTCAGAATTGGGATGGCGAGTGTATTTTTTTTCTCACTCGCCTTAAGGTTTTGGGGGCTGGAGCGATTCAACACTCTGGTATTTGATGAAGTTTACTTTGCCAAATTTGGTAATAATTATCTCACGCATACGCCATTTTTTAATGCTCATCCGCCGTTGAGTCAATATATGATCGGCATCGGCATTTGGATTGGCAGTCACATTCCTTTTTGGCACGATACAGTAAATGGGCTGACAGGTTCATTGCGATCGCCTTGGACTTATCGGTGGTTCAATGCCCTTACTGGCTCATTTATTCCTTTAGTTGTAGGTGCGATCGCTTATCAATTGAGTTATCGTCGTAGCTTTGCTCTGCTTGTCGGTTTGTTTACAGCTTGTGATGGCATCTTTCTAGTTGAGTCTCGCTATGCTTTAAGTAATATTTATATCATCATCTTTGGTTTATTAGGGCACTGGTTCTTATTATTAGCATTAGAAAATCAAAATCAGCGACGTTCTTTTTGGTTAGTTTTTGCTGGCATTGCTTTTGGTGCGTCAGTCGGTACTAAGTGGAACGGTTTATGGTTCCTCTCAGGTGCTTATCTCATTTGGATAGCAGCTTGGGTAATCCATTTTATACATTCTTTTCTTAACTCCAAACTCTTTTTTGCATCTTCTTCATTGAAAGAGGCAGGGGAGGCAGGGGTTAGCACTTATTCCCCCTCATCTCAGACACCACTACAAAACCTAACTCAGCTAAATATTTTTCACATGCTGTTTTATCTAGGAATTATCCCAGCTTTGATTTACAGCATCATCTGGATTCCTCACCTTCAATTAGATAAAACTTATGGATTTATTGCAGTACATCAGCAAATTTTGAAGTTTCACTTACAGCTAGGTGGCAATAGTCCTAACGTGCATCCTTATTGTGCTGCCTGGTACAAATGGCCATTGATGATTCGACCAATGGCATATTATTATCAAAGGGCTAAAAGTATCACTGAACCCTTACCTGTGATGGGCCCGCCTTTGCCTGTCGGTGCTGGACAAGTTATTTATGATGTCCATGCAATGGGCAATCCATTTTTGTGGTGGTTTGGTGTTGCTGCTATGTTGTTTTTAGTAGGGATGCTGGTGTCACAAACCGTAATTCTTTGGGTGAAAGAAAAGCGTTTTTCTGTACCTGCAACTCTTAGTGTTGATACTTGGATTGCCTTGTATTTAGTTATAAATTATGCTGCTAACTTATTACCTTGGGTGAAAGTAACAAGGTGCGTTTTTATATACCACTATATGTGTGCAGTGGTGTTTATATTTTTAGCGATCGCTTGGTTTGTTGATCAGTGCCTTCGCAGTTATTATCAACAACTTCGGGTGCTAGGTATCACCATTACTTTTATCATTCTGGCTGCTTTTATTTTCTGGATGCCTATTTATTTGGGTTTACCCCTCTCACCTCACGATTATAAACTGCGAATGTGGTTCAACTCTTGGATTTGATTGAAGAACGAACCGTATTGGACCGCCATAATCTGTTTTATAAATAGCGATCGCATTAATTTTGTTTGCTCACAAAAACCAAACTCTTAAATTCGATTTACCTCTGTGCTAAACTCACCTGTCCTCCAATTAACCCTAGAAATCCAGTTCCAAAGTGCTGAATCTCCAAAAAACTTGCTTGCTCCGGTGAGGTTTTATAAATCCGAAATGTCTTCATAATTCCCAAGGTTGCAGCGCTTTCTAGAGGCCCAACAAAGCTAATATCTCGGTCAAGAAAATAAGTTTGATTCGCCCAGTGAGCCATCTGATTTGCATTCAAAAAATAGCAGCCTGCATGGGGATTGAGGGCACGACGAAAGATAATTGGTGCATTCATAATTGTACCCTTGAGTTCCGGTTGCTCCTGCACATTTTGAAAGGGAGCAGTTACTCGCAAAGCCAAATCCCCATCAATGTAAGCTTTATTAACCAAAGCATAAGGGGAGATTTCATAACGATTTGGCTGGAGCAAATTTAAATCACCCGCTTGTTGGGTAAACCAATTTAATTTTATAAAAAACCAAGGATCATGGATAATTAAGTCATCTTCCAAGAAGCAGTAATAATCATACTGACCAAGACAACTTTGCAGAACAGCTTGGCACTCAAAGCCCAAAAGCAGAGGTTCTACATTAGTAGAATGATGCTTATATAAATGGGATGGTAAGGAAAGCTGATTCAAAAGATGATTATCTTTGGTTGTACAAATAACAATATCTAGTTCGTGAGACTGCGGTTGGTTAGCAGGAAAAGCTATTCGTTGAGCAATGTTAATGATACTTTGAGATTTACCAAATAATTGGTGTAAGGCGGTAAGGCTATTAGTTAACGCCTGTAAGCGGGGTTGCGGATCTTTGCGTTGGGAAGCATGACGACCCTCACCGCTAGGTTTGAAAAAATGGGCAATGGTAAAAAGAATTCGCATTTTAAATATCGGTTTTTATTTCTCTGTCCTTTGTCCTCTGTCCTTTGTTAGTTGTAACCAATGACCAATGACCAATGACTAATTTTTGCCAAATCCTTTAGAAACTGAGCGCTTTTTCAAAGTATGAGAATTTTTACCAGCGAACATCCATTGCAAATGCTGTGGTAACAGTTTCGCCAAATCATAACGCTTCAGAATTGTCTCTCGCGCATTCGCACGAATTGCTTGCATCTCCTGAGGATGATTCAGCGCCTCTTCAACCCTATTAGCAATATTATTGGGAGAAAAGAAATCTACCAACAGTCCATTCACTCCATCCTGTACGACTTCCAATACTGGCGGAGTTTTAGAGGCTACTAGTAAACATCCTGCTGCCATTACTTCTAACATTGACCAGGATAAAACAAAAGGACGAGTTAAATAAACATGAGCAGAAGAAGCTTGCAAAACCTGAAGATACTCATTGTAAGGAAGCCTATCTGTAAAGTGCAGCCTCGATAAATCCAAAGATAATTTTTCCAACATTAATTGTTTATAAGTCTTACCATCAGGAAGATTCTTCCCATAAGCTACCCTATCTTCTCCCACAACTACCACATGGCACTTAGGTCTTCGCTGCTGAATTAGCGCCACCGTTTCCATAAACTGCGGAAAACCTCTATAAGGTTCCATCCCCCGTCCCACATAAGTTACTAACTCTTCCACATGGGAAAGGTCGAGATTTATTCTTGGTAAAACTAACTTTGCGCCTGGTTTTGGGACAAAATATCTGGTATCAACACCATCATGAATTACAGTGAGTTTGCTATGATATTCTTTAGGAAATTGCTGACGCTGCCAATTCGTTGGAGAAAGACCGCGATCGCAGCTATATAAATCAGTCAAAATCGGCGTATTTTTCACGCGGATACGGCATTCATCATCAGCGTTCAGTGGTTCACTGGGATCAAAATCTGCATCCGAACCGTGAGCATGGTAAAACCACTCGAAATAACACAATAATTCTGCTTTGGGGAAAATATCTTTCATAAACAAAGTCGGCCCCCAACCAGAATGACCATAAACTATATCTGGAACGAAACCCTCAGCTTTTAATTTTTCTGTCACGCGATAGACAGCCTGCGCGGTGAGAACAGCATTTTCCAGGTTGCGGACATAATGGTGGGTTTGGGGAGCAGCTTCACGAGAAGGAGTGTAAATAGCTTTGTAAACGCCAGGTATTTCTCCTTCAGGACGATTTGTCCCAAAGACGACTTTGTAATTAGGATCTTTACCTAAAACTGTCGCTAGGTTGCGAAATTGCGAGGGAAAATTAGGATGTAAAAATAAAATATTCATGGGAATAATCTTGATTAATTTATTGCCACATAAAATAAATTAAGACAAACTGTTTAAGATTATAAGATTATTTATCACAATTTTTAGCAAGTAAATTTAGGTGAATCGTTGCCGCGAAATGCGAAAATAATCGCAAATTGTGTTATGGTCATGAAATTTATTGGCATTGATTTAGGCTGGAAATCTCAACCAAGTGGACTATGCTGCTTAGAATGGATAGATGGACAACTCCAACTACTTGATCTAGACCGCAAAGAAGCCATTGCAGACATCCTCAGTTGGATTGATCAAAGTGTACAACCAGACGAACCAGCAATCATCGCCGTAGATGCACCTACCCTGATACCCAACGCTACCGGGAGTCGCCTCCCCGACAAACTCAGCCACAAGCACTTTGGTAAATATCATGCAGGATGCTACCCAGCTAATCAAAACCTACCCTTTGCCCATCGCACCATCAACTTTGGCTTAGAATTAGAATCACGCGGTTTTGCACATGCACCCACCATAGAACCGCAAAAACTCAGCAGATATCAAATAGAAGTCTTTCCCCACCCAGCAATCGTTAACCTATTCAACTTAGAACGCATCCTCAAATACAAAAAAGGACGCGTCAATGAGCGCCGCCTAGAACTAATCAAACTCCAAAATTATCTTCTTGATATCCTCCCCTCCTTGTCTCCTCCTCTGCGCCTCTGCGGTAGCCTACGGCAAGCCGCTGGTGCGTCTACGTTCCTTCTTGAAATCCCCACAACAGGCGCAGCCCTCAAAGCAACTGAAGATAAACTAGATAGCCTAATTTGCGCTTACGTTGCTGCATACTGGTGGTATTGGGGAGAACAACGTAACTTAGTACTTGGCGATCGCACCACTGGCTACATTATCATCCCTCAAAGAATGTTAGCCTAAAATTGTAATCTAAGTTTGAATAAGATCCCAAGCTGCATCGCCATCAGTGGCGACTTCAACCGCATAGTTTTGGTGAGTCAAAACGGCGGTGAGTTGCCTCTGAAACCATGAAGGCAGGCGAATTTCAAAATTTTTCCCGCAGCAAAGCGCTCCCTACACAAGAGCCTCTTCGCTCAATACGCTACAACAGAAAAAACCTTCTGCTAAACCTGTGAAAAAAAGAGTAACGCTTACCTTCCCGAAACGCGCCGTACAAATGCCAGTCACTTACGTACTGGCCAAAGAGTTTAACGTTGCCGCCAATATTATCCGTGCCCAAGTTGCCCCAAATCAAATTGGCAAACTGGTAGTGGAACTATCGGGAGATATCGATCAATTAGATGCAGCGATCGAGTGGATGCGATCGCGCCATGTTAATGTTTCTCATACCTTAGGCGAAATTGCGATCGATGAGGATGTGTGTGTCCACTGTGGCTTGTGTACTGGGGTTTGTCCTACCGAAGCTCTCACTCTCCACCCAGAGACATACAAACTCACATTCACGCGATCGCGTTGTATCGTCTGCGAACAGTGTATCCCCACTTGTCCTGTACAAGCAATCTCCACTAACCTTTAAAAATCCAAAATCCAAAATCTAAAATCCAAAATTCATATTATCCCAGCTTAAACACATCCGCTATTACACCACTATCACCCACCAGTCTAATTGTTGCTGGAGAGTCATAAACTACCAATAGCGAAGGTATGCCAGCAACATCCTGAAACAGCGTCATTCCCTCAGCATGATCTTCCCGATTTCCATAAGGAATATCTTGTACAAAATCTGGATTGCTGAAGACATTTTCTCGCAAGTTAACGCCATTTATCCAGCGATAAACTTGCACGGGCCCATCTAAATCCATCGTTGGCCCAGCTAAAATCAACAAATCATTTCTATCTACACACAAATCCCGAATTCCCAAACCATTCAACCAGATAAAATGCTTTTTATATAACTCCTTCGCTTTTCCAATTTGCCGTAGTTTCATAATTCCAGGGCTAGAATCTTCTAACTCAATTTCCAGAATAACAGCCCAACCCCGCAATACAGGCCCACGCAAACCCAAAAAAATCCGGTTTTGATAAATGCCTATTCCTTCAATATCAAAGCCGTTATCTTTTCCCGCAGTTCCAGCCTTGATAAATAAGCCTAAATGAACGTCATCTGCTAAAGCAGTAAGAAGCAAATTCCCCTGGTTCGTCACCTCTAGTTTAGCAGCATTCAATTGCACATTTGGGTTTTGGGGGTGTGGGCAAGATGAGAATAACTCACCTTCTATCAAAGGAATCCTTCCTAAAAGGTAACGGTTGGGTTCTGATTCAATTTTGGCCAGCCTTTTAAAGTTTTGTGCATCGGTTTTATCAGGTTTCGGCTTTTTGCGTTTGTAACTATGAGAACCCACAAACCACAAGTAATAATCTGTGTAAGCAAGTCCTTCTATATCAATTTCTTGGTCTTCTGGCGCAGGTAAATTGATAAATTCTGCTACCCTAAATTGTTGATGATCTGTAAACTTATCATTATCAACCAAAGAGAGACGTTCAATAGTTGAGGTTTCATCTGATCCCAACCATAAATATTTATCGTGTGTTAGGAGCAGCGCTGATAAGTCTTCTCTATGTTCTTTAAAGTTATCTACAAAAGTTAAGAAAACTTGATTGAGCAAATTTGAGTTTGACATTTTTTGATTTCAGAAGATTAATGATGTTATCATAATAGATAATTTAATATCATGCTAAATATTTGTAAAATCTATCGTATATCTAAAATCGTTAGGATGAATCTGCTCTTTAGACCTTTGATAGATATTAGATATTTCTCTAAGAGGATGCAAGTATTAATGCTTATTAGCATAATAAAAAGTATAAAAAGCTAGATACAAATTTTTAACTAATGTTATTATTCAATAACCTCATGAGGTAATGTAATTTAAGATCAATTATGAAACTAGCCACACAAACCACGGTAAAAACTCTAGGGGACTACGCCTACCAAGCGATTGAAAAACACCTTAAGAAAACCTTGAAGTGGGAAAAATCAGTAAAGAAAGATGAAGATCCAGAAGCGTTGCACCAGATGCGAGTGGGAATGCGTCGCTTACGAACAACTGTAACTAGCTTTGGGGTAGCGGTGGATCTGCCGAAACCAGTTAACGATAAAAATATTGGTAAAATAGCCCGTCGTCTTGGTAGTCTGAGAGATTTAGACGTACTTAAAGAAAGTTTGGAAAACAATTACAAACCAAACTTACCCTGTAAAGAGCAAGAATCTCTAAAAACAGCTTTCAACGCATTAGCTAAACAACGTGAAGATGTACAATCAAGCGTACAAAAAACGTTAAAAGATGAATCTTACAAGTCTTTAAAAGATGCATTAGATAAGTGGTTAGAGAAACCTAGTTATCAACCTTTGGCATCTTTTACCATTCAGCAGGTACTACCAGATTTACTTTTACCAGAAGTGAGTAGTTTTTTACTGCATCCGGCTTGGCTAGTTGGCACTGAATTTGTAGAATCAGAAGTGATAATCCAGAAAAACTGGAAACCAGAAAAGATAGAAAAACAATTGACAACAGAAGGTGAAATTATTCACAGTTTGAGAAAAGAAGCAAAACGTCTACGTTACCAGATGGAGTTATTTACTGACTTATATGGCGAGTCTTACACAGCTTATCTTACAGAAGTGAAAAATATCCAAGAAATTTTGGGTACGATGCAAGATAGTGCTGTCTTAACTGACTGGCTTACAGATATCTTCAAGTCAGAAATCCAGACTGAACTCCCTACCCTTGCTGCTTTGTTAACTGAAAATCGCTACCAGTCGTGGCAGAAGTGGCAACCCCTACAAGAACGGTATCTGAAAGCTGAAACTAAGCATAGCCTTCATTTAACAATACTGCACCCGCTTTCAGGAGTACTAGGTTAACGTCACGCTATTCATCCCCACCCTCAATGTAGTCATAGGGCGGCGGAAATAATTTGCATGTTTGTAGTAAGGACTTTAGTCCTAAAAGAAGGACTGAAGTCCTTACTACGAACTGGATTACAATAATTTTACATTACAAAACACATAGTTTGAATTATTCACACCGACTTACTTAAACCTTTTATCCATCCATGTTTAAGGATTTTCGGAAATTGCGTAGGCGTTGGCATAGCCTCTGCATGAGTTGCCCGTCGTAGACATAGCACTCCTCGCACTTTTGAGCAATTTTGAGTCCTCTCTAGTTTAAAAGCAGTAATAATTGCCCTTAAAAACTATTGCTTTGTCTAAATCAGTCATAGTAGAGGTTATAGCTACTGGATACAAAAGCTGCTCTAATGTGTTGTCAGAGTGGCTAAGTTGTATATAAATTTAACCAGCAGCTAAAATGAAGGTTTATAAGCGTCAAATATGAATGTTTTACTTCTATACCCCCGTTTTCCAAAAAGTTTTTGGTCTTTTGAAAAAACACTGGCTTTATTAGACCGTAAAGCAATGCTACCGCCTTTAGGCTTGGTGACAGTAGCCGCGATATTACCTCAAGAATGGGAGTATAAGCTAGTAGATCGAAATGTTCGCCTCTGTACAGAAGCAGAATGGGCTTGGGCAGATTTAGTTATTATGTCGGCGATGATTGTCCAAAAAGAGGATTTACTCTCTCAGATAGTAGAAGCAAAATCCAGAGGTAAACGGGTAGCTGTGGGTGGCCCCTTCCCGACAGCGCTACCAGATGAAATGACATCCGCCGGAGCAGATTACTTAATATTGGACGAAGGGGAAATTACCCTACCCTTATTTGTAGCAGCGATCGCCCGGGGCGATCGCACAGGTATTTTTCGCTCTGGCGGTGAAAAACCCGATGTCACCAATACTCCAACTCCTCGCTTTGACTTACTAGAATTTGATGCTTATGCGGAAATGTCGGTGCAATTTTCGCGTGGATGTCCCTTCCAGTGTGAATTCTGCGACATTATTGTTCTTTATGGTCGTAAACCCCGCACCAAAAACCCAGAACAGCTATTAGCAGAATTAGATTATCTCTACAAACTGGGTTGGCGACGCAGTATTTTTATGGTGGATGACAACTTTATTGGTAATAAGCGGAATGTCAAATTATTTTTGAAGTCCCTTCTGCCCTGGATGGTAGAACATAATTATCCATTTTCCTTTGCTACAGAAGCTTCAGTTGATTTAGCCCAAGATCAAGAACTGATGGATTTGATGGTAGTGTGTAATTTTGGAGCCGTTTTTCTGGGAATTGAAACCCCCGACGAAGAAAGTCTTACTTTCACTCAGAAATACCAGAATACTAGAGACTCACTCAGTGATGCGGTGAATAAGATTACCCGCTCAGGGTTGCGAGTTATGGCAGGCTTTATCATTGGGTTTGATGGCGAGAAGATAGGAGCAGGCGCACGAATTGTCAAGTTTGTCGAGCAAACAGCAATTCCCACCGCCTTATTCAGTATGCTGCAAGCGCTTCCAGATACAGCCCTCTGGCATAGATTAGAAAAGGAAGGACGACTCCGCAATAAATCAGCCAACATCAACCAAACTACGTTGATGAACTTTGTTCCAACTCGACCGTTAGAAGATATCGCTCGTGAATATGTGCAGGCGTTCTGTGATTTGTATGAGCCAGAGCGGTTTTTGGAGCGTACATACAAACACTTCCGGCTTTTGGGCGAAGCAACCTATCCGAAAAAGGGCAAAGCTGCCAAGAAACCATTGAACTGGAAAGTACTCCGAGCGTTTCTGATTATTTGCTGGCGGCAGGGTGTACGTCGTCAGACGCGGTGGCAATTCTGGCGCAACTTGTGGAACATGTATCAGCATAATCCGGGTGGGGTGAGTAGCTACTTAGCTGTTTGTGCCCAAATTGAGCATTTCTTGGAGTATCGCCAAATTGTCCGGGATGAAATTGAGGCTCAAGTGGCTGAATTTCTGGAAGCAGAAGCTAAGGTAAAACCTGAAGTACAAGTGATGGTTAATTCGTAGCAAATTAAATTTGGCAATACCCCGCAATGTTAATGTATCCCGATACAATGTTAATGCGTTCGTCTGCATTAAAAACCTACGCTTTTACCGAGCTATCCGCGCCGACAAAGCCCCTAAATTTATTTATGGGATTCAAAATTATTGACTTTTGACTTCCCCAAAGGGACTTCCAAATAAAAAAATATCCAATTAACTCCTGTGGGGTGGGCATCTTGCCCGCCATATAGACTGGGCGGGCAAGATGCCCACCCCACAATATTGGATAATTTATTTCTTGGAGTTCCCAAAGGAGCTAGTATGCCACCCGATAATTTGGAGATTAATGAAGCGATCGCAGCACAATTTGCTCAATTAGTGCTGGATTGTATCGGGCGGGAGTATCCCCACAGTGGTCTGTATTGGGCTGATAGCGACGAGGATATAAAACCGCCGCGTGAATTGACTCCTGCTTTTTATGGCTGCTTAGATTGGCATTCAGCCGTACATGGTCACTGGTTGCTGGTACGTCTGGTGCGTCACTTTCCTGAAGCCTCTTTCAACGCAGCGTCAAAGCAAGCACTTGAGCAAAGCCTAACACCTGAGAAGATTCAAGGAGAAATTGCCCATTTTCAATGGCTGCCCTTTTTTGAATTTCCTTATGGTGTGGCATGGCTTTTACAACTAGCTGCGGAACTTCACGAATGGAATCATCCTCAAGCGAAAGAATGGCGGGTTATATTGGAACCGCTAGAAAAGTTGATTGCAGGTAACTTACAGCGCTGGATTGACGGGCTGAAACTCCCAAATCGCACAGGGATGCATAGCCAAACAGCTTTTGCACTTGGTTTGATGTTAGATTGGGCACGGATTACCGAAAATGCCGAGTTTATTCAGTTAGTAGAGAATAAGGCACGGCAATTTTATCTTAGCGATCGCAATTATTCCTTCCAATTCGAGCCGCTTGGCTACGATTTTCTCTCTCCTGGCCTTGCTGAAGCAGATTTGATGCGGCGAGTTCTGCCAACAACAGCTTTTACTGACTGGCTGACCGATTTTCTTCCAGAAATACCGATTGAGAATTCAGCAAATTGGTTACAATCACCCGGAGTAGATAATCCTCAAGATTATATGCAATCCCACTTTTACGGTCTTAATCTCAGTCGTGCTTGGATGCTTGAGGGTATCATTTCTGGATTGGCAAATAGCGATCGCCGCATCGAAACACTTCGCTCTGCTGCCCTTCACCATCGTCAGCATGGATTAGCAAATATTGTAAGTGAACATTATGCAGCTAGTCACTGGGTAGGAACTTTTGCTGTTTATCTCCTAACGAATCGTGGATTGCAAGGGCAAATTATTTAAACAGTCTGGGTGATCTAATACTAATTCTGTATGAAGATGCGCTAAACCATATTTAAGTATAAGGAAGAAAAACGAACCGCAATCGCGCAGCGTCTCGTAAGAGAAGGACGCAAAGGACACAAAGTAAAGAAAGAAAGAGAGAAAGAAAGAAAGAAAGAAAGAAAGAGAGAGAGAGAGAAAGAAAGAAGTTAAAAGGGTTTGACGCAGCCTCACAAATAAATGGTATAACAACCTCTCAAAGTGTTAAATCTGGGTTTTCTTAATCCCCAGTCCCAATGCCCAATGCCCAATCCTTAAAAGATGCCAAGTAAATATGTCTTAGCTGACTGATACTGTCAGGATCATAGAGTAAAGAGTAAAAGGCAATCTATTTTGACTTTTAACTTTCTCCTTTTGTTCAACTTTCCACAAGGGTAGGTTTAATCTTGACTAAATTGAAGGTTGGTATCAATGGCTTCGGTCGAATCGGGCGACTTGTGCTTCGCGCTGGCATCGATAACCCCAACATTGAGTTTATAGGTATTAACGACCTAGTACCACCAGATAACCTCGCTTACCTATTAAAGTACGACTCAACCCACGGCAGATTAAAGCACAAGGTTGAAGCCAAGGAAGATGGTATCCTCATTGACGGGCACTTTATTCCTTGCGTGTCGGTGAGGAACCCAGCAGAGTTACCTTGGGGACAATTAGGTGCAGATTATGTCGTGGAAGCTACCGGGCTTTTCACTGACCACGAAGGAGCCGCAAACCACCTGAAAGCAGGTGCAAAGAGAGTGGTAATTTCTGCTCCCACCAAAGATCCAGATAGAGTTACTACCCTACTAATGGGTGTCAATCATCACCTGTTTGACCCCAGCAAGGATATCATTGTCTCTAATGCTAGCTGCACTACAAACTGTCTAGCTCCCATTGCTAAGGTCATCAATGACAACTTTGGGTTGACTGAAGGGTTAATGACCACAGTTCATGCCATGACTGCCACTCAGCCAACTGTAGACGGCCCCAGCAAAAAAGACTGGCGGGGTGGTCGAGGTGCAAGCCAGAATATTATTCCCTCCTCCACAGGCGCAGCTAAAGCTGTAGCGTTGGTTTTACCAGAATTGAAGGGTAGGCTGACTGGTATGGCTTTACGAGTTCCGACTCCTGATGTCTCTGTAGTTGATTTAACTTTCAAAACTACCAAAGCTACTAGTTACAAAGAAATCTGTGCTGCTATGAAGGAGGCTGCCACAGGTTCACTAGCCGGTATTTTGGGCTACACAGATGAAGAAGTAGTTTCTACAGATTTTCAAGGCGATACCCATTCTAGTATCTTCGACGCAGGTGCTGGGATTGAGTTAAATTCCAACTTTTTTAAGGTAATTGCCTGGTATGACAACGAGTGGGGCTACTCGAATCGCGTGATTGACCTGATGTTGTCTATGTCACAGAAGGAAAAACTCGCATCGAAAGCTGCTGTGGTTTGATTGGTTATTGGTCATTTGTCATTGGTCATTGGTCATTGGTCATTAACTTTTGACTTTTGACCCTTGACTTTTGGGATTTGGGTCAAATAGTAAATACACTTAAAAAAAAACGCAATCTAGTATCTTTACTTAGCAACCCAGTGATATGAAGCACATGTAAATTTGGATGTGAAGTCTCTTAATTACGAATTACGAATTGGTATAAACCATCCAAATTTGCAGGTTACTCCTCAACCCCTAATCCCTATGCGTCGAACCAAAATCATTTGTACTGTTGGCCCGGCTACATCTGCACCCGAAAAGCTGCAAGCTTTAGTAAAAGCTGGAATGAATGTGGCGCGGCTGAATTTTTCCCACGGGGCTTATGAATTTCATGCCCAAACTGCTCACTATCTCAGACAAATTAGTAATGAGCAGCAAAAGCCGATCGCAATTATGCAAGACTTGTGTGGCCCGAAGATTCGTTTGGGAACGTTACCACCGGAAGGGTTAAATTTAGAAGCTGGTAGTGAAGTCACCTTTGTTTTGCAAGAAAAGGGTGAGAGTATCGATGAACTACCTCTACCATTACCGACTTTGTTCGCAATGGTGCGACCAGGCGAACCAATTTTGATTAATGATGGCCGCGTCAAGTTGATTGTTACCGCTCGTGATGCCGATCGCATTCGCGCACAAGTGAAAACTGGCGGGCTAATTTCCACGCACAAAGGAGTAAACCTACCACAAACTCCTTTACCTGTAAGTTCCATCACCGAAAAAGACTTGCTGGATCTGCGCTTTGGGATTCAGTTGGGTGTAGACTGGGTGGCGGTCTCCTTTGTGCGATCGCCACAAGACTTAGAACCCGCCAAGCGCATGATTGAAGCTGCTGGTGCTTCCATCCGCTTAATTGCCAAAATCGAAAGAGCAGAAGCAGTAGAAAATTTTGACTCCATTCTGAAGGTTGCTGATGCAATTATGATTGCCCGTGGCGATTTAGGGGTAGAAGTACCAATTCACGAAGTACCCTTAATTCAAAAAGATATTATTCGCCGTTGCAATCGTGCTGGCAAGCCGGTGATTACAGCCACCCAAATGCTAGAGTCGATGATTAGCGCCCCTGATCCCACCCGCGCCGAAGCCACCGATGTAGCCAACTCCATCTTAGATGGGACGGATGCAGTAATGCTTTCTGGTGAAACAGCTGTCGGACAATATCCCATCGCCGCCGTCGAGATGATGCACAACATCGCTGTGCGGACAGAACAGGCTCTAGATGAGGGTAGCAAACATGCCTGGTGTCATGAAGCAGGCAGTCTCAGCGTTACCGAATCTGTAGCAGAAGCGGTGTGTCGCATCGCTTATGAAACAGGCTCACGGGCAATTCTCTGTAACACTTCATCAGGAAATACAGCGAGAATGGTGTCTAAATATCGCCCTACTTCTCCGATTATTGCCCTTACCCCTGACATTAGTGCTTATCGCCAACTAGCGCTTTCTTGGGGTGTGGAAGCTTTGCTGATCCCACCAGTCCACAATGCTGAAGAGATGTTTACCAATGTGGTCAACACAGTTGTAGATATGGGTTTAGCGAATAAGGGCGATAAAGTAGTAATTACCTCTGGTGTTCCAATTGGTAAATCAGGAACAACTAGTTTAATCAAAGTGCATTCCATTGGACAGCCAATTTCTGCATAAGGCACTTAGAATAGGGCTGTGGCTGAAGATAGTAAGCAAAATTGGGCAATGATTAAGAAAAATTGCCAGAATCAGAATTGAAGAAAATAGGGAGTGGGGAGTAGGGAGGCAAAGCAGAATAATAACTCCTAACTCCTGTACAGACGCGATTAATTGCGTCTGTGCTAACTCAGCACTAATTTGGTGGGGAATAAGTAAATCCTGTAATATTCATCACGGAGTCTTTTATGTCTAAGAATTTACTAGAACAATTGCGACAAGTGACTGTTGTGGTCGCAGATACAGGGGATATTCAGGCAATTGAAAAGTTCAAACCCCAAGATGCCACCACCAATCCTTCGCTGATTACTGCTGCGGCGCAGATGCCAGAATATCAGGGAATTGTTGATCAAACTTTACTCCAAGCGAAGAAAGATGCTGGAGCCGGAGCCACCCAAGCACAGATTGTTTCTCTAGCTTTTGACCGTTTGGCAGTTGCTTTTGGATTAAAGATTTTGCAAATCATTCCCGGTCGCGTATCTACGGAAGTGGATGCTCGTTTGTCCTACGATGCCGAAGCTACCCTAACTAAGGCACGGGACTTAATTGCTCAGTATAAAGCTGCTGGAATTGGCCGCGATCGCGTCTTAATTAAAATCGCCAGCACCTGGGAAGGCATTCGCGCTGCGGAAATTCTCGAAAAAGAAGGTATTCACTGTAACCTTACCTTGTTGTTTGGTCTTCACCAAGCGATCGCCTGTGCAGAAGCCGGCATTACCCTAATTTCTCCCTTCGTTGGCCGGATTCTTGACTGGTACAAAAAGGATACCGGACGTGATAGCTACCCAGCAGCCGAAGATCCAGGAGTTTTGTCAGTCACCAAAATCTACAACTACTACAAGAAATTCGGCTATAAAACCGAAGTTATGGGAGCTAGCTTCCGTAACCTTGGTGAAATTACTGAACTTGCAGGTAGTGATTTGCTGACCATTTCGCCATCACTTTTGGCTGAATTGCAAGCAACAGTTGGAGAACTGCCACGCAAACTTGACCCCGCCAAAGTAGCAAACTTGGAAATTGAAAAGATATCCATTGACAAAGCTACTTATGACAAGATGCACGCCGCCGATCGTATGGCAACCGACAAACTAGATGAGGGTATCAAAGGTTTCACCAAGGCACTAGAAGACCTTGAGAAACTTTTAGCAGACCGACTAGTTCGCCTTGAAGGAGAGGTAGTAGCAGCTCATTAGAACGTAACCATAGTTAGTGGTTGGTGGTTGAATCACCAACCACTAACCATTAGACATCTCCAGAAATTAATTATGCGTTACCTGAAACCCTTGTCTTGACGTTGCATTGCAACGTCTCTACATTCATTATTCGGATGGCACTGGATCTTCAAGAAGATAGGAGTTTTAGCTATCAATATCCACCAACTTTATCCCGCCACAAAAAAACGATTCGCTCTTATCTCCAGGTGAGTCCTTTTAATCAAAATGCTCTAGTAGATATTATCAATCGCTACAATGCGATGCCCTTAACTAAGTTCTGGGGAGACGGCACGACGGCTGCTGCTGATGGAACTAAATATGACCTATTCCTTGGTAGCAAACCATTGTAGTAGCAAAAATTTCATAATATTTGTTACGGTTTTTAAAGTTTTTAATTCTGGTATATCTGGTTTTAATTGTTCTGCGATCGCTAATTTTTGTTCAGCTTGTGCAGGTTGAAAATTATATAAATAAACAACAGCTAAATAAAGCCATGTGTAAGAATTTTGAGCATCATATTTAGTTAATTCTATTAAATTTCGGATTAATTCTGGGGCTTGGCGCTGTAAAAGTTGTGATAAGACTAAACTGTAACGCCAATTTAAGTTATTTGGCTCTCTTTGCAAATGATAATTAGCCGCAAATTGAATTTGTTTTAAATAATCTTGAGTAGGATCATATTGATTGAAATTATCTATTTGCACAAATATATTATTTAATTTACCCTGTTGTAACTCTTGTGCTAGTTGTGAAGTCCGGGTAACTAAATCTAAAGCTGGCGATTTTTCTACTATTCCTACATTTGTCACATTTACAGTAATCTCTGGAATATTTAAAGATGTGACTTTGTTGTTTCTTCTATCTAAATATAGTGCTGATAGTTGATATTTACCTAGTGGTAATGTTTTGGGAATAAATGTAGCTAAGGCTTCTTTTACTCGGAAAGTTCCTTCAGGATGACATTTGATGCCACAGTATAAATCACCCAAGCCAATGGCATGATCGTGATCCCAAGATGATTGGCTATTTTGCCATTTTAACAGCAATATACCATTTTGTAAATCATCCCATGAACCTGTTATTTCATAGTTGACAGGGTTGTTTTTATCTAAAATTAATTGTTGAGAAATTGCAACTTTTTCTAAACTAATTACAGACTGACTATTACTTATTTTTTCAACAGCTACATGGGGATTTTTGCAGTGATATAATCGCATTTTATCTCCATGAGGTAATATCCAATCGCCCTGTAATTTCAAATCAGTAGAAGATTCGACTAAAGATTTTAATTTACGTTTAGTCTCTCCACTTTCTCCCGGTTCGTATGGTTCATTATTTCTGGTGATATACCAACAAAAATATTGTAAATCTTCCTCTACCTGAGATAATTTGGTTGTTAATTTTCTGCCGTATACGCGAAAATCTGCTAATGTCCCAAAATAATCCAAAGTAAACTCATTTATCTGAGGTATAGCAACGGGAATTACCCCTAAATTTGACCTTAAATATAAATTTGTTTCGTTGATTTTGTTTATCAGTTTCTCCAGAGGATATTTCTTAGCATCATCATTAGGTAAATGTTTACCACCCCATGCTTGAATTAGGGGTAATGGAAACAAATTATTCAGTAAAACTATGCTACTTAATACCAGAGTGGCTAATCTCACCCTATCAAAATATATATTTTCAATTAAGTTGAATAAATCCGCCAATATTAAACTAATTATAGGAAAGCATGGCAGAATAAATCTAATGTCCTTATTTGTGCCCAAAGAACAAATTATATAGCTACTTACTAAGGTAACTAATAACCAAATTCGAGCCGATTTATGTAGATGTGCTGAAATTAAATTAGTAGAAAATCGATTTTTAATCAGATAAACAAATAAGATGCTAATACTCACACATAATATTGGCAAACCAACGCTTTCTGGAATCATTTGTGGATAGTATAACCATCCAGCAATAGTTGTAGCAGAAGGATCACCTTCACCTTTCCCGACTTGGTTAGCGTTTAATGCCGATGTAATAATTGTTAACCAATTTAAGCCATACCAAAAACTACAAATTAACCAAGCTATTACCAAAGATGAGCAAGTTTGAATTAGCTTGATAAATTTACGTTTTCTAATAAAATTAATTAATGCCCAAATACTAGGAACTAAAATAAAAATAAACCCTGTAGGTTTAGTCAAAAAGATTAAACCTATTCCTAGTCCCAAGATGATAGTTAATCCCCATGACAAAAGCCCAATATAACTATCTTTCCAAATCGTCAGGATTGTGAAAGTTACTGTAACAATTGCTGTCAAACCATAATCTATTAAATAATCTGTCCGCGTCATTCCCAAAATAGGAAATAAGAGACAAAATATGCTGGCAGTTATGCTAATTTTTCGGTTTTTAAATAAAAAATTACCTAAATGATATACTGAAACTATAATCATCGCAGTATACAATAAGTTGACCAAACTTGCTTGGTCATAACCACGTCCAAACAATATCAAAAATGGGACAGTGCAAATATATAGAAAAGGAGCGCGATAAGTTGGAGTTAATTGCCACAGAGATAACCACCAATTTCCTGAGAAGATATTGAAGTTTTGAAAAATTCTATAATGATGTAATGCTGTCGTTAAATGTGCGCTTTGATCGTAGGCTGGAATCGAGTCATCTAAGAAAAACCAAGCTCTATCTATAGCTAATGCTATCAGCCAAATTATTAAGAGGATGATATAGTCTTTTCGATTCTTATAATGGTCAAAATAATTCATATTTATTTGATCACAAACAAAGTTTAACCAATTATATATCTGTCATGTATCGGCGTTTGACCAAATAATTATTAATTATAAATTAATAATTCATAATTTAATAAATCAAATAAAAATTAAGAAAAGTGTCAAATCTGAATTCCTTTTTTCCGGTCTAGTTCTTCAAAAGCGATCGCATGGTGGCGGATATGATCTTCAATAAAACTGGCAATGAAATAATAACTGTGGTCATAGCCTTCTTGGTAACGCAAGTTTAGCGGCTGGCTAACATCTGCACAAGCTTGCTCAAACCCTTCAGGCAGTAATTGTTCAGCTAAAAATTTATCAGCAGTCCCTTGGTCAATGAGAATCGAACTGTGATATCCTACTTTTTTGACTAATTCACTAGCATCATAATCACGCCAACTTTCTTGATTGTTGCCAAGATAACCACTAAAAGCCTTTTGGCCCCAAGGACAACGCATAGGTGCAGTAATAGGTGCAAAAGCCGATACTGATTTGTAAAGTTCTGGGTTTCTCATTGCACAGACAAGCGCCCCATGTCCCCCCATCGAATGACCGAAAATACCTTGTTTTTCGGGTTGCGTAGGGAAATTTGCGGTAATTAAAGTAGGTAATTCCTGGACGACATAACTATACATTTGGTAGTTTTTACGCCACGGTTCCTCTGTAGCATCAACATAAAAGCCCGCACCGGTGCCAAAGTCCCAGTCATCATCCTCACCTGCAATCCCAGTATTACGCGGACTTGTATCTGGTGCAACCAATATCAAACCGTACTCAGAGGCAAAGCGCTGCACTCCCGCCTTTACCATAAAATTCTCTTCTGTGCAACTTAACCCAGAGAGGAAATAGAGAATCGGTACAGGTTTTTGAGTTGCTTGTGGTGGTTGATAGACAGCAAAGCGCATTTCACCGTTACAGGTTGAGGAGAAATGACTGTAAAAGCCGAGTTTGCCACCAAAGCTTTTATATTCGGAAATGAGGTTGAGGTTAGACATTGATTATTATCACTTTCCTGAGCGATCGCAATGACAAAGCAATAAAACAGTAAAAAGTCTGGCCTATACATATCTGCAATTGGATTATGCAGTAATGCATTCATTGCCTTTACTCCTTTTTAGGGAATTACTGAAAGTAAGAAAAATTAAATGACTCAATGTTTGCAGCGTTTTTTAGAACATTTTAGCTTTCTCAGGTTTGTCATTTACTTTACCACAAGATTGTAGCACGCACTAAAATTTATGCTCCGTCAGCCCCTTGTGCTACTAGTCTGTCAGCTTTTAATTGAGGGGTAAACAAGTTCGTAGTAAGGAGACTTTAGTCCTTGTTTTCTAAGCACGCTTTGTGCTTATCACAAACCCTCTTGCACTAGCTTGACAGAGTACTACGACTAGGTAACTTAGTCCCGCACCTTTTACAAAAGCCAGCATCTACATCATGGAAAGCCAAACCACAACCTGAACAAGCTGTTTCTACCTGATTAGCAGTTTTCACAACTCGCTTAATTAAATCTCCTACTTGCCAAGGAATCAGCGCAATTCCTGTAAAAATCATCAGTACTGTTAGCAAGCGCCCCAATTCCGATATTGGAATAACATCGCCAAATCCTACAGTTGTCATTGTGACAACAGAGAAATAAAAGGCATCCAAAAATGTACTATAATTTTGAGGATTAACCGGATGCTCGACTTGATAAATTAAGCCAGAATAAATAAAAACAATTGCAAATAATGTAAATAATATTCGCGCAAAAATCATTCCATCTTCGGTGCTGATACTGGCGAATAAAAATTTCCTATTGATAAATCTGATTAATCGTAAAATCCGAAACCATCGCAGTAGGCGGATAAAGCTAATATCCACCATTCCTAGAAAAAATGGCAAAATCGCCATTAAGTCAATAATCGAATAAAAGCTAAAAATATACTTAATTTTGTTTTCCGCACTCCACAGACGGAGTGAATATTCCACCGCGAAGATAATAACGATCGCAGTATCGGCTACATTCAACTGAAACCGCACAGAATCAGGAATATTATAAGTTTCTGCCACAAAAATCCCTGATGATATTAGCACCATAGCGGCAAGCGTTAAATTAATCGCTTTACCTAATGGTGTTTCCAAGTCTTTTAAGTAGAATTCTGTTTCTTGTCTGCTCAGTAACATATTCGACCATTAACTAATTTTAATTCTCAGTTATAACATTAGAAATACGATATTATTAATCATTATCCTTATGTTAACCTCAGCTTATATGAACCCAGAATATTTTATGCGTTTAGCTTTGGCAGAAGCAAAAGAAGGAGATGCGCCTTATGGTGCTGTGATTGTTAAAGATAACGAAGTCGTTACCGTAGCTCATAACACTGTGAGTAGAGACAATGATCCATCAGCCCATGCGGAAATCAACGCTATTCGTAGTTTAACAGCTAAACTTAAAAACCATTCTTTAGAAGGTTATAGCATATATACAACTGGCGAACCTTGTCCGATGTGTGCAACTGCTTGTGTTTGGAGTGGTGTAGCAGAAATTGTATATGGTGCTTCAATTCAAGATTTAATCTCGGTAAATCAATCACAAATTAATATATCTTGCGAAGAAGTTATCGCTAAGTCATTTAGAAACATCAAAGTCACCAAAGGCGTTTTAAAAAATGAATGCTTGGATTTATTTAAATAAACTACAAACAATCTAAATTTTTCAGATGTAGGGTATGTTATACCAATTCTATATGAAGATGGGCTAAATCATATTTAAGTACAAGAAAGAAAAACGAACCGCAAAGTACGCATTCGCGCAGCGTCTCGTCAGAGAAGGACACAAAGAAAGAAGTTAAAAGGGTTTGGCGCAGCCTCATAAAGAAATGGTATTACGGCTTCTGTAACGCACCGAAAACCCCCAAATTATTTTGTACTTTCAACGATAATATACCCTACAGCTAATCTAGACGTTAAAATTACGAATTACGAATTAAGTAAGTCGGTGTGAATAATTCAAACTATGTGTTTTGTAATGTAAAATTATTGTAATCCAGTTCGTAGTAAGGACTTCAGTCCTTCTTTTAGGACTAAAGTCCTTACTACAAACTTTTAATTATTTCCGCCGTACTACTTATTTAACTTGGCTCATTTAAATAAGATAAATATGTATTTGCCCAAATTGCAGCTTGAGTGCGATCGCGCAAGTTTAATCTGTTTAAAATATTCGTAACATGATTTTTTACCGTCCCCTCAGAAATGTAGAGTTGTTGAGCAATTTCTCGGTTACTAGCGCCTGTAGCTATTAGCCGCAAAACCTCTTTTTCTCTCGGAGTGAGTTCAGCTAAAGTAGAGGGTACAGGCGGGGAGTGGGTTGGTGTACCATTAGAAAACTGAGTTAACAGCTTTTTAACTATACCTGGGCCTAATTGAGTATATCCTTTATAAACGGCACGAATAGCAACAGCTAATTCTTCTGAGGGTGTATCTTTCAATAAATAACCCATTGCCCCATTTTGCAATGCTGCTGATACATATTCATCATCATCAAAAGTCGTCAGTACTAAAATTTTAGTTTTGCCAAAACGTTTTTGAATTTCTCGCGTGGCTGCAACTCCATCCATAATGGGCATTCTGATATCTAGCAAGACTACATCTGGCTGAAATTCAGCAACTAAATTAATCGCCTGTTCACCATTTTCTGCTTCTCCTATTATCTCTAAATCTGGTTCTAATTCTAATAACGCTCTTAATCCTTGGCGAATTAAACCTTGGTCATCTACTAGCAGCACTTTAATCATTATGTCAACCTCGTTAAGGGAATATTAACTATAATTTTGCAACCAGAACTAGGAGCGCTATTAATATTAAACTCACCTCCAAGTGCTAAAGTGCGATCGCGCATACTATGAAGCCCAAAACCAGTGGTATTTTGCCCTAAATCAAAACCTCTACCATTATCTTGAATTATCAATCGCAAATTGCCTTTATTCGTAGCCAGTTCCAGTTTAACCTCTGTGGCATAAGCATATTTAGATATATTAGTCAATGATTCTTGAGTAATCCGGTAAATAGCGGTATTTATTTCAGGTGGTAGAGGATATTCGAGGTTGATTTGATAAATTGGTAAAATGCCATTTGAGCGATGAAAGTTTTCTGAAAGACTAGCGATCGCTCGTTCTAAAGATTGTTCTTGTAAGGGATTTAAACGCATCGTAGAAACAGATTCACGGACATCTTTTAGCGCTTTTGAACCTAATTCTTTTGCTGTTGCTAGAAATGTTTCAGCCTTACCTGGGTTAGCTTGCCATAGTTTTAAAGCGGTTTCTAATTGCAGATTTAAAGCAGTTAGAGAATGTCCTAAAGAATCATGAATTTCACGAGCAATGCGGTTGCGTTCTTCTAAGGTAGCTTGATTTTCAATTTGCATGGCATATTGGCGCAGTTTTTCATTAGCGATCGCTAACTTTTCTCGACTTTGCCGTTCAGACAATACTGCATTCATCATCAACAACACAAAAACCAAACTTAAACCAAATACCAACGACGAATTCAAAATCAAAAATCGATATCGCTCTTGTGCTTGTGGCGATGCTTGAAAATTGAATAATTCATATTTTAGTTGTATAGTAAGTAAAAATAAGGAAAATGATAAGCTTGTAACGAATAAACGCCCATTTAACTGAAAAATCAAACAACTACGAGTCACTAAAATTATGTAGAGAAAGGGGAACAGCCGAGCAAATCTCTCTCCAAAGAGTCCAATTATTAAAATCAATAAAATTTCAATCCCTGTATAGATTACCTTACTTGTCTGGTTATTCCTGGGTAATCTTAAGCCCATTGCTGCAAAAACAATCAGACTATAAATTGATAGTTCTGGTAATATGCTACAAACTGATAAGTCTGGAAATGCACCACAAATTGATAGTTCTGGAGACTTAGGACGAAAACGCCTTAATGGAGGTGGTATAACGGCTGTCAATGCGGTGATAGCCAGTAATGTCCACTCTAGATAAAGTAGAGACGGAAAAGGATGTTTCTTAATTTGAATTGGACGACTCATTAGCCACGTTACTCCAGTTATAAATGAGTTAAAAGTTAATAATTAAAAGTTAGTATTTTCGGTTATTTTAGCAATAGTCTCCGCCATTTCAAATTTTCGTTTATTGAAGAATTAAGAGTTAATGTAGAGGATAAAAACATTATGTAATAACCTAAACAAGGATTGATAAATTAATCATAATCAAAAATTTTATTATTCCTAACTCCTAACTATTTATTGTCAATCATATTTGTCAAAATTCAATCATGACTAAAGTCATGGGTAAAACCATGACTTTCTCCTCATGTAATTACTAAAGAGAAATTCTTATGATAGTGGCATCCAACCAGGAAAAACCCACCAGATAAATAATGAAACTCAAAGCATTATCGCTACTCACTGGAGCCATCGCTCTAACTTTAACTGCTACTTCCTTTGCTGTTAATGCCCAAACAGCTTCTCCTTCACCCGTGTTACTTGCACAAACTCCACAAAAAGAAAGGGGCCCTTGGAAAGAATTGGGTCTAACAGATGCCCAAAAAACCCAAATTCAGGCAATTAAGCGCGATAGCCGCACCAAAATGGAGGCTGTTTTCACCCCAGAACAAAAGGCCCAGTTAGAGGCGGCGAAACAAGCACGTCAGGCTCAACGGCAAGCTGGTCAAGGTCAGAGCCAATCAGGTCAACGTCGAGGAAAGGGTGGTTATGCTGACTTAAATCTGAGTGAAGCACAGAAAACCCAAATCAGACAAATCCGGGAGTCTGAAAAACAACAGATTCAAGCAGTCTTAACCCCCGAACAGCGCCAAAAAATAGAGCAATTCCGTCAAAATGCTCCTTCGCGTCGTCAACAAGGCAATCCCCAATAATAATTTTTCAAAAAATAATTAACTTGACTGATGTCTAAACATTGTTTTCCATAGTCAAAAATTAATAGACTTCTTGCAGAAGATGCGGAAAGGGGATGAAATTTTTCCCCTTTCCCTTTCCCTATTTTAGGACTTAGGCACTGTACAAATACATCATGATGTGCATTACCTAGAATAGAGCGTCAAGATTGCTGACTTCTAAATTCAGAATAGCTGAATTCTTCTTCAATCCCATGCTCAATTTAGTAGACTTTCAAGCTAGTTATGAGTTATGAGTTAATTCAAAACTCCTAGCTTGATTAAAATGTCTAAAGAATTCGCAATTGGTAGTAAAGTCCGGGTTGTGGCACTACCGCCCTACGTTAAAACTGCTGAGCCCATGCCCATGCTACGCCCCCCCGATGTAATTCACCTTGGCGAAGAGGGTATAGTTATTGACCGCAGACCTGGTGGATATTGGGGTATTCGCTTTACTAGGGGAGCCTTTCTCTTAGATAGTCAATATATCGAAAGCACAGATACCCCACCCGAATCTCATTTAGAGTGAGATTAGGGACTTCCAAATAAAAAAATATTCAATTAACTCCTGTGGGGTGGGCAAGATGCCCACCCCACAATATTGGATAATTTATTTCTTGGAGTTCCCTTATCAGCAACCAAGAATTGTAAACTTGTGTAAAGTTGTAATTCTGGTTTGCACCATGATTTCCCGCCGCACTTTTTTAAGCATATTATTTGCCAGCTGTATTTCTCTCATCAGCTGGCTGAATTTTACCCCTGCTGCTGACGCTATTGGTGGTAAACTTCCTGCAATTAATCAACCCGCCCCAGAGTTTACTTTGCCAACCAATACAGGTAATGGCAAAATTTCCCTCTCTGACTTGCGCGGTAAGTGGCTAGTTCTCTACTTTTATCCTAAAGATTTTACCTCTGGTTGTACTATAGAGGCTCGCCGTTTTCAGCAAGACTTACCCCAATACCTCGAAAAAAATGCCCAGATTATTGGCGTAAGTGCTGATGATATTGATTCTCACGCCGAATTTTGTGATTCAGAGGGACTAAAATTCCCTCTGTTGGCTGACACTGATGGTTCAGTGAGTAAAGCTTACGGTTCGTGGCTCGGCTTCTTATCTATGCGCCACAGTTTTATCATCGATCCTCAGGGCGTGTTGCGCGAGACTTTTGTCAAAGTCAACCCAAACATTCATAGTTCAGAAGTGCTGGCACGATTGGAAAAATTACAGTCGGCAGCTTCTTAGACCTCACTGAAGAGGCAGGGGGCAGGGGGAAAGACTTGTTGCAAGTTCTCACACTCAAGTTGCTCCTTTGCCTACATACAAGTTACTTAAGCAAGTTGTTTGTTATCTGCATTCATTTTTACCGCACAATAAATCCATATTTTCTGAGTATAGTCTTAGATTGACTGCCAGATAAAAACTGGACAAATTGTTTGGCAGCAGAAATATTTTTACTGCCTTTAATTACTGCCAGTGGATAGACAATCGGTGAGTGAAGCTTTTCGTCAGCAGTGACTACGACTTTTACCTTGTTGGAAGTTTTGGCATCAGTGGCATAAACTATGCCGGCTTGGGCATTACCACTTTCTACTGCTGCCAAAACTTGACGCACGTTGTTACCAAAGACAAATTTAGACTTAACCTGATCATAAAGTTGCAAATTCTTTAAGACTTCCTCTCCATATTGCCCTGCGGGTACACTTCTGGGTTCACCGATCGCAATTTTCTTAATCTTGCTATCTGTTAAATTGTTGAAACTAGTGATGCCAACAACATCTTGAGCCACAATCAAGACTAGACGGTTATTTGCCAGGTTAGTACGGGTACCTGATAGCAACAATCCTTTTGTTTCCAAGGCATCCACTTGCTTTTTGGCAGCAGAAATAAAGATATCGGCTGGCGCACCTTGCTCAATCTGTTGCTGCAAAGCACCAGAAGCCCCAAAGTTATAACTAATGTTGATATTTGATTTACTTTGTTGGTATAGAATCTTAATGTCTTGTAGCGCATCTTTTAAGCTGGAAGCTGCCGAAACTACTATGCTGGTGTTTGACTGTGCTATTACCGGAGAAGGAGTAACCAATGGTAAACCAATTGCCAGGAGCAAGCCTGCAACTGCTATACCCAGAAAGCCAAGAATTTGTCTTCTTTTCATGGAAAAGATGCAATATAAGTTTTTTCCGAAAATTGATGCTACTTAGAATCGTACCAGCAATACCAACTTTTAACCAACTTTATCGGTAAAACACCTAAATAATAACAAGGGCTAGCAATTAGCTAAATATTTGCTAGCAGCCACTTATAAGTAGGATGGCGGAAATAATTTGCATGTTTGTAGTAAGGACTTTAGTTCTTCTTTTAGGACTGAAGTCCTTACTACGAACTGGACTGCAATAATTTTACATTACTTAACACATAGTTTGAATTATTCACACCGACTTACTTATATGCTCATAAATGATCCTATAGTGGGTAAGTTTTCTTTCTTACAGTTAAAAACTTCTGAAATATCACGGTAAGCTAGTTGGAATTACAACTGATGATTGTGTCAATAAATTGTCAAATTAGCTGCTCAGTTTTTTGGGGTGAAATTTGCGATGACTGTGAATCTGAAGTCTTTAGAAAACCCAACCCATATAGCGGCCGATTCAAAAACCGCTCCTACTACTAAGAGAACCAGCTACGTTCCCTCGCAACATCGACGTATCCTTTGCATCTTTCCTAAGTACAGCCGCTCCTTTGGCACTTTTCATCACGCCTACCCACTTATGGGTAATGTCCGGGCTTTTATGCCACCCCAAGGTATTTTAATTGTGGCTGCCTACTTACCTAAAGAATGGGAAGTGCGGTTTATTGATGAGAATGTCAAATCAGCAACCACAACTGATTACCAATGGTGTGATGTGGTGATTGTGAGTGGAATGCATATCCAAAAACCACAGATTAATCAAATTAATGAACTTGCTCATCGAGCGGGCAAAATTACAGTTGTCGGTGGCCCCTCGGTATCTGGGTGTCCAGAATATTATCCTGAATTTGATATTTTACATTTGGGTGAATTGGGAGATGGAAGCGATCGCATGATCGAGTATCTAGACCAAAACTCTCAACGTCCCCAAGGGCAAATTCGCTTTGAAACCAAGGAACGCTTACCCCTAACAGAGTTTCCCACTCCAGCTTATCATTTGCTGAATATCAATGATTATTTTTTGGCAAATGTGCAGTTTTCTAGTGGTTGCCCTTATCACTGCGAGTTTTGTGATATTCCAGAACTCTATGGCAACAGTCCCAGAATGAAAACACCAGAGCAAGTAGTCGCAGAGTTAGATGCAATGCGACAATCTGGCAATCTGGGCGCAGTGTATTTTGTTGATGATAACTTTGTTGGCGATCGCCGCGCCGCCATGAAGTTACTTCCTCATCTGATTGACTGGCAAAAACGCAATGGCTACCCCATCCAGTTTGCTTGTGAAGCAACGCTCAACTTAGCTCAAAGTCCAAAACTGCTGGAGATGATGCGCGAAGCCTATTTTTGCACAATCTTTTGCGGTATCGAAACACCAGAACCAGATGCTCTCCACGCTATTTCCAAAGACCAAAATCTGAGTATGTCAATCTTAAAAGCAATTCAGGTTTTAAATAGCTATGGCATGGAAGTAGTTTCAGGAATCATCATCGGGTTAGATACAGATACACCAGAAACAGCAGACCGAATTATCGAATTTATTCGGGCATCCCAAATTCCCATGTTGACAATTAACCTACTTCATGCTTTGCCGAGAACTCCTTTATGGAGGAGGTTAGAAGTAGAAGGACGACTTGTGTTTGATGAAAGCCGCGAATCAAATATTGAATTTTTGATGCCCTATGAGCAAGTTCTTGAGATGTGGCGGCGCTGCATCACAACTGCTTATGAGCCAGAATTTTTATATCAACGGTTTGCCCATAACATAGAACACACCTATCCAAACCGCATCGAAGTACCTAACAGCCCAGCTCGTACCTCTGGGGCTAATATTCGCAAAGGTTTAACTTATTTAGCCAATATTTTCCTGCGAGTAGGTATATTTAGTAACTATCGTCAAACTTTTTGGAAAATGGCCAAGCCAGCATTAAAAGCAGGTAATATTGAAAACTTGATTCACGTTGGACTTGTCGGACATCATTTGATTAAGTTTGCCCAAGATTGTGCCAAAAACGAAGAATCGGCTTCGTTTTATTCTCAAAAAATCCTAACTAAAGTTCGTAGTTAATAAGCTAAAAGTTTTTTAACGATAAATTCTTCGTAATTCGTAATATTTGCTTGTTCCCGCGTTTCACATGGAAACGAGGAATCTCCAATAAATTACAAGTTATATCATGTTCGCTTGATTACTTATTAAACCCAAATAACCCCACCCCGCCAAAGCTACGCTTTGTCTCCCCTCCCCTTGCTAAGGGGAGGGGTTGGGGGTGGGGTATTGGCGACTTTTGCAAGAGGTCTAGTCAACAGTCAACAGTCAACAGTCAACAGTCAACAGTCAACAGTCAACAGTCAACAGTCAACGACTTTAAGTGGAATAATTTATTTTTTGGAGTTCCCTTATTTTAACAGGGCATCAAAGCATCGAATCTCCCCAGTACTGCCATATCTTCTGCATCTAACTCCGCCGGAATACCACTGCGAATCAATTCCGAAAAGTCTTCATTGGGAACCATAACAGTCAATGTGTACAAGCGAGTAGAACCAGTATTTTTAATTAAATGAGTACCAGTGGGAGGCACTAATAAACTATCTCCAGCTTTGATTGTGGCACTCTTGCCGTCACAGATGGCGATCGCTTCCCCTTTGAGGACGAAAAACATTTCCACCGCCCACTGATGGCGATTTGGGGGTGTTTGTCCACCAACATCAAAAATTTCTATGCAGCAAGTCAAGGAAGTATTAGCATTTGTCGAATCAAAGATAATTGCTAATCGATTAGAGGCATCGGCACTGATGCGATATACTTGGTAATCTTTGCTAGATTTGATAACCGGAATTACACAACGAGTAGCGTACATTTATTTATCCCCTCTGAAGTTATCGATGGGCATGAAAATTTCTAAAATCCGAGTCTTGAATCAGAGAATTTTAGATTTTAAATTTTGGATTTTGGATTGAGCTATCACACCGAAGTCCAAAATTTAAAAAAGTCTGATAACAAGCAAATTTAAACGCGAGAACAAATCTAAAATCTAAAATTCTTGCTCGTTCGCGCAGCGTCCCGTAGGGAAGAAAGAGCATTAATGCATGAGAACAATCTAAAATCTAAATTCCCAAATCCCAAATCCAAAATTGATTCACTCTTCACCCTTTTGCAGCGCTGTTAAAATCCCTTGGGAGTCAGTGACAAAACCGAAGCATTGTTTAACATTGTACAATGTCGCTAGCCAACAATATTCAGGAGAAGTGGTAGCGGTACAATCTGTAACTAACACGCAGTCATATCCTAAAAAGTTGGCATCACATAAGGTAGTTAGCACACATTGATCAGCATTAACACCAGCAAAAAATAATGTTGTCTTTCCCAGATTCCGCAAGATACTATCTAATGGCGTATCCCAAAATCCACTCATGCGGTATTTGTCTACACAAATATCTTCGGGAATTTTTTCTAGTTCGTCTACTACTGCTGCGGCCCAACTACCTGCCATAAGTACTCTAGCACCATTGCTTGGCAGTGGATCGCCCAATCCCACACCTCCCCCTGTGGGATTATAGACGTGACGGGAACCAGCACTAATATTGAGCAAGTCGGGACGATTTCCCCAATTTATCCAAATCACCGGAACACCAGCTTCACGCAGTTCTGGAAGTAAGTTGTTCAAAGGTTCAATAGGCTGACGCGCCGGAGTTACGTCTACGCCGATATGCGCTAACCAACCGTCAGGGTGACAGAAGTCGTTTTGCATATCAATGACGAGGATAGCAGCTTTTGCCAAGTCTAGGCGCAGGGTTTTAGTTTCTGTTGATAAAATAACGTGTTGTGGGGGCTTTTGAGGACGAGTGATATCTGCGATCGCATCATTCACTGTCCACGCATTTGGTGGAACTCCCAATGTCCGTAATGGTAAATTCATAAAATTGCAATACCGAACGCCATTTTCTATTTTGTAACTTTAAATTCACTTGAGAATACAATTACTTAATCAAGGTTAAATATGCTAGATTTCACCATCTTGAATGTTTTGATTGCCGCCGATAATGATTATGCAACGGTAGATGTACAGATTGTAGATGGTGCGTTAGCGAAGCTCGCCGGAGGCATCGCAGCCATTGCCCCTAATCTACAGGTAATCGGCACACCTATAGATGGCAAAAATAAGCTACTGCTACCTGGCTTTTTCAACGCCCACACTCACTCATCAGAGATGTGGCAGCGAGGAATCATGTCAGCTTTCCCTTTAGAATTATGGTTGGCGGAACTGTATGATTTTGCCCCTCTCGATCCCGAACAGGTTTATCTTAGCGCCTTGGGTACTGCGGTGGAAACCTTACTTTCCGGCGGTACGAGTGTGGTAGATCACTTAGTGTTAATTCCGGGACTTGAGTTAGAAACGATCGCCATTGCAACTCGCGCTTACAGAGAAGTGGGAATTCGTGCCTTTATCGCCCCCTTAATTCAAGATGAACCCCTTACCGCAGGTATCCCATCTGGGGAATCAGCCCAAAAGCATGAACCTTATTTTCGCTCAACTACGGCAACATTGGAAATCATCGAAGAAGCGGTGAGACAGTTTCATCGCCCGGATGAAGGTGTGAATATTTTAGTTGCACCAACAGGCATTCAATTGTGTACTGATGCTTTATTTCAGGGGTGTACTGAGTTAAGCGATCGCTATAATCTTTGTCGTCACTCCCATTTACTCGAAACCAGGGCACAGCAAAAACTCGCCCAAGAAAAGTACGGTTGTACTGCTGTAGAACATTTGAAAAGAATCGGGTTTTTGAGCAATAAAACTTCACTTGCTCATTGCGTGTGGTTAAATGATGCTGATATCGCCATTCTCGCTGAAACTCAATCTACAGTTGTTCATAATCCCTTAAGTAATTTGCGTTTAGGCAGTGGCATCGCCCCCATTTTAAAATATCGCCAAGCTGGAGTAAATGTAACTTTTGGTTGCGATGGTGCTTCTAGTAATGACTCTCAAGATTTGCTAGAAGCAATCAAAATGGGTTCTATTTTACATAATATTACAGATTCAGATTATCAACACTGGATTACACCCAGACAAGCTGTAGAAATGGCATCTTTAGGAGGCGCAAAGGGACTGAATATAGCAGACACACTCGGTTCTTTAACTGTGGGGAAACAAGCCGATTTGGTACTTTATGACCTCACCAATTTATCATTACTACCTCGTACAGATCCTATTGGCTTATTAGTTTTAGGTCGTCCCACGAATGTTGTTGATAGTGTTTGGGTGAATGGCAAGCAAATTGTTGCTGATGGCAAAGTGACAACAATTAATGTTGATGAATTGCGACAAGAATTATTTAATCGTAGTCAATGGGAGACAAAGCGTAAGTCTGAAACCGTCGCGCAAATTGAGTCTCATTATCGCACGGTTATGGGGTTGTAAAAGACAATTCAAATTCAAAATGACATTCGCAGTAGCGTCTCCTAGAGAAGCCATGCCGTAGGCTTTACGCTGCGCTAACTCTTCTTTCCTTTGCGTCCTTGGCGGTTCGTTTCCTTATCTATATTTTTCACGACTCATTTAGGATTGGTATATAGTTCGATTTATTCGCACAGACTTACTTAGTCCTAAGCAAGGCTTAATTGAATTAAGGTTGGCTACTTATGAATGAAAAAAACAATCAAAATAAAATAGATCAGCAATTACCAGAAAGTAATTTTAGCCAGGAAGAAGATAAAAATCAGAGAAATTGGTGGATTGAAATTGTTTCATTTTTAGCAGTAGGCTATTTGATTTTTAGCCTAATTAGCCCAATATTTCTCAAAGAAGGTCAACAACCAAGAAAGATAGAAACTCCTGAAATTATAATCATTGCCATTGTTTTATTGTTTAACTCTGGTTTGCTCAATAGAATAGAGGATTTTGCTATTTCTAAGGATGGCGGTTTTACAGCTAAGTTTAAGGGACTAAAGCAAGAGGTAAATAAACAGAAGCAAGAGGTTGATAAACAAAAAAAACAAATTGATGAACTTCAAGCACAACAGCTAGAACAACTAGAAAAACAGCAAAAAAATTTAGAACAAACACAAGCTTTTATGTTTGGTTTTTTGCTTGCAAAGAAGGATTATGAGAAGATTAATCAACTCTATAAACACTCTAAAGCAAATACGAGTTATGACTTTTATGTATCAAACAATGTAGGTGATGAGTTAAGGCGGTTACGAGATTTTAAATTAATTAAGACGAACTCTGGTTATATCAGTGATGTGGTTCAAGCGAGTAATTATGGTCAAAAATCAATCGATTTGACTAAATATTTTCATGTTACAGATTTGGGTGAACAGTTTTTGACAACTCGTGAAGCGCTACAGTCTAGGAGCCAGCAAGAAATGACAAATTCTCAAGAAGTTCCAAAAGTTGAGTAGGTCAAGCCACTGCAATGAACCTGTACAGTGCCAGTGTAGATAGTTCGCATAGCTGCTGATTGCTGTGTTTGCTAGAATATCGTACAGAGGCTAGAATGCCAAAGGAAGTACCTATATGCCAATTGTCATTACCCTTAGCCCAGAATTAGAAGCATTATTACGCGACAAAGCTGCTCGGCAAGGTCAAGATGTTAGTCTTGTAGCGTCTGAGTTGCTCACTAGCGTCCTAGAGTGGGAAGTACAAGAATCACAGGAGGCAATAAAGGGGATTCAACAAGGATTAGATGATTTTGAGACAGGACGGTTCCGGTCTTTTCATGAGTTTGCCCAAGAACAGCGTCGCAAGTATAATCTGCCAGCTGATTCATGAAATATCGCATCGAAATTTCCAGTGTGGCGGAGTTTGAAGCAGACAGTGCCTTCCTAGGGTTGTCCCAAGTCACATCCCCTTCAAGGGCAAGTCAATGGTATGCAAAATTGCTGCAAGCGATTGATTCTTTGTCTCAAATGCCGAAGCGCTGTCCTTTAGCGCCAGAGAACGAGTATTTCAGCCAAGAGATTCGACAACTACTTTATGGTCGAGGACGCAACTCATACCGCATCCTTTTCACTATTTTGGAGGGGCAAGAAGTATCTACAGTGCGTATTCTGCACATCCGACACGTTGCACAAGAAATCCTTGGTGAAGATCCTGATGAACCCAACGCCACTTAACAAATTACCGCATCCGATCGCCATTCGGTTATATCCCAATACAGTTCAGTTAGTGATGTTTGACCTCGGAAGATCCCCCCAACCCCCCGATAAATTGGGGGGCTTAGTTCCCTCCTTTTTAAGGAGGGTTAGGGAGGATCAAGCCTTAACTGAACTGTATTGAGTTATATCCTGGGTGTTCAATATTATTTACCACCAGTTTATCTTGATTTACAACATCAAAACCCTAGTAATTGACTACAAATCCATAAAAACACGCGGATTTTTGTGTATGCTTTGTGGCCAAGTGCCTTTGCCATACATTTCCGGGAGTAAACATGGAACGCGCTATTTCTGCGTTGGGGATTTTAGTTTTTATCGGTATATCCTACGCCTTCTCGGTTAATCGTCGGGCGGTGCGTTGGCGCATAGTGGCGTGGGGTTTGGGATTGGAGTTTGCATTGGCGCTAGTGATTCTTAAAACTCCTTGGGGTTTGACTGTGTTTAAATCTCTGGGAGATATTGTCAGCCAATTTTTAGCATTTTCTGATGTTGGTGCAAAATTTGTCTTTGGAGAAAATTTTAAGGATCATTTCTTTGCCTTTCAAGTGCTGCCGACAATTATCTTTTTCTCTGCCTTCATCAGCGTTTTGTATTACTACGGCATTTTACAGCGAGTCGTAAATGCGATCGCGTGGGTAATGATGAAGACGATGAAAACATCGGGTTCTGAATCTTTATCCTGTGCAGGTAACATCTTTTTGGGGCCAACAGAGTCGGCGCTGATGGTTAAACCATATATAGCGAATATGACGCAATCAGAACTTCATGCCCTGATGACGGGTGGTTTTGCCACAATTGCGGGTGGAGTACTAGGGGCATATCTCTCCTTTGGGATACCAGCACAACATCTGATTGCTGCTTTTTTTATGACTGCTCCCACATCGTTGGTGGTATCAAAATTGCTGTACCCAGAAACAGAAGTATCAGAAACGGCTGGGAAGGCAAAAGCGGATGTAGAAACCAATTATGTGAATGTAATTGATGCTGCTACTACCGGAGCAATTGATGGTGTGAAGTTAGCAGTTAATGTTGGGGTGATGATTATTGCCTTTTTAGGATTATTAGCTGCCCTGAATGCGCTGCTGGGATGGTTGGGGGCATTTGTAGGTTTACAGCAACTGTCATTACAGTGGATTTTGTCTTTTGTTATGGCTCCCGTAGCTTGGCTGATGGGCGTACCTTGGGCTGATTGTCGGCAAGTGGGGGCTTTATTGGGTACAAAGACAATTTTGAATGAGTTTATTGCTTTTTTGGATTTGAAGGCACTAATTGAAAGTGGTAAAATTTCCCAACGTGCAGTAATTATTGCTACTTACGCCTTATGTAATTTTGCAAATATCGGTTCAATTGGAATTACCATTGGCGGCATTACTGGAATAGCACCGAATCGCCAGCATGATTTAGCCCGCATGGGTGTAAGATCAATGATTGGCGGATTGTTAGCGGGTTTTATTACCGCTTGTATTGCTGGGATGTTGATTTGAAGGGGGCAGGGGGGAAAGAGGGTTTTTCGATTTTTGCGATCGCCCTTACCCCCGATGCTGGAGAAAGCGATCGCTGAGTGAATCTTAGCAGCTGCGTTTCCAAAATACGTTGCCAAACCAGTACAACTAATTTAATTACTAACCTCAATTGCAGATTTGCTAGTGCAAGGGCATAACTAAAACTTTTATATAATGATGCTGCCCAGTAGCTTAAAACGCGATAATACGTTGCATTTATGTGAAAATACCGGGTTAAAGGGTGGGGTAAAACCGGATTTATTACCCTACTTCCAGAGGAGTTATCAGCAAAAATGTTACATATTAGACACTTCAAAAATCCTAATTTATCCGTGGGTTCATTTTTCTAAAATTGTATTTTGCAAAAAAATAATTCCTAGCCCAAAATATTGGCACAATCATGCCCAAAATTTTTGATTGCGATCGCTAATTTATAGTCAAACATTTGAAAATTTACCATCACAGACAACTATCTAAAGAGTGAAAGATATTCCTCCAAATCCAGCCATTAGTTAGTTGTATAATTTCGCTCAAAGATTAATAATATAGAATATCGCCAAGACAAATTTTATTTCTTAAATGTTGCTAAAGATCATGATGCATGTAGCTTGACGGCATTAACCCTCTTCTGCAATTATAAAGAGACGGCTATTAAAAGCTAATTATACTAGTGTTAGCTGCGATTTTATCATTTATAAAATCGCCTACTTGCATGTAAGTATCTTTATTTTTGCAACATACCATATACCACAATATCGTTGTTTATGTTTATTAGTGTTATATGCGGTTTTTCAAAAACCAAATAGAAATTTTGTACCATGTGTGGTGAACATTTAGATAGTAGAGGATATTTCCATGTTTAGTTTCTTTCGTTGGCCATCAGCAAGGGTTGCTTTAGTAGTTCTGGGAATGACAGCTGCTACAATAACTCCCATCGTAATTTCTACCCCAGCTTTATCTCAAAATACTGTTCCATCTACGACACCATCGCCTGAAACACAATCACCTGCAACACCATCAACTGACAGACAATCACCTGCAACACCATCGCCTACTTCAACAGTAAACTTGTCTGATGTTTCCTCAGATTATTGGGCGCGTCCCTTCATTCAAGCCCTAGCTGACAATAACGTGATTACAGGCTTTCCTGATGGCAGCTTTAGGCCGAATCAAGGCGTGACTCGTGCTGAGTTTGCCGCTTTAATTCAAAAAGCTTTCCCAAACCAAAATCGAGTTCGGCAATTAAGCGCAGGTGGATTTAAGGATGTTCCTGCTGGCTATTGGGCAGCTTCTGCAATTCAGAACGCCTACGAAACTGGATTTCTGGCAGGCTATCCTGGGAACGTATTTAGACCAAGTGAACAAATACCGAAGGTACAAGCGATCGTTGCTGTAACCAGTGGTTTGGGTTTAACTGGTAGCACCACTGGAACCAGTACTGACCTCAGCACCTACTACACCGACGCTTCAGCTATCCCGAACTATGCTGTTTCGAGTGTTACAGCAGCAACGCAATCTAATATTGTTGTTAATTATCCAGATGTAAAACAACTCAATCCGCAACAGCCCCTAACTCGTGCTGAAGCTGCGGCACTCTTATATCAAGCTTTGGCTAGACAAGGAAGAGTGCAACCCATTGCAAACAATCTTCCGGCTAGTCAATATATTGTCGGTGGAACTGCTGGCGGCACTCAAACCAGTACTGATATTGTTTCTCTTGCTGCATCCAGTACTTCTTTGACAACTCTGACTTCTTTATTAAAGACAGCTGGTTTAACAGATATTCTTCAACAGCCTGGCCCTTATACAGTCTTCGCTCCCACCGATCAAGCATTTGCTGCTTTACCTGCTGCTACCCTAGAGCAGTTACAGCAACCAGAAAACAGAGATGCATTGATTAAGATTTTGTCATACCATGTCGTTCCTGGTGCAGTAACTTCTAGTCAACTCTCGGCTGGAGAACTGAGAACCTCTGAACAAAGCAGTGTAAATATTCAAATCGATCGCGCTAACAATCAAGTCTCGGTAAATAATGCCCAAGTTATCCAGGCGGATGTCCAAGCTAGCAATGGTGTTATTCATGCAATTAATCAAGTCCTCGTCCCGCCTGATGTTAACATCAGTCAGTTAAATCAACCAGCAACAGGAACCACAGATGGTACAACGCCTAATGTTACCGCAGGTAGAACTACTCTTGGTGGGCCTAGCTATATCGGTGTTGCTGGTAACATTGGTTTGAGCGGCAACGATACAGCTCTGAGCGACGGTAACTTTGCAGTGATCAGCAAAATTGGTCTGACACGCAATATCTCAGTGCGGCCATCGGTGATCTTTGGGGATGATACAATATTTTTGGTTCCCTTGACTTTGGATTTTGCTCCGCGCACAGCAGGTGCGGTGGGCGATAGAAGCTTTGCTCTATCTCCTTATATTGGTGCTGGCGTAGCCATTGAAGCTAATCTTGATACTGATTTTGGATTACTGCTAACTGGTGGTGTAGACCTTCCTGTTGGTTCTCGATTTACGGTGACAGGTGCTGTAAATGCTGCGTTTATGGATCAAACTGATGTAGGGCTACTATTAGGACTTGGCTACAACTTCTAAGTGAACTACCCCGCCGTAAGACGGACGGGGCTTCCCAATTCATCGGGAATAGCCATCAATTACTCCGTACTTTTTTTGGTCTTACATTCCCTCCAAGGGCAGGAGTCCTGGTTCCCAAGACCCAAATCTTTCTCTTGCAACATATACCTGAAAGCTAATGGTTTTCGCTTATGGCATTGATGGTCAAGACAATTTTTAGTTTACCAGAAAATTTTGGGGATTCGTCATACATCTGGAAAATGTAAAATTATTGTAATCCAGTTCGTAGTAAGGACTTCAGTCCTTCTTTTAGGACTAAAGTCCTTACTACAAACATGCAAATTATTTCCGCCGTCCTACTTATTGCATCAAATTGAAAACAGTTATAATAGTAAGATTACCATCCAACTGTATTAAGGTCGCTTGATGGCTAAAGTAAGCCCATCGGCGATGGGGACAAGAGAGAGCATTATTCGTTCGTCATGATGTAACTTTTTGTTGAGCGCCCGGATAGCTTGGGTGCTTTCATCTTGATTTTGCGGATCAGCAACTTGTCCTGACCACAAAACATTATCAATAGCAATTAATCCACCTGGACGCACCAATTGCAGCGATCGCTCATAATATCCATCATAATTTTCTTTATCAGCATCAATAAAAGCAAAATCAAATGTCTCGGCTTGCCCAGTTGCCAATAGCTGATCTAAAGTTTCTAAACCTGGTGCTAATCGCAGATCGATTTTATCGGCAACCCCGGCTTCTTGCCAATATCTGCGGGCGATCGCAGTAAATTCTTCACTTACATCAGCAGCGGTTATCTTCCCATCAGCAGGTAGCGCTAAAGCTACAGAAAGTGAGCTATAACCAGTAAATACTCCAACTTCTAAGGTTTTCTTGGCTCCAATAAGCTGCACCAAAAGTCTCATAAACTGCCCTTGTTCCGGTGAAATCTGCATTCCACTTCTGGGATGGCTGGCGGTTTCTTGGCGCAACTTCAAAAGAATCTCCGGTTCTCGCAGCGAAACGGATAAAAGGTAATTATATACTTGGGTATCAAGACCTATAGACTGTTTTGGCATGGTAGGTGAGAGAATTGAAAGAATCTACAGTTATACTATCGCCCAAGAGTAGTTTTTCAGGAATCCCCAGTCAACTCAATCTCTGTACTGTTCGTCTGGGTCTGGTATTTGTATTTATTTAAGTTATAGTCAAAATTTATGAATCGACCTCGAATTATTCAACCAGGTCAAAGTTATACATTTAGTAAGTATTTTGAACTACCTTTTTCTCCAGGGGATATTCTGGCAGAATTGGGTTGTGACTACGAACGTGAACGGTTACAATTACCGCGATCGCTATCTATCCTTAATCAAATCCTAGAATTGCAGCGAGTCATTGAACGGAATCTCCGATGTGTCAAGCTACTGAGTGAAGATGCACGTAAGCAAGCAATTATTGCACCCATACTACTAGAAGTTTGTGAAATCGCCCAAACCCAATTGAATATTGAGTATCCTATTAACGTCAGCGACCAACTTAAAGGTAACTTAGATTACTATATTGATAAAGGTAAAGGGTTGTTAGTGATTGAAGCTAAACAAGCAGACTTAAGTAGGGGCTTTATACAATTAGCCGTAGAATTAATTGCACTAGATCACTAAATATCTCCAGAAATTAATTATGCGTTACCTGAAACCCTTGTCTTGACGTTGCAATGCAACGTCAAAACAATTCATTTTCGGAGATGTCTAATGGATAAATTCAGATACACCAATTCTTTATGGAGCGGTAACTACTGGTGAGGATTGGCGATTTGTTACTTATAAACGCCAAGAAAAACAGATAACTGAAGACTTCAAATTATATCGAGTTCCAAAAGAATTAACTGAATTAATTAATATTTTGGTTGGCATCCTAAGCAATTAAACCTGGGTGTAAAAATTCTAAAACTACTAAATAAATCTCATAAAACCCTGATTGGGTAGTGCTACTCTGTCCCGTAATTCGGGTGAGAATGGTTTAAACCTGGACTTTAGACTAAAAAGCACAAAATGACTCAGGCAAGCTGAGTTGGTAAAAAGCAAAAAGAAAAAGCATTAGCTTCAAGAAATTCTTAAGATTTGGGAAGACTAACTTTATGTAGATGCGGTTATGGCTGGCCTATGGCAATGAAAATTTCTCACAAACTAGTTGGAAGTTTTGTTAGTGTTTCCTTATTAACAAGTCTTGTTGGTGGGGTTGCAATCACCCAAAGCCAAAAAATTGCTGAAAATTTGGCGATTGCCGAAGCTGAACACGTTGCTCAAGTGCTTGCCCTTTCCATCGCTCACGATGCTTATTACGATAAAAAATCTATTACTCTTGAACATTCAGACGAACTGCAACACTACGTAAATTTGCTGCATGGTCTACAAAAGCGCGACCTCGTGGTAGTCAATCGGCAGAAGCAAATTTTGGCGGATGCCGTGCCTGAAAATGTCGGCAGCATTTTTGAGCATGACCAAGGCAACGAAATTTACCAAACAATCCAGGATGGTAATCTCAGAACTTTTTTGGAAAAGAGTGTCGATTATCCCCAAGGGATTAAACTCATTGTCACTCCGCTAAAGAATGAACAAAATCAGATCGATGGTGCTGTGATTCTAGAGTGGTCATCGCTGTATGACGAGGCAATTGCCCAAGCTAGACCTACAATGATTGTGATCAGTATCACCAGTTTAAGCTGTATCATTTTGGCATTGAGTCTAGGGTGGCAAATTTCGAGCAGCATTGCTAAACCACTGCAATTAGTGACAGCAGTAGCGCAGCAAGTAACCCAAGAGTCTAACTTTGACCTGCAAGTACCTGTCATCACCAAGGATGAAACAGGCATTTTAGCGACTGCATTCAACGATCTGATTAAACGTGTGAAAACACTGCTGACTGAAAAAGAGCAGCATTCAACAGAACTTCAGCAAGCTTTAACTCAGCTTCACAAAACTCAACTTCAACTAATCCAAACTGAAAAGATGTCGAGCTTGGGGCAACTGGTTGCTGGAGTTGCCCATGAAATTAACAATCCTGTCACTTTTATTCATGGCAATATTACTTATATTGATAAGTATACTCAAGACTTGCTGAAATTGGTTCAGGCGTATCAGGCGCACTACCCCAATCCGCCTCAAACGCTCCAAGCAACTTTGGATGAGGTGGAACTCAACTTTCTCAATGAAGACCTGCTCAAGCTGCTGCAATCAATGAAAGTTGGTACTGAGCGGATTAGGCAGATTGTTTTATCTCTGCGTAACTTCTCCCGCCTGGATGAATCCGAATTTAAAGCTGTTGACCTTCATGAGGGCATTGAAAATACGTTGCTCATTTTGCAACATCGCCTCAAGGCAAAACTAGAGTCTCCTGCAATTGAAGTGGTTAAAAATTACAGTCAATTGCCTTCAGTTGAGTGCTGTGCTGGACAACTCAATCAGGCATTTATGAACTTACTAGCAAATGCGATCGATGCTTTGGAGGAATCTGCTCGACATCAGACGAAAACCAATCTACAAATACAGCCTGGTAAAATTTGGATTTCAACTCAAGTGATTCCTGATAATCAGGTACAGATTGCGATCGCCGACAATGGTTCCGGAATACCTAAAACATTACAAGCACGCATTTTTGATCCCTTTTTCACGACAAAACCCATCGGCAAAGGTACAGGCTTGGGCTTATCCATCAGCTACCAGATTGTCACGCAAAAGCATCATGGTAAAATGTGGTGTAATTCCACACCAGGAGAGGGTAGCAAGTTTGTGATTGAAATCCCAATTTGCCAACCTAAACACAGCGACAAAAGTTACTGATGACAGTGGCTTTTATAGCAGTAGCTATGGCTCTACCTAAATATTTGTCAACTATTTGACGAAACTCTTCAAGTCTGGCGCGTTTCATATTGGCAGGCGAGCAATTCGGAAATTTAAAAACTTGCCAAAATGGCAACCAGATTCTAATTAACCAAGTTAAATTTTACAAAGATAAACGACTTCAAGGGTTTTGTTATCAGGGAATACCACATAATAAATACCAATTCGCAATTCGCTTTTTCGCCGATTCGCAATTAAATAACTTAGATATAGCAAGCCTTTCATGGTTTACATCTGTTTCATAATTTTAGTGAATTGGTATAAGCAAATTCCTTCTGTAAAACACTATCTACTAAGTGATTTATAAGAAAAAACTATCTCTACCAATTATTTGCAGATTATTTTCATCAGCAGATAAATATTAATAATCAGGTTTGGCATTTGCTGCAACAGGAATATTAAATGCTTATGGGCGTTGTTGTTGAAGTACGCATTAACCCTAAAATAAGGGCAACGTCTGTATACATTCCTGTTCACTTCAGCAGCAAATGGCTGAGTGGGAGTTTGAAAGCTGACTGATATGCTTCCTCCCACTCTCTTTTTATCGAACAGAATTCAGGAGTCAGAATTGAGTTGGATATTTTGACCGAAAAGCGGTGCTTCTTTGCGAACGCAGCGTTAGCTTATGCTGGAGCGGTAATTATGAATTATGAACTATGAATTATTGGTCAGTATTCCGTAAAAACTCAATAATCGCTGCATTCAACACTTCAGAAGCACCAGTTGAGGCATCATGATAACAGTTCGACAAAATTTTTAATTTAGAATTGGGGATATGCTGATGCAATTTTTCACCATGACTAACAGGAAACCAACTATCTTGATCACCCCATAAAATTAGTGTTGGACACTTAATTGCACCCAGCTTATTTTGGATTTTGGTGAGCATATTAGGCTTATTTTCTTGCCAATTCTCAATTTCTCGCGCTGCTATTTGTAACTCTTCGGCGACTTTTGCAACTGTACCAGGTAGCTCAATAAACGGGTAAGTTATCCAATAAACATCTTCCTGTGTCAAAATTGACGGATCAAATAATACCCCACGTCTTTCTATGGCCATAATTTCTCTAAATAGAGGCGCAAACAAATATGCCAGACGTAAAGAGTCAATTGTTTGTATTATTTCCAGGGGCGTTTGGGCAAGTAACCACATAGCCCAATGGGGTAGACGTTCGGCAAAAATAGGTACGTTTACGACTACAAGCTGCCCGACTAAGTGCGGATTTTCTTGAGCAAGGGCAAGGGCAACTAATCCCCCCAGAGATTCAGCTACAATCACTGCGGGTTCATCACATAATGCCTGAATAATTCTTTGAAACTCAATAACTTGATGACCGTTGTCTTCTCTACGAGACAATGGTTTTTCGGAAAAACCAAACCCTTTGGCATCAAAACAAATTACCCGGAAATATTTAGATAATGGTGCTATACTATAACGCCAATTATAGCTCCAACTACCCATGCCATGTAATAAAATTAGCGGTTTACCTCTACCTATTTCGCCATAAGCAATTTGTACAGGATACCCTTTAGCATCAGTAATAATTAGATTTTGTCGCCCTTTAGGAAAAGTAGCTTGCCACCAATCTTTCATTCCGTTATCAATAAATAATTTAACCGCCAGTTAAGGCGTTCCATAGCATTCTAATTACTATCACGGGCAATGCGACTAAAATAATGGCAATCAGCAACAATCCCACCAAAACGCCAAAGATAAACCACCCGTCGGCACTTTTTTGCTGGCTAGGAAACTTTAAGTAATCTTCCAACAGCTTGATATTATTAGTATTAGCTCTCCAGGTAAAATCAAAAAAGTCTCCCAAAACTGGGACAGCGCCTACTAAGCCATCAATGATCACATTTAGAACCATTTTGCCTAAAGTAGTTCTAGATACACCCAGTCGCGCTGCTTCTAGGATGATGTAACTAGAAAACATGATTCCCAAAAAATCACCACCAATAGGTATTAATCCTAAAATTGGATCTAGACCAAAACCAATCTGCGTACCAGGAATGGTAATAACATTATCCAGCAGCCGACTTAACTGACGCAGGCGCTTCAAGGTGGGTGCTTTGGCATCAGGTTCAATCATCGAAAATCGAAAAGGAGAATCAGGCATGGGGGCGATCGCTAAGTTTGTCTTGAATCGTTAGACATTTTACTCCCCTACTGAATTTTTGCAAAAATTTTCTCAGGGATTTATAACGATATTTACAATTTAATATTTTTCACGAGATTCTGACTGTGCTTTTGGCGCATATCTTCGCCGACAGTCACGTTTAACTGATCGCCAATTAACAGAACCGCAGCACTCATCGACAGCCAAAGCATTAAAACTATCACAGCCCCTACTGCACCATAGACTTTATTATAATTGCCAAAATTCGCCACATAAAGCCGAAATAGAGCAGACAATATCGCCCAGAAAACAGCTGCTAAAATTGCTCCAGGCATCATTGGCGTGCCTGGGTTCCACTGGCTTGGGCCATAGCGATAGATAAAGCTAAAGGCGACAGCAACAATACTTAAAGCTAAAGGCCAACGTAATAGCTGCCAAAGATGGAACAAGAAGATCAAAGAACCATTTCCACGCACTACCATCTTCAACAGTAGATCGCTGGTAAACACTAAGAAAGAAGCCAACACTAAAAGCAACATTGTACCGACTGTTAATCCTAAAGAAACAAGCTTGGCTTTCCAAAAGGGACGCATGTTTTCTGAAGGAATTTGATGGATTTGGTCGAAGGCAGTCATAGCTGTACTCACTGCCCCAGAAGCAGTCCAAATGGCTAATACAAAGCTTAGAGAAAACAAACCACTGTTTTTGGAGTTAGTAATTTCTGTAGTGGCAAAATCACGAATCAGAGCTAGGGCTTGTTCTGGTAGGACTTGACTTAGTTGTGTCGCCAGTTCTTTAAAGTTAGCTTGTAAAGATTCTGCCAATAAGCCAATGGCTGTAACGATCGCAAGAATTGCCGGAAACAGCGATAACATAGCATTGAAGGCAATTTCTGAGGCGAGTCCAAAAAGTCGTCTTTCCATTGTCCTAGCAAAAGTTTTTTTGAGCGTGCGCCAATTGAGATGGCGAAAGAAGCGTAAAAAACGAGGCTTTGGCATGATTTATAGTTAAAAGTGGTTGGCTTTATTAACTACTTTGCCAAATTTTGCGTAGCGATCGCATTTATCTTTTTACCGCAATAATACTTAGTAGGGAGTGGGGAGTGGGGAGTGGGGAGTGGGGGCAGGGGAAAACTGATGACAAATGACAAATGACAAATGACAAATTATTTATGAATCAAGATTTAACACAAGAGTGGTTGACAGAAATCCAGACACTCAAAGAGCAGATGGCGGGACTTCAGAGCGATCGCGATACGGCTTGGGAAAGTGCCCAAAAATGGCGTCAGCTTTACAATACAGAAGCAGAACAACGGCGCACAGATGCCCAATTGTCCCAACAGGCGATCGCATCCCTCAAGGCAGAATTGTATAAACTCTCTTGTCTTGAGATGGAGACACTGGCTGCTGGAACACCAGTAACAGCGATCCAACAAGAAATAGAACAACTAAAATCTGTGGAGGAATTGCAAGCTAAACTCATTGCCGTAATCAAAGAACGCGATCGCCTCTTGCAAGCTTTGAAAATTGAGCAGGATAACCACGCTCAAACCCGCAATAGCCTTACGACTGCTTTGGGTGATGCTATTGATAGCTTGACACAGGAACGAGCCAGAGCAGAAAAAGAGAGTCAAAGTAATTTGTAATTCATAATTCATATTTGAATTCTCCCCCTGCCTCCCCTCCTTTCGTAAAAATAATAGGGCATGGGGATAATTAACTCATGCAACTAACTCAAGGCAAGGTAGAGTACCCATGTTCAGGCGCTTAATTGTGATTGTTACTGCCGCTATCCTCTTTAGCAGTTCTTTGACGCTGGCACAGACTAAAAACCCCAAAGCGCCGGATAAATTTCCTCCTAATCCCCTAGAAATTAGCACACCCGATCCACTGCTACCACGTTTGCCCAAGGATAAACAGCCGTTAACTCTCCAAGAACAGCAAAAGTTAAAGCCAGCGCTGGATGCCTTAAATCAAGAAGCAGCAGCGAAACTGCAAGCAGGAGATCAGGTGGTGGCGTTTGAAATTTGGAACCGGGAACTTCGTTTGCGGCGCTTTTTAGGTTCATTAGCAGAGGTGCAAGCACTATCACGAGTCGGGGCGATCGCCTGGAAGCAAAATGATGGACAAGAAGTAAAATATATTACGCAGCGATTGCAAGAAATTCAAAAGCAGGCACAATCTCAGAAAACAACTGCCCAAATTGATCTAGAATTGTGGCGATCGCTAGGTCAAGCTTATCAAAATGTGCGATCGCCTAAACTAGCTGCGGCAGCTTACGACCAAGTTTTGCTAGTGGTGCGACAGCAAAAAAATACAACAGCAGTAGTAGAAACCCTCAAGACAATTGGGGAACTACATTTGAGTTGGTTTGATTATCCCAAAGCCGCGCCAGTCTACGAGGAATTATTGAGTTTAGCTACTTCTTTTCAGGGGGAACGTGTAAATGAGGTAACATATCTGCGACAACTGGCTGAAATTTACGACCAGACAAACCAACCGCAGCAGTCATTGAATGTACTTAATAAATTAGCAGAAATTTACGTTAGTGAAAATAATCTTACTGAAATACCAGAATTAAAGCTAGCGATCGCTTCAAATTACGAATCTCTAGTGAAGAAAGATCCTAACTTACTGCTAGAAGCTTTTAACAATTATCAAGAAGCTTATACCACTGCTTGGCAATTAAAAGAATACGTTCGGGCTGGCGAAGCTTTGCAGAAGTTAATTGCGCTGTACCGTTCTCAAGGACAAACAGAGGAGGCTTTGCAGGCTAGCCAAATTCTTGTGGAGACAGAGACGCAAGCCGCCAACTTTTACGGGCTGATGCAAGCTTATGACCAAATTGGGCAATTGTATCTAGAACGCAAAGAGTTTCCTCAAGCATTAACAGCTTTTCAAAAAGGATTAGAAATAGCGCAACAACTCAAACATGAGGAAGCATACTTTGCTGGGCAAATTGAAAAAATCTCAAAAGCAAATTTGTAGCTTAATATTGCACCTGACTTGATAGGGGGCAGGGGGCAGGGGAAAAGGTACAAACCTTGCCCCTTGTGGGCAAAAGCCCACAAGGCTCCTTTTCTCCAATATATAGCTGCGATCGCACAGCGAAAATCAACGCTAGCTAAATGCACTTCTTGCTCTTTTTCATAAGGATAAAGTACCCAATGTCCTTCCTCATTGCGACGGAAGCATTCGATTCTTGGCGTTGCTGATTGCGGTATGAAAACGATTGTGCGTTACGGTGAAAATCCTTGTAGAGACGTAAAATTTTACGTCTCTACATCCAAATTCATACCTCCATTCAGCAACGCCCGATTCTTTTAGGACTAAAGTCCTTACTACAAACCTTTAATTATTTACGCCGTTTTACTTATTGTTGTTGGAGACGGATTTATAGTTAATGAAAATACTAGACCGGAATTTGGCTAAACTATTTAAGACAATTTTTACTGAACACAGAGTACTTTGGGCTGTTTTACTCCTTAGTGCAGCACTGGTGGTAACGCTAGCGCTGTCGCTTTCTCAAGGAGCAGTACCTTTAAGTATGTTGGAACTTTGGCAAGCCATTCTCCGCGAAGGCGATCCGGTTAAACAGACAATTCTCTGGGATTTGCGTCTCCCACGCATTATCGCTGCTCTCATCGTCGGCGCAGCGTTGGGAATGTCAGGAGCGCTGCTGCAAGGCATGTTACGCAATAGTCTTGCTGATCCATTTATTTTGGGGATTTCAGCAGGTGCAGGATTAATTGTAATTTTGATGATTGTGTGGCAAATATTCCCAATCGCAATTCCTTTAGCAGCGTGGATGGGAGCAATTTTGACTTCTGCGATCGTTATTTTGCTTGGTCGTGCGGGGTCGGGAATTTCAGTTGAGCGGTTGATTTTAGGTGGAGTGGCGGTGAGTTCTTTATTAGGTGCTGTCCAAAGTACATTGCTGCTTTTAGCTGAAGATGGCCAAATTCAAATTGCGCTGAGTTGGCTGGTTGGTAGCCTTAATGGACGGGGTTGGCAAGAAATTGCCACAGCTGGCCCTTACATCATCGTTGCATTGCTAGGGGGATGCTTGCTGGCGCGATCGGTAAATGTGCTGGCTTTGGGGGATGATTTGGCTGTGGGTTTAGGAGTTTCGTTGACGCGATCGCGCCTGTTAATTGTTGGTGTCGCTACTTTATTAGCCGCAGGTGCAGTAAGCATCAGTGGTTTGATTGGATTTGTTGGTCTTGTTGTCCCTCACGGTGTCCGCCTCATAGTTGGTACAGATCATCGCTTTGTTTTACCACTTTCCGCTCTTGCAGGTGCATGGTTACTTACTTTTGCAGATTTACTCTCTAGACTAGGAGCAGTAGAATTACCAGTAGGTTCCGTCACTGCGTTGCTGGGTTCACCACTATTTATTTGGTTGCTTTATCGTCGTTCTGCTGGGGTTAATAAATTTTGAGATGATTAACTTGGGTTAAAGCAAAAATTATTTTCTACCTGAAGTCGATACTATTAGGACTTACGCAATAACTCTCTGAAACTCTCATTCCTTTGTGTCCTTTGCGCCTTTGCGGTTCGTTTTTCCATAGCAATCTGGTAGGATAAATTGCAGAAACCGCTACTCGAACCTGTGTTGTACCTAACTATCGTGCTGTGGCCTATTTTTTGGTTGATGACTTGGCTTTCGTATTTTAATGGTTTGCTGTATATCACCGTTGAACTATGTACCAACTTCCGCCTTTCCTGCAAGAACTTCCGCTTTGACGTTTCGGTGTTTCGCGCAGTCTGTAGCAACTTCCGCCTTCCCTGCAAAAACTTCCGCTTTGACGTTTCGGTGTTTCGCGCAGTCTGTAGCAACTTCCGTCTTCCCTGTAAGAACTTCTGCTTTGACGTTTCGGTGTTTCGCGCAGTCTGTAGCAACTTCCGTTTTCCCTGTAAAAACTTCCGCTTTGACCCCAGTTTTGCACTTTATTTAATCTGCATTCCTTAGTACCTTTTAATTAGATTCAAGGTAAAGGTCGCCCAATTCTTCCAAAAAAACATCGGTCTGCGATTCTGGATTACGGAAGTAGGGATGAATGGGAAGGAGTTCAGCGCGAGGGCGGGTTTCCGGTGAAGACAGAATTTGCTCAAGCAAAGACAGGTAGTTTTCAGCAGTAGATTCCCAGGTGTAGGTTTTTAACACTCGTTGTTGACCAGCTTGGGCAAAATACTCCCACTCTTGAGCATCACATAGCAACCGCTCCAACCCCCGTGCAATATCAACAGGATCTTCTGGGTCAACGAGTACACCATATTCCTTATTTCCCTGTCGCAAGCTCTCGCTAGGGCCACCGTTCTTGGTTGCTACCACTGGCAAACCTGCGGCTGCTGCTTCTAAGGGAGCAAGCCCAAAAGGTTCGTAAAGTGCCGTCAGCGCAAATACTGAGCCGCGTTTAACCATAAACCGATAGGCTGCTGCTAATGTCTCTTGCTCCTGATCCAGCAAGCCAAAGGCACTGATTTTGCCCCACAAGTCATTTTCTTGCACTACCTCGCGGATGGGGGCTAAGACGGCATCTTCGATGAAGTCATTATCAGCCTGCTCATGCAACGGATCGTCTAAGCCACCTGTAAGCAGCACCAGATTAGCCCGTTCCTGAAGCGTTTGACTTATTGCAAAAGCTTGCACTAGTCCCAATAAGTTTTTCTTGGGAGCTAATCGACTAGCTGCGAGGATAGCAGGTAAATCTCGACGCGAATCAGCAATGTCTCGTGCCAATCGTTTCTGAATGAACTCGCAAGTAGCTTCCTCATTTTGCGATCGCGCTTGGGCACCGAAGATGGAGGAGTCTGCTCCCGGTGGAATTACGGCAAAGCATTTGTCGTTGTCTACATCTGTGGCACCACCATAGGCTTTATGAGAGTATTGTTCAAAGCGTTCTTGTCGTGTACTGGTAATATTAACGGCCGAGCGATTCATGCTCAGGCGTTCGGCTAAAATGCGATATCTGAAATTAAATTGCTCATCTATTTCTGGCAGATTTTCTGGGGTAACTTCCAGTTTGTCCATCTTTTGAGCGCCGAGAGAATGAGCAGTAAAAGTAAAAGGTATGCCTGTCTCCTCTTCAATCAGAACGCCACATATTCCCCCATCGCCGTAGTGAGCAGTCATAGCATCAGGTAAACCACCTTCTTCTTGATAAAATTTCAAGATGTTGGGAACCCAATCAGCAACCAGATGAGGCCATAAAAACTCTTTAGGAAGAAATTCTTTTGGCCCAGCTGGTAAGCGGATAATGCGGACGTTATCGATCCCTGGATATGTCTCAAATGTTTCGGCAAACTCTGGCCACTCTGGGTCAATGATTTGACGGGTAAGAATATCAACTTTATGACCCATTTGAGCTATGGCTATGGCGACTTGCTTAACATAGACTAGCTGACCCCCAAAATCTGGGTGCTTCGTTATATGACTATTGCCTGAATCAAAATTGCCTTGAGGGTTGAGAAATCCAATATGCATCGCCCACTTCCTAATATAAGTTGATTTCCACTAGAGATTTTGCAGATGGTCGCATAACAGCTTAGTGAGCTTGTTAAAAACTCCCAAAACTGAAAAACGTAGGCAGTGAGGCTGTATATAAATGCCATCAAAAAGTAAGCCAAAGGGCTTTTATTGATTCCCTTTAGCTTAAACCCAGCCAGTTCGCGCATTTTCCTAATAGACATCTCCAGAAATTAATTATGCGTTACTTGAAACCCTTGTCTTGACGTTGCAATGCAACGTCAAAACAATTCATTTTCACCAGATGTCTAATGTTTAAGTTAATCGCTACTGCGGCTGGCGCATATATACCGGATGACATAAATAGATGGAAACTTTCAAGAAATAAGGCAGGGGGTGAGTAGCAAGTGGTACGCCGTCGGCTGCGTCAGGGGCATTTAACCAGTCATTGTAAAAAAAGCAAAAATTTGTAAGACTAGATAAGAGTGCGATCGCTACCGTGTAAATTCAACGTAATCGCCCGACAGTTGAACCACGCCAGGATGCACTCATCAGCCCCTTCCCTACAGGACGCTGCGCGAACGGGCAAGTCAAAAGTCAAAAATTTTGAGAACCCGATAAATAAATTTTATATCGCTATAATCCCGCCCCCTTAGAACTGAACTGGACGTGCGCCTTGCAACGCATCCGGCGATAAACTTGTAGTCTGTCCCATTACTTTTGCTAAGTTTGTAGTGAGCGATTTATCGCTCAAATCAAGGACTAAAGTCCTTACTACGAACTTTTATAACCCTTCAAAATTTTTGATACAGACCAATAGTAGTCTGTCAAGCTAGTTTTGAGAGTTTGTAGTAAGCACTTTAGTGCATAGAAAACAAGAACTAAAGTCCTTACCACTAAATTCAAAGCTGACAAACTACTAAAGATTGTCACAAAATGTATTTGCTGAAACCTCTGTTTTGCTTAGTCGAACGGAGTTTGGAATCCGCCAAATTCTCTTAAATAAGTGAGAATAGAAGTGCCATTTTCATCTTGAGAAACCTGGTTATTTAGCAACAGTTGGACAACCCCTCCTTCGCCACGTAGATGAGCAGCTGCAAGAATTCCAGATATTGTGATGACTACTCCTCCTCGTTGTTGTCCGATAAATTGTCTTACGGAAAGTCCATTCTGTCCAAGTTGACTGTTGATTCGATTTAAATTCAATGCGAAAGCTTCTTGAATAGCCTTTTCTTGCACATTATTCTGATTATTTAAAAAATCTTGCTTGCTATTAACACCATTTTTTCCTGTCCACGTACCCTGCCACTCATTTCTACTAGCACCATTGCCATAATAAAAATTAGCTTGATAGTATCCAAGATCAATTAATAGAGCTTCACCAAATTGATATTTGCCCATAAAACCCAACTGGTTCTCAATATTATAAGGTGGATTTTCTTGTCCTGTTTCTCTTCGTCCTAAGGCTAATAGCATATCCTGGAAACTACCCTTGCTAGCAACACTATTGGGCTGAGACTGATGGGCTTCAGGTATAAGAAGTACCATTCCAACCTTGAGTTGAGTAGGATCAGTCCCAATTACAGACCTATTAGCTTCATAAATTCTTCTCCAGGAAGCTTCACTACTATTACCATAAAATCTCTCAGCAATATTTGCTAAAAAATCGCCAGGTGCGACTGTATATCGAGTTATATTTTTCTGCTGCGCTTGTGCAACATAATCATTTTTTTGGAAAATAGCATTGCTCAATTCAGGTAATAAAAATGATGTAGCTAAAAATGAAAAAATCAATATTCCAATAGCAGGAAAATTCTTGATTATGTGTGTGAATGTTTTAGTTCTGAGGAATGAAGTCATAGGATTTTGTAGCGAATAGGTTTGTGATTACTACGAATGTAGCTTTTTATGGTGCAATACGCTTGGGTTAAGGATTTTTGGTACTGATTTTAGACCTGTAGAGACGCGTTAGCGTAGCGGTACAAAGTACAATTTCGCGTCTCTATCAAGGTTTTTGGGCTTAACCCAAGCGTATTATTTTATCGTGAGATTTTATGTTGAGTAGAAGAGGGAAACCATATAGTTTGAATTATTCTCACCGACTTACTTAAATTACTTTTGCTCACAACCAACGTTAAGAGTAAACACTCTTTACATTAACTATATTTATCAAAATTAAATTAGAATACAATAGGAAAAAGTCAGGTAAATATTCTATATAAAGTTGGGTATACAATTCATCAAAAAATAAAAAATCAGGATTTGTAGGTGAAAAATTTAAAAAAATAGGAATAAATCAGGTTCAAATAGTTTCCTCGCTTTATATCGATGCGCTCTAAAAATTCAATATTACCGTCTGGTCAATTCACTGCTATACACCACTTGTCCTTTGAGAGTTTTCAAGTCTCGCCACAGATGGAACTCTAAATCAGCTTTGCAATTTTACTGTCGAAGTCGAATAACGAAAGCTTTAACCCAGGTAACTCTAGTGCTTCAATGGGAGTATTTTACAGACAGCGATCGCTAAACCTACTACAATATCCTCTTGCTGCTTATAGCGATAGAGCAAAGTCTGAAACGCTGCAAGCATTCTCATGAACAAGGTTACATCTTCTTATACGTAGATCATGCCTGCTACTAAATATAAATGCTACAACAATAAGTCCATAAAAAACTGGCATAAGAGTTTCATAAAAGATGTTTTAAGTAAATATACATGTTGGTATAAATAAATTTATTCACTTTGATAGATATAGATATTTGCTATTTTTTGTAAGCTAATAAAACTGAAAAAATTTGTAAATAAACTTGTTAGTAAATTTATGACTTTATAAGTAACAACGACGATCCCAATACTTTCAGTTAATAATATCTAATTTTTATTATTGCCTTAAACTGAAGTAAGTTATTTTTATCGACTTTTAAAAATTTTTAAGGATAAGATAGTAATTAGTTAATTCAAATTTATTAGCCTTAAGCTTGAAATTAACTTATAAAAATTACTATTAAACACATCTTCAAATTTACTATTAACACTAAAATTAGCTTTTGGTAATTCACTTATGTATGTAGCCGTATGGCCTGGGAATGTATATCCTTTGGGCGCTAGTTGGGATGGCAAAGGCACTAACTTTGCTTTATTTTCCGAAAATGCAACAGGTGTAGAACTTTGTTTATTTGATGCTGATAATCATGAAATTCGTTTGCCTTTAACAGAAAAAAATAATTTTGTTTGGCACGCTTATTTACCAGGAGTAGGGATTGGACAACGCTATGGGTTTAGAGTACATGGCCCTTGGGCCCCAGAACTTGGTCATCGCTTTAACCCTAATAAACTACTAATTGATCCCTATGCTAAGGCAATTGATGGAGAAATTAGCGATAATCCAGCTAATTTTGGCTACTCTTTAGATGCACCAGAACAAGACCTAGCTTTTTCCGATTTAGACAATGCCGAAATTATGCCGAAGTGTATTGTTGTCGATCAGTCTTTTGATTGGGGAGACGACAAACTACTTTCTATACCGTGGCACGAAACTATTATTTATGAAACTCACGTTAGAGGCTTTACTAAGCTACACCCAGAAATTCCAGAAGAATTACGTGGTACTTATGCAGGGCTAGCACATCCAGCCGCAATTCAATATCTTCAACAACTAGGAATCACATCTGTAGAATTGATGCCTGTGCATCACTTTTTATCTTCTCCAGGATTTCTGGCGGATAAAGGACTCAAAAACTATTGGGGCTACGATTCCATTAATTTTTTGACACCCTACTCTGGTTACAGTGCTAGTGGCTCACTCGGACAACAAGTCACCGAGTTTAAGCAGATGGTCAAGAACTTACACTCTGCTGGTATTGAAGTAATTTTAGATGTAGTTTATAACCACACTGGCGAAGGCAATCATTTAGGGCCAACATTGTCACTGCGAGGCATCGATAATGCCGTGTACTACCGCTTGGTTAAAGACAATTCCCGTTACAACATGGACTTCACAGGCTGCGGCAACTCTCTGAATGTGCGTCATGCCCAAGTTTTGAAGTTAATCATGGATAGCCTGCGCTATTGGGTAACAGAAATGCACGTTGATGGCTTTCGCTTTGACTTAGCTTCGGCATTAGCGCGAGAACTATATGAAGTAGATAATCTCGCAGCTTTTTTTGATATTATTCATCAAGATCCAGTTCTGGCAGATGTAAAGCTGATTGCTGAACCTTGGGATTTGGGAGAAGGCGGTTATCAAGTTGGCAATTTTCCTTTACGTTGGTCTGAATGGAATGGCAGATATCGTGATACTGTCCGGGATTTTTGGCGTGGTGAGGATGATAGCCTCGGACAATTTGCTTATTGTTTTACTGGTAGCCCTGATCTTTACCAAGCAAACGGGCGTAATCCCAGTGCCAGTATTAATTTCGTCACTGCTCATGATGGCTTCACGCTCAATGATTTGGTCAGCTACAACGAAAAGCATAATCAGGCTAACGGCGAAGATAGCCGGGATGGGGAAAGCCATAACCGCTCTTGGAATTGCGGTGTAGAAGGAGAAACCGATAACCCAGACGTGATCCGCTTACGGGAACGTCAGCGACGCAACTTTTTAGCAACTCTAATGCTGTCTCAAGGTGTACCCATGCTACTAGCAGGAGATGAAATTGGTTGCACTCAGAAGGGTAACAATAATGCCTACTGCCAAGATAATGAAATTTCCTGGCGTGATTGGAGTTTACAAAAGTCTAATTCCGAACTACTAAATTTTAGCCGCGAACTGATTGATTTTCGTCATAAGCATCCAGTATTTAGACGGCGTAAGTGGTTTCAAGGTCGTGCTATTCACGGTTTTGGTATTAATGATATTGGTTGGTTTAATGCCGATGGTAGCGAAATGACTGAAAAGCAGTGGCTAGTTAGTTATGCCAAAGCTATGGAAATTTTCTTGAATGGCGAGGGCATTGTTACTCCTGGCCCCCGTGGTGAACGGATTATTGATGAAAGCTTTTTGCTATTTTTTAATGCTCACTACGAAACGATTGAGTTTGCTTTACCCAATATTTTTCAAGATAGGGAATGGGAAATAGTTATTGACACCAACGAGCCTCGTTTCGTTAGCCCAGGAAAATTGATTATAGGTGAGCAAACTGTGCCAGTTGCAGACCGTTCTATCATGGTGTTACGTCGTCTTGCTTAGTAGCACAAAAAGATCAAGTGTTATAACGGTTCTCGGTTGGGTGCAATAAATATATAGCAGTCCTAAATAATTCGTAAACATGTTTTCTTGGCGGCTTGGCGGTTCGATAATTTTTACAATTCAAATAGGATTGCTATATAAACTTAACTTAAACGATTATTCATATATACCTTCAAGTACTCCAAAGTTAGAGGCAAATCTTTCGTGATAGAGGTAGCTTTTATAAAAGCAGATAACAAAGTTCCTAGCCTCTAACTACCCTCTAGCTTAGAGGCTTTCTCATAATTGAAGAGGGATTTGAAATGAAGATGAATAAATTACGAACTTTGCTGTTGCTGTATTGATAAAAATACTAGGAACAAGATAAAATAAAGTTAAGCTCAGACAAAGTTTTACTAAAATCAGTCAAAAAAATAATCTAGACTTAATTTGCCATTAACTTTATAATGCATAGGAATCCTAAATCATTCGTAAAATAGAAAATCACTGATAAGCTTAAAAACATCTACTTTTAATCCCTTTATTTTCTCAATTTGGATTGTTATAGGTAAAAATAACGGCTAACATATCAACACAGCAATAATGATTGATTTTGAACCTTGGGACAGATTGTTGCGTCAGTATGTTGATCAACAGGGTCGTGTAGACTATGTAGCTTGGAAAAAAGAGCAACCCCAAGCAATTGCAGATTGGTTATCGAGCCAAAAAAATCTGGCTTTTAAAGCTAATAGCAACAATCTCGAACAATTGGCATTGTGGATTAATCTTTACAATGCGTTCACCATTTCAACAATTTTAGAGAGATACCCGATAGAATCGATTCGTCCGCGAATTTTAGGGATTCCCAACTGGCTAGCTTTTTTGTGGTTCTTCCAACGTCGCGCTTATTCTATTTTTGGGGAAAGTTACAGTTTAGCTGAAATTGAGAACTCTATTCTACGAGACAAATTGCACGAGCCACGAATTCATTTTGCGATCGTTTGTGCTTCGGTTGGTTGTCCTTTACTACGTTCGGGAGCTTACTTTCCTGAGCAAGTCAGTCAGCAATTAGATGAAGATGCACGTCGTTTCATAAATAACCCTGAAAAAGTCCGTTATGACATGGAGAGCAAAACACTTTACTGTAATAAAATCTTGAAGTGGTATAGTCAGGATTTTTTAAAGGTTGCACCCTCCATTCCTGAATACATTCGCTCCTACTTGAAAACAGACTATCCCCTTAACACCTCAACGCGGATATCCTATCTTCATTATGACTGGAGCCTAAATCAGCGAATATCTTGATAAAACTGTTTAAGATAATTTGCATTAACGCCAATCCCCCACAAAAGGCCAATATAAAGGTAAATTGCAGTTGCTTTGAAGCTACCCCATTTGGCTACGCGACGATCTGACGAGTGAACAATCCGATTTACTAGATAAATACGTCCTTTTTTAACTAATTTCAGGCATAAATCTCCATCCTCCATAATCGGTAATGCCTCATCAAATCCGCCACAATCCCAAAAATCAATCCGACGACAGAACATCACCTGATCTCCAAACAACAGACGCAATCCTCGAAAAAATAGGTGAGGCTTAAATAATAGTGGTGCGTAGTAGGTTTTTAGATAATTATGTAGAGAGATACCCCAACGAGTTGTTTGAGATCCTGACATCAGAGAAATGAACCCCCCACAGGCAACGGTAGGCTCTGCCAGCGTCTTATTGATGACAGTAATTAGATCATCTGGAACCCAAGTATCTGCATGAAGAAAGCAAAGAATATCTCCAGTTGCTGCTGATGCTCCATAGTTCATCTGAAGAGAACGCCCTGGCTGTTTAGATGAAAGAACTTGTATATTCAAAGTTTGATTAAATGACTCAAAAATTTGCTTTGCAACTGTTACCGTCTGATCTTGGCTGCCACCATCTACCACTATCACCTGAGAAGGAGGAGGATTAAGTAAAGTCAGTTGGCGCAATGTCCGCCCTAAGTTAGTTGCTTCATTTAAAGTAGGGATGATAATAGAAACTTGAGACATACCAATTTAGTAGTTTTATCGTTATCTTTATTTTACTTGTTGATGTTAATAGGCTTTAGCCCAAAGAAAAATCGGGCAAGATTAAGACGTTTTATAAACATTTCATACAAAGCATTTGTCACTAAAACGGTTGCTGTACTAAATAATTAAAAATTTTGCCGCTATGCCTAAATTCCATTGCACTACATAAAAAGATATCGCCACCAAAACTGTTTGATGCAGCAAAAAAACTGGATAAGCGGCAAGGGTTGTATATTGAAGGATCTATTAGTAAAAGACTTTCCAAATAACCTCTTAGGTTAAGGCTTAACTCTTTGTCAAAATCAATTTTTTTAATGCTCCTGAGCATGGTAACGAGCTTTCAGCAGTTTTCCCCAGATTGCATTGTAAGGATGTATAACCTGTGTAGGTTGATCGTCTCTAAAAATGAGCCTTCCTTCATTTGCCCACTGAAAAATCCCACCGCTCAAGTTATAAATGCACTTCATCCCAGTTTCATTAAGCTGCTGGGCTAATTTGGCGCTACGGTAGCCAACGGCGCAGTACACGACAATTGGTCTGTCTTTTGAAACTGTAGAAAGTACTGCTAAGTCAGGTATAAGAGCGTCTATCTGCGCTGCTGTTTCAATATGGCTCACCGCATATTCTATCTGACTCCGTGCATCTAGCACTAATGGCCGAGGGTTTGCAGAACCTAATAGTAATTGAGCTAATTCTTTGGTTGTAATTTCTTTAACATTAGGAAACTGCAATCTAATCAGGAGTTTTATAAACTTAAATGTAAGTAATTGCACTTATAATACCTTCGCCATTTTTTTGTAGGTTGGGTTTCGCGCCTCAACCCAACTTACGAATCTAATCAGGAGTTTTATAAACTTAAATGTAAGTAATTACACTTATAAAAATATTTTTTGGTTTATTTCAGCAAACTCCTGAAAACAAAATATTTTTGAGAGATGCCTTAAAATACAAAGACGCAAAAGCACTCTTTGCCCCTCTGCGTCTCTGCATCAGATATTCTCTACTTACACCATCTCAGACGAAGCCTGCATCATCTGCTGAGGCTGCGGCTGGAACATGAACAACGAGTACACCACATCTCGGCGGATGTTGATCATCATATCCAAGAAGAGTTCGTAACCCTCGCTCTTATACTCAATAAGTGGGTCTTTTTGCCCATAACCACGTAATCCCACCGATTCGCGCAAGGCATCCATTTGTTGGAGGTGTTCCCGCCACAGAGTATCAATGCGTTGCAAAATAAAGAAGCGTTCTGCTTGGCGCATAAGTCCGGGTTGAACTTGGTCAATCTGCGCTTCTTTAAGATCGTAAGCAATTCGCACCTGTTCATGGAGGAAGGCTTTAATCTCGCTGACTGTCATATCTTCTAATTGATTTGGTTGCAAATCCGCTAACAGATAGACGAATTCTTTAACTTTCTCAACCAGCTTTTCTAACTCCCACTCTTCCGAGGGCAAGTCTATGTTGATATAGTAGTCAACGATGTCATCCATCGTTTTTTCGGCGTATTTGATTACCTGTTCTTTCAAATCTTGACCTTCTAACACCCGCCGACGTTCAGCGTAAATAGCACGACGTTGATTATTCATCACTTCGTCATACTCAAATACCTGCTTACGAATGTCGTAGTAGTAGGTTTCAACTTTTTTCTGTGCGCCTTCCAAACTGCGGGTGAGCATCCCAGATTCGATGGGCATATCTTCTTCCACTTGGAAAGCATTCATTAACCCAGCGACGCGATCGCCTCCAAAAATCCGCAGTAGGTTATCCTCTAAACTGAGAAAGAATCTCGTGGTTCCAGGGTCGCCTTGTCTTCCTGCACGTCCCCGCAACTGGTTGTCAATCCGCCGTGATTCGTGGCGTTCTGTACCAATTACGTGTAAACCACCGATTCCCACTACCTCATCATGTTCGCGGGTGGTAAATTGTTCATATTCCTGCTTAACGCGGTTGTAAGCTTCTCGCAATTTCAGAATCACAGAGTCGTCGATGGGAGCTTTTTCTGCTGCCACAGCTACCTTGTCTTCAGCTTCCAGTTCCGGTAAACTGCGATCGCCATACTCACGCACCGCAATTTCTACTGCATCTTTGAGTAGTTTTTCTGTCTCTTTTGTCAACTGGGTGGGGAAAATTTCTGGTGAAGCCCGCCAAGTTTTAACTTTTTTACCAGGGACAAAGCCTTGACCACCACCGTGTCCTGTAGGCAATCCGGCTGGTCTTTGCACGCCAAACGCATCTTCATCTTCTGGCATGACAATCCGGGGCATGAAGTATTCTCGCAGCTTTAGACGCGCCATGTATTCGGAGTTTCCACCCAAAATGATGTCTGTACCTCTACCAGCCATGTTAGTAGCAATGGTAACAGCACCTTTTCGTCCAGCTTGGGCGACGATTTCCGCCTCACGCTCGACGTTTTCGGGACGGGCGTTAAGTAATTCGTGAGGAATAGTCAACTCCTTCAATAGTCGGCTGAGATATTCGGACTTTTCTACACTAGTGGTTCCTACTAATACAGGTCTACCGAGTTCGTGCATTTCGGCACATTCTCTAGCGATCGCCCCCCACTTGCCCGGTTCTGTCTTAAAGACCATATCAGACAAATCTTCGCGTCTGCGATCGCGGTTAGTAGGAATTACCGCAACTTCCAACTTGTAAATTTTTTCAAATTCCGGTTCTTCCGTTTTTGCCGTTCCGGTCATTCCACCGAGTTTTGGATACAGCAAGAACAGATTTTGATAAGTAATTGTCGCTAGAGTTTGAGTTTCTGGCTGAATTTCTACGTGTTCTTTGGCTTCAATCGCCTGGTGTAGTCCATCACTCCAACGCCGTCCGGGTAGCACCCGACCGGTAAATTCATCTACAATGACCACTTCGCCATTGCGGACGATGTAATTTACATCCTTGAGGAAAAGTTCTTTAGCTTTAATCGCATTGAAAATGAAGTGCGCCCAAGGATCTTCTGGGTCAAATAAATCTGTGACTCCCAAAAGATTTTCGGATTCAGCAAATCCTTCATCAGTCAAAAGCACGTTACGAGCTTTTTCATCCACATCATAATGCTCGTCTTTTTTGAGTGTGAATGCGATTTCGGCTGCTTGCAGATATTTTTCTGTAGGTCTTTCCACCTGCCCAGAAATAATTAGCGGTGTCCGCGCCTCATCAATTAAAATCGAGTCTACCTCGTCAATCACGCAATAATTGAACGGGCGTTGCACCACATCTGCCATTGATGTTGCCATGTTATCCCGCAGGTAGTCAAACCCTACCTCGCTGTTGGTAACATAAGTAATATCGCAATCATAGTTTTTCTGGCGTTCACTGGGAGTCATCGTTGACTGGATTAGCCCCACACTCAATCCCAAAAACCGATGCACCTGTCCCATCCATTCAGCATCCCGACGAGCCAGGTAATCGTTCACAGTGACGACGTGTACACCTTTACCAGTGAGGCCATTTAAATAACTCGGTAGGGTTGCTACAAGCGTTTTCCCCTCACCGGTTTTCATTTCGGCAATTTGCCCTACATGCAAAATGATACCGCCAAGCATTTGGACATCAAAGTGCCGCAAACCCAAGACTCGCCGTCCTGCTTCCCGGACAACGGCATAAGCTTCGGGCAATAGGTCATCTAGAGTTTCGCCTTTGGCAAACCGTTGTTTAAATTCGACGGTTTTACCTTTTAACTCCTCATCGGAAAGAACATTAATTTCTTCCTCTAGAAGGTTAATTTCAGTAACAGAAGGTTGATATTTTTTAAGCTTACGAGCGTTGGGGTCGCCCAACAAAAGTTTTAGCATGGCAGATTATAGAACTGAATCAAGGGGGATGGGGATTAAAGGTTTGGCATTGATTATAAACATTTAACCCAACCCAACCTTCTTGGTTGTGGATGGGTGTCAAATGAGAATTAACTCAAAAACAGGAGAAAAACGAGGCAATCAGTTTACTAAATGATTGGTTTTAACTCTTATTTGATTATTTTGTCTTTCTTCATAGTATCATTTTGCCCTCAGATGGGGCCAGAGATGGGGGAGCAGGGGGAGATGAGGGAGCAGGGGGAGCAAACAAACGATTATTCTTCCTCATCCCCCTCATCCCCCTCATCTCTCTCATCCCCCTCATCTCCCTCACCTTAATTCGAGTTCTTCCATTCTGCTGTCAGGCGGCGGAAATTGTAATCACTAGCGTCTTGATGACAGCTGACACAGCTGCCAAGCTGGACGGGACGTGGTAACTCAACTCCTGGATGCAAAGCTTTAAAATAACGTGAGTCATTAAGGCGATATGGTGTTTCTTCGTCGTCTCGCTGGACACGGGAGAAAGTCGAAAGATATTTCCACACCAAGATACGTGGCGGATCGACTAAAGGCTTTAGTTGTGCGCCGTAGTGCTGCGAGTCTTGCAGGAGATTTTTCCAAGTTTGGGTGGGTAAAACGGCTGGTGGTAAGCCGATGTGGCATGTGGAGCAGTTTTCCAAATACAGTTCTTGTCCTAATTGATACTGTGCAGGCACTACATCAACAGTGCCAATTTCGGCGGTGGGAGTAGCACTTTGGGCATTAGTTGCCAAAGCTAGAAGCCAACCCATAGCTAGACTCCAGGTTACAATTACCAGAAGTAAACCGAAAAATTGGCGTTTGAATTGGCGTTCGGCGCTTTGCTGTAGTACAAGGCGTTGGCGTAGCCCGCCGTAGGCATCGCTGTAAGACGGGCGATTTTCGCGATCGCGGGTTTTGCGCTTAACAAAAATTGACATTCCTCACATTCCCAGATATTTAGAAGTGGCGCTTGTGCTAATCATAGAACTTACGCAGCGTTGGCAGTAGCAACACAGCAATGCCTATTAACAAGCCCTTCTGCGTCTGCATCTCTCAAGATTGCAAGGAAAAATCTCTTAGCAGTTTTAACCTGACTCACTAGAAAAATCAGCCAGAATATCTCGGATTTCATTTGTACCAATATCTTCTCGGTCAGATTTGGAATAAATTGTTAGTAGCAAAATACTTGTAGGTGATTCAACTTGATAAATCAATCGGTATCCAGCACTCTTACCTTTTTGGATACTACTGTTGCGAACTCTTACCTTGTAAACAATATACTCTTCACCAATGCCTGCAATGCGACCGCCAACAATGTTCCCCTGTTGTAATTGCTCAATAATCGGTTGAACATCAGAGCGAATATTGCGAAATCTCTTTGATAGTCTGTAAAGTTCCTGCTCAAACTCATCAGAAAATCGAATTGAAACCGTATTATCACTCTGCATCAATCCTGTCCCATAGCTCACTAAGTGGTCTAGTTTGCCCAGCTTTTGCTTGCTGCAAGGCTCTCCTCAAGCTCGCTTTAATCTCCTCAAGGGGTGTATCGTCAGGATCAACCTCTTGTGCCTGTTCTGGAACCAACACAATCACCCGAACCTGATGAGGATAAGTAGTTCCCTGAATCGGCTCATCTAAAACTAGGTTTCCCTGAGAGTCAATCTTGCCGGTAACTTCGATCGCTTTCATTTGTTGTCTACCTTATTTTGTAGGAGATCCTAACATTTTAAGAATTTTAGGTGCATTAGGACGAATCTCCGTAAAGCAACGGCAGTTATGAGCAGTGGTTTGATCTGCTTATAACTCAATACGCTTGGGTTAAGGATTTTTGGTACTGATTTTAGACCTGTAGAGACGCGTTAGCGTAGCGGGGCGTTCGCTTTTAGCGTCTCCAAGAGTTGCCCAGTACAATTTCGCGTCTCTACCAAGGTTTTTGGGCTTAACCCAAGCGTATTGGCTTATAACTGCCTCTTTTAGACAACTACCGAAAAAGCTGCCAACAGTTCTACCATCTGTTAGTAGCATTTTCAAGAGAAAGCAATTAAGTAAAAGCTTAAAAGCAACAGTTATCTTTAAGGAATAGAAACCGATCGCAATAGTCGCTCAACAACAGTTCTTGCATTCCGTCCACCTCTAGGAATCAGGCGATGGCAAAGAACATGAGGGACGAGAAATTTCACATCATCGGGAATGGCATAATCACGCCCTAAGAGAAAAGCTAGCGCTTGGGTAGCCCGTTGTAATGCTAATGTGCCACGCGGACTAACCCCAAGAGCTATTTCCTCATCTTGCCGGGTTACTCGCACCAATTCGAGGATATACTGTTGCAACGAGGGTGCTACTTTTACTTGAGAGCAGAGGTAACGCAATTCCTGTACTTCTGCCAAGGTAATACAAGGCTGCAAATCAGCAACCTTCACACCATTTTGGAGATTTTGCAGCATAAGGAGTTCTTCTGCCTCGGAAGGATAGCCCAAACTCAGCGACAACATGAACCGATCCATTTGTGCTTCCGGTAGCGGAAAAGTACCTTGATACTCAATCGGGTTTTGAGTAGCAATGACAAAAAAGGGCTGGGGAACTGCACGAGAGACACCATCAACTGTTACCTGATGTTCTTCCATGACTTCCAGTAAAGCTGACTGAGTGCGGGGTGTAGCGCGGTTAATTTCGTCAGCTAGGAGAATATTGGTAAAAATTGGCCCAGAAAGATAAGTAAATTCGCCGCTTTTTGGGTTCCAGATGTTAGTGCCAGTAATATCAGTTGGCAGTAAATCGGGGGTACATTGTAGCCGTTGAAACTTACCATCCAGTGAACGAGCTAGAGATTTAGCGAGTAGGGTTTTACCAACACCAGGGACATCTTCTAGCAGGGCATGACCACCACCTAGCAAGGCTACTAGCACTAAACGTATTGCCTCAGCTTTGCCAACGATGGTAAGAGCCAGATTTTGTGTTAAAGCGTCAATTTTTTCTCTCATGCGGTGCGGGGAGTGGGGAATAGGGAATGGGGAGGGAATGGGGAATAGGGAGATGAGGCAGATAAAGGAAGAGTTTTTCCAATGCCCCCCATGCCCAATGCCCCATGCCCTATTTATTGTTCCCACTAAACACTCAAAACTTCTTTAGCAACAACACAGTCAAGTTGAATTTGTGTTTTCAGGGCTTCTAGAGAAGCAAATTTTTGTTCAGGGCGCAAAAATTTCACTAGTTCCACAGCCAGTTTTTTGCCATACAAATCACCAGACCAATCGAATAAATGTACTTCCGCAGATGAATAAGTACCATTTACAGTTGGGCGTTTACCGATATTCATTACGCCCAAGGTTTCACTAGGAGCAACATCTGATGTTTCACTGAGAGTAAAAATGCGGACAGCGTAAACTCCTTGGCGGGGCAAAAACTTTTCTTTTGGTAGTTGGAGGTTGGCGGTGGGAAAGCCAATTGTTCTACCCAATTGTTGACCTTGAACGACAACACCAAGGAGAGTGTAGGAGCGTCCTAGTAGTAGATTTGCATTTTCGATGTCACCTTGCTCAAGGGTTTGGCGAATTAATGAAGTGCTAATGCGGGAATCCTGAGTCGGATTAGTACTGACGCAACTGCTTTCGGTGGGCGAGTTACCTGTATAAGTTTGTAAGGGAACGATGGTAACGGGGATATTATGCTTGGCGGCGATTAATTGCAAATCTTTGGCAGTACCACTGCGCTTTTCGCCAAAACAAAAATCCTGCCCGATGCTAATTTGCTGGCATCGCAGTTGTTGCACAAGAATTTTTTGGACGAATTCTTCAGGGGTCAAAGCAGATAATTCTTTGTCAAAGGGTAGTAATACCAGTTGTTCTACCCCAAGCGATCGCAATTGTTGGACTTTTTCATCCAGTGGCGTTAACAAAGTCCGGGGCTGTCCCGTAAAAAATTCCTGTGGATGGGGGTCAAAGGTGACAACTGTTGAGTAAATATATTCTTGATTTTCCTTTGACTGCGGACTACTGGCTACTGACAACTGACCATCAGCGTGCAAGACTGGCTGAATTACCCTTTGATGACCAAGATGAACACCATCAAACTTGCCAAGAGCAACAGCAGTCGGCGTTAGCAGCCCTTCGCTTGAAGAAGCAACCCACACAGAACACCCATTTTTAGACAAATTTAGCACTTGGATTTTGAGATTTTAGGTTTATTTTAGCTATCAGCAGGAAGCTACCTTATGGTAAACCGCCGACAGGAGGACAGCTTTTCTAGTACCAACTTGTCATTTGTCATTTGTCATTTGTCATTTGTCTTTTGTAAATAACTAATGACTAATGACCAATACAACTCTTGGAGAGGCTCCGCCCTAAGCGAATCTATGCCGCAGGCTTTACGGCAACTCTTAAAGACGCACTCGCGTTCGCTCAGTACAAGTGACCAATGACTAATGACTAATGACCAATGACTGCTGAAAGCTTCTGATCACCAATCTAATCTAAAATCTTCAATTTCTCTGATCGCAATCTTTAGGTAGATAACTTACTAACAGGAAAAGATTCTGATAAGACAACTGAGGTGGGAATCTGAAGTACCAATCCTTCCCGTGCCATGATCGCCCCAGGAAATTTTGCAGCTGCTTCTTTCCCTACACAATCCAAAAAGTCGTCATCGTGTGCGGGGTCGTGGTGATAAATCACCAGAGTTTTGACGTTAGCAGCTTGTGCCACTTTCACCGCTTCTTGCCAGGTAGAATGTCCCCAGCCAATTTTCGGGGATTTGGGCGAATAGTATTCCTCGTCTGTGTAAGTGGAATCGTAAACCAGAATGTCAGCATTCCGAGCTAGCCACAGCACATTATCATCGAGTCGGTCGGGAAAATGTTCGGTATCAGTGATATAAGCAGCAGCACCACCACGCCAGTTGACGCGGTATCCGACAGCTTCACCTGGATGGTTTAAAGGTGCTGTTTCTACGGTAACTTCATCAATGTGGATTGGTTGCCCCGGTCGAATGTCGTAAAAACTTAAATTGGCTTGCATAATTTGCAAGGGTACGGGAAAGTTCGGGTGCAACATCTGGTCATTGAGGCGCTGTTCTATGGTAGAACCATCAGGTGCGATCGCGCCGTAGATATGAAAGTCATTCCCCTTCACAAATCCTGGGGTAAAGAAGGGAAAACCCTGCATGTGATCCCAGTGAGAATGGGTAAAAAATATATGAGCTTCTAACGGCATTTGGCGCAACAAAGATTGCCCCAAAACATGTAGTCCCGTGCCAGCATCGAAAACTAAGCGTTTATCGCCCGCTTGCATTGAAATGCAAGGGGTATTACCGCCGTAACGAACGGTGTTTGGCCCTGGGCTGGGGATGCTGCCGCGAACGCCCCAAAATTGTACGGTAAATTGATTCTCTATCCTAGACATGGGTATTGCTTGCTGGACTGAGCGGGCGATAAGTGAAAAAATTGCTACTTATTTTGTCTAAGTTTATGCTGTCTCACCGATTCTGCTATTGGGAGGATTTCTTGGTAAAACAGCATACCCTGTTTCTGGCTGATTGTGTAAATGTGAATGAAATACTCTCAAGTAAAATTTTTCAGTTTTTCGGGTGGATGTGTATCGGTTATTTCAAGAGTGCCCCTACGTTATAGCCTACATTTTTCTCTGATGCATTTAAATAATTCTAGTTTTATCCTGATAAATCAAATGATTCACCGAAAATTGAATTCCCACTCAGATAATTTATTTAGCCCATCTGCGTAAGTAAGATTGTATTGTAACGGAGTTATACTGATGTAGTTTTTACGTACAACATGCACATCTAACGGTACATTATGAAGCAGATTTAATCCGGTTGGGGGTTCTACATCTTCAATTACCTCTCCGGTTAACCAATAGTACGTTTTTCCACGAGGATCAACTCGTTTATCAAACACATCAATGTAACGCCGCACTCCTTGACGGGTAAGAGTAACTCCGGCAATTTCTTCCCACTTAAGGGCAGGAATATTGACATTGAGCAACATTAAATCCGGCAGGGGTTTTTGGGCTAACTGGTCTACGAGAATTTTGGCAAACTTAGCAGCAGGTTGAAAGTCTTTAGAGGTGTGACTAATAAGACTCAGCGCTACGCTGGGAATGCCTTCAATTAAACCTTCCATTGCCGCCGAAACAGTGCCGGAATATAAGATTTCAGTTCCCAAATTCGCACCTTGATTAATGCCAGAGAGAACTAAATCAGGGGGAGTATCTAGCAAAGCCCACAGCGCCAATTTGACGCAATCTGAAGGCGTACCATCGCAAGCCCAAGCCTTGACAGCAGGATGAAAAATCTCTTCAACAATTTCGGCGCGAATGGGTTGGTGTAGAGTTAATCCGTGTCCAGTTGCCGATCGCTCTCGATCTGGGCAAACTACACTCACATCATGACCTGCCTCTGCCAAGTAGTTGGCTAGGGTACGAATCCCCAAGGCAAAAATGCCGTCATCGTTGCTAATTAGTAATTTCATAGTCATTTGTCATTGGTCATTTGTCATTTGTCGTTGGTCATTAGTTATTTGTTATTTGTTATTAGCAATTTGTCAATGTCTGAGGTCACAAGCAGCAAAAAACCATACACACTCACTAGTAGACTGTGGCGGAAGTTTGCCTACTTTTGACAAGAGGCTTTCAGCTCCTTGTCTAGTAAATTTAGATGTATTTTAGCTAGATATTAAGATGTTACCTGGATTTATGCCAAGCTGTACTAGTACCACAAGGTAGAGTTCAAAATTAAATATTCCTCGTCAGAAACCTCCCCTTTGGCTGATATTGATGGCATAGGTGTAAGTTGATTTATCGAGCAGCTTACAGCTTTTGAATATAGACTAATGACTAATGACCAATGACTAATAACTAATGACTAGCAATTTAGAAGCTCAACTTTTAGCACTGCGCCAAGAAGGAGAAAAAGCGATCGCAGCCGCCGACACCCTAGAACGTCTAGAGGAACTCAGAGTTAACTATCTGGGTAAAAAAGGGGAACTGGGGGCACTGTTGCGAAGTATGGGGCAGATGAGCGCAGAGGAGAGGCCAAAAATTGGAGCGATCGCCAATACAGTCAAAGAATCTTTGCAAACTAGTCTAGACCAGCAACGCATCGCCCTGGAAGCTGCACAAATTCACGTACAGTTAGAGGCGGAAACTCTCGATGTAACCATGCCGGGAATTTACAGCCCCCAAGGTCGCATTCATCCCCTCAATGGTATTATCGACCGGGCACTAGATATTTTTGTCGGTATGGGCTACACCCTGGCTCAAGGCCCAGAGATGGAAACAGATTACTATAATTTCGAGGCTCTTAATACCCCGCCTGACCACCCCGCCCGTGATATGCAGGATACCTTCTACCTGCCAGATGGTAATCTTTTACGGACTCATACATCGTCAGTGCAAATTCGTTACATGGAAAGAGAAGAACCACCGATACGGGTTGTGGCTCCAGGGCGAGTTTATCGGCGAGATAATGTAGATGCGACTCACTCAGCAGTTTTCCATCAAATAGAACTTTTAGCCATTGATGAGGGATTAACGTTTACAGACCTCAAAGGCACAATTAAAGTATTTTTACAAGCAATATTTGGCGATTTACCTATTCGCTTCCGCGCCAGTTATTTCCCGTTTACCGAACCTTCTGCTGAAGTTGATTTGCAGTGGAATGGGCGCTGGTTAGAGGTGATGGGCTGCGGTATGGTCGATCCAAATGTACTTAAGTCTGTGGGTTATGACCCAGAAGTTTATACTGGGTTTGCTGCCGGTTTTGGTGTAGAACGCTTTGCAATGGTGTTACACCAAATCGATGATATTCGTCGCTTGTATGCTAGTGATTTGCGATTTTTGCAGCAATTTTAGGCATACGTAATAGTTATGTACTGCAACCAAGGTAACAATAAATAATGACCTCAGTCTCCAGGTTAGATCAAGTTCTAGAAAGCATTGAGAATTTATCAGTAGATGAACAAAAAGCACTAATTGATCTGATACGTCATCGGTTAGCAGAACGGCGGCGTTCTGAAATTGCTGCTAATATCGCTCAAGCACAGGTTGAATACCAGGCGGGTAAAGTGTTCCGTGGAACAGTTACTCAAATAATGGATGAGTTACGCAAGTGAGAACTGTAGTTCTGGCATCATCGTTTAAACGAGCATTTAAGCGATTGGTAAGACGACAGCCAGAATTAGAAGAGAGATTAAAGAGCGGTTAGCACTACTAACCGCCGATCCATTTGATCCACTGTTGCAGATCCATAAGCTTAAAGGCAAACTGTCTGGAGCTTGGGCCTGTTCAGTAGACTATGATTGTCGCATTGTCTTTAACTTCGTGCAAAATATAGAATCTGGGAAAGAAGAAATTTTGCTAATTGATATTGGCACTCATGATGAAGTTTACTGACTTTGTGGTGCTGTTATAGTATTTTGCTACTGACGAATTTTGGATTTTGTATTGAATAATTCAAAATTTAGCATGGTGTAGGCTGATGCAGTTCACTTGGGATGAAAATAAGCGGCAATCAAATTTGAGCAAACACGGGTTTGATTTCGTAGATGCTTCTCAAGTTTTTGAAGGTGCAACATTCACGTTTGAAGATGAGCGCTATGCTTATGGAGAACAGCGCTTTATTACACTGGGATTATTGCGCGGGCGAGTGGTGGTAATTGCCCATACAGAAGTTGGGGATGAAATTCGTGTCATTTCGATGAGGGAGGGAACTAAACGTGAGCAATTCATTTTCTTTCAAAGCCTCTCAAACTGATTGGGATAGGATTAATGCAATGCAAGATGAAGACATTGATCTTTCTGACATTCCAGAAGTGACTGAAGAACAGATGAAACAAGCACTGCTGCGGGTTGGCGGAAAACCTACTGAACGGGTTCAACAGCGTGGCAAACGTCTAACGCTTGAGGAATATTTAAAGTATGACGATCGCACCGATAGCCAATATGAACTAGTAGCAGGTGAGTTAGTTGCAATACCGCCCGAAAGCCCAAAAAATGTCCAGATATCTCTATTTTTGCTGGTAAATTTCCTCAAGTTCGTCCCCTTCAATCGGTTAAGTAACAAAGTTGAAATTGTTGTTGCTGGTTCTCGTGCGACAACTCGCATTCCTGACTTAGTTGTGCTGACTGATGAACTTGTAACAGCCTTAGAAGGTGCAACGCGATCCACAATTACTCTCGATATGCCACCTCCAGCATTAGTTGTCGAAGTAGTTTCTCCTGGCAAAGCTAACGAAGATCGAGACTATCGCTACAAACGTTCCGAGTATGCTGCAAGGGGAATTGCTGAATATTGGATTGTTGATCCACAAATAAATACAGTTACCGTACTGATATTAGTTGACGGGTTTTATGAAGAAATCAGATTTACAGGAAACAGTGCGATCGCTTCTACTATTTTCCCAGAGTTACAGCTAACTGTAGAGCAAGTACTCAACGCCGGAGAAAGCAATATCTCAAATACGCAGAAGATCAGCGTCTCAGAGTAAAATGTAGTCAATAATTCCTACCCAAAATTTATGCCATGAGCCGATGGTCTTTTTACCGCAGGATGCAATAATCGCTGAAGAAAAGCTAATTAAGTATCTGCTTGTGCCGTTGCCAAAAGACGATAAATCTAAATTTCTGGCTAGGGCTGGGTACACACTAGATAACTGGCAACAACTGGAACTCGATCTACGCACTCAAGTTTTAACGCAACCTGCCGAGGATATCGAAACAACTCGCTATGGGCAGAAGTATGCCATTCAAGCGTGTCTGCGAGGGATTAATGGCGTTGAACTCAATATTTTAATCATTTGGATGGTTGCAAACGATACAACCAAATTTGTCACTTTAGTGCCAGATCAAGGAGCCAACCCATGAAGGTACAGTATCCGTTATTCTCCCAAGTTGCTTTAGTACAAGATTTACCAGAATACAACCTCAAGCGAGGGAATGTTGCAACAATTGTGGAACATTACCCCATGCCTGAAGGGGAAGAGGACGGGTATAGTCTGGAAGGGTTTGATTTGCCTTATGTGACGATTGAAGTACCAGCATCTCAAATTATCCCCATTGCTCAGTTGCAGCAAGAAGAAATTATTTTAGCCAAGTTACGCCAGCTATCTGGAGCGAGGGTGTTACAATTACAAGATTATCTCGATTTCCTGTTGCAAAAGGAAGAGTCTGAGCATCAGAGTAGGTTAAAATCTCCCACCTAAATATTTGGCGAGAAAATAATTAGCGATCGCACCAGCCTCCTGCTGACCATAACTATTGGTAAACTAAAGGCAACGCTAGTTCTGCTGAGTGATTCGTTATATGTTTGCTGAAACCTCCTGGCGCTACGTTACCCGTAACCCGGAAATTTTGAGTGAATGGCATTCTGGTAAGTACACTAACGGCTGATGAAATTAAAAATCAGTTATTGTATGCATAAGTCGTTTCAAATATTTACACCGCACAGCAATTACTCCAAGCCGGAGAAAAGAATACACCCAGCAAGGCAAAAGTAAAAAGTTAAAATTCACTCATCAAAAAAGGTTTATAACTACTTTGGGTTTGCTATCTTCAGCCAAATAATATGTGTGAAGCAAATCCGATCGCTCCTCCTATCAGTACTAACCAGGCAGAATTTATTTTAAATTTGAACACAGCGATCGCACTCCCAATTGCTACGATAATTGTTAACCAATCCACTAGCGCGGCTCGTCCTAATGTGTAAGTTACTCCTGCCATTAATCCGAGAGAAGCCGCATTCACACCATCCAGAAATCCACTTGCCCAAGAAGATTGACGTAACTTAGGAACCCAAGGATTAACCACCCAAACCAGCAGAAAAGCTGGCAAGAAAATGCCAATTGTACCAGCGATCGCCCCAGCATTTCCTGCTAGCAAATACCCAATAAATGTTGCGGTGGTGAAAACAGGCCCCGGTGTAAACTGCCCGATCGCTACAGCATCTAAAAGCTGCTGTGATGTTAGCCACTGGTTGCGCTCAACTAAATCCCGTTGCAGAAATGCCAGCAACACATAACCACTGCCATAAAGAACACATCCAATTTTGAGAAAAAAGACAAAGACGCTAATCCAACTGACTGATGTAACTGCTACTGTTGTACTACCAACCTGCGCCAGAATACCTGAAATAGGTAATAGTAATGCTCCGCTTGTGTGTCCTCTAGCTTGCCAATTCTTCACTAGCATGACAGCGATACCTAGTAAAATCAGCACCAAAATTTCGTTCAATCCAGCTAAATACGCTGAGATTCCTACCATCCCTGCAATGATCGTCGGCACGTCTTTAGCTGCCTTTTTCCCCAGATTCCACACAGCCTGAATCACGATCGCAATAATTACAGGTTTAATTCCATAGAGCAGCCATTCTACCTGGGGAACTGTTTGATAACGAGCATAAATGGCGGCTAATGCCCAAACTATCAGCATCGCAGGTAGAATAAAGCAGCTACCCGCAACCAGTAAACCACGCCATCCGGCTCGTTCGTAGCCAATGTGAATCGCTAATTCCGTCGAATTGGGGCCTGGAATCAAATTCGTAATCCCTAACAAATCTAGCAGTTTCTCCCGGCTCATCCACTGACGGCGATTCACCACTTCATTGTCCATCATGGCGATGTGGGCAGCAGGGCCACCAAAAGCGATCGTCCCCAGTCGTAAAAACACCGTTGCCAGTTCTGTTAATCGCTGCTTCTGTTGTCTGGGAGTCAAAACGTTATAGGAAACTACTTCTTGCTCTTTCTGGATATCCTCAGCTTCTTGTGTCACTATAGTTTTCCTGATTATGGATAAAGTACAGAAAAATATTTAACCACAGATGAACACAGAGGCTCCTAGGGACACGGCATTGTCTATGTGTGTCAACTTAAGCCAAAAGGTGGCCAGTGAATTACACTAACCACCATGCGTGAGACTTTATTTAACAATTCCTGAATGACCGGGGATATCTGCCAAAGGTTCAAATCTCCCGCCTAAGTATTTGGCGAGAAACTCTTCTGCGATCGCAAAAAAGTGCAGCCGATTTTCTGGTCTGGCAAAACCATGTCCTTCATCAGTGTAAAGTGCATATTGTACTGGCAAACCAGCCTGCTGCATTGCATTGACAATTTGATCGCTTTCTGATTGTTTCACTCGCGGATCATTTGCACCTTGACCGATAAGTAAAGGTTTTTGAATTCGGTTAGCAAAGAATAAAGGCGATCGCGATTTCAAAAACTCCTCTTCTGTCTCTAAGTTACCGACACGATGAGAAAGCATTGCCTTCAATGGTTCCCAATAAGGCGGTATAGTTTCTATCAAAGTAATTAGGTTACTTGGCCCCACAATATCCACACCAGCCGCAAAGATTTCTGGTGTAAAAGTTAACCCTACTAGAGTGGCGTAACCTCCATAAGAACCCCCCATAATCGCAATCTTTTGCGGGTCGGAAATACCTTTTTCCACTAACCAATTCACGCTGTCAATCAAATCGTCGTGCATTTTGCCAGCCCATTCTCGATTTCCGGCATTCAAAAATGCTTTACCGTAGCCAGTGGAGCCGCGAAAGTTCACTTGCAAAACAGTATAACCCCGGTTAGCTAGCCATTGTGCTGTGGGAGAAAAACCCCAAGTATCCCGTGCCCAAGGGCCGCCATGAACCAGGAGTACTGTTGGGAGATTCTGTGTAGGTATTCCGACAGGAGTTGTAAGGTAACTGTGGATAGTTAAACCATCCCGCGCTTCGTAGGAAATCGGTTGCATTGAAGCTAACTGCAACGTTTCGAGTTTGGGTTGATTGCTAAAGAGGAAGGTGCTAGTTTTTGACTCTCGGTTATAGGCATAGTAATAAACTGGGCCATCGTCAGTTCTATAAGCTAAAGCCCAAGTTTTATCTTCCAAGTCGCGGCTAATTACAGAGAATTCTCCAGGACGCACCTTAGCGATTTCCTCAAAATCTGCGGCGATACTCTGGTCAATTACTTGCCATTCTTGTTTATCTTTGTAGAAAGAAACTGCTTGGATAACTCGCGTCAGTGGTTGAATGATTATCCCCACGACATCATACTGCTGGTCTTCAGCAATGACAGTTTCTTGACGGGTGTCTAAGTCAACAGCTAGCAGACGTTTGGCGTTAGCATCGTGATTCCCTTGAATATAAAGGGTTTTACCATCAGCCGAGAAACTTACGGAATTCCCTTCTTCCTCTGACCCCCAGTGGCGAAGAATTTCCCACTGCTTATCGGGTTTCTGCAATAAGAGGTCGTAACCGCCATCGGCTGTGCTAGCTGTCGCTGCACGTATTTGGAAATCAGCGTCAGATGTCCAACTGATAATATTACCGGGGTTGTCAGTGTCGAACTCAACCGCACCATTTTTTAGGTTGATGCGGTAAACGTCAAACTTTTGGGGATTGTTCAAGTTCAAAGCTACCAGCATTTGCTCTGGAAATTTGGGTTCCAGTTCCACGAGTTCGGCTTTTACACCCTGGAATGGCGTTAAGTCACGCACAATCTTGGAGTGAATATTAACCAAGTGGAGGTGAAAGTTCTCGTCGCCATCTGAGTCCTGCATATAAATCAACTGGTCGGCGTTATAAGTCCAGAAGAAAATGCGGATACCGCGCTTTTTATCGGCAGTTAGTATCTGGTCGTCTTCTTGTCCTATAGTTCGCAACCAAACCTGCAAGACATTTTTCTCATCAGGGGCAATATATGCCAAGTACTTGCCATCAGGCGATACTTGTGGGCTGGTTTTTTCAGGATTCCCAAACAGAATTTCGCGCGGAATTAACGGTGGTAGGGAGGGCGCTTGAGCAGATGACATATTTTTATCCTCTACTTAACTACCTTATTGTCACTTGGTTATGAAAATGACAATTCATCCTATTGGGTGAACCTCATTGGAGAATAGTAAATGAGTCTTTGATACTCGTGAATGAGTCTTTTATACTCGCTGACGAGTCTTTGATACTCGTGAATGAGTCTTTTATACTCGCCGACGAGTCTTTGATACTCGTAAATGAGTCTTTTATACTCGCCGACGAGTCTTTGATACTCGTGAATGAGTCTTTTATACTCGCCGACGAGTCTTTGATACTCGTAAATGAGTCTTTTATACTCGTGAATGAGTTTTTGATACTCGCTGACGAGTCTTTTATACTCGTGAATGAGTACTTTTATACTCGCTGACGTTTTTGACGCTCCCAAGGGTATTAGTTAAGAAAATTTGTAGGTTGGGTTAAGCAAAGCGCAACCCAACAAAGCCCCGGAAATGTTGGGTTTCGTTCCTCAACCTAACCTACGCAGCTTATAGGTTTTTGGCGCTAACCCAAGCATATTGGTTTATAACCGCCCTTTTAACTTAAGTAGGTGGGCATAAAAAAACAAAACTGGATGAAGAAAAGTAAACAAGGCTCAAACTCTTTTCTCCCCTACCCCCTGCCTTATCCCAACGATAATTATTTACGCCTACCTACTTAGCGGCAATTATCACAATGTCCGCAACGCAAGTTAGCTGCTTCTTTGTCAAAACCAAAGGCATTTAGCAAAAACTGCCAGCGACACTGCTTAGTTGTTAGATATTGATGCATCTGTTTAGCAGCGTGTAATTGTGTCGCTGGCTGATTTCCGGCTTTTTGAGCAATGGTGTAATGAAAAGGATCAAGCCAGTTTAGCTGACCACTGCTATGGAGTAAAGCTAGCGCCGTAGCACCTTCAGGAAATTGTCGGGTTACTGCATTCACTTCTCCCTGTTTTGGTAATTTTTTCACAAGTTGCTGCGCTATTTGCTGTTGCGATCGCATTTTTTCTTGAAAAAATTCCTGTCTTTGCTTATCCCCTGGATCTAACCATCCCGTAGGTTCACTTATCAAAGTTAACGCTTCTGCCGGTTTCCCATCCCTTCCAGCCCTGCCTATTTCTTGCACATATTCAGATAGCAAATGTGGCGCGTGAAAATGGGCAACCCACCTGACATTGCTTTTATTAATCCCCATACCAAATGCACAGGTACAAACAACAAAGGGAATTTTGCCACCTAACCAGCTTACTTCTACTTCACGGCGTTCGCTTGCACCCAATCCTGCATGATAACTAGCTGTTGCATAACCCATGTCTGCTAACCATTGGGCTAAATCTTCGCTATCTCTCCGAGTGCGAACATAAACTAACCCCGATTGTTGCGGTCTATTTTGAATAAACTTTAATAATTGTTGTTTTCTACCTCGTGGTGTCCAAGCAATGCAAACGCTGGGATATAAATTCGGACGGTAGGGATTCAAACGGAAAATTTCTGGTTGCTGTAATTGTAAAACTGTTTGAATAATCTTTTGCGCTAAGGGGTCAGCAGTAGCGGTAAAAGCAGCGATGCTGATTTTTGTTCCTGGTGGTTTTGATTTTAGCAATGCCGGACGCACAGCCCCTAATCTGCGATAAGCTGGGCGAAACGTGTCTCCCCACTGCACTAAACAATGAGCTTCATCTAAAATTAAGCCATTAATTTGCAATTGCGGCTGAGATAATCTCTCCCACACTGGCGCACTTAGCAAAGTTTCTGGGGATAAATAAAGCAATCTTAGCTGTTGACGTTCTAAAGCTTGCAGAGTTGCACGGCGTTGAAATGAAGGTAATTCACTATGCAAAAGTGCTGCTTTTTGATTGCTTTGTAATAGTTCCTGAACTTGATTTTCCATTAACGCTACTAAGGGCGAAACTACCAAAGTTAATCCTGTTTGTAGTAGTGCGGGAAGTTGAAAACAAATTGACTTTCCGCCACCTGTAGGCATAATAATCAGCGCATCTTTTTGTGCCAATAAACTGCTGACAATTTCTCCTTGTGGCGGACGGAAATCTTCATAACCCCAGATTTTTTTAAATGTAGCGAGAACTTCTTGCCAAGATTTTATTGTCGGCTGATTCATAATCAATAGTAGATACACTTATATCCTTGAAAACTGAATATAGCCTCTGTTATCCTGCTAATGGTTCAGTAATTTCATCATCTCAGGTTGCAAACCACTGACTGTAAAAATCAATGTTTACAATGGGGAGAAAGTCACACTTCAGGAAAGCACACTATGCCGAGAATTACCCTGGAAGTATCAGAGGAATTATCTCAACAACTAGCACAAGTAGGCGATCGCTTACCTGAACTACTTGCTTTGAGCCTCAAACAACCAGCTATACCAGCACAAGTTTACCGATATATCCTAGATTTTTTAGCCAGCAACCCCACTCCTGAACAAATTGCTGAATTTAAACCCACTCCCGAAATGCAAGAACGGTTGCGTACCTTGCTAGGACGCAGTAACGCAGGTGAACTCACACCAACCGAGTTGAAAGAATTAGATGAGTATGAACGTATTGAACATTTAGTTGGGATGATTAAAGCAGGTAACTTACCTTATTTGACCAGTTGACCGTGAGTACAACCTATATTCCGGTTGTTCTTCGCCGATTAGTAGAAGAACGCGCCAACTACAGATGTGAATATTGCCAGTTACCCGCAGGAGTTGCTTTTTTTCCCCATGAGATTGTTCATTACACCTGCCGTAGGCATTTACCTGCAAAGCTAGAATGATGTCAAGGAAACTTTTTAGCAGGACATCACAATGCTGAGAATTAGCCTAAAAATATCATTTGTGCGATCGCAGGAGGCAAAAAATGGGCTTGGCTGGATTAAGAATTGTGTTGGTAGAGCCAGCTGGGCCGATAAATATCGGAGCGATCGCTAGGGTAATGAAAAATTTCGGGCTATATAATTTAGTATTAGTGAACCCCCAATGCGATCCGTTATCGACGGAAGCTTTGATGATGGCTGTTCATGCTCAAGAAATTATCGAATCTGCGGTATTAGTGCCGACATTACCAGAAGCATTGCATGGATGTGTACGAGCGATCGCTACCACTGGTCGCGTTCGGAGTTGGGAAACGCCCTTAGAAAACCCCCGCACTGCACTACCCTGGTTACTGGAGGAACCAGAAGAACCCGCAGCACTGATTTTTGGCAGGGAAGACCGGGGATTAAGCAATGAAGAATTAAATTATGCACAAAGGTTTGTTGGCATTCCCACAAGTCCAGATTATGTAGCCCTCAATTTAGCCACTGCCGTAGCAATCTGTTGTTATGAATTGTCACAATGTACCCAGCAACCTGACACTAAAACCTTAACCCAAACTGAACTAGCCCCCTTAGATGTTGTGGAAGGATACTATCAGCAATTAGAATCATTATTATTAAAAATTGGTTATGTATATCCCCATACGGCAGCTAGTCGGATGGAAAAATTTCGCCAAATATATAATCGCGCTCACCTGAAAACAGGCGAAGTATATATGCTGCGAGGGATTTTGCAGCAGGTAGAATGGGCCCTTAAAAACCAGAAGGGTGGTGAAAACTTGTAATTATTTGTTTAATATATACGCAATCATCCCCCAAAATATTTAATATGGCTTAAACTAAACACAAAAATGCTACTTAGTGGCAAAGTGGAATTTGAGTATTAATATTTGCTTAAAGATTAAGTTTTGGGTTAGGAGTCTGCAAGAAAACAGCCAAGTGGGTCACAAGGAGTAACTGTGTCAGAGTCAAGTGACGAACTAACAGCTTTCTCGCGGCGTCAACCCTTAAATCGCCGCCAGCCGCCACAAAAAGTCCAAAAAGTGGTAAAGAAGAAAGTTAAAGCTAACAACCAGCAGCAACCTGCAAATGGACGAGAAGCGGCGCTAACACGCCCAAAAAATCCGATCAGTCCTCCCCCAATCCCCGGTGCTACACGGAGGGTAAAATCGGGGTTAGTCATGCCAAGAGCAGTAAAACCAATACCTAGTGTGAAGGGCAAAATTCCTCCCTTTCGACCGGGTGCTGTGATGGTGAAAACAGTGCGGATGGAAAAGCCAAAAATCGGCAGGCGTTTATCGCCCAAGACACGGTTAAAACCAATGGCCAAAACCTTGTTGTATATTGTGCGGTTGTTGATTGTGGGTGTTGGCATGGGTGCAATTGTTGGCACAGCATTGTCAGTATTAGACCCCGCTAATCGCATCAGCACAACTTCTGCGCCGCAACCTAATAGTAATGTAACGCGATCGCAGCCACAACCAACCCAAACTCCCCCAGTTGCAGCTTCGAGTCTGTACTTATCCCAGGAAATTAGCTCTTTGAAAAGTGCTGTGCAAAATTTGGCGGCGACTAACCCAAATCTTACACCCGGAGTTTTCTTATTAGATTTAGATACTGGTAATTATGTAGATGTCAATGCCTCTAACAGTTTTTCGGCAGCTAGCACAATTAAAGTGCCGATTTTGATTGCCTTTTTTCAGGATGTGGACGCGGGGAAAATTCGCCTTGATGAAATGCTGACCATGCAACAGGATATGGTTGCTGGCGGTTCGGGAACTCTGCAACGCCAACCAGCCGGAACCCAGTACGCCGCTCTGGAAGTCGCTACAAAAATGATTACCGTCAGTGATAACACGGCGACAAATATGCTGATTGCGCGACTGGGAGGAATAGATGCCTTAAACCAGCGTTTCCGCACTTGGGGATTAACAACCACAACAATTCGTAATCAACTCCCGGATTTGCAAGGGACAAACACCACTACTCCGAGGGAATTGGGGAATTTGATGGCTATTGTGAGTCAGGGAAATTTAGTGAGTATGCCATCACGCGATTTAATGCTCGATATCTTGCGTCGCACTCAGAGAAACACTCTGCTACCATCCGGTTTGGGAACAGGCGCAAGAATTTACCACAAAACGGGCGATATTGGTACTATGCTGGCAGATGCAGGTTTAATTATTGTTCCAACTGGCAAACGCTACATAGCCTCAGTCATGGTACAACGTCCCAATAATGACCCTCGCGCCGAAAAATTGATTAACTCAATTTCTAGTGTTAGCTACCAAGAATTTAGCCAAAATGCTGTTACACCCAACAGTACCACAAGCATAATACCCGCAAATGGTTATCAGCCCCCTGTTGTAAGTCCTGGTTTACCTAACAATACAACCGGCACTGTACCCATGAGCGTTTATCAGCCCCCTGTTGTGAATCCTGTACCCAACAGTATGGGAAGTACAGTACCCCCAAATGGTTATCAATCTCCAGTTACGAATCCGCAGTATTATCCCCCAAGATAATTAATTTGGGATTTTTGAATTTTGTATTGTTAATGACATCCATCACCTCCTCATAAATGAGCGGCGAACTAGAGCTGATTGCCTGCCAACCTCACCCCATTGAGAGTAACGGTTTTAATTTTAATGCGACTCTGCCATACGACTGTACAATTGAACACATTGTTTTGGCAATGAATAATTTTGTAGAGTTTTTAGGCTTTATTAATCAACAGCTTTACAGTAAAGAAATGGAACGTCTTGAGGTAATGCTGATGCCAGCCAACTTTAGCAGTATGGTTGGAGAATTCATGATTTCCAATATTCCTAAATACTGCTCTAGCCTGGTTAAAAATCAATATCATAACGGACATCCTGACTTAATTCCTGCTGGGATGTTTCCTAAAAACTCTGTACAGCATTCTCATATTGGTATTGAAGTAAAAGCTTCTCGTTATCAGAGTGGATGGCAGGGTCATAATCCCGAAGATACTTGGCTGATGGTATTTGTTTTTGATAGTAACCGTCCTAGTGACGCTGTTCAAGGTATTCAGCCAAAGCCCTTTCGTTTTATCAAGGTTGTTGGTGCTAGCCTCACTAAAAATGATTGGTCATTCTCTGGACGTTCGGAAATTAGTCGCAGAACAATAACTGCCAGTGTTACTAAATCTGGATATCAAAAAATGATGTCCAATTGGATTTATCAAATTCCCAATCTACCATAGCGTTAATTGCAAGTCTGTAATATTTTGGGAAGGGATTTCTAAAGTTATCAAGTTGGGAATAGCAGTGCAACTCATCTCGTAATAATCTAAATTACGCTCAATACCAATGCAGCAAACACCAACAGCTTCCGCCGCTGCAACTGTCGAACCAGAACCCATAAAAGTATCAGCAATTATACCTTCACCTAAAGGCAGTGCAGCATAAACTACCTGACGTAAAAAAGACTGTGGTTTCAAACTTGGGTGATTTGCAATAGCTCGTTCCTTCTGAGGTGTCCTTTCACTGGCAATAACATCACCCAAAGGTGTACCATCTCTGTTGCGTCTTAACCCTCCAGTTTGAAATTCTCGCAAACATTCACTGAGTTTCATTCCTACTGGTATCGGCTTTCGTAAAATACCCCACGGCTCATAACATCCTCTGAGCATGGAAGACACATGAGGAAATTCATCTTCGGCATTTTTTGGGCGATCGCCACCACGAAGTGTTCTCACCAGGCGAATCAATTCTCCACGAAACTCTAAACCGCCCTCAACTAAAGCAGAGAAAACTAACTGGGAAAGAAATGCATTACTTGCAATCAAAACATGACCACCAGGGCGAAGTACACGTACTACTAGTTTTGCCCATTCTACAAAGAAATTTTTTAAAACTAGACGTTCTTTGGTACTAAGTGCTGTAAATCGTGGTAGAGGTGCGCGTTGATGTCCATCAAATGATGGTGGAATTCTCCAAATACCTCCATTTCCATTTGCTCTTTTTAGCAACTGGTCAAAATCATATTCTTTTACCCCGTAAGGTGGATCTGTAACTACTGCATGAATGCTATTTTCTGGTATTCTACTCAGCCACTCGAAACAGTCTGCGTGCAAAATAACAGATTTACCTATATTTTCTACTTGGTATTCAAAAGCCCATTGATTCATGATTTTAAGTAGTTTGTTTTTATATAAAAATTGTATTTTTATATTCCCATAAATCTGTTAGTGAAATTGCTAAAAACAAAGTTAAAAAGCTCAACTATACTATTACACCAGATTTCAAATTGGTGAGGTACACAAGCTAAGTCTGTTACCCAGGTATAAAGCGTGTTTTACTCCTAAATTCTGAATTCTGCTGTATCTTTTAACTCTTAACTTTTTTGATACCGCATTCCTGGTAATTGCGAAACGAAACCCATAAGTTCCAACTGTAACAACGCACTGGAAATTGAACCAGCAGCCATGCCAGTTTGTTGGACAATAAAATCGAAGGGTAAAGCTTCACTTGCCAACGCATCCATTACTGTTTGCAATTCTGGCGATAAAGTTGGCATTAACTGTTCTGGTGCTGTGGAAACCTCGACTCCATCAATTTGTGGTATTGCTCCCAGCATTGTTAACAGTTCATCCAATTCTTTGAGAATGAAAGAAGCTCCTTGATTCAGTAACTTTAGGCAACCTTGGGATGGGTAATCATCTACTCTACCAGGCAGTGCATAGACATCTCTACCAAATTCATTTGCGTAGGTAGCAGTAATTAAAGCACCAGATTTTATCGGCGCTTCCATTACGAGGATGGCGCGGCTTAAACCTGCAATAATCCGGTTACGACGGGGAAAGTGAGTGCGATCGGGTGGGGTTTTCGTGGGGTACTCACTCACGACTAACCCAGTCGTCAAAATCTGCTTGTACAAATCCCGATTTTTATGTGGATAGATGACATCTACACCAGTTCCCAAAACTGCGATCGTGCGTCCACCTGCTTTCATCGCGGCGATGTGGCTTTCTGTGTCAATTCCCTCTGCCATACCAGAAACAACTGTAAAGCCATTTTTAGCCAAAGCTGTACTAATTTGGCGAGTCCAACGGATACCGTATTCTGAGGGTTGGCGGGTTCCGACAATTCCAACCATCGGTTTTTGTCCGAGATTTTCTTGGAGTTCGACTTCACCGCGATAGTATAAAATCGGCGGTGGACTCGGAGTTTCTAACAGTAAGCGGGGATAATCTGCATCTGCTGGTGTCCAGAAATGGGAATTTTCCTGCTGGTGCTTGGTGAATAGTTGTTCTGGGTGCAAACGCGATCGCTGTTGTACTACTTTTTCTAGTGTCTGAAAACCAAAACCTTCTACTTCTCCCAACTGTACCTTGGTAGCGTTCCAAGCTGTTGCCAACGTGCCAAAATGCTGTTGCAGCCGCCGCAGTAATACCGGCCCAATTCCCGAAATTTGCGCCCAAGCTAGCCAATATGCACTTTCTTCTACCACGGTTTCATCCTCACTACTGGATTAAGTATTCCCAAATTGGGGTTGGATGTTGATATTAAGGGGGAGTGGGGGAAGCAGGGGGCAGTTCTTGCTGGAGGCAGGGGAGAGTAACTCTTGACTAATGACTAATGACTAATGACTAATGACTAATGACTAATGACTAATGACTAATGACTAATGACTAATGACTAACCCCTTGACTTTTGACTCTTGACTCTTGACTATTAACTATTGACTATCTATCTTCTGATCTTCTGTGATGAAATATTTCTATCGTCTTTTAATAAGCCTATCTGGGTGCTTAATATTTTTACTGTTGCACAGTGGACTTGGTTTATTGCCTAGTTTGGCGGCTGAGAAAGTTACTGTCAGATACGGATTATTTGAGCAATCGATCCCTGTGGCAGATATACGCAACTATGCCGAAAATCAAAAGGCTTCTGCCGATCTGCAATCTTTCCTAGATTACCTCAGCGCGAAGGAGAAACAGAAGTTCCAAGATGCCCTTCAAGTAAAAATGTCTCTTGATATTGTGGCTTTAGATAAGCTGATAAACTCAGCAATGGGCAAGCAAATTTTATCTTTTGCATCCCAAGCGATCGCCCGTCGCGATCAAGCCAGTATACAAGCCCTACGATCTGCCATTATCATAGGAGCAAAATCACCAGAAGGTCTAGGATTAGTCAGCTTTCTAGCAGCCTATCCCAGTAATCAACTAGTTGTTGATGTGTCAAAAATCTCTAAGCTAGTCGGTATGGCAAATTCCTCTTCTAGTTCTGCTGATGCACCACCAAAGGACAATGTGAGTTCTTCCTCCTTAGGAAAAATTGCACTGCAATATCAAATACTTGCCGCTCAAGATAAACAATTCTCAGGTTGCTTATTTGGCGATTCTATTTCGGCTGGACTTGGTAATACTCTTGGGAATAATACTTTTAATTTTGCCTTAAATGGCTTGAGTACAATCTCATTACTGGAACAACTGAAAAGTTTAATTCCTACTAAGGTGAAATGCGAAAAAGCTATTATTGCTATAGGTGGAAATGATGCTTGGTATGGAATTAGTGATGAGTTGTTTAGCAAAAATCTGCAAGAGGCGATCGCACTTATTCGGACAATGGGAAATAAAGAGGTTTTTCTGATTCCGGCTTTTTATTCAACAGTTGCAGCAAGCTCAGATCCAACTATAGCAGCCCCACTTTCTAGAGTTGAACAAATTAATACTTTGATTAATCAAGTTGCTGAAATAGAAAAAGTGCCAGTTGCAGCAGCAGGAGTAGCACCATTGTATGAGAATAATGTTCTTAAAGAGAATTTGACGAGCGATGGTGATCATCTGAACGCCGAAGGTCTCAAAATCTATCGACAAGCATTATTACAAATCCTGAAAAAGTAATATGAATGATGTCGTCTAATTGCCTGTAGTAAAAGCACCCCACCAAAATTAGGTCTTATCTAATATAATTCGTAATTCATAACTCAAAATTACGAATGACGAATTATCAACTTTAGGATTTCCAATTCAAAAACCGCGCATAAATATAAGCTATGCCTTCATCAATAATTGTCCGTACACCTTGGCTATAATCCCACCATTTGTTTGGATCATAATCTTGTGTTTTGGCAGCGATCGCACCAACTTTGATGTTAGGGCTAAGTAGTTTTTTGAACAGCAACCAACTTCTACGGGTGTGAACGTCCAAGGAAAAAACATTAATTGATTGTAGCTTTAAATTGGAATCGGATAGCCAGCGATTAAATTCGGCAGCAGATGCATAACTACGATCCTTGATTACCAGAGGTGTTGGAACAGCTACCACCTTCTCTGATTCTAAACCGAGTTTCTTTAAGGTGGCGGCTGACACTTCTGCAAAGTTCTTGTATTCGGTAAGATAAATTCCTTTTTCTATTGAGCCTCCCGTGGTAATTACTAGACTATAAGAACCGTTTTTAAATTCAGTCAAAGCTTGTTGTATGGCATAATCTGGCAGCCATCCTTCAACAACCAATACTTCTGCTGATTTTATAGGGGAAGTCACGGCGAGAAATGAGTGTACATGAGTAATAGTGAAAAATATTAAATAAGCAATCGAAGCGATTGCAATCGCCCACCCCTGAGCCGTAAGTGTCCACATTTCTTGGCGTTTTATTAGTTTGATTTTTGGAAATATTCGACACCGACGATTTTTTGTCTGCATTAAACCTTAGCTAAACGTTGTTCTTTCAAGTAAGTAAATACAGATTTATCTCCGATATCAGCAGGAATTGCTTGCACTGTCTTTCGCAGGGCAAATACCAAAAACAACGTTGCCCAAATTCCTAATAAAACACTTTCTGCCTGAATTGGTAAAATTCCCACCAAATGTCCTAACAATAGTAGCGGTACTATTAGGGTTAATACTTTGGTTTCCAGGCGATTGAAGCAAAAAGCCTCTTTAAAATAAATACCTGTCAAAGCAACGAAGATAAAACCAACTCCAAATAAGGTAAGAGGTTGATTGTAAATAGTGAGAGCTAAAGGTTCACTACTAGAGATTGCCAGAATCACTGATGCTATACTACCGATCGCCCAAAAAATTTGCAATATTCGGTGCAGTGATGCCATATAGATGTGAATGGTAAATAAACTTACACCTAGAGCGACACTAAAACAAGTATATAGAGGTGTAAGTGCGGTAAAAATAGTCGGGTTATTGTTGGGCAAAACCAAAGCACTGCCTATGGCAAAGCTCAGTGCTGCTACCATTAACCCAGCGCGGTAGATAATTACGCCAGTGCGATCGCTCTGAGTAATTGTAAATTCCCCAAACTGACCTTGATAAACTTCTGGTGGAGGTAGTGTTTGCGTTGTCATAGTTAAAATATAGTTATGAATTACTAATAGAGTACAACAGTAAATTGCTGAAGGGTTACTTTTATTATTATGGGCAATCAGACGAACTAAGTGTCACAATCCTTAAAGTTTTAAGCCAATTTTGTAGTATTAGTTGACTTGACAGACGCGCTAGAGTCGTCAATTATCTCTACTATTTGACCAGATTTCCTTCGAGAAAGATATAGCAACTAGTAAAGCACGGCATAAATCCAAGTATCATCGCAATTAACCAGACTAACAAGAGGATTTTGCCCCTTGTTAAAGGTAGGCAAACTTCCGCCATATTATACTAGTAATTAGCAATGGTTTGTATAGTATCTAGTTTAGCTGAAGACTTGATTCTAACATTAGACTTTAGCTGTAGACAGTAGATATTGACAAATTTAAAATTTAGTGCATATAAAAGTTTGGCAATCAGATAACCCCATAATTAGTTGATATAGGAAGATCAGGTGAGCGATGGCATTTATCTAAAGAATTGCACAACTGTATACCCTTCCTCGCTTTATCGTCAGATATTGCTATTTGCCCTGGATGTGCGATCGCTTAACAAAATAATTTCCACTTAAGTCAATAGCGATCGCAATTAAGCACGCTACGCGATCGCCACTAGACAAACTGTATAATTTGACAATTGATTAGACAACCTGTAATAATCGTCGTTTAGGAAGCATTCTGGGTTCTGGTAGTGGCTTTCCCTCTTCTTAAAGCATCTCAACAAACGCCTCAATTACTTCTTACCCATTTTTAGGGGCTTCTTCGTAGGTTTTGCCATGTGGATGAAACTCCTACCACAGGAACTCAGGTAAATGCACTAGGAAGAGTTGATCGTCCTTTGACCATTGAATCACTATGCTGTAGTGATAGCTCATTTATTATTCACCTTCCTCGCTTTCAAAGTCTTCCAACCTTTTGAATAGCCGTTGAATGTTCTTCTCCAAATATCCCTCTTTCATCACTTTTGCGAGAGAGTAATCTAGAATGCTTACAGCATAATAATTTTACCAAAAACCTTAATTTCAGCCATTTTTTTAGAAAATTAACGTTCAAAGTCTCGCTACATCTAAAGTTGAAAAATTTGCTCTTATTTTTATTTTTTCAGAGTAATTAAATAGCGATTATTTTGCTGTTAAAGGTTTCCCAGTTCCAGCTTATTATTAAGTTTAGTAAACGCTTGATCTTCTAGTTTGGTCATTACCGAATTCCAGAAAAAAGTAACACCCATCTACATCCTAGACAATATAGTTTCTACTTAAGTCTAATATCCGTCAATGAAATTTAAATCCAAGAACGCAAGTATTGTAAAATTTAACTTTGGAATAATTCAACCTTAAATTTACCGGTTATATTATATATAGATATAGAAAGATAAAAAGCAACAAAGATACCAAATACAAAAATTATTTGGTATCTTTGGAGCTTGGTATTTTCTTGTCTTTGTTTTTCAGGAGAATAACATGAGTAAAATCCACATGAACTTTAAACAATTTGGTGTATTACTGTCTATATCGACAATTCTTGGAATGAACGTTATTGCGAGCAAGGCTTTGGCTCAAGAAACGCCTAGTATTATTTTTGGAAAGGCAACAGCAGTGGGTGGATGTACTGTTCTAGAACAGCTTGCTGGAGGTGACGGTAGAACTTTAGCGATCGTCTTGGATGAGACCACCATGACTGCAAAGGAAGGTGAGCGTAAAAGGTGTATTTTACGTATTAATGCTACTATTCCCAGTGGTTACCGCGCTCAAAAGTTACAGGTACGGTACTTAGGAAGTACTGATGTTAATTCAGGGAGTAAAGGTACAAGTTTAAGCCGAAGCTTTAACTTTGCTGGTGGTGCTCTTGGTGTCTTTACGACTGTCCCTAAATCTACCTCGTTTACATCTAGCGAGCTTCTTTTTCAGCAGGACGATGAAATTGATTTTATATCTAATTCATGTGGTGGAGAAGGACAATTCGGTATTAATCTGATTGCACAATCCTCACCAGGAAGTTCTATTATTGTTGATTCATCCGATCTCAATGCTGGGGATGGGAATGTGATATGTTATTTCCCGATAGTTCGTTGCTAATTTGCTTATTTTTGTGAGATTAAAGAAGATAATGATAATATTAGTAGAAAACTTTGTTGTTTGACTAATCTTTAATCTCACACACCGCAGGTTGAAAGCTCCAGTAATGATATTGTTGAGAAAATAATCTGGCACAAAAAATCATTAGCAGTGCTAATGATTCAGTTTATCGAATCAGCTTGTTCTAGATATTGTTTAACAACCTGCGGTATTTCTTACAGCAGTTTTCATGTATTTGAACCACATCTGTTGTAAGGGCACAGAATTGCTCATTGGTGTCAACTTAACGTGAAAGCCTAGTCTGATAAGAAGAGTGAAAATTTTTCGATGTACCACCTAGATTTAGATCCCCCCTAACCCCCCTTTTTAAGGGCTTTCAAGGGTAGGTTTTTTGGAATCTCGAAAATAGTTGAGAATTTTCTCAACTGTTTAACGTGGTTTAGTCGTTTTAGGATTTAAGCATCGGCTGAAATAGTCAAAAAATGACCAAATACAAAATACCTACCTTTGTAAGCTTTTTAAGGGGGACTAGAGTCTTTTGCCCCCTTTTTAAGGAGGTTGGGGGATCTAAAACGACGGTAAATTGAATGTTTGAGCTTAAGTTGACAAACCCACTTATTCAGAATATTCTCTACGAGACGCGCAAGGGACGCAGACTTGCTAACACTGCGCTATCCGCCACTCGGACTCCAATTCAATTCTGACTCCTGAATTCTGTTTGATAAACCTTTGAATATTCCAAATTGCTGTTAATGGAGAGGAGATTATGTTCAGATTAAGTAATGCACGGAATTTTTTCATATTAACATGCTTGTTTTCTTTATTTTGTTATGATGCCAATTCATCTAGCGTTGCTAGTTCAATAGAAAACCAGCCACGACTTATTGTTGCTGGTGCATGTAAGATAAATTTCGATCCGCAAAAAAATGAGTTTAAACTTGTATCTCCGATAACTGTAAGCGGACAATCGCAGAGGGCTAGATGTATCATTAGAATTAGTCCCTCTAATACTCAAAAGGACGTTAGGCTCGTGTTTTCAGCTTTAAAAGGTGAAGTAAAGAAAGCACCAGCAAGAGTAGCTATCTCATCACTTTTAATTGGCAATCAACCAACTCCTTCTCGTGTATTATATCAAAGTCCGTTATATGGAAGTTCTATTAAGTTTGATTTGACCAAACAAATACTTCCAACTAACTATACGACTAATGGTGTTTTCGGGATTAATTTAATATTACGAACGGACGGAGGAGAATTAAAGTTGACAGATTTGAAGTTTGCACTTGAACAAAAATAAACTTTGGGATTGCTTGGCTTCATTTGATTACGTTCACAAAGCTACTTAAACGAGCATAATTTTTCTTTTGCTACAATACCAGAATGTATTTATGCAAAAAATTGCGATCGCAAGTTGAGACTTTTCGACAATGCGATCGTTTTTTTGGATTTCGGAAGTGCGATCGCTTTACAGAATAATTTGCAGTTAAGTTGAGCGCCACTGAAAAAAAGGGCAAAAATAGAAACATCGCTTTATAGACAATTAGGCTAATCTAATTAATATTGATGTGCTTCTCCAGCGAGTCATAGGATTGGGCAATGTCTTACAGTCAATTTGATATTGAGGCAGTTCGACTTAACTTTAGCACTAAGCTCATTGAGCGAGTAGGCACATTTGCTGAGATTGCCGAGATTAATTATAGTGATTTCTTGGCGGAAACATTTCGTTTCAATACACCATAAGTGCTGACTGCGATTAAGGTAAGACTATATCCATCCAGTGAACAGCAAGTAGCTTTGTCAAAGTCCTTTGGTTGTGCAGATGGTAGTTCAAAAATTTGCTTTTATTTTTATTCGTACAGAGGAATTAAAGAGCGATTATTTGGTTGTTAAGGGTTTACCAATTACAGCTTACTATTAAGTTTAGCGATCGCCTGATCTTCTAGGTTGCTCATTACCCAATTCTAGAAAAAAGTAACACCCATCTACCTTATAGACATAGACAACATATTTTCTACGTCAGCCCAATACCCATGAATTAAATTGATTTAAATCCGATAACTCAAGGATTGTAAAGTTTGATTTTGGAATAAATTAACCTTCAATTTACCAGTTATATATATAAACATAGAAAGATAAAAAGCAACAAAGATACCAAATACAAAAATTATTTGGGATCTTTGGAGCTTTGTATTTTCTTGTCTTTGTTTTTATGGAGATTAAGGTATGCAATCCTTCAAACGGTTCAGGAAACAGCTAGCTTTTCTGCTCTTAATAGGTTCTGCTGTGTTTTCCGCATCCTCATCTAATGCACAAGATGTATCCAGAACAGTCTTTGTCAATACTGATGTGATTATTGATCCTGCTGTCTTAATAAATCTATTTCCTACAGCTACTCAACTTGCTGTTGTGCAAATTGGTGGGATTGTTAGAATTGATGACTCTGGTGTAGGTGTTGATATTGACAGCACGACCGTCTACGATCCATTTGCAACCAACTACTTAAATAATAGACCTGTAGGTGGATCTCAATTTCAAGTTAACCCAACTCCTAACGAAATAAGTGGTTTATTCACTGAGAAACCGGGGCAACCACTGCTATTGGATCTTTATTCTGGTGGTACTAATTCTCCCGCCTACAACTATGATGGTATAAATTGTAAAGTCTCGCGCTGTGTGGCACTCCATTATGGATATTACCAAACGATTAATTCAAATACAGAACTCAATCCTTCATTTTCGCGTTCGTTAATTCAGCTACGAGATCCCCAAAACCCTAATACTTCTAGATTAAGACAATACACAATGGTGTCTCCTAAACTCACCATTGTGAGTCCACGTCTTTCAGCAGTAACTCAACTTTTAGCAGTTACTCAAGGTCTTTCATCAGCAGTTACTCAACTTTCAAAACTCACTCCAATTTCAACGGTTACGCAACTTTCACAAGTTACTCCAATTTCAGCAGTTAGTCAACGTATTTCATCAGCAGTTACTCAAGGTTTTTCATCAGCAGTTACTCAACTTTCACAACTTACTCCAACTGAATATTATACAGTTTACAGCGAATACACAGATCCTCAACGGCCTCAGGTAACTACAACTAACTGGACTCAATTTCCAGTTAAGCGTGGTGAAACACCAATGTTAAGCTTCACTAATAGTAGTTCCGACAATTCCGTGAGGATATCTAACGCTAGAGCTTTACGAAGTACTACCCAGATCCCGCTAGCTCAACTAAACTCGATAAATCTGCCACCAACAATAAGTAATTTCCAAGCTGTTCCATCTGCTAATGTCACCTTATCTAGAAGCACCTTATCTGGAATCACAACAACCCCAGCAGTCAATCTAAATTTCCTAACCGCAGTCAATGCAAATCTCGTCCTTCAAAACCAAAACCAAATACCGAGTTTAAATCAAAACCAAATACCGAGTTTAAATCAAAACCAAACTTTACCGAGTTTAAACAGATCCCGGTAATTTATCCAAAAAATTGCGATCGCAAGTTGAGACTTTTCGACAATGCGATCGCGCTTTGGTTATTTTAATTTGTTGAGGGCGATCGCCACCGCAAAAATCGGCCAAAGCTGAATTTTTCTGATTATGCCTTGGTTTAGCTATAAATGATGGACGACAAGCTACACAAAGCAGGGATATCCACTCAACAATGTCAGGAATGCTTGACACAACCTTGAGCAGCGCAGTTGAAAATTTTTTCAACTTGCTTCGGAGCTTTTATTTCAGTGAATAGTTGAATCGCTCGATTAAAATTCATTTGGCTTTCATTAGGCTTTGCCATCTTTTGATAAGTTAAACCTAATTGAAAATAAGCTTCAGCTAGGTCACACTTAGCACCTATTTTATCCAAAAGTTCGATTGCTTCTGTATGATGAGTAAGGGCTAATGCAAATGTTTGTTGTCGATGGATTTCTGCTAAACCATTTAGTGTTTTTGCTTTTACCTGCATATAGTGGCTTTCTTCAGCAAAACTCAAAGCTTGGTGCAGTATTTGATTTGCCTTATAAAAATCTCCTAAATTTAGATATGTTTGACCTAAAATTTGCATGAAATAGACAAATCTTCCAGTTTGTTCCACCAATTTTTCGTTTATAATATTTTGATAAGCTACATTTGCTAATTGATAGGAAGCATCACATAAACCTAAATAAGAATATACCAAAGCTAAACAAACTGAAGCTTTCTCTGCCCAGCGATGATGCTCGGTATTTTGAGCCAGGTAAATTACTTGTTGAAATAAGTTTACGGCTGCCTCTAGTTCCCACAAATCTATTTTGTAAAGACCAATACTTAATAAAGAATCTACCTCTAGCATTCTCAGATAGTAAACTGGATGTTTATTCTCTGGCTGAGGTACAAGTGATTTGAGTGCTTGGGTTGCCAGAGTAATAGTCTTTTCTTGACAGGCGATCGCTTGACTAATTTTACCTGTTATCCAATATAAATCACCTAGTATATTGTAAAGTTCGCTGAGATTTTGGTCATTTTCTAGATTATTAACAACTTGATTAATTGCCGTAAGTATCGGCTGAATTAAGCCCATCCGATACAACGTACTACCAAGAGGCAAAAACTGCTGCCATTGATTATTTCGGCTTTTTAAAATGACCTTACCCGCTAACTCAAATTTATCAAGAAAGGCAGAGGGCAGGAGGCAGAAGGCAGAAGGGAATTCTGACTCAAGACTCTGCCCACGACCAAAGGGAGTAAGGGTTTAAGACCCCCACCACAATCTCTGATTTGGTGGTCCCAATTTAGGAGGGGTTTGAATCCCCTTCTAAATTGAACCTTCTGCCTTCTGCCCTCTGCCTTCTGCCTTCTTCAATAATTTCTATGTAATGATAATATGCTTCTAAAGCTTGCAAAGCATCCTTAAAGGTTTCAATTTGTTTAACACTAGTTGTCCAAAATTCTGCGGCTTTGTGGTTGGCAATTTCCCATTCATCACTGGGGCGTAAACGTGCGATCACCTCTTTCCTAATCACGGGATGCAACCAATATTCACCCTTATCGCACTCCACCAAAGACCGATTTTTCAACGAGGCAATGATTTGACGATGTTGATCGGGTGGAACATCCCAAAGTAAACAAAACAATCCTTGAGATGGAATGGTGGGTATATCTTGGTAACGATAACATCCCAAACGACAAAGCAAGCAATATGCTTGGGGATCGAGGACTTGTAGACGATTGATTTGACTAACCGCTAAATTTTTTAAGTCGGTTGCTGCTAAGGGATCGGCATGATTTTCTTGCCAATAAAGAACCATGTCACCGCCAAAATCCTCCTGAATCGAACCACAGAGAATTCCCATTGCTTTAGCATTACCGCCATAAGTGCGATGCATGATTTGCAAGGTTGGCAAGTTTATGGCTAATCCACGGTTGCTAAAAAACTGTTGCCATGCACTTTGATCCAAACCAGGAAGCCGATAGTGATTCACATTTAGCCCAGGTTCACAAAGGCGATCGCGGCTAGTAATCAAAGTAGATGCGATTGAGTAATTTTCTCTTATGGCAAATGGCTTATACAGAGATGTATTTCACCGATATCCTTTGGCCAGACTTTAATAGAGAAGCATTTCATCAGGCTTTGTTGAGCTACCAAAGACGCGTAGGCGTAGCCCGTCGTAGACATCGCCGTTTTGGTCAAGTTAAAGCTTCAGTAGACATCTCCGAAAAAGAATTGTTTTGACGTAGCACTGCTACGTCTCTACAAGGGTTTTGGGTAACGCATATTTAATTTCTAGAGATGTCTAGTGTCAGCTTAGTATACCAAACACCAGATATCGCCTCAAAATCAAACCAGATTTTTGCCATGAAGGATAAAGTAAAAGCACCCACATTACCACGATGGTATATGAGCGCTAATAAATGAAACATTATTGAGGATAATCTATCTGCTATGACAGACCGAAGTAACTATAAGAATAGCAGGCGGTGGGTAAATAAACTGCAAGGGTAGTTACAAATGTTTTGTTAAAAATATTACTTACTGTAAGGTGTTGTTTATTTTGCTAAAATGTGATAATGAAGACTGGTGTGATGCCTACAGTGGGCTACAACCGCAAGAGAAATTATTTCCATTGTTTTCTTGCTGATCTTACCTGCACCCAAATCGATCAGCGATCGCAGTCTCTTAATTTTTTTGAGTAAATAATTTTTTGGTAGGTATTGAGCCGAAATCCTCGGCTCAATACCTATACCAGTTTGATTTTAAAATTCGTGCTTTTGTATAACCCGCTCAATCTGGCAAGTCACCGCATCTATTCTATGTTTAACCTTATCAAAATCAATATTCACCCAAATATAGGCTTTGTCAGGTCTTTGCTGCTCGATCATATATTGCTTTATTTGTCAAGATATTTTGTTATATCTATACAATATAGCTATCCTAATTTCTAAACTACTTTCTTTAGACGTATAAGTATATATGCTTAATATTTACTTAAGATTTTACACAGTGATTCGTAGGGCTACAGCTAACCGTGCTACTCCACTAAAAAAGACGCGATATTTCGCGCCTCTGGCAGCTAAAATCCAAATTTTAAGTGTTAACTTAAACCTTTGTTTGTAGATATTGCACCAACTGCGGTGCTTGCATCACTCCCTCTATCCGATCTACAGGCTGACCCTGCTTAAACAGTACCAAGGTTGGTAGAGAGGCAATTTTATACTGGGTAGCCAAATCTGTGTATTTTTCTGTGTCGATTTTGACAATCCGCAGGCGATCCTTAAGTTGGGCATTGACTTGCTCTAAAATTGGCACCATCATTTGGCATGGGCCACACCAGTCAGCGTAAAAATCTACTAATACAGGTACATCAGAAGCAGACAGCATCTCTTCAAAGCTGTTAAATTGCTTTTTAGTTGCCATGATGATACACACCGATTTTCAATTGTTTGTTTCAATAGTAATTCTTAGAAAATAAAAGCGGTATAGGCTCATGGGTTTTTGTTGGTAAAGAATTAGATTAGTCAATATGAACTGATTGTCCCGCAAAAAATCTTAAATAATTATAATAAAATCCACAGATTGTTTAAGTTGGTGTATGTGCATTAGAGATGTATTTAAACCTATCCTGACCAACCAAATATACAGATATTTAATTATCCAGACAATACTCAGATGTTCCCTAAATCACCATAAGATAATTAGCGCGGTATTTCTAGGATTGAGGAACATTAAATGACACTATTACAAGATAAAGTCGCAATTGTTACAGGTGCATCACGAGGAATTGGGCGAGCGATCGCAATTGAATTAGCCACACAAGGAGCGATCGCAGTGGTCAATTATGCCAGTTCGAGTGCAGCAGCTGAAGCAGTTGTTACAGAAATTATAGATGGCGGAGGTCAGGCGATCGCTATCCAAGCAGACGTTTCTAAAGGCGATCAAGTAGACACACTAGTTAACACCGTGATGGAAAAGTTCAGCCGTGTGGATATCTTAGTCAACAACGCAGGTATTACCCGCGACAATCTGCTTTTGCGTTTGAAGCCAGAAGATTGGCAAGCTGTGATAGACCTGAATCTAACTGGTGTTTTCTTATGTACACGCGCCATCAGTAAAATTATGCTCAAGCAGCGATCGGGGCGGATTATCAACATTACTTCCGTTGCAGGGCTAATGGGCAACCCAGGTCAGTCAAACTACAGCGCCGCCAAAGCAGGTGTAATCGGCTTCACCAAAAGCGTTGCCAAAGAACTAGCTACTCGCGGCATCACTGTTAACGCCGTCGCCCCTGGATTCATCGCCACCGACATGACCAGCGACCTCAACAACCCCGAAGATATTCTGAAATACATTCCACTCGGCCGTTTCGGTCAACCCGAAGAAATCGCTGGGATGGTGCGCTTCCTCGCCGCCGATCCCGCCGCCACCTATATCACCGGACAAGTCTTTAATGTCGATGGCGGTATGGTAATGGCCTAAATAGTTGAGAGGTAGCGATTGTTCGTAGTTGGCGCTTTAGCGCTGAAGCGCTAACTACGAACTTATTAAATCAATCTTGACAAACTAATTATGAAAACAGACTCCATTTTTTATCGTTTATTTCAAACTTTCCCCAGTGCTTTTTTTGAATTAATTAATCTGCAAGCATCAGAAGCAAATGCATATAATTTCGCTTCAGTAGAATTAAAGCAAACAGCATTCCGCATTGATGGAGTCTTTCTTCCTGTTGCTGATACTAGTAGTCAGCCGATTTATTTTGTGGAGGTTCAATTTCAAAAAGATAACGAATTTTACGCTCGTTTATTTTCAGAAATATTTCTGTATTTACGACTTTACGCACCTACTACAGATTGGCGAGCAGTAGTTATATTCCCTCGCCGCAGCCTTGAACCAACCCAAGTACAACCTTATCAAGTCTTACTCGAAAGCCAATTGGTAACGAGGCTATATTTAAACGAGCTTCCAGAAGTAACTGAACATTCTTTGGGAGTTGGTATCATCAAATTAGTAGTTGTAAATAAAAAACAAACTCCCATATTAGTCAAAAGTTTGATTACAAAGACACGTTCACAAGTGAGCGACAAAGCACTTCAAAAAAAAGTGTTAGATTTAATAGAAACAATTGTAGTTTACAAACTACCCCGTATCAGTCGTCAGGAGTTGATAAAAATGTTTGGACTCGGTGATTTTGATATCAAAACTACTAAAATTTATGAGGAAGTCCGTGATGAAATCATTGAGGAAGTCCGTGATGAAATCATTGAGGAAGTCCGTTATGAAGTCAGGCAAAAACAGACTCTAGAAGTAGTCATGCGCCAGTTGCGACGACGCATTGGTAATTTGAGTCAGCAATTGTCAGAGCGTATCAGCCAGTTATCTATTGAACAGCTTGAAAATCTAGCCGAGGCACTGTTAGATTTTTCCATAGAAGGAGATTTAGTTGCTTGGTTGCAAGACAATTTAACTCAAGCTTGAATTTTTTGTGGACAGAATAAACCATAGTAGGGCTAGCATTGCAATGCTCACCCTACAAGCAACTAAGGCTGTTGACGTATCCTTTGCCAGATAGTAAAGCCCAAAAGAATGATAATACTACTAGCGGTAGTCAGCATCACAGCCAAACTCATACCTTGTATTCTCATCGCCAGCAAGTTGAAAACTAAGGTAATTGACCAAAGGGTGAAGGCAGCATTGCGCTGGGAGAGTCCCCAAGCGAGTAAGCGGTGGTGCAAATGGTCTTTGCCAGGAGTACTGAGAGGGTTATTTCCTGCTAATAGCCGTCGCACAAATACTTGAGTCGTATCTAGCACTGGCAACAACAGAAATAAAACCGTGGGAATTAGCGCATAAACTGTGTTTTGTTGCAGCCTACCTAAAATACTGGTTGCCGCCAATACATAGCCGAAAAAGTATGCTCCGGCATCACCCATAATGATCCGCGAGGGGTGAAAGTTGTGACGTAAAAAGCCCAGTGCAGCACCTGCCAAAGCTGCTAATACCAAGATTGCTGCTGCACGATTGTTAAACTGGGCTGCAACACCCAACAAACTCATGGCGGTAATAAAGCTGATTCCTCCTGCTAAACCATCCATACCATCCATCAAGTTGATGGCATTGGTAATTCCTACTACCCAAAGTACTGTTAACGACATAGACAGGAGCGAGTCTATGGGAGTGCCAAACATGACATGAATACTGATGCCATTAGCTACTAGCAAAAGTGCCGTGAGAACTTGCGCCCACAAACGAACAGAGGGCGGTAAGCCGAACTGATCGTCGATAAAACCCACAAGGACTAATATTGAACCTCCCAACAGAATAGTCAGTACCTGAGCCAATACGTTTTGGAGTTCGATAGGTCGTAAAAGGCTAGCTAATACCAGTGCGGCAATCACACCCGCGTAGATAGCCAGCCCCCCTGCATTGGGTAAAGGTTCTCGGTTGAGCCGCCGGGCATTGGGTTGGTCAGCCCAACCTACCCGCAAGGCGAATTTGCGTACTGTCGGAATTAAACGCCACGTTACAAGCCAAGCCAAGAGAAACGTAAATACTACCGCCAACCAGCCGGTGCCGCTAGGGTCGGCAATACCGAGGGACTTAAGGGAGTTGTCTAGATTCATCTCCCAATTCAAGCATTACTGCCTGTATGTAATATGAGCATCACCTGTATATTAATCAATTTTTTTATTTCCATTTGTAACTTGAGCCGCTTGGGAGATTAGCACTCTGGCGCTGTGAGTGCTAAATTGTCTAATGGAAGCGCTAGAGAAATAAAACATGGCGAAAATTATTGCATTTGACGAGGAATCGCGGCGAGCTCTAGAAAGGGGTGTTAACGCCCTTGCCGATGCCGTAAAAATAACCTTGGGGCCCAAAGGTCGCAATGTCCTTTTAGAGAAAAAATTTGGCGCACCTCAAATTGTCAACGATGGTATCACTGTTGCCAAGGAAATTGAATTAGAAGATCCTTTGGAAAATACTGGTGCAAGACTCATCCAGGAAGTGGCCTCAAAAACTAAAGATGTCGCTGGGGATGGTACAACCACTGCCACAGTTTTAGCACAAGCCTTGATTCGGGAAGGTTTGAAGAACGTCGCGGCGGGTAGTAACCCGGTTAGTTTGAGACGGGGGATCGACAAAACTGTTGAGGCACTGGTACAAGAAATTGCCAGGATAGCCAAGCCAGTAGAAGGAAGTGCGATCGCTCAAGTTGCTACTGTCTCTGCTGGTAACGATGAAGAAGTTGGCCAAATGTTAGCCCAAGCAATGGAAAAAGTCACCAAAGATGGTGTAATTACCGTTGAAGAATCCAAATCCCTAACCACTGAACTAGAAGTAGTTGAGGGGATGCAGATTGACAGGGGTTACATTTCACCCTACTTTGTCACCAACAACGAACGACAAATAGTCGAATTTGAAAACGCCCGGATCTTGGTGACAGATAAAAAAATCAGCAGCATCCAAGATTTAGTGCCGATTTTGGAAAAAGTCGCCCGTTCTGGTCAGCCCTTGCTGATTATTGCTGAAGATGTTGAAGGTGATGCTTTGGCAACTTTGGTAGTGAACAAAGCGCGGGGTGTACTTGCTGTAGCTGCAATTAAAGCACCTGGGTTTGGCGATCGCCGCAAAGCTTTGTTAGAAGATATTGCGATTCTCACCGATGGACAGTTGATTTCTGAAGAAATCGGCTTAAGTTTGGATACTGCTGCTCTAGAAGCACTGGGAACTGCCCGCAAAATCACCATTGACAAAGAAAGCACCACAATTGTAGCTGGTAGCGTCACCAAGCCAGAAGTACAAAAGCGGATTGGTCAAATTCGCAGACAGTTGGAAGAAACCGATTCTGAATACGATCAAGAAAAACTGCAAGAACGCATTGCCAAGCTCGCTGGCGGTGTGGCAGTGATTAAAGTGGGTGCGGCAACCGAAACCGAACTCAAAGACCGCAAACTGCGGATTGAAGACGCGCTGAACGCTACTAAAGCTGCTGTGGAAGAAGGTATTGTTCCTGGTGGTGGAACAACTCTAATTCACCTAGCTAAGAAGGTAGAAGAGATTAAAAAGACCCTACAAAATGACGAAGAAAGAATTGGGGCTGATATTGTCAAACGAGCGCTAGAAGCTCCCTTGCGCCAAATAGCAGAGAACGCTGGTGCTGAAGGTTCTGTAATCGTCTCGAAAGTTCGGGATAGCGACTTTAACATTGGCTACAACGCCGCTACTGGTGAATTTGAAGACTTGATTGCTGCTGGTATTATTGACCCTGCCAAAGTCGTGCGTTCAGCTTTGCAAAATGCTGGTTCCATTGCTGGTTTGGTCTTAACCACCGAAGCGATCGTTGTTGAAAAGCCGGAGAAGAAATCCGCAGCTGCTGCCCCTGATATGGGCGGCATGGGCGGCATGGGCGGCATGGGTGGCATGGGCGGCATGGGTGGCATGGGCGGTATGGGCATGTTCTAACTTCTGCTCACCCAGATAAATATTTTTTCAGCAGTTTGTCTTAACAAGGCAAACTGTTTTTTTATAACATTGCTGATTCAGAAGCAATATGTTATCTGTATTGCTGGTAACTCACTGAACGTAAATAAACTTACAGCAGTTTTCATCTATTTAAACCATACGTATCGTAGGGGCACAGCATTGCTCATTGGTGTCAACTTAAGCTAAAATGCATGTCCCACAGGCGTTTTACCCCCCTTAATCCCCTCTTATCAAGGGGGGAAACAGGAAATTTAGTTCCCTCCCCTTATCAAGGGGAGGGTTAGGGTGGGGTAACGCGGACCGTGATGGGAAGTCAGAGAACTGAATATCACGTCTTGACAAGGGTTTCACGTTAAGTTGACACCAATGAGCAAAGCTTAGTCCTTACAACTGACTATTAACAAAATGTTGATGACAAAATTAGCAACCTAAATAATTGCTTAATCTAGAAATTGCCGTCTTTATATTAATTTTTGTAAAATTATGTGTAAACGGTTATTAGTCACTAATCAATTATTTTTACTAATGGCAAATGACAAATGACTAAGAACTATTAGGTAATATTGCATGGCACGAAAACTGAGTCGCCTTCCCAAAATAATCACCAAGGTATATGAAGATGAGTTCTATCATCAACCTGGGACTGTACCTGGAACCATTTTTATTGATGCAGATGCTCCACCACCGATAATTTTTTTGATTGACTATAACCAAACCAATTTCATCCACGAACAAATAGCAACTCCAGAGGAGTGTGTCCCATATTTGGAGATGGAATCGATTTCTTGGGTAGACGTACAAGGTTTAGGTAGTCAAGACATATTACAACGATTGGGTAACGTTTTTAAGTTACATCCTCTAGTTTTAGAAGATGTAGTCAATGTACCGGAGCGTCCCAAAACAGAGGATTATGAAGACCAATTGCTATTTATTTCCCGCATGGTAGTACCAAAGGAAAGAACATGTGGTTTTTACAGTGAGCAAGTGAGTTTGATATTAAGTAAAAATTATTTGCTGACAGTCCAAGAGGAACCAGAACATGATTGTTTTGAAGGAGTGCGATCGCGAATTGAAAAAAACAAAGGTATCATCCGCAAACAAGGAGCCGATTATTTAGCTTACGCTCTGTTAGATGCGATTATTGATGGCTTTTTCCCCGTGCTAGAAATTTATGGGGAGCGAATTCAAGAGTTAGAAGAGGAAGTATTAGTCACACCTACGCCGCAAACACTACAAAACATTTATCAAATTAGGCGAGACTTACTGCAACTGCGTCGTGCTATCTGGCCTCAGCGAGATGCAATTAATTCCTTGATTCGAGATGGTAGTGAACTGATTAGTGAAGAGGTGCGAATCTATCTGCGAGATTGTTATGACCATGCCGTGCAAGTGATGGACATGGTGGAAACTTATCGAGAACTAGCATCTGGATTAATGGATGTGTACCTCTCAGCAGTAAGTAACAAAATGAATGAAATAATGAAGGTATTAACAATAGTTTCATCAATTTTTATTCCACTGACTTTTGTTGCCGGAATATATGGTATGAATTTCAACACTGAAAAATCGCCATATAATATGCCTGAGTTGAATTGGTATTGGGGCTATCCACTTTGCTGGGCAGTAATGTTAGCGATCGCATTTGGTTTGTTATTCTTTTTTTGGCGACGAGGCTGGCTGCAAAATTCTGTAACCATCAAGCGTAATTAAAAATTGTAGATGAATCATGAGTCAAATATACATTACATTAGCACCGGGAGTTAATATTTTAAGTTATGAGGAGTAGCGACCAGAATTTAGTAGTTTTAACGATTTATATTATCGGTGTTTCTTATGTTTTTAACCGCATGGTTGAATCCATCGATGATCAAATTAAGTTTGAGTTTAAAAAAGGAATTGTTGACGAGCAACTCAAAGAAAACAATCTCGATGATAAAATTGGGATTTCCTTTAAACTCAAATCCTCATACCCAATTGACGATTTGAAAGATTTAGGAATTAGCATTGAAAATAAATCTGAAAATATTGCTGTATACGTTGACTGGGACAACAGTTCTTTAGTAGTTGAACATAGCAAGCAATCACGCCGCGTAATTCGGAAATCACCAGATTTAACCCGCGACTTAGCAGTACCCCAAAGTCCGAGCCTGATTGCTCCCAAGAAAACACTTTCTGAAACAGTGACAGCAGAAGATGTATTTGAGCGCGATCAAGTAGCTGGAACCTATTCAGCCAAAAAACCCCTAATTGATATCAACGGGCTGCAAAAAGGGCAAAAAAAACTGTACAACGACTTTATTAACAGAAGAAAGGAGTTAGACTTTTCCCTGCAACTGGTGCTACGGATATCTGAGGTGCGTTTAGGTCTAGCCCCAGGTCGTGATTTTCCTCCCATTAGTATTATCAATTGTCCTTTCACAGTCAGAAAACTGCCTTGGACTTACGCTCTACCTTGGAATAAAAAAAAGTAACGCCATGTCAACATACTACGTCAACCAAAGATTACACTGGATCTAAGGAGAGAGTAGGCGCAGGCGGTTGCAGATCAGTCATAGTTACTGGTTTGAGGAAAGTCCGGACTCCCGAAAGACCAAACTTGCTGGATAACGTCCAGTGCGAGCGATCGTGAGGATAGTGCCACAGAAAGATACCGCCAAAAATAGGGAATAGGGAATAGGGAATAGGGAATAGGGAAAGAAAAACCCCACTCCCCACTCACCACTCCCCACTCCCCAATCTTTGGTAAGGGTGCAAAGGTGCGGTAAGAGCGCACCAGCAGTATCGAGAGGTGCTGGCTCGGTAAACCCCGGTTGGGAGCAAGGCGATAGGAACTACGGTTGGTCTTTTACCAGTTCCGCTCAATGAGAGCCGCTAGAGGCGTTTGGTAACAAACGTCCCAGATAGATAACTGCCCTCGCAAGAGAACAGAACCCGGCTTATGTCCTGCTCTCTCCCCCTTTTTTAGTGCTGAGTTAGAAGAGACGCGATGAATCGCGTCTGTACAAGAGTTAGAAGTTTGTATTTTTCCCCTGCCTCCCCTGCTCCCCCTGCCCCCTGCCCCCTGCCCCAATGCCCCTCGCCTATCCACGCCGTCAACGGCAACTCGAAAGTTTAGTCCAAAAATTAGGTTTGTCGCTAGAAGCACCTATAAAGTGGGAATTGCTGGATTTAGCGCTAACTCATCCTACTGTCTCTGATTCGGCAAATTATGAACAGCTGGAGTTTGTTGGCGATGCAGTGGTGCGGTTGGTATCGGCTGTTGTGTTATGGGAAAATTATCCTGATTGTCCAGTAGGGGATTTTGCAGCAATTCGTTCGGTGTTGGTGAGCGATCGCATCCTCGCCCAATTGGCTAGAGTTTATGGTTTAGAGTTATACTTACTAGTCGCTGGTAGTGCTACTGCTGATAAAGTTGGTCAAGAGTCACGACTGGCAGATGCCTTTGAAGCAGTTCTGGGTGCGCTTTACTTAAGTACTCAAAATCTGGAGCTGATCCGCTCTTGGCTAGATCCCCACTTCCAAGAACTAACAACAGAAATTCGCCTCGATCCTGCCAGACTTAATTACAAAGCTGCTCTCCAAGAATGGACTCAGGCACAATTCAAGGTTTTACCAGAGTATCGGGTTGTGGAAGTCACTCAACCGCACCAAAATCAAGAACGTTTCCTAGCTGAAGTGTGGCTACACGGAAACAAGCTAGGAGTTGGTAAGGGGCGCTCGATCAAAACTGCTGAACAAGCCGCAGCTAAGGTAGCCTTTTTAGCAATTCCTAACCCGCAAATACCCTAAACCAAAAATAGTGCTGATAAACTGATAACTCAGTTGGTTGTCAGTGGTCATTTGTCCCTAGTCCCTTGCATACTAATGACTAATGACTAATGACTAATGACTAATGACAAACCAAATTAAAATTGCTGTCATCGGAGTTGGGCGTTGGGGAGTGCATCTGCTGCGGAATTTGTTAGCACATCCCCAAGTAGATGTAGTTGCTGTAGTAGACCCGCATCCAGAGCGATTAGCGGCGATAAAACAGCAGTTTAATTTAGATAATAATGTAGTATTAACAACTCAGTGGGAAGATTTAAAGCAAGTTCCAGGGTTGAAAGGGGTAGCGATCGCAACTCCAGCTACCACCCACTATGCTTTAATTAAAGACTCTCTCCAACAGGGATACCATGTTTTAGCTGAAAAACCCCTAACTCTCAACCCAGCAGAATGTCGGGAACTTTGTCAGTTAGCAGAGCAGCATCATTTAATACTCATGGTTGACCACACTTATTTATTTCACCCAGCAGTTGAGCGAGGAAAAACTGTAGTACAAGCGGGTAAATTAGGAGATTTACGCTATGGCTACGCGACGCGCACCCATTTGGGGCCTGTTCGACAAGATGTTGATGCGCTGTGGGACTTAGCTATTCACGATATTGCTATCTTTAACGCTTGGCTAGGTCAGACCCCTGTGAAAGTACAAGCAACGGGTACGGTGTGGCTACAGGGGGAGGGGAGTAGGGAGTGGGGAGTAGGGAGTGGGGAAATGACCCACTCCCCATCTCAAGGACTAGCTGACCTAGTATGGTTGACACTGACATATCCTGATGGCTTTCAAGCTTATATTCACTTATGCTGGCTAAATCCTGATAAGCAGCGACGGCTGGGGATTGTGGGCAGCCTTGGCAGTTTGATTTTTGATGAAATGTCACAATCATCACCTCTCACCCTACTACATGGTAAGTTTGAACAGCAGGGGAATCAATTTATTCCAGTAAATCAAAAGCAGGTGGTGCTGGAATTAGAGCCAGGGGAACCATTGGGGCGAGTTTGCTCCTGCTTTGTTATCTCTGTTCTCAACAATACTCCCTCAGAGGTTTCGTCTGGCTGGGTAGGCGCACAGTTAGTAGAAATTCTTGCTGCTTTAACAGTATCTCTTAACCAAGGCGGTCAACCTGTTTTTCTGAATGATAAGGAGCAAAAGTAACGAATGACAGATGAAAAAATTACCTCTTTAAAAGAATATCTGCACAAACTCCCCCTTTTGGAAGACTTACCAAGAGAGTTTGCTGCGGCGAAAGACTAATCTCGTAAGTCTCGTTTCCCAGTAACACCTGGAACTTCGAGGACTTCTCTTTGTCTTCACCTGCTTTTACAGATTTGTTGATCCCCAAAGAGGGACTTCTTCCAGACTCCTGTAGGCTAGGGTAGTGGCTTGCTTTTGCCCCCTCATTCCCAGAGGAAAATCCAAGATCCCCTACATTTTCTTCTTTCTGGGCAACAGATAACAACGAGATATCAATCAAGGGTAAGGTGATCTTCAGTGTCGTACCTTGATGAAGTCCCGTACTCTCAAGAGTAATGCTGCCTCCCATGAGTTCGATTAAGTTTCGTGAAATTGCTAGTCCCAGTCCAGTACCTTCAAACTGGCGGCTGGTTGTGCCATTCACCATCACAAAGGGGCGAAATAGTTTGTGCTGTTGAGTGGGATCAATTCCTATACCTGTATCTTTGACAGCAACCACTACCTGAGATTTACCATTACTAGATTGCATTTCTGTGGCAATGGTGATACTTCCTGCGTCAGTGAATTTAGTGGCGTTACCGATAACATTAATCAGCACTTGCTTCAGTTTTGCTGCGTCTGCCTTAATTGGTATAGCTTGGGGATCTAACTCGCATTTCAATTGCAAGCCTTTTTGTTGAACATTGACTGATTGTAAATTAATTACCTCTAACAATATTTGTCGGAGATCAAGAGGTGTGGTGACTACTGAAAGCTTACCTGCTTCGATTTTAGAAATGTCGAGTAAATCATTAATAATATTTAGCAAATGAATCGTTGTTTCATCGGCACGTTTGAGAAACTCCATTTCTTCTTCTCGACTATCACATAAGCCCTCTTCAACCAAGCGAATACAGTTAATAATAGTATGTAATGGGTTTCTCAATTCATGGGAAGTTGTAGCTAAAAACTGGCTTTTAATCTGGTTAGCACTTTTTGCTTCTTTCCAAGCTATTTCCAGTTCTTCTGATCCAGCTTTGAGCCGTTCTACCATTTGGTCTAATGCTTGGGCCAGTTGATTGAATTCCCTGATTTGAAAATTGTGCGGAACTGGTTGTGCGGCGTGGTGAGAGTGAATATTTAGAGCGTAGTCTCGCAATTCTTCTACAGGACGTGCTAAGTAAGGAGCTAGATATAAAGATGCTAACAAACTTGCACCAATCAAACCAACTGTTAAAACAATAAGAATTAGTTTGATTTCCTCTAAACCAAAAAGCGCATTATCGACACTAGTAACAGCTAAGACTATCCATTTTTGCTGCTGCTGTTGGGTAAGTGGATTTGTAATAGCCGTATAACCAGCTACTAATTCGTTCCCCTGTGTAAAAGACAAATTTATCGAATTGTTTTGCCCCGCGAGGGCATTTTTAATTATGCTCTTGAGTTGAGAAGCACTTGAGTGCTGATTAATATTAGTTCCCACCCAGTCTGTGAATGGGTGTGCCAAAATTGTGCCATCTTCAGCAATCACTACCATAGCGCCTGTAAGCGATCCCGGCGGATTTCTAGTTTGTTGGTACAATGCAGACTGAATACTTAAACTGTAAACCAAATTTTTTCTGCTATCGGAGACTGGTGCAGATAACACTACTTGCAATTGATTTTGTGTGTTTCTTTTTCCAGTTATTCCTGCTTTTAGCGGAAAGATTGCTTTTACATCAATTTCGTCGCTAGGCAAAGGTAATGTCAATTCTCCAATTGCTTGATCCCCACAGGTACTAGCAACTATTTTCTGGCTTAACAGATTCGTTAATTGGATGCACTCAATACTTGCTGGAAGTTGTTGCTTTAACTGCGTGAGAATTTCTTGCTTTTGTATAGGCGAATCCGACGGAATAACCGTTGTTTTACTTACACTCAGCAAAGTAGCTTTTAAGATAGCGATTGCATCTCCAATTCTCTCACCTTTACTGATAGCGCTTTCTGTTAAATTTTGACGGGCAGTTCCCAATATGCTAGAACGTGCCTTATTCAAGGCAACAATCTCGCCTATAAGTAAAACTGGAACGAACAGAAGCAGTATTCTCGTTACTAAAATTCGACGAAAGGAAGATTGGCGGTGATTAGTCATCGAGTGTCTCACTTTGCATCTGCAAACCACAACAGCAAAGATATGTAATTAGATGAGCTAGATGAGACATTTTATTAAATTATTAGAATTTTATTTTCAATGTTTAAAATTAACAAATTGCTATAATTCAAAAAGAAACGTGGTATACCAAAACTCATATATGCTAGATGTATAAGGGGTTTGTGTTGCATATAAATACAGTGGTGAAGTTGTAAAACAGGAGGTTGCAGGCATGGATTTTTTGAGAATCTACATACTAGCAAAGAAAATATTTAAACTATCAAATCAATTTAAATGTTGCAACATCGTCCTCACACTACAGTTGTTTTAGCAATGAGTGCAGATGGGAAAATAGGAGATTTTAGGCGATCGCCTGCTCGATTTGGCTCAAGGCTTGATAAAGCACACTTAGAAAAACAAATCGCTGCCTCTGATGCGGTTTTATTCGGTGCTGGCACTCTCCGGGCCTACGGAACAACACTTACTATATCAGATCCAGCTCTAGTGCAACTTCGAGTGCAAGAAGGGAAGCCGCCGCAGCCAGTTCATATAGTGACTACACACTCTGCAAACCTCAATCCGGGAATTAAATTTTTTAAGCAACCAGTTAGACGCTGGCTACTGACGACAACAAAGGGAGCAGTTTCATGGAAAGGGCGTTTAAGAACGCTTCCCTCAGTTCTGGGAACCAGAACGCAGGAAGTCCCTCCAGAATTTGAGCAAATTCTGGTTTTTGAAACACCAACGCGAGAAATTGACATTTCCGCAGCTTTAAAGTATCTAGCCACTCTACATATAACACGCTTGGCGATCTTAGGCGGAGGTGAATTAATTGGTTCCTTGCTGGGATTAGATTTAATTGATGAATTATGGCTGACTGTCTGTCCGTTGATTTTAGGTGGTAATACTGCACCTACACCCGTAGATGGGAAAGGATTTTTACCCGATATAGCTCCCAAGCTGCAACTTCTAGAAGCTCATACAGTTGAGCAAGAAGTGTTTTTGCACTATCGCCTGCAACGACCAGCAGATTAGATTACGCTAAGTAAGGGATTGGGGATTGGGTAGTGGGTATTCTCCTTATCCTCCTACTCCCCAGTCCTCAGTCCCTAGTCCCTAGTCCCCAGTCCCTAAAAAGTGGAACAACTTAAGCCTCGCTATTCTGTTGTTTGGACGAACAAAATTGCTGAAGTACCCCAAAATGCCTGGAATGCTTTGGCAATGCCACTCAAAACCCCCTTTTTAGAATGGGAGTGGCTGAACAATCTCGAAACCTCCCATAGTGCTACGGCTAAAGCTGGTTGGTTGCCGAATCACTTGACATTGTGGCGAGATAGAACGCTGATTGCTGCTGCGCCACTTTATCTCAAAGGACATAGTTCTGGTGAATTTATTTTCGATCACCAATGGGCAGAGTTAGCCGATCGCATCGGAGTCCAATATTACCCAAAATTGTTGGGAATGACACCATTTACCCCAGCTGAAGGCTATCGGTTCTTAATCGCCCCAGGAGAAGATGAAGACGAAATCACCGCGATGATGGTGCATGAAATCGACACTTTTTGCTCCAAAAATCGAATTTCTGGCTGTCATTTTCTCTACGTTGATCCCCAATGGCGTTCAATGCTGGAACGGCATGGTTTTACAACATGGCTACACCACAGCTACGTCTGGGAAAATGCTGGGTTTAAAACTTTTGATGACTACTTGAAAGTTTTCAACGCCAATCAGCGCCGCAATATCAAGCGGGAACGCAAAGCTGTGGAAAAAGCCGGTTTCCGATTGCAACCCCTGACTGGTGATCAAATTCCTCAGTCTTTATTTCCCTTGATGCACCAATTCTATGCTGACACCTGTGATAAGTTTGGCTGGTGGGGTAGCAAGTATCTCACTCGGAGGTTTTTTGAGCAGCTACACGCCGATTATCGCCATCGAGTCTTGTTTGTCGCCGCATATAGCGAACAAGATAACTCTCATCCTTTAGGAATGTCCTTTTGTTTGTTTAAAGGTGACAAACTCTATGGACGCTATTGGGGGAGTTTTCAAGAAATAGATTGCTTACATTTCGATGCTTGCTATTATGCGCCAATTGAGTGGGCGATCGCTAACAATATCCAAATTTTTGACCCTGGCGCGGGCGGGCGGCACAAAAAACGCCGTGGTTTCCCTGCGATGCCCAATCACAGTTTGCACCGCTTTTACAATAATCGTTTAGGACAAATTATCCGTCCCTATATTAAGGAAGTGAATCAACTCGAGCAGCAGGAGATTGAGGCAATTAATGCAGAGTTGCCATTTAGTAACCGAGATTCTTAAAAGTTTGCCAAGGCAGAGGGTGAACGACGAATTACACTTGATGTAGAGTGTAAAAACCCTCAAGAAAGAAAATTTCTTTTTATAATGCTTATGGATTTGATAGTTGAAGATTTAGCCGCAATTGATGATAAACTTTCCCAGCGTCATATTGATCTTGATCCCGGTGGATATTTCATTATTTACTTGGATCGAGATACTGGGTTAATTTATGCCAAGCATTTTACAAATGTGATTGACGATCGCGGTTTAGCTGTCGATCCAGAAACGGGAAAGGTAATTCCGGCGCGAGAAAAGGTAGAACGAACTCACACGACGGTTTTTAGTGGGAGGACGGCTAAAGAACTTTGCGTGAAGATTTTTGAAGAAACTCAGCCCTCTCCTGTAACTCAATTAAATCATGCAGCTTATTTGGGTCGAGAATTTGTTCGGGCTGAGGTGGCTTTAGTCACAGAGCAAGAGTATGTTCAAGATTAAGCCAATTTTAGATTTTGAGTCGCACCTTTGGTGCGCTTACAGCGCAACTTGGATTTTGGATTGAAGGAAAAATCTAAAATCTAAAATCTAAAATCTAAAATTGAACAACTCTCCCATTACCCATCAGATGATGGCTGATTTATCTGATAGATATAGTAAGTCGCCATTGGGATAACGGTGGCGGCAATTAACAATCCTACTACCCAAGCAGTAGCGTTACCTTGGTTAGTTTCGCCTGCTTTCTTGAAAGTTCCTTCTACCTGTACATTGTCAGTGATTTGGGGTGGGCCTGGATCGGCTTTGCCAGAGAGGACAGCGACAAGGCGATCGCTTGCATCTAGAAATGCCTGATTGTATTTGTTACCATTACGTAATGGTACACTTACTGTTTCAGTAGCTATACTCTCGGCAATAGAGTCAGTAAGCATTGGCTTGACTTGATCCCCTGTAATAATGGCAGTACCATTAGTAACCGTATCGATAACCAATAAAGTTTCATTAGCTTGGGCTTCTTTTGTAGGAAACCATTTTTCAAACAGTTCTTTAGTGAAGCTTTCCGGTGTTTCACCGTAATCGAGGCGACGAACAGTAACGATTCTAACTTCCTTACCTGTTTGCTTTGCCAAATCCTCGAAAGCGCTGTTAATCTTACCTTCATTCAGACGGCTGATAACTTCACCTTGATCCAAAACCCAGGTGTTATTCCCTGCTGTGAGGTTGGGTATTTGATTCACACCTGTGGCAAAAGCAGGTGCGCCAAACAGCGAGGCTGCTAAAATAACCGTCACCAAAGGCAGAATTAGCCGGATGAGGTGTTTTTGACTATTAAATACTTGTTTGAAAAGCTGTTTCATTGTATAACCCTAAGACAGACTTGCACCAAAAATACTACAGAACCACTGCAAAAATCACCTCGTTCCCGGTTTTATCCAGTATCAAGTTTTTGCTACTGCCAGTAGATATATATTTTACGGGATTTTTTGATTGCACAAACTTGTTCTGAGGGCAGTTGCAAGGAGTGAACTACCCCAACTTACCGAGTACGGTTGAAGTTGGGGCTTCTGTAATCAAAGGGGAGTGCCTAAACTTAGACTTTCGCCCAAGAGTAGGACTTACCTCCCCTCCTACAGCAGAGACGGCTGATAGCGAAGCGTTAGCGAGTCTTCGAGCGTCACCTTCCGCCTTTATTATTCTGATACCCTCTGCTCTAATATTCTGCGCGGCGTTCCCATCCCGTGAATGATGAGTATTGCAATGAGGACAAATCCATTCACGGACATCCAAAGGCATCTCACCTATTTGATAGAAACAATTAGAACAGAGCTTGGAACTAGGAAACCATCTATATAATAATATTTACATGACCATAATTTTAACTAACGACGACGGCATTGATGCCCCAGGTATCCGAGCGCTGCTCAAAGCTGTAAACGGCAAAAATGCTATTATCGCTGCTCCTGCTGATCATCAGTCTGGCTGTGGACATCAAGTTACCACCACTCGTGCCATCAACCTCCAGCGACGTTCTGAGACTGAGTATGCGATCGCAGGTACTCCCGCCGATTGTGTGAGAATTGCAATAACACAAATTCCCGTAGATATCAAATTTGTGGTTTCAGGTATCAACGCTGGGGGCAATTTGGGAGTCGATGCCTACATTTCTGGCACAGTGGCTGCGGTGCGAGAAGCCGCAATGCACGGTATTCCTGGAATTGCCATTTCTCAATATCGCAAAGCCAAGCAGAATTTTGATTGGGATATGGCTGCCAAATTCACAATTGAAGTAATAGAAGACTTACTCCAGCGTCCCCTAGAACCGGGAAGCTTTTGGAATGTGAACTTGCCGCATCTGCAACCAGGAGAACCAGATCCGAATATGGTTTTTTGCCAACCCTGTACCAGAGCTTTGCCAGTAAACTATCGAATTGAAGGCGATAATTTTTATTATGTAGGCGAATATGGCAAACGCGATCGCACTCCTGGTAGCGATGTGGATGTATGTTTTTCCGGCAATATCGCGGTAACTCAGTTAAGGGTTTAACGATTGAATCCAGAATCCAAAATTGGTATTAGTCATCTAACGCTTGAATTCAGGACATATTTCAAATTTTTGAAATCTGGTAAAGTTTCAGTAGCACTGAACACTAATTTCAAAAAAAGGAGAAAAATATGCAGTTTCTCAAAATGATTATTTATGGGAAGATGACACTATCTATTTAGAATAGAGATTAAGTAGGACGGCGTAAATAATTTGCATGTTTGTAGTGAGGGCTGAAGCCCTTACTACAAAATAATTCCAAAAATTTTTACATTAGTTAATATAGTTTGAATTATTCTCACCGACTTACTTACTGTGAAGTTCCTGACTTTTCACGTTATGTGGAAAAGTCCATCAAAAACCTAACCCACTTCGTTTAATCAAGATAATCCCTGATTTTTGATTTGTTTAGATGTAGCTTCCATAAAATCGATAAAAACTTTTATGAGCTTATGAATTCCCTCGCTACCTCCTGCAATTAAACCTCCTGTCAGCAATGCATCTAAACAACGGAAAATAACTACTTGTATTGGATTATCTAAATCAATAACTACAAGTGGCTCGATTGAACGAATACCTATGGCACTCATTAAAAGACCAAATACAAGGGATGTCCATAAAGCAATTATTCGTGTATCAGATTTATATGCTGTTTTTTGGCGTTCTTTTTCATTTATATCATCAATTTGTGGTTTGAATATTTTTAACGGTTCTTGTTGGTTTTGTATAAAGTTTTGGATAATTTGCTGTTCTAAACTCATTCCTTCAGGTGGGAGTCCACTGATTTGATTAGATTCTAAAGAAGAGAATTGGTTCTGTTGTACTTCCATAAGTCTGATCTTTTCCGACAGTAGAGCCTTCTTTTGCTGAATACTAATATCTAATTGTTCAACGAATGAGCCGCGCCAAGTAGTTATAAAAACTTCTAAAGAACGCTCTAATAGCAAAGAAATAAATAATTGTAAGCTAAGTAATTGGATAATATCATTAAGCCCAAATGGTTTTAAAACGAATGGTTTAGATGATAACCAAGTTGACAAAGTTACTACTAGAAAACTAATAATAATTAATACAATAAATAGAGGAGATTCTGGAGAGAGCTTTAGCAACGTATCTATACTCCTGTTTCGCGTCACAATATCTAACACAGCCTAGAGGTGAAAACTACACCTGCTGAGTAACTTAACAACGCTAATTTGATAGAACAGTAAATAATTTATTACCCGACCATTTTTTTCAGCCGTGTGATATGGTATGCGACTGTGGAAGCGATGTTTTCAACGGGCTACGCCTACGCACAGGATAATCTAATGGTTCGTGACATGCAAAGCCATTCTAGCTAAAACTATTGCTATACAAGGATTTCAGAGGTAAATGTTGGGCTTAAAATGCACTGCGCGAAGCTACTGTGTATGGGGCTTAAATATGAAAAGGTGCGACGCTAGAGCAAACAGCAAGCGTAGTACCAACTAAAAACCCCTCCAAGGTTGAAGGGGTTAAAGTAATTTTTGGTAATGGGATAATGATTAGGGGAAGACAGCAGCTTTTCCTTCTTTGTGAAGTATTTTCTTATCAAAGCAACGAGATGAGAGTAAACCATTTTATAAATCCGTTATGAACCTCTGCAACGCAGTACTTAGTAAGAGAAATTATTAGTGTTGCTGAATGATGTCAGCTGCGACTCCACAGCATTTAAGTAACTTGTATCATTCAAAGCTTGTGCTGGTAACTTTTTAGCGTTGACAGCAGCCTTAATCACATCTAGTGCAGTCAGGCTTCCTGTTTGGTATTGAAAAACCAAAGCACTACCACTAGGAATACCCTGTGGTTTCAGATTACCCTGATAAGCTAGAAATGCAGCATCAAAGGGTTTGAGGTAGCTGACGTTCGTAGAATGAGTGAATAAATTATTAGAGTTGATAATTATAAATTCGTCACTATTGTTAGTAGCTATTTGAGCGCCACCGATTCCAGGTAATAAAGCAATAGAAGCAACAATGAGTACAGAATCAATAAAGGTGGAGAATTTCATAGGGTTATCCTTAGTTAGAGTAAAGTGCAATTAGTGTTCTTGAGTAATAGAGTCTTATTTTTTATCAGTCTCAACTTCCTGCACTCAGGTTATTTGAGCGGTTGGTTTATTCCTCACCCATTCGGGTGAGCTAATTGAGCGAAAGAACTGAAAACATGAATCGACAGCAAAGTTCAGGACAAACTTGAACAGATATATATTTAACTGAGGTAATCTAAAAATTTATGCAGCGCGGACAAATATTTTTGGCAATTAATATCAATCTTCTGCCCGCAATAACCAAAAGCCGCTATAAGTCATCCCGGAATCATCGGGTTGAACTAACAAAAAATGCAATCCTCGGCAATGCTTTTTTCGTTGTTCAAATGCTTGGGCTGCTGTTGTAACTTCTGGATCTTCAAATGTGGCAACAATCCATCTATCTACTAAGCCAGCTTCTAATATTAAGCCGTCTGGTGCGCCAGATATGTAATTCAAGCCTACGGGACGGGCTTGCTGCAACCACCGCGCTAGGCGCATCGATTGCCGTCCACCATAAATTACTACACCAGGGACGGGTACTGTTGACGCTAAACCCAAATTGATGGGTTTGAGATGTTCTGAGATGTGCAAAATGGGAATGGGGCGATCGCTAAAACTCGTTTCTACATCACTAGCAGCTAAACTTGCAAAACGCCATTGTTCTCCCCAAAGGTTTTCTGGTAATGGTGCTGGAGGTGGTTTATCCAGGGTTGAGGGATATTGCTTTTCTTGTAACCACTGCTTTAACGCCAAAGTATGACGGGTAGGTTCGACATTTATACTTAAATTGCGTCCCGCCGCCTCAATTAAACTTAGTGACTGAGGACGAAATACCTGGATCACATCTGGCAATTTTTCACCGGCGACTAGCTCAAGTTGAGCAGCAACCCAACTCGAATTTGCTGCTGACTGGAGACAGCTAGCTTCATACTTAAAGCTGCGAGTTGCGTCACAAATCAACAACTCCCATAAAACTTGTCCAGATGCATCTTGTAAGGGACGACGATAAAAATCAACTTGCCAAATTTTCATTATGTGGGGAGTGGGGAGATGAGGGGGATGAGGGAGAGTTAAAACTGAAAGTTTCAAGCTCAGAGGCTCAACGTTTGAGTAAAAAGGTTCAACGTTTGAATAAAAAGGTTCAACGTTTGAGTAAAAAGGTTCAACGTTCGAGTAAAAAGGTTCAACGTTCGAGTAAAAAGGCTCAACGTTCGAGTAAAAAGGTTCAACGTTCGAGTAAAAAGGCTCAACGTTCGAGTTCAAAGACTCAACGTTCGAGTAAAAAGGTTCAACGTTCGAGTAAAAAGGTTTAACGTTTGAGTAAAAAGGCTCAACGTTCGAGTAAAAAGGTTCAACGTTCGAGTAAAAAGGTTCAACGTTCGAGTAAAAAGGCTCAACGTTCGAGTAAAAAGGCTCAACGTTCGGGTTCAAAGACTCAACATTCAAGCCGATCCCCCCATGCCCCAGCCCAATTCAAAAAGCCTGAATCCATTCTTTAACAGAATACTCAGTCCAAATGCCATTTTTCCAGTAAGGATCATTTTCGATTAACTGGCGCACAGTGGCTTCGTCTTCGGCTTCGTAAATTCCAAAAACTTTTGTGACATCTTTGGTGGGGCCAATGGTAATCAGCACACCGGATTCTTTCTGTTTTGCTAATCCGTCTAAGTGAGCTTGACGGTGGGGGGCACGTTTTTCGATAACGTCTTCGCAGTAAGTTCCGAAGAGTACATATTTAGGCATAGCTAAGACTATTTTGGATTTTAGATTTTAGATTTTAGATTTTGCAGCCAGTGCATCGGGGAGTAAGAAATGATTAATTTCTCACTCCTAGCAAATGACAAATGACTAACTTCTCAGGTTTACGCCGAATTTTTCCACTAAGGCTTCGCGGACTTTGTTGTGTACTGGTTCCACTTCAGCTTCAGTAAGGGTGCGATCGCTAGCCCGATAAACTAAGCGAAATGCTAAACTTCGCTGTCCTTCGGGGACATTTTCGCCGCGATATTCATCAAATAATTCCACTGATTCGAGCAAATCTTTACCCGCTTTGGTAATTACTTTTTCAATTTCGGTAACTGAGATTTTCACAGGTGCGAAAAAGGCGATGTCGCGATCGCTAGCTGGATAGGTAGAATAAGGCTGGAATGTTGGCACAAGCATTTCGTCTTGTCCTAAAGATTCTAAAAGCACATCTAGATCCAACTGGAAAACATAAACGGAATCTGGTAAACCTTTTTCTCGTCGCAATTGGGGATGGAGTTGTCCAAAAATACCCAGCCTGTTACCCCGAATCCATAGGGAAGCGGTGCGCCCTGGATGTAAGCGATCGTCGCGGCGATCGGGTTGAAATTCTACCTGCAAGGCAAGTTGCCGAAATACACTTTCTAAAATGCCTTTGGCTTCAAACCAGGTGATGGGTTCTTCGCGTCCACTTTTTGACCATTTGCCAAGTGAGCGATCGCCTCCCACAATCCCAGCTAGGGTTTCTGTTTCTTGCAAACCGTCTTCTTCTTGCCAGAAAATTTGCCCGATTTCAAAGCCGTTCAAGGCACCATTACCCTGCTCTAAATTGTATTGAAAGGCATCAATTAACCCAGATATCAAATCGGTTCGCAGCGCTGAATATTCCACAAATAAGGGGTTTGACAGTACTATATTTCTGTCTTCTCCTGGTTTGACTAAAGAATAGTGGATTAATTCTGTCAACCCTTCAGCCCGGAGGAAAGCTCGTAATTTGCGAATTAATTCCTCATCTAAAGGCAGATAGCCAGCTTCCGCTTTTTCTGGTAAGGTATCGCAGAATTTGTTGTAACCATAGAGGCGAGCGATTTCTTCAATTAAGTCAATTTCTCGCTCTAAGTCACGGTAACGATAGGGTGGAACAGAAACTGACCATGTAGGTTGATGGTTAGTATCTTTTTCTGAAGGAGTTAACTTACATCCCAATGCAGTCAAGATGCGCTCAACGTCTTGTTCTTGGAGTTCACCTGTATCCTCTCCTAAATCGATTGGCCCCAATATTTGATTAACGCGGTCTAAACGCAGGGCGATAGAACGACTCCAGGTAGACGGATCTGGGCGGGTGTCGGCAATTTCCTGCTGGACTATAATTCCACTAGCTAATTCGCAAATTAAGGATAAAGCGCGGCGATTAGCTATTTCCAACTCGGCGCGATTAACTCCCCGTTCATATCTGCCAGAAGCCTCACTTCTTAACCCAACACTCCGAGAAGAACGGCGAATTGCCACAGAATCAAATAAAGCTGCTTCTAAAACTAGGCTTTGAGTCCCTTCATGGACTTCTGTTTCTTCTCCACCCATGACTCCCGCCAGTGCTACGGGTTTGTCGTTTGCGGTAATTAATAAATTTTGGGTTGATAGGGTGCGAGTTTGTCCATCCAGGGTTTTGAGGGATTCTCCAGCATTGGCGAAGCGAACGCCAATGGTTAAATTTCCGCTACTTGCAACAGATTGTAGGCGATCGCCATCAAAGGCGTGCAGTGGTTGTCCCCATTCCAACAAAACGTAGTTAGTAATATCCACAACATTACTGATGGGACGTACACCAGCAGCCCGCAAACGCTGTTGCAACCATTCGGGAGATGGAGCAATTTTAACCTGTTCAATTACCGTACCGATGTATGCAGGACAAGCTTGGGTATCGGCAATTTTTAAAGCTAAATTTCCGGCACTTTTGGTAATAGAGACTTCACCGGGTTCAGGAATGCTCAACTTTCCACCAGTTAAAGCTGCTACTTCCCGTGCTACGCCTACCATACTTAGAGCATCAGCGCGATTGGCAGTTGCAGTCAAGTCTAAAATTACATCATCTAAACCCAACAAAGGCCGCACATCACTACCCAATGGTAAATTTTCCTGGGTAAAAATATGAATTCCGTCTACATCGGTGGGCAAACCGAGTTCCTTTAAAGAACAAATCATGCCCTGAGATGGGACACCACGCAATTTTGCAGGTTTAATTTTTAAATCGATGTTGGGTAAGTAAGTACCCGTAGTTGCCACTGGTACATAGATATCTGCCTTCACATTGGCAGCGCCACAGACAATATTTAAAGTCTCACCTGCACCGATATCGACTTGGCAAACACTCAATTTATCGGCGTTGGGATGGGGTTGACGCTCAAGCACTTTCCCTATAACAACGCCATTTGCCCAAGTGCGGCGATCTTCAATATCTTCTACCTCAAACCCAGCCATTGTCAAGGTTTCGGCTAATTCTTCTGGACTAAGTTTGATCTCTACTAGTTCGCGCAGCCAATTTAGAGAAATACGCATGGAATGTGCTTGTTTTAGGAATCGTCTTTTGCTCTTATTTTAGGGTGCAAGAAGCGATCGATGGCTACTCGCTCCGCAAGGCTTACCCTTTCACTTGAACAATCCTACTACGTTAGACTGGCAATGTAAAAATAAGTAAATACTGAGAATGTATCTACGCAGAGAAGTAAGACATTATTTTTATTTGGTTGATTTTGACGTTAAACTACATACGCCCGGATTTCTCACTTGTGAAAAATCCGGGTGTTTTGTTTCCGAAAAAAAGCGTGTCAAAGGTTGGTCATCTAGTTTCTATTAACAACAAGTTGAACAATGTAGTCTTTGAGTGCGATCGTCTGTTCGCTCTGTGGGTACGGGGAAACCTCTTTTAGTGTCACCATATATTTATCTAAAAATTGAATCGGTAAAGCATCACTACCTGGGATAAGGGTTAGCATCAATGTTGAAACTTGCTTACCATTTTTTATGATGTCTAATCCAATAATAACTTGCCCTTGCCAAATACAAGTTACTTTAGTTGGACACCGAGAATCCTCGATAACTTTTGAAAATTTGATTTCAATATTTTCACTGGGTAGATAAGCTTTCTTTCCATATTTAAGATAAAATGGAGTATTTAAAGTAGTTCCAACTCTAGCCATCAATTGTTGATGATTATCTTGAACAATTGATTGGAGTTCTATTCTTGAAGGCTTGATATTTGATAAGAGTCCATAGCTAGGAAGACAATTTCCTGCACCAATAAATGTTAATATAAATGCTGCGACTACACTTTTCATTTTTTTATACTCCATAATCAAGAATTTTTATCAGTGCTTTTCAAAGAATTCGTTGCTTAATTTATCTTGAAGATTTACTCTAGTTTTACTTTCTAGCATTATTACTCCATAGTTGAGCAATTATTACATTATGTAAAAGGGACATTATTTTTTCTCTTTTCTCAAGAAGCTTAACTTTTTGCGATGAGCAATTACCACGATTTTACAAGACTTTGGGCAATTATTATCTGTTAGGTTGTTAAGTGCGATCGCCGATAGCGAAGTTGCAAAAAAATTGTAGGTTGGGTGGAGGCTTTGCGTAACCCAACATCCTGATATTTGTTGGGTTGCGCTCCGCTCCACCCAACCTACGTCTAATGCACTATTTTGTCTAGACAGTCCACTACGTGCATTTCAAAAATCAAATAACAGTCCTATATAATGCTGGTAATGAGTAGGGCATAAATAAAAATGTCATCAAAAACTTTCGATATTGCTGACTTATCGGATAATTTAGCTGATTTATTGTCAGATATCCAAAATCATGTTGAAGTGACGCTAACTCGGCAGGGTGTCCCTTGGGCAAGGGTTTTGCCTTTGTCTCAACCCCAAGAACAGCCTGTAGTTCCCAAAGCGGGTTTAAATCGTGGCTCTATGGTAATGAGTGATGATTTTGATCATCCTTTACCAGATTCTTTTTGGGGTTTATGAAGGTTTTATTAGATACTCATATTTTTATTTGGTGGGACAGTGAGCCTGAGAAGTTATCACCAAATATTTTAAGTTTGCTACAACGAACGGACACAAAACTATATGTCAGTGTTGTTAGTTTGTGGGAAATACAAATTAAGAGTCAGCTAGGGAAGCTCACGCTTAGTCAATCGTTAGAAGACATCTACGACAGCCAAAGTAAAAATGGGATCTCTTTTTTGTCAGTTATCCCTGCCCATGTTCTAAATTTAAATACTTTACCCATACATCATAAAGATCCGTTTGACCGAATGCTAATTTCTCAAGCTTTAGTAGAAGGTTTAACGCTGATTTCTATAGACCAGATATTTAAACTTTATGATGTGCCATTATTTTCTGGTGATTTCGGAATCAGATAATAAATATATTGTCTTGAGAAGTAAACTTATCCCTTGTGCGTCCATACGAGAAGCGCTATATAGGACTATTGTATTGGTTAGCGTCACGAATCCCTGAGAGTATCTCTTGCCGGACAGCACCTAACAAAGCAACCCGACCATCAATGTCGTTAGCCCTTAAAAATAGTCGCATTATAGCTGCTTATTGACATATAGCAATCCTAAATCATTCGTGAGAATTTGAGATAGTTATAATCCCCCTGTAGTCCCCCCAAAGCATCGGGGGGATGGCGTTAGCCGGGGGGTGAATTTTCTTACAACTCCTGCAAGGATCGCTATAGATTTAGCGTAGGCGTAGCCCGTCGTATACATGGCTTTGAGACTTGGAAAATAAATCAAATGAGAAATGCTGATTTTTTGTTGGTTCTTAACATTGGTTGTGATCAAGAGTAATTTAGATGCGTTGGTTCTGGCGATCGCAGAGCTTGAATCTTTAAAACTCGATAAAACCTCACAAGTAATATTTTCTCACTTAATAGACTACAAAAATCAAACTTTATTCTTTTTTGTACTGTAATTGCATTGCATTTTATTGTAGAACTCCAAAGAGGTAAATTTGCCCTGTTTGAGGCGAAAAATCATTGCAAATGCTGCTTATAAAGCATTCACCATAAGGATTTACGGGCAATTTACTGAAATCTAACTGAACAATATCGAAAGAATAGACAATCGAATCGAAAGAATCGGCAATCCAATCTAAATTTTATTCATTTGAAATGTAAATCTAATTTTGTATAGTTTTGCTAAGGGTAGTAATTGCTATTTTTATTAGTATTTCTTTATTGAAGATGAAAGTCAAAAAATGCTTTCATTAACGTCGTTGATTTTCCATTTGATAGAGGAATTTCAGTTTAAGTAATAGGAGCTTAATTCTAATGGCAACTACTGACAATAGCAATCAAACTGCTGGATCACAAGGTACTAGCAACAATTTATCTGGTAACGGAAATTTTTCTTTCAGTGATGGCAAATGGCAGTCCACCGATGGCAGCAGTTTAGATGGTAGCAGTGCCTCCGGTAGCGGTGGCTCCGGTAGCGGTGGCTTTGGTGGCGCTGCTAGTAGTAGTAATACTTTCGCTTCCTTCATCGGCGGTGGTAACTCATCCACAACCAGTGAAGATGGAAAGTACAAATATAATTACGAGCGACCACTTGACGAGCGGGCTTTAACTGATACCAATAATCCGTTCAATCAACTCATCGGAGTCCTTGGCGGTGATGTTAGTGCATTAGGTGGTAGCAACCCCTTTGCTGGTGGCGCATCTGGTGGTAACACATCTGGTAGTAGCGGCAACCCCTTTGCTGGTGGTGGCGCATCTGGTGGTAACACATCTGGTAGTAGCGGCAACCCCTTTGCTGGTGGTGGCGCATCTGGCGGTAACGCATCTGGTAGTAGCGGCAACCCCTTTGCTGGTGGTGGCGCATCTGGCGGTAACACATCTGGTAGTAGCGGCAACCCCTTTGCTGGTGGTGGCGCATCTGGTGGTAACGCATCTGGTGGCGGTAACAACCCCTTTGCTGGTGGTGGCGCATCTGGTGGTAACGCATCTGGTGGCGGTAACAACCCCTTTGCTGGTGGTGGCGCATCTGGCGGTAACACATCTGGTAGTAGCGGCAACCTCCCTGGTAACTTACCATTTGGCAGCACTCCCCCCTCCAGGGAAAGTGGTAGCAACCTACCTGAAACTGGCAACGGTCAACCTGTACCTTATAAGAGCGACAATTGGATATCTGATATTCAAAACTTAGATGGTGCAAATGCTACCGGTAACAGTGGCCAAGGTAACGGTAACTGGCTATATGGTAGTAACAACACAAGCGACGGTAATGGTAACTGGAATTTTGGTAGTGATAACACAACCAAGGGTAACGGTAACTGGAACTACGGTGACGGCGGCAAAACCGAAGGTAATGGCAACTGGGGCTTTGGTAGCGATAGCGCAACCAACGGTAACGGTAACTGGAACTTAGGCAATAACAACAACATCCTTGGTAATGCCAATACACTACCTGGTAGTAAAAACGATATCCTTGGTAGTGGCAACACTGGCAGTGTAACTAACAGCAATCTCCTTGGAAACCGGATTGAAGCCAGTGGTGATAACAAAACACTCGTTGGTAATGAAGGCTGGAATTTTTCTGTTAGTGGCGAACTGATATCGCTAGGTAGTACTAAGCCTAGCCAAGATATAGGAACTGATGTCAGCAGTTTACTCAGCAGTTCTGACCTTATAACATCCGCCATATCAAATCCAGGCTACAACAACCCAAATTATGATTTCTCTACCATAGCCTAAAAGTTTGTAGCAGACAGGAGCCAGTTTTTGCATCGGTAAGCCTGTCTATTGTGGCAATAGGCGTTTTTGCCAACTTGAGTTAATTACATTTTGAATACAATACTTCTGGGTTAAGCTTTGCGGTTGACATTGCTCTCATTGAGCGGTGCAAGAATCAACCTTCTAGCACTTCAAAAATTTCAATCTGTAATTAATCCAGAAGTATTACTCTTTTAAATGTAGTGGGTAAGGTACAGATTCTTCTAATTACAAATTACGAATTACGTGGTTAATTTAAGTCAGATGCATAAAGACTATTTTCAGTAATTCGGCGCGGGTAAACGGTTTAGTCAAATATCCAGATGCCCCTACTAATTTTGCTTTTACTTTGTCTACAATCCCTTTATTACCAGTAACAAAGATAATAGGAGTCTTTTGAAATATTGAATTATTTCGTATAATCCGGCACAACTCATAACCATCAATTCCTAGCATGTTTAAATCCAACAAAATTAAATCCGGTTTGTGCCTTATAATTGACAAAACGGCTTTTATTGGATCGTTAATAGTTACTACAGAAAAATTTTCATTTTCTAAGAAACGGCTAATTTCTTTGAGAATTGTGAGGCTATCATCTACAGAAACGATTTTGTGAGATTTTTGTACTGTTACAGTAGCAGTCGCTACTATTTGGGAAGGAGGAGTTATGCTATTTGATATTGTTGGCTCCTGAAATTTATCTTTTGGAGAAAGAGAAATCTGAGGCAATCGTTGGACAGTAACTATATTCTCTTCAGAAATATCTAGGTAAAACTTGACGATGGTATTTAGTTCTTTTTTGGTATCAACTAACTTGGGAATGAATTTTGAGATCAGCGTAGGCGTAGCCCGTCGTAGACATCGCTCTTCAAATATTTTTGGTAATTTATCATAAGGTGGATCAGCTTCATGCAAGATAATCGCGCCCTCAAGTATATAAGGGTATAAAATGCGAGCGAGTTGGATTTCATCTTGATTCAAAATTACGGCCAGATGACACAGGCTAAAACCCTTCATCCAATGAGTTAAAGCTGGCTGAAGTTTGGGTAAATCTTTTTCCTCAATTTTGCTGTTAATCAACAGATATGGACGTTGATATGGAGAAGAAATTTGGGGAACAAAACCTTGCCAATTTTGTAATCTGAATTGGCAAGGTTCTAGAATTTTTTCTACATCTAGCCTACAAATTATTGGCATTCTCTCAAGTGGTTCTGCTAATTCATAAGTACCTTCTTTGATTAGTAAAAATGATTCAATCACCTCTCGAACTAATTCTTGAATCAGCACTACTGCTTGTGTAGAATGTAAATATTGTTGACTAACAAGCCAGGATATAGCCTGATACTCAGGAGGGTGGCTTCTCGAATTGCTGTCATCTTCGATTAACTGAGCGTGTGAATCAGGTTCAAACATTAGACGTACTTGAACACGAACCTCACTGGTAAGCAGGGGAATTTGGTGGCTGAGGCGACGCAAATGACGTTCTAGCCGGTCAAAGGGTTCCACTGAATGAGTTGCGTAGGTTATTTTTCCCTGTTCTAGGTAAATCGACCAAGAAACAGAGTTACTCAATGCTTCTAAACAAGTACTGTCAGAGCAGTTGGATAACTGTCTTAACAAACTTATTGGACGTAGTTTAGTGAATGCACCGGAATTATTCATATTTCTCAAGTTTTTTTGCGGAATCAACAACCGAACATTTGTAAATTGAAAATATCAGCTATGAAATATTTTCTTCTTTGTAATATTTCTCTCCGTACAAAATATTAATTTTAAAATATGTATATATGTTAAAACTAGTAAATTTTAGATATTTTATGTTATATTCAGCACATTTTACTTATTATATCTATCTCAAAAAAAGTAAGTGGGTATGAATAAACGTAAATACCTATCCTAGCTAGACTATTAGGAGATGTTAGTTACTTCTGGATTTTACTTACTACCAACAACTCTTGACTGAAGACCTTAATAATGATGTTTATTTATGCCCACTTACTGAAAGAGGTAAATTTGATTCCATGTTTCCGCAGCTACACTGCTATACTTTTAGAGCTAATGAGCTTAATTATGGTTAATTACTTTTATGTAAAAGAACGATTCTTCTACATAAAATCTTTAAAAAGTTATATAGGAAAGTTTACGTATTTATTGTACTGTAGGGTTAATGGATATAATTTTTGGGTAGATACATTACAACAGGGAATGCTGCGTTTTGATAAACTCTTTTTTGCTAAACTAAGCTGTTCTCAAGTTCTTCTTAAATATGCAGAGAACTTCATGAAAAAAATTTGTTTAATAAAAATTAGAGCATCTACCACTAGATACTATATTCTGTAAGTCGCTTCGGCGACTGTATATGTACTCTGAGAAAAGGGAAATAAAGCTTTGAACTTTAACATAACACGAAAAGTTATGGATGATACATTAAGACTTGATGAAGTAGTAGAATTTGCTGAGAACCCTGAACCACGTTGTCCTTGTGTACTCTTACTAGACACATCTGGCTCGATGCAAGGAGATCCGATTGAGGCTTTAAATCAGGGTTTACTAAGTTTAAAGGATGAATTAGTCAAAAATTCCTTAGCCGCAAGACGGGTGGAAGTGGCGATCGTAACATTTGATAGTAATATCAATGTAGTACAAGACTTTGTGACTGCCGATCAATTCAATCCGCCGATTTTGACAGCGCAGGGATTGACTACAATGGGTGCAGGAATTCATAAAGCTTTAGACATAATTCAAGAGCGGAAATCTCAGTATCGTGCCAATGGGATTGCTTACTATCGTCCTTGGGTATTCATGATTACCGATGGAGAACCACAAGGCGAGTTAGAAAATGTTGTAGAGCAAGCATCCCAGCGCCTCCAGGGAGACGAGGCTAATAAGCGCGTAGCATTTTTTACAGTAGGTGTAGAAAATGCGAATATGACTCGTTTAAATCAAATAGCTGTGCGTACCCCCCTGAAGCTGAAAGGATTAAATTTTATCGAGATGTTTGTCTGGTTGTCAACTAGTATGTCAGCTGTTTCCCATTCGCAGGTGGACGAACAGGTAGCACTACCGCCGATTGGTTGGGGGACTGTTTAATAAAAAATTGCAGCTTGATGTTTACACAGCTAGCTGCTGGAAAAAAATCTATGAACATATCAAAACAGATTGCTCAATGGCGGATTGTGGCTGCGTCTGTATGTGGTACAAGTCACTTAAAAAACAATCAATTATGTCAGGATGCTCATCACTGGCAGGTATTATCAGATAACGTTTTAGTGGCAGCCGCAGCAGATGGCGCGGGTTCTGCATTACTTGGGAAAGTGGGAGCGATGATTGCTGTGGAGACAGCAATAGAAAACATTTCAACCATTGGACTCACCCGAAAAAGTTTGAGTGATGATGCTTATGTGCGATCGCTCTTAAATGATGCCATACTAGCCGCCAAAAAAGCTGTGGATGATGAGGCAGTGACTTGTGACAAACAGCCTCAAGATTTAGCCACTACCTTAATTGTGATGCTTGCCACACCCGAAGTTGTGGCTGTAATGCAAATAGGTGATGGTTTGGCAGTGGCAAAAGATAGCATGGGCAACCTCTTGGCACTGACTATACCTGATAGCGGCGAATACATTAACGAAACAACTTTTTTAACTTCTCCTACTGCCTTAGATACAGCGCAGATGAGAGTCTGGCGCACAGACATAGTAAATGTTGGCATCATCACCGACGGACTACAAATGCTGGCTTTGAATATGGTTGTTGGCGAACCTCACAAACCCTTCTTTTTTCCCCTGTTTGAATTTGTAGCTAATGCCGAGGATAAGACAGAAGCGAAGGAGCAGTTAGTAAAGTTTTTACGCTCAGAACGGATTACGCAACGCACTGATGATGATTTGACACTCATTATAGCTGCATTCAACAACTCATAAGCAAAAAATTTACAGGTTTCACATCTTACAATAACTCCGTTAGCGGTAATTTCATTATGCAGGTACTACGTTGTTCCCCTAGAAAAGAAATCCTCAGTCTCAATGTCAGTTTGGGACGTGGCGGTGAAGCTTGTGTTTATGCAGTGCCATCCGATAACAATTTGGTGGCAAAGATTTACCACAAGCCAACGACTGCTCATGCTGATAAACTCCAAGCGATGCTTGCCAACCCGCCAGAAAACCCTACGGCGAGTTTAGGGCATATCTCTATCGCTTGGCCAGAGGATTTATTACGAGCGGCAGATGGCAAAAATATCATCCTCGGCTTTTTGATGCCACGCATTCAAGGGATGCGTCCAATCATCGACTTTTACAACCCCAGAACCCGTCGCCAACACTGCCCCCTATTCAACTATCAGTACCTGCTCCGCACGGCTCGTAACTTGGCGGCAGCTTTTGCTGCTTTACACGCTAGTGGATATTGTATTGGTGATGTAAACGAGTCAAATATCCTCGTCAGTGACACAGCACTGGTGACTTTGATAGACACAGACTCCTTCCAAGTACTCGACCCAAGCAGCAATGTTGTTTATCGTTGCCCAGTGGGTAAACCAGAGTTTACCCCACCAGAACTACAGAATAAAACTTTTGCCCAGCACGATCGCGAAATTTCTCACGATTTATTTGGGTTAGCGGTGCTGGTATTTCAACTCTTAATGGAAGGCACGCACCCATTTTCGGGGATTTTTCAAGGCGCTATTGAGCCACCGCCCTACGAAGCCCGCATTGCATCGGGTCATTTCACTTATAGCCAAAAGCGCTACGTACCCTACCTGCCTACACCCATTGCACCCGCTTGGGAAATTCTTCATCCCAGCTTACAAGAACTATTTGTCCGTTGTTTTGAAGACGGTCACAACAACCCACTGCTACGCCCTAGTGCCCAGGCTTGGCTATCAGCTATTGCTGAAGCCGAAGATTCTTTGATTACCTGCACGACAAATCCTCAGCATCGCTACAACAACCACATGCGTAGCTGTCCCTGGTGTGAACGTACCGTGCGATTAGGCGGACGCGACCCCTTCCCATCACATCGGGCTATAGAAGCTAGAGAACATCTTCAACCGCGAATCAAACGGAAAAAGCACTACACCCAGACACCGCATTTTCCCCAGCGAACCATGTCACCGCACTCAGCTAATTATTGGCAGCCAGTAGTTACCCCAAGCGGTAGATATTATAAACCTTCCAAAAAGTCAAAGTTGTACCCAATTATTTGTTGCTTGCTGGGTGTTGGTTTATTGGGATATGCGGATGTAATGATTAAATTTACTCAGCCGTTAGTTACCCAAAATGCTTACACTCAACAAACACTAAAGTCTCGCCAGATAAATAACAAACTTAGCTTCGCTGATTACTATCAGCAGGGTTATACTGCTTACAAAGACCGAGATTATGAAAAAGCAATTGCCAGCTTTACCGGAGCAATTGAACAAGAACCGACACACGCCAGAGCGATTGTAAATCGTGGCAATGCTCGCTATAACATGAAAGACTACGAAGGAGCAGTTGGAGATTATAGCCAAGCTCTCACAATCAATCCCAATCAAACCAAAGCTCTTGTGAATCGGGGTAATGCCCGCTATATGCTCGCCGAATATAGCAATGATCCCGATCTAGAGTATAACCTAGCGATCGCAGACTATAATCGCGCCATTGGTCTGGATAGTAATGAAATTGAAGCTTATATCAGACGGGGGATTGTCCGCACCCAAATGGCTAAATATAGCGGTGAATCTCAACAAGCTTACAAAAGAGCGATCTCCGATTTTACTCACGCCATAAAACTTAATGTATCCAAAGCAGAAGCTTACTTTCAACGCGGTGTAGTCTATTATCAAATTGCTCAATATAGCAGCAATTATGAGCAAGAATACCATCAAGCGATCGCTGACTTTAACCAAGCATTAGCTATCAGCCCCAAACTAGCAAAAGTGTATCTCAAACGAGGTATGGTTCGCTATGAACTAGCACAGTATGGCGGTAGTGAATCTAACAAAAATCAGGCGAAAGCTGTCGAGGATATACAGGCATCTGCCAAATTCTTCCTTGAGCAAGATGATATGGATAATTATCAGCAAGCACTCAGTAACATGTGTGTAGTCGTAGAAAACAAATGTGACCCTTTATTCAACACTTCAAGTAATGTGGAAAAAACTAACTAAAAACAAGTAAGTTTTTTTACTGGTATATTATTGGTTTGGATTTCAGAAATCAAGCCTAACTAGGGTTAGCTAACGCTAACCCTAGTTATTTATTGGGTAACATTTTTATTTAAAAGAGTAATTTATTTTCCTATTTATAGATATTCATAGAGCTTTTATATAGAAAAGATTTTAATTTATATTTCCTTCATAATTTCACCAAAAATAACAGTTAGATTATTGACGTAGAAAAAGAAAAAAGAAATCAATTTTTCTCTATCTAAGTGCATCCTCTTCATGTCGATAAAGTCAAACAATTTTGGATTTTAGATTTTGGATTTTTGATTAAAAGGGTTTTTTGATACATGCCCCGCTATGAAAATGGGCAGAGCAAATCTACTCATAGGCTCGTGACATTCGAGCATTAATCCCAAATTGCAAATCTACAATCTAAAATTGGTACGGTCAAATAATTATATCCCTACAAATCTCCGAGGTAATTGCATGAAAGCGGTGATTTTGGCTGGTGGGCTTGGTACACGCCTCAGTGAAGAAACCAGTATCAGACCCAAGCCGATGGTTGAGATTGGTGGTAAGCCAATTCTTTGGCACATAATGAAAACTTACTCTGCTCACGGTATTAATGACTTCATTATTTGTTGTGGTTACAAAGGTTACATAATTAAGGAATATTTTGCTAACTACTTCTTACACATGTCAGATGTTACTTTTGACATGCGATTTAACCAGATGAACGTGCATTCTGGTTATGCTGAACCGTGGCGTGTCACCTTAGTAAATACAGGTGATAATACGATGACAGGCGGACGCTTAAAGCGAATCAGTGAACATCTTGGTAATGAGACTTTTTGCTTTACTTATGGTGATGGTGTAAGTAATATTAATATCACCGAGCTAGTTAAATTTCATAAAGAACAAAAGACATTAGGAACACTCACAGCCGTTCAACCAGCCGGACGTTTTGGTGCTATTTCTTTAGGATATGAGCAAACTAAAATCACCAGCTTTCGGGAGAAACCTGAAGGTGATGGAGCTTGGATTAATGGCGGTTATTTTGTGTTAGAACCAGAAGTAATCAATTTGATTGCTGATGACTCTACCGTGTGGGAGCAAGAGCCATTAGAAAAACTAGCTGATATGGAACAACTATCGGCTTTCAAACATGATGGTTTTTGGCAACCTATGGATACTTTACGCGATAAAAACTACCTCGAAGGGCTATGGACAAGTACTCAAGCCCCTTGGAAAGTTTGGTAAAAGAAGAGTTAGGAGTACAGACGCGATTAATCGCGTCTGTACAGGAGTTATGAGTTTTAACTCCCCACTCCCCACTCCCCACTCCCCACTCCCAATTTTATAGATTTACTGTAATTTCAAGTACAATAATACTAATGTATGATTTTGCAATTATAGGTGGTGGAATAGTTGGACTCTCTACAGCGCTGGCTTTAGGAAAACGCTATCCCAATGCTCGTATTTTAGTCTTAGAAAAAGAGAGTCAATGGGCATTTCACCAAACTGGCAATAATAGCGGTGTAATTCATTCTGGTATTTACTACAAACCAGGAAGTTTCAAAGCTAAATTTTGTCGTGACGGTTCTCGCTCAATGGTAGAGTTTTGTCAAGAGCATGGAATTGAACATGAAGTTTGCGGTAAGGTAATTGTTGCAACTGAAGAACAAGAGCTACCACGTTTAGAAAATCTCTACAAACGTGGCTTAGACAATGGCATAGAAGTTAAGAGAATTAGCCCGGAAGAAGTCAGGGAAATTGAACCTCACGTAAAATGCGTAGGTGGACTTCGGGTATTCTCAACTGGTATTGTTAATTACAAGCAAGTTTGTTGGAAATACGCCCAGTTAATTCAACAGCAGGGGGGGGATTTACACCTGAATACAAAAGTTCTGAAAATCTCCCCAAGTGGTAAAAATCAGGTACTCCAAACAAACAAGGGTAACTTTGAAACCCGCTTTGTAATTAATTGTACTGGATTGCATAGCGATCGCACCGCCAAATTAGGTAAAGTTGAACCCCAAGCAAAAATCGTTCCATTCCGGGGAGAATATTACGAACTCACCCCAGAAAAACGCTATTTGGTCAAAACTTTAATTTACCCAGTTCCCAATCCAGATTTTCCCTTCTTGGGTGTTCACTTTACCCGGATGATTGATGGTAGCGTCCATGCAGGGCCAAACGCGGTGCTGTCGCTCAAACGCGAAGGTTACAAAAAAACTGACTTTGACTTACGGGATTTTCTTGAAGTCATCACCTATCCTGGTTTCTGGAAGTTGGCAGCCAAACACGCTGATGAAGGGATTCAAGAAATCATTCGTTCCTTTAGTAAAGCAGCCTTCACCAGAAGCTTGCAAAAACTAATTCCCGAAGTTCAAGCAGAAGATTTAGTTCCCACCCATGCAGGAGTTCGCGCTCAAGCCTTAATGAACGATGGCAAGCTTGTAGACGACTTTTTGATTGTTTCCGGTCAAAACTCCATTCATGTTTGCAATGCTCCTTCTCCTGCGGCCACATCTTCTCTAGAAATCGGTAAAGCGCTTGTGGCAGAAATTCCCCAACTTTCCCATCTAGATATTGCAGTAACTGCATAGATAACATCGCTATTACTTCCGGGCTGCTGAATAAAAGGATGAATCTTGTATAGTGGGCATCTTTTCCAGCCTGGAAATACAAGGGACGGGTAAGATACCCATCCCACAAGAAAAAAGTGTAGTGCATCAATTAAGAACCGCTATAGAGTGCTGCTACCCAATGGGTTAGTCGGCAAACTATGTAATGACTGTTAGCCGATAGATATAGCGCTTCTAGGTTGAGTCCAATGACCTAACCCCCAACCCCTTCCCTTGTAGGGAAGGGGAGCAAGATTCAAAGCCTCTCTCCTCTTAGGAGAGAGGTTTGGAGAGAGGTTATTTGCTTGCATACAAACGAAAAATGGCATTGCTGATTGCGGTATGAAAACGATTGTGCATTCCGGTGAAAATCCTTGTAGAGACGTAAAATTTTACGTCTCTACATCCAAATTCATACCTCGATTCAGCAACGCCCGAAAAATATAGCGGTTCCCTCTTAGATGCAACACCCTTTAGGGCAAATATTTGTGCGCCCCTAATTTAACTCATCAATACAAAGGCATTAACACAATGAAAATATTAGTAACTGGAACAGAAGGCTATCTTGGTTCGTTATTACCCCCTCTCTTAATTGAACGGGGACATGAAGTTATTGGTCTAGATACCGGTTTCTATAAAGTTGGTTGGCTGTATAACGCTAATGGGGTAACACCCAAAACCCTCAATAAAGATATTCGCAACATCACCCCTGATGATTTGGAAGGTGTTGAAGCCATAGTTCACATGGCGGAACTATCCAACGACCCAGCCGGACAATTAGCACCTAATATTACCTACGAAATTAATCATATAGGTTCAGTTCGTCTAGCTAGCCTAGCTAAAGCTATGGGTGTGCGCCGCTTCGTATACATGTCTTCATGCAGTGTCTACGGTGTTGCTACCGCAGGTGATGTCACAGAAGAATCTCCAATTAATCCTCAAACAGCCTACGCAGAATGCAAAACTCTCGTAGAAAGAGATGTCGCACCACTCGCTGACGATGACTTCTCTCCCACCTTTATGCGGAATGCAACTGCCTTTGGTGCTTCTCCCAGGATGCGCTTTGATATTGTTTTAAACAACCTAGCAGGGTTGGCATGGACTAGCAAACAAATCAAAATGACCAGTGATGGTACACCCTGGCGGCCATTAGTCCACGCACTGGATATTTGCAAAGCAATAGTCTGCGCTTTGGAAGCACCACGGGACATTGTACATAACCAAATCTTCAACGTAGGAGATACAGCAAATAATTATCGCGTCAAAGAAATCGCAGAAATTATTGCTGATATTTTCCCAGATTGTAAATTGTTCTTTGGTGACAACGGTTCAGATAATCGTAGCTATCGAGTATCTTTCGAGAAAATCAACACAATTTTACCTGGATTTAAGTGTGATTGGAATGCCCGACTTGGTGCCCAGCAGTTATTTGATTTATTCAGTCAAATAGATATGGCTGAAGATACTTTCTTGTTTAGAGGATTTACTCGCTTAAAGCAACTAGAGTATCTGATTCGTACCGAGCAAATTGACAAAGATTTCTTCTGGAATAAAAAGTAGTTAGAGTAGCCTAACAACAGTGAACAAATAATCTAAAATTCCGAATCAAATAGTGTTGATTCGGAGTTATCCATCTATCAAATTATTTGCAATTAGTGAGTTAAAGTTTATGGCGATCGCAAAATGTCGTTTCAGTGGTCAACCCCTGCAAAAAACCTTTATTGATCTAGGAATGTCGCCCTTAGCAAATGCTTATTTGACAGCAGAAAAACTAAATAATGCAGAGAAATTTTATCCTCTCCACGCTTATGTCTCTGAAGACACTCTTTTAGTTCAATTAGAACAGTTTGAAACACCAGATTACATTTTCAGCGATTATGCTTATTTTTCTTCTTACTCTGTAAGTTGGCTAAAACATGCCAAGGCTTATACAGATATCATGGTAGAAAAGTTTGGCTTTAATCATCATAATCAAGTTATTGAAATTGCCAGTAATGACGGCTACCTTCTGCAATATTTTATAGAAAAGGGAATCCCTGTTTTAGGAATAGAACCAGCAGCAAATATAGCTAAAGTTGCTGAAGACAAAGGTATTCCTAGTATCAACAAGTTTTTTGGAGTTGAAACTGCCAAAGAACTTGTGATACAAGGAAAACTCGCTGACCTTTTGATAGGGAATAATGTTTTAGCTCATGTACCAGATTTAAATGATTTCATCGCTGGAATGAAACTCATCCTCAAACCCAACGGCATTTTGACGATGGAGTTTCCTCACATTTTGCAACTTATTGAACAAAATCAGTTTGATACTATTTATCACGAGCATTTTTCTTATTTTTCATTCCTGACTATCGAAAAAATATTTGCAGCACACAACTTGCAACTTTTTGACGTAGAGGAATTACCAACTCATGGCGGTTCATTAAGAATTTATGCCAAACATGAGTACGCTGTTCATCTCAGCATTAGTCAACGAGTTAGAGATTTGAAAGCTAAAGAAATTGCCGCCGGACTGCATCGCATAGAGACTTACATTACATTTGGAGAAAAAGTCAAAGAAACAAAGCATAAATTATTAAATTTTCTCTTGACAGCTAAAGCAGAAGGTAAGTCAATTGCTGGTTATGGCGCACCTGCTAAAGGCAATACATTGCTCAATTACTGTGGGATTGGAAAAGATTTTATCGATTACACAGTAGATTGCAATCCTTACAAGCAGGGATTATTTTTACCTGGAACTCATATTCCCATCTTTGAACCAGATAAAATCCGCGAAACCAAACCAGATTATCTCCTAATATTGCCTTGGAATCTCAAAGAAGAAATTATGGAACAAATGGCATTTATTGGTGAATGGGGTGGACAGTTTGTAGTGCCAATTCCTGAAGTAAAAATTTATCCATCTCCGATTCAGGATAAGGTTTTAATAGCCTTGTAATTATTAAAAATTAGCGAGAATACGCCTTTTATTACTAATCAATTAATTACTAAAATAATAAATGTTGGAAAGTAATTAAAAGGCGTATCTCCTTGAGAACTTTCTTATCAAATCAAAAACCATTAGACTAAAAAAACAGGGCTATTTCATTCTCATCTAGCCCACCTCAGAATAAATTCTGAGGCTAATAGCAAAAGTCGTCTAAAGACGACTAAAAAAGTCTTTTATTCCACTTTAGTGGACTTAGGCTATGAGCCGCGGAACTTTAGTTCTGAGCGGTTTATGTCTAGAACGAAATAGCCCTGCTAAAAAGCAATTTAGTAATTAATAACCTGCTATTACTGCCAATTTTCCTAACTACAGAATTGAACTTAATATGAATAAACTGCTGACTATTGCGATTCCTACATTCAATCGTGCAAGTTTACTTGATAAACAATTAGCATGGCTAACTCAAGCTATTAAAGGTTATGAAGACGACTGTGAAATTTTAGTTTCTGATAATTGTTCAACAGACAATACTCAGGAGGTGATCCAAAAATGGCAACTAACACTTAGTAATATTACATTTAAATCAAATAAAAATCCTAAAAATTTAGGCGTAGTCAAAAATATTATGTATTGCCTAAATTCTACAACAACCAAATATGTTTGGACAATTGGTGATGATGACCCAATTCAAGATAGAGCTATTACTTATGTGATTAGCAAACTCAAGCAGCATGAAGATTTATCATTATTGTTTCTCAACTTTTCCGGCCGGAACCAAATTACTGGTGAACCAGTCCACCCACCAACAATTGTTGGTAATCGCTGGTTTGATATAGATAGTGAAGATGGTGATGGTGATGGTAAGGCTATATTTGAACATTGTTTCTCAAAAAGTGTTGGCGCAGTAATTTTTCTGACTGCTACAGTCTACCGCACTGATTTAGTGAAACGCGCTCTCCAAAGTTGGCAAGATGCTGAGAATAACTGGATATCTTTAGCATATTTAGCCGGTTATTGTGCTGCTAATGGTAGTGTAATTGTCACTAAAGAAACTTATTTGGAATGTGTTGTTGGCGTGAGTTATTGGCAGAAAGAACCAAAATCTGCACTGTTAATGCAATACAAACACATACCCGAAGTAATTTTGAAACTGGAAGAGAATGGATATTCTAAGCAGTTTTGTAGACGGATGCTTTTGCAGAACGGTAAAGAAGTCAATTTGAAAGTTTTCTTAGGTGCTTTAAGAAGATGGCCTATGTCCGCTATCAAAATAGTAGTTCCATTTTTGGCTTTAGTCACCTTGTGTGCTTTTGATATGATGGTTTCTAAAGAACTCGGTTTAGCAGAATCAAGTGAAATACCTACTCAAGAAGTGCGGACTTATAAGCCGTAAGCTATTAAATTGCTAACAAATATGTATCAAAAAGAAGAGGATTTACGACATGTTTAGTGCAATTAAACGCAAAATAGCTACACTATCTTTTGACTTTGAATATTATGTAGCCCGTTGGAAGCATAGCAGAAATTTGCCAGCATTAGAAGGAAGCGATCGCCACATCTTTAATACTCTCAAAAAAGATGGCGTTTACGTCACAACACTAGCAGATTTAGGGTTAAACTCTAGCTCAGAACTACTCAAAGCTTCTTACCATCAATTGTCTCAGATGGAAAATCCTAACAACGACCATCTAGACGAAAAATTACCACAAATTACCACAGTAACAGGTTTACCAGAATTTTACGCCTGGGGAACCGAGGAAAGACTTCTTAACATCATCGAAAATTATATTGGTCTTCCTGTTGCTTTTCATGGCGTACATTTACGCAAAGATTTCCCTAGCAAACATCAGTTTGGCACACTGCTATGGCATAGCGATGCAGAAGACCGGCGTATCATCAAAATATTTATTTACTTGAATGATGTAGAAGAAAAAACTGGGCCTTTTGAATACATTCCTCGCTCTTTAAGTTCCTTATTTAGTTGGAATTATATTCGACTTTATTACAAACTTTGGAAGTCAGGTTATATGGGTATTGATGATGAAGAAGTAAAACCAGTCATCCCTAAATTAGCTTGGAAATCCTGCCCAGGCCCAGCAGGTACTGTAATTATTGTAGATACGAAAAATACTTTACATCACGGCACAGTCCGCACAGAAGAACGGTCAACGCTATTCTTTTGTTACACTGCCAATCCCCCAGAACGACCAGAACTCTGCACTCAATACTGGGATGATACTTATCCTAGAGCAGAGTTACGTTCTGCATCTAATGCAGTTAAAGTATCAAATTAAAAACGTTCTTGGCAGAAGAATATCTAATTTAATTAACCAACATTCATCTCAAAGCAATCAAATGATTTTTACCGAAACCGCACTCAAAGACGCATTTATTATTGATTTAGAAGAAAAACCAGACCACCGTGGTTTTTTTGCTCGGTCTTTCTGCGCTCAAGAATTTGAGGCACACGGATTAAAGCCAACAGTTGCCCAATGTAACCTGTCTTTTAACTACAAAAAAGGCACTATTCGGGGAATGCACTATCAAATTCTGCCAGCAGCAGAAACGAAGTTGATTCGCTGTACTAAAGGCGCTATCTATGACGTAATTATTGATATGCGTCCTGAATCTCCTAGCTTTTTATCACATATTGGGGTGGAACTAACACCAGAAAACCGCCGCGCTTTGTATGTTCCAGAAATGTTTGCTCATGGCTATCAAGCACTCACAGATGAGACTGAAGTTGTATATCAAGTGGGTGAATTTTATACGCCAGGGTATGAAAGAGGTTTACGTTATGATGACCCATTCTTTGAGATTAATTGGCCTCTAGATGCAACTGAAATTTCCGAAAAAGATTTAAATTGGCCTTTGTTGAGAATGATGACTGTTGGAGCAAAATAGCTGTTTAAAAGTTGCAAATACTCTTTGTTTAACTTCACAATTACAAGAGGTATCAAATGCCAAATAATACTCTAACCCATCTAAGCAATTCTATCAATTCGTTGTTCAAAAAAGTAGCAACTCGCATTGATTATATCAAAGGCTTGAAAGTTGTTTCACTCAAACCAAATCAGCCTTCTAGAGGGAATGTACTTTTTTCTTATCGGATTGAACCATTCCTGTTAAAAGCTGGTCAGCCCATACCCCATGACCACACTTGGTACTGGGAAGTTTGGCAGATGGTGCAAACATTTTTGGATCTTGGTTATAACGTTGATGTCATCCAGTTCTACAATGATGAATTCGTTCCTGAAAAACATTATTCATTTTTCGTTGATGTCCGTCATCGGATGCAAGAACTAGCACCTAAACTCAATAAAGATTGTGTAAAAATTTTTCACGTTGACATTGCTAATATGGTGTTTCGTAATGCGGCTGAATGTCATAGACACTTAGAACTACAACAACGGCGAGGGATTACTCTCTGTCCACAGCGATATGAAGTGCCTAATTTAGGAATTGAATATGCCGACTATGGCATAGTTTTAGGCAATGAATTTACCATCAATACTTTCAAATACGCGAATAAACCGATTTATCGTGTACCGCTTTCTAATCCTACTGTCTATCCTTGGCCAGAACAAAAAGATTTTGAAGTCGTAAGAAAGAATTTCCTATGGTTTGCTAGTCACGGGTTTGTTCACAAAGGTCTGGATTTAGTTTTAGAAGCCTTTGCACAAATGCCAGACTTTCATTTAACAGTTTGTGGGCCAATTAATAAGGAACCAGAATTTGAACAAGCTTTTCATCAAGAGCTTTACGAAACACCAAATATCCATACTTATGGTTGGATTGACGTTACTAGCCCTGAGTTTATAGAAGTTACCAATAGTTGTATTGGTACTGTGTTAGTTTCAGCAGCAGAAGGTGGAGCTGGCAGCGTTATCACTTGTATGCATACAGGATTAATCCCGATAGTCAATTACGAAACTAGCGTTAATGTACATGAGGATTACGGTGTTCTATTAAAGAATTCTTCGATCGCAGAAATTCAAGCGGCAGTTAGAAGAATTTCTAATTTGCCTATAGAAGACCTGAAAAGTATGTCTCGGAAAGCGTGGGAATATGTAAGAGCAAATCATACTAAAGAGAATTTTACCCAAGTATACCGAAATACTATAGAGCAAATTCTCGAAAACCACAGCCAGAAAAAACAGACATCTAGCAAACAACTGGTTAGTAGCGATGCCTCCGGCGGGCTACGCCTACGCTAACACCAATTAACTATGAAAATGTACTTAATATTTAGCTGTAAGACTTATTAAGTGCAAAATTATCGAGAATTTGTAACACAACAAACAGTTCTAAAAAGGAGTTTAGTTCATGATTATTATCGATCGCGCCTTACAAACCCGTGCAGCAGCAGGAAATCCTATCAAGGTGGGAATGATTGGTGCTGGTTTTATGGGTCGAGGAATTGCCAACCAAATTGTCAATTCAGTGCCAGGAATGGAGTTAGTTGCTATCTCAAATCGTCAGATTGATGCAGCTAAACAAGCTTATTCGGAAGCAGGAATTGAAGATATTCAAGTTGTTGCAACTGTCAGCAAATTAGAAGATGCGATCGCAAACGGTAAATATGCAGTCACAGAAGACGCTAAGTTACTGTGTCGGGCTGAAGGCATCGATGCCTTAATCGAAGTCACAGGTGCAGTGGAATTTGGCGCTCACATCGTTATGGAAGCGATCGCTCATTGCAAGCATGTGATTATGATGAATGCCGAACTCGACGGCACCATTGGCCCCATCCTCAAAGTCTATGCTGACAAAGCAGGTGTGATTCTCAGCGCCTGTGATGGCGATCAGCCAGGGGTGCAAATGAACCTCTACCGCTTTGTCAAAAGCATTGGTCTAACTCCCTTATTGTGCGGTAACATTAAAGGACTCCAAGACCCCTATCGCAATCCCACCACCCAGGAAGGATTTGCTAAACGTTGGGGTCAAAAGCCCCACATGGTGGCTAGCTTTGCAGACGGAACCAAAATTTCCTTTGAGCAAGCGATCGTTGCCAATGCCACAGGGATGAAAGTCGCCAAACGGGGAATGCTAGGATATGACTTCAACGGTTATGTCGATGAAATGACCCAACTATATGATGTTGAACAACTCAAAGAACTGGGCGGCATTGTCGATTATGTAGTTGGAGCAAAACCTGGCCCAGGCGTATATGTATTTGCCACTCACGACGACCCCAAGCAACAGCACTATCTCAACTTATACAAATTAGGCGAAGGCCCACTTTACAGCTTCTATACTCCTTATCACCTCTGTCATTTTGAAGTTCCCTTGTCCGTAGCGCGTGCTGTCCTATTCGGTGATGCGGTTATGTCTCCCCTAGCAGGCCCGCTAGTAGATGTTGTCACCACTGCCAAAATCGACCTGAAAGCAGGAGAAACCTTAGATGGCATTGGTTACTACATGACCTACGGACAATGTGAAAATTCCCCCATTGTCCAACAGCAAAATCTTCTACCAATCGGTTTAGCTGAAGGATGTCGCCTCAAACGAGATATTTCTAAGGATCAAGTCCTCACTTATGAGGATGTAGAATTACCTGAAGGCAGACTCTGCGACCAACTAAGAACTGAGCAAAACACTTATTTCGCCTCAGAAAAAATCTTAGTAGCAGTTGGATAATATCATATCCAGTTAATCAAGCTGAATAAAAAATGTTCGTAGTAAGGACTTTAGTCCTGGCTTTGGGGACTGAAGTCCCCACTACAAACTGTTTATTATGGGTGATTTGGTCGGACATAATAATAGCTACAAATGAATCGGCTGTAGGGGCGTACAGCTGTACACCCCTACGTATTTGTAGTCAGAATTTCGTGAAGAGGATAAGAAGTTATACTGCTGAACACTAAAGTTGTTGATAATAACTTGCTGGGGAGCGTTGAAATAAACCTGATCGAAACTTTAGGTCAAATTCATGAAAATTGCTCTCGTCCATGACTATTTAACCCAGCGAGGTGGGGCAGAGCGTGTGTTTGAACTGCTTTGTAAGCGCTATCCCGAAGCAGATATTTTCACATCTCTGTACGATCCAGAAAAAACTATTGATCTAGGCGATCGCATAGTTAACACAACCTTTTTGCAAAAGATCCCTGGTGCAGCAAAATATTTTAGGTCAATGGCTCCTCTATATTTTCCTGCCTTTCGTGCCTTGGATCTGCAAGACTACGATTTAATTATTAGCAGTAGCACCAGCTTCGCCAAAGCAGTGCGAAAAAATCCCAATGCCCGCCACATTTGTTTTTGCCATAATGTCACCCGTTTCTTATGGGATACAGCAACCTATTTAAGAGAGTACGGAGACTATAGATATTTTGCTCCTTTAATCGAACAAATATTTCAAATAATGAGAAAGGTAGACCTGAAATATGCACAGGAACCTGACCTTTACATTGCCAATTCTAGTGTAGTTGCCCGCCGTATTGAAAGTATTTATGGCAAAAAGGCAATGATGGTAAACTATCCAATTGATACTAGTAAATTTCTTTTTTCCGATATAAAAGAAGAATATTATCTGGCCTCAGCCCGGATGATCAGCTATAAGCGCCTTGATATAATAGTTGAAGCTTTTAACTGGTTGGGATGGCGGTTATTAATCTCAGGTGATGGGCCTGAACTTGCACGGTTAAAATCCAAAGCATTAAAAAATATTGAGTTCTTGGGACACGTAAGTGATAAAACCCGCAAAGACTTGTTTTCCAAAGCCAAGTCTATTATTGTCGCAGCCTTAGAAGACTACGGATTAGTTCCAGTAGAGGCTAATGCTAGTGGTACACCAGTCATCGCTTATGGTGCAGGTGGAGTATTAGATACTCAAATACCAGGTGAAACAGGAGTCTTTTTCAAAAGGCAAACACCCGAATCTCTACAAATTGCATTGCTAGAAGCCAATGGCATTTCTTGGGATTACGATCGCATCCGTAATCATGCAGTCGCAAACTTTTCAGAAAATGCCTTCTTTGGGAAAGTTGAGCAAATTATTAACCAAGCTTGTGGTGTGCATCAATTATTCATTTAATTCCCTAATCTCTTGCCCCTATAAGATTACCTATTTATTTTTCTCTCTCCTCCTTGGCGGTTCGTAAAACAAATAGGTATTCTTCGGAGAATCTCTTAGCGTAAGTCTTGAAGACAAGGATAATAAAAGTGGTTCAAAGTAGTCTAAATCCTCATATAACTCAAGTTTCTGAAACTGAACCAAGCTACGGACAATTGTTTGCCGTATTTGTGCGAAGATTTCCTTGGTTTCTAGCAGTATTAATTACTTCTATTGCTATTGCAGGCATAGTAACTTTTAAAACCAAACCAACTTATAAAAGTTCCATGCAACTGCTAGTAGAACCAAACTATCAAGGGAAAAAAGAAGGTGCGGGGTTAGACAACCAGTTCACTGATTCTGATGTAGTCATAGATACTGCAACTCAGCTTAACTTGATGCAGAGTTCAGGACTTATCCAAAAAGCAGTTGATAAACTTCAGTCTGATTATCCAGATATAAGTTCAGGTGAAATTAAAGCTTCCTTAGTCTTAACTCAATTAAGGAGCAAAGAAGATAATGTCGCTACTAAAATATTTCAAGTTGAATACACTGCTGGAGATCCAGAAAAGACACAAAAAGTTCTGAGCGCAATTCGACAAGTTTATGTGGAATATAATAAACAACAACAGAATTCGCGGTTACAAAAAGGTCTGCAAATTATTAGGGAACAGTTAAGTAAAGCGAGTGAAGAAGTAAACGCGGCTGAGACAAATTTACAAAGATTTCGCAGAAATCAGAATTTAATTGATCCAGAGTCACAGGCCAAAGCGATTGAGACAGCTTTAAATAATATTGCCCAAGAAAGACAGACAACTCGTGCCCAGTATGGCGAAGCTTTAGCACGCCAAAAATCTTTAGAAGAACAACTTAACCGTTCTCCTCAAAATGCTCTAGTTGCTTCTCGTCTGAGTCAATCTACTCGCTATCAAGGCTTACTGAATGAAATCCAAAAAAGCGAACTGGCACTAGCACAAGAACGCTTACGCTTTACAGATCAAACTCCGAGTGTGCAAAAGCTCAAAGAACAGCTTCAAAGCCAGAAGGAATTATTGCAACAAGAAGTAGGAAGAACTTTAGGCGGAAAATCTGCTGGTGCATTTGCTTCTGGAGACTCTCTTCTCGAAAAAGGGCAACTCGGTCAAATTGATCTCAGCCTAGCTGGTCAGTTAGTAGAAACACAGACAAATATAGTTGCTTTAACTGCTCGTGATCAAACTTTAGCCCAAAAAGAAAACGAGCTACGTTTTGAAATCAAACGCTTCCCGCCTCTTTTGGCTTATTACAATCGAATGCTACCGCAGTTGCAATTTAGCCGGGAAAGGTTAGAGCAGCTTTTAAGAGCAGAACAGCAATTACGGCAAGAACTTTCCAAGGGTGGATTTAATTGGGAAGTTGTGGAAGAACCTCAAAAAGGCGGACAATTAGGCCCCAATCTGCAACAGAACTTGCTGTTAGGTGCTGTGGTTGGGTTTATGTTAGGAGGCATTGCTGCCTTTATTCGAGAATCGGCTGATGATGCAGTTCACACCACTGCTGAGTTGGAGAAGCAAATGGCTATGCCGTTGTTGGGAACAACTCCCAAATTACCGCCAGCCAAACCCAGAGAATCAATGATCAAGTTGCCCTTTGGTAAGCCAGAAGTTCTCGCCCCTTGGACAATTCAGGTATTGCAATCTCCACCGCGCTGGGAATCGCTGGATCTGATTTACAAAAACATTGAACTTTTAAATACTGTTGCTAACTTAAAATCTTTGATGATTACCTCAGCTTTACCCGATGAGGGTAAGTCAGCTTTGGCGTTGGGTTTGGCGATGAGTGCTGCCCGTTTACACAAAAGAGTACTGCTGATTGATGCCAATTTACGCGATCCCAGTCTGCACGAGCAACTGAATCTTCCTAATGAACAGGGGCTTTCAACTCTATTGGCTAGTGATGCAACTCTACCCAACCAAATTAGTCTTCAATACTCAGGTTCCGCCTACATCGATATTTTGACCGCCGGCCCCAGACCTGCTGACCCAGCTAATCTGTTGAGTTCCCCTCGGATGATGGAATTAATGTCAGCATTTGAGGAAAACTATGATTTGGTACTCATAGATGCTCCCCCAGTTCTCGGTTTGGTGGATGCTATGCTTACCGCATCATCTTGTCGTAGCGTGGTTATGGTGGCAAGCATTGGTATTGTGACGCGAAGTCAGCTTAGTCAAGCTACAGCCATGCTGAGTAAGTTAAATCTGATTGGGGTTGTAGCTAATGGGGTATCAAATAGTAGTAATTACGTACCTTATATCAAACAACAGCAATTAGCTCTGCGCCAAGCTGTGGAAAAGTAGTTAGTACGGCGACGATAGATCCCCGACTTCTTTAAGGAGTTGGGGCTATTCTTGACAATTCAAGTTATATGGAAAAGCCCACAAAGACCTAACCCCCTAACCCCCTTCCCGACACGGGAAGGGGGAAAATTCAAAGTCTCTCTCCTTTTAGGAGAGAGATTTAGAGAGAGGTTTTCCAAATACCGTGAAAAGTCAGGATCTATTCATATTAAATGCAACACGTAGGGTAGCACAGCTGTGCTACCCTACGTTTTTTATGAACAAAATTTAATTTTATTGCGCTCAGGAAAAAATCAGTATATTTATACTATCTTTATAGCTTTTCCGAGAAATCACTGGCTCTTTAAAGAGTAAATAAAGAATTTATTTGAGCGATCGCTATTTCTACATACTCTTATATTCTAGAGATTAAAGCACCTTCATAAAGGCTAGAAGACAACAGGGGACTGGTTTTGTTAAATATATCGATACAAAAAACACCTCAGTGCAATTAAACGTCGATATAGATTCATGGGTAATTTACCTCTACACTTTTCTACTGTCAGTAGTTACCGGAAAATACTGATTGCTCATGAATATTGATAGTAACGTTGATTTGTACACCTCTACACCAGCAGATTTCTGCACAATGTGTGCTTGGCTGAGGGACTTCCAAATAAAAAAATATCCCACTGTTCACAGTCAACAGTCAACAGTCAACAGTCAACAGTCAACAGTCAACAGTCAACAGTCAACAGTCAACAACTTCAAGCGGTTGTTTTTATTTCTTGGAGTTCCCTAACATATTTTGCCCTCAATTATCTCCAACTTTTTTGAGTGACAAACAAGATTCGGATTTGGGTCTTTGGCATTGATAGCCTTTGATAACGCCTCAGCAATTCACTCCTGTATAAACCCAAAGACATTATGACAACTTCAATAATTCCAACTCTAGAGAATTTATATGATGTAACCCAGGAACACCAAGATAATCGTGGGTACTGCACACTCCAGTGGCGACGGGGTAAGCTGTTGGTGAAGCCGCTTGGACGAGTTAAGCAACCATATCTGCCTTCATTAAATAGTAAGCGATCGCTAGTAGAATGCTTAGAACATTCTCCGGTAAGTTTGGTAAGCATAGATCCCAAACTGGGTGAGGCTTTGCTCAAGTTTTGGGCAGATGCATGTGAAGAAGCTCAAAAGCCAATATTTCTAAGCATAGCCGCTAGCAATAAACTGTCTAACCAACCCTTCTGGCGACTAATTGATTGGATTGCTGCTTTGGTGTTATTGCTATTAGTAAGTCCAGTCATGTTGGGATTGATTGTGTTAATGCAGGTTTACTCGCCAGGGTCAATTTTTTGCCGTGAGTGGCGTGTTGGAGAACGGGGTAAGCTGTTTCGGGCAATGAGGTTTCGCACGCAAAACACTACAGCGCTAGGGCGTTGGATGAGTAAATCCAATCTCGATAATCTGCCCCAGTTATTTAACGTGCTACGGGGTGACATGAGTTTAACCGGATTTCGTTGTTGGACTTTAGAAGATGCAGTACAACTAAATAAATTACCAGAAATTAAAGCTTCGTGGGAAGTAGAAGCACAATCTCACTTGTTACATCTAGATAGCCAAACACTGTAATTTAATGTGAGTTTGATGAACCTCTCCCTCCCAGCCTCCCTCTGGGAAACGGAAAGGAAGGAGCAACGAAAAATTAAGCTTTTTGCTCCCCTCTCCGTGTCGGAGAGGGGTTGGGGGAGAGGTCAAATAAGACTTGTCGAACTCACGTTAATCTATCTGTGCGGTAATTGATGGTTTCATCTACCGCACTGAGGCTAAATCGGTCTATCTACCTTGCCAAACTATTATTATAAAATCCATGCATTTCCAATTTCCTCAAAAACTTCGGAGTCTGCTTAAAGCTTCCAGCTTTTGGCAAGACAACTATTTGCTATTGCGAGAATTTAAACACTTTCGCAAGATTGTAATTTTAGCTCTGACATTCTCGATTCTAGCGGCCACTTTTGAAGGTGTAAGTATTGGTTTTTTACTTTCATTTTTGCAAAGCTTAACTAGTCCCGACGCTAAACCTGTCCAAACAGGAATAGAATGGTTCGATAATTTGGTATTGGGAGCTAATTCATCGCCAATTAATCGTCTATACCGGGTATCTTCGCTGATTTTATTGAGTACTTGGTTACGTGTTGCCTTCAATTATTTTGGACAAGTTTATACTGAATTATCTCAACTGCATTTTGGCGATCGCTTACGCAAGCAAATTTTTGAACAGTTACAATCCTTATCGTTAAGTTACTTTGCTAAAACTCGTTCTGGCGAACTAATTAACACAATAACCACAGAAATTGAAAGGATAAGACAGGGTTTCAGTGGCGCAGCCTTTTTAGTAACTAGGGGAATCACAACTCTTGTCTACTTAATATCAATGTTTTTGATCTCATGGCAACTGACTGTGATTTCAGCATTACTATTTACACTTTTAGGTGTAGGGTTATCTAATCTGAATGCCAGAGTCAGAGAATCAAGTTTTGGCATGACAACTGCTAATGCTAATTTTACATCAACAGCCATAGAATTTATTAATGGCATTCGCACAGTTCATTCCTGTGGTACTCAAGAATTTGAGCGCCAGCGTTATTACAAAGCTAGCGACAAGGTAGTAAGTACTACAACTAAAGTTGTATTCACTTGGACACTTGTTAAACCGATTGCCGAAGGCGTAGCTACTACCGTGTTGGTGGGAATGATTATTTTGGCATTCACTAGCCTGGTTAGTAATGGAACGCTACAAGTTGCTTCTTTGCTAACATTTTTCTTTGTACTATTTCGCTTCGTCCCATTTGTTCAAGATATTAATGGCACACGAGCATTTCTCAGTACTCTACATGGCTCGGCAGACAACATTAAAAATCTGCTCAGAAGTGATGATAAAAACTATTTTCAGAATGGAATGCTTGAGTTTAAAGCTTTAGAAAGAGCAATAAATTTAGTATCTGTAGATTTTGGCTACGATGACAAAAATATAGTATTGCATAATGTTACCCTAACCATTGAAAAGGGTAAAATGACTGCATTAGTCGGAGCCTCTGGGGCTGGTAAAACAACTCTTGCTGATTTAATTCCCCGCTTTTATAATGCTACAGAAGGAAATATTTATATCGATGAACTTGATATCCGGCTGTTTGAAATTAACTCTCTCCGTCGTCAAATAGCTGTCGTCAGTCAAGATACTTTTATCTTCAATACTGATGTTTGGCAAAATATTGCTTATGGTACTCCACAAGCCACTAATGAGCAAATTCAAGAAGCTGCTAAACTAGCGAATGCGCTGGAATTTATTTTAGAAATGCCCGAAGGTTTTAATACCCAATTGGGAGATCGGGGTGTTAGATTATCTGGAGGACAAAGACAGCGAATTGCTATCGCACGGGCGCTACTTAGGAACCCAGAAATTTTGATTTTGGATGAAGCAACTAGTGCCTTAGATTCTGTATCCGAGCGCTTAATTCAAGATTCATTAGAAAAGCTATCTGTGGGTAGAACAGTAATTGCGATCGCTCACCGTCTTTCTACTATTGCTAAAGCCGATAAAGTCGTAGTTTTAGAAGCAGGAAGGATAGTAGAACAGGGCAAATATCAAGAATTACTCGGACGTAAAGGCAAGCTTTGGGAATATCACCAGATGCAATACTATAATTCGTAATTCGTAATAGGCTACGCCCCGCTAACGTAATTCGTAATTCGTAAATTACGAATTAATTTCTCTACTCAATTATTTATATAACCAGGAAAAATAGATGGTAAATATAGGCTATCATACTGCTAAAATTCAGGGTAGATTTAATCGTTCCTTGTATAAAGCAGTCCTTTCTCAGATTGTCAGTATTCCGATAAAACAAACTCGGCAAGTTCCGATAAGTGTCTATGCCTTCTCATGTGAACGTGATTTACCAGAACAAGTAGCAAGTATTCGCTCATTCATTCGTCATATCGGCATTCCAGATACATTCGCTGTAGTTTCTGATGGCAGTTATACTGAGTCTAGTTGTAATTTACTCCGCCGCGTCCATCCCTGCGTTAAGGTAATACCTTTACAAAACTTCCTGAGAACGGATTTACCTCAATGTGTTCTTGATTATGCCAAACTGCATCCTCTGGGCAAAAAGTTAGCGGCATTAATGTCAATTCCTGTTAATGGAACTACGATTTACACTGATTCAGATATTTTATTTTTCCCCGGCGGAATTGATTTAATTGATTTGAGTAAGTCGGATGAAAAATACTCTCTTTATCTACCTGATTGTTCTATGTCACTAGACGATCGCATTATTTATGATGATTCGGAAAAATCAAATCCTGTAAATGGTGGATTTATATTATTTAGGCATGAATTTGACTGGAGTTTTGCTATCGAACGTTTAGCAAATCTTCAAGAAGCTCCTACTTATTTTACTGAACAAACAATTGTCCATTTGACAATGCACTACAATCATGGCAAGCCTTTATGCACCAAAAAATATGTTCTAAATGTAGAAGATCAGTTCATTTATCCAGATAAATCTGCAAGTAAAAACATTGCTCTCAGGCATTATGTGAGTGATGTAAGACACAAATTCTGGTTTAACATTGGCATATAAGTTGATGAACTTAAACCTCTATTTAGATGAGGGATGTAATTAGTAATAACGTAAAAAATGGTGGTTAATGCTTAACTCAATCAATGATACCAAGCGAAATGATGAACAATTGGACAGAGGTATTTTTGAAGAAGACCTAATTTATCAATGCTCCAATTTTGATGTAGGCGAGGGCGGAGGTGTTGAAACTTATTTAGCCTCTCTGTTTGAACATCGACCACCTGAAGTTAGCGATCGCGTGATAAGATCCCTTAATAATGTTGACCAAAGTCAGTTTAAGTTGCTGCATCTCCACAGCCCAGATTTACTTTTGCAGCTTACAGGCGAATGTCCTACAGTTTTCAGCGTTCATAATCACTCATTATACTGTCCTAGCGGTACAAAGTATTTAGCTGGGCAGCGAACAATCTGCGATCGCAATTTCTCTTACTTAGGTTGTACCTGGGGTAAATTAGTAGATCAATGTGGTAGCCGTAGACCATTAAAAACTCTTAAAGAACTTCAAATTACTCATCAGTTATTAGATGCCTTAAAAAAGGTAAAAATTACTTTTGTTGCTAATAGCGAATACGTGCGTCAAGAGTTGATTAAAAATGGTGTACCACCTGAGCAAACTGTAACGCTACACTGTGGTATCTCCATACCAAAAATAACAACTGCACCCCTGAGTTTAGATATTCACCAAAATCATAGAATTTTGTTTGTTGGACGGATTGTTTCTGATAAAGGTCTGGAATGGCTGCTCAAAACCTTAATACATACAAATCCGCAAATTCAACTTGATATTGCAGGTGAAGGCTGGGAACGACCACGGTTAGAAAGGTTAGCAAATACACTCGGATTAAGTAACCGAATTACTTGGCATGGTTGGTGCGATCGCAACACATTAAATAACCTTTACGAACAGTGTTTTGCAGTCATCTTCCCTAGCGTTTGGCCTGAGCCTGCCGGTCTTGTAACTCTAGAAGCATACTCTCGTTATCGACCTGTAATTGGTAGTGCAGTCGGAGGTATTCCCGAACATTTACGAGATGGAGAAACGGGTATTCTTGTTCCAGGTAATGATATCAAAAAGCTGGCTGATGCTATTCATAATTTGTATGGAGATTATGAAAAAAGCCGACACATGGGCGAACAAGGTCATGGTTTATTAATGAAGGAATTTACCATGAATGCTCATGTGAATAATCTCCGCACAATTTATGCAAAAACAATAGCTGAATTTCCTTCTATAGCGAAAAAAATATATAGCATTCCTCAAGCGAAATAAGCTTAGTTTTGTATAGCAAATTGTCCATCTTTTACCTATAAAATATAAAGGAAAAACTATGTCATCGTCTCAAGAATCTCAACAGCCTTTAGTTAGCGTTGTTATCCCCACCTATAATAGACCAGAGTATCTCAAGCAAGCGATCGCTAGTGCTATAAAACAAACTTATCAAAATATCGAAATTATTGTTTCTGATAATTGTAGTTCAGAAAATCCTCAAGCACTTGTCGCATCTTTTGGTGATTCACGCATCAGATTTTGGCGGCATCAGCAAAATGTGGGGATGATTGCTAATCAGCAACATGGCTTCAACATGGCGCGAGGTAAATATGTTGCTAGTCTTCATGATGATGATATCTGGAATGAAGATTTTTTAGCAAAGCTAGTACCACCTCTAGAAGCAAATTCTGAGTTAATTCTCGCTTTTTGCGACCAATATATCATAGGTGCAGATAGCATAATTAATAATGCTGGAACTGAAGAAAATACACGCGGTTATAAGCGAGACAAACTACCAAAAGGAATTCATCAACCTTTTTATAAAATTGGATTGGTAGATAAAAGCATACCCACTGCTGCATCTTGTGTAATTCGTAATAATATTATCGATTGGGATAGTATACCCTCAGAAGTTGGCGGGATGTGGGATTTATATTTAACTTATCTCTGTTGTATATCTGGTTACGGTGCTTACTATTATCCACAAAGATTGACGCAATATCGTGCCCATGAGCAAACTGACACTATGCTCAGTGGTAGTCGAGATGTGCAGGCAAAAATCCGCAAAGCTAAAAGCGAAATGTTTTGTTATCAAGTGTTTATGCAAGACACTCGGTTAGAGCAATTTAAAAGTTACTTTCAACAGAAATGGTTAGAAGCTAATACCACTTTGGGAATTGGTTTGCTACGAAGTGAACAGATAGGCGCAGCACGTCCTTATTTTTGGCAAGTGTTGAATAAGCAAAAATTTGATGTGCGAACTATAGCGGCACTTACTCTTAGTTTTACTCCGGGTTTTTTCGCAGACAAATTAATAGAAATTTCTAAATGATAGAGAAATAAAAAACATCCAAAATTGTCTTGTAGGATGGGTGTCCGCACCCGTCCAATATTCAGGGCGGGCAGGATGCCCACCCCACAAGATAGATAATTTATTTATTGTAAGTTCCTTATGCATGACCCAACAAAATATTTATGCAATATGGTAAGCAAGGTAGTGTATGAAACTTTGTATTGTTACTCATAAAATCAAAAAAGGTGATGGTCAGGGGCGGGTAAATTACGAAGTTGCTCAAGAAGCAATTCGTCGTGGTCATGAATTGACATTATTGGCTAGTGAAGTTGCACCAGAATTAGAAGATAATAGTCAAGTTAATTGGATTTCAATTCCAGTCAAAGGCTATCCGACAGAATTTGTGCGGAATTTCATATTTGCCCAAAAAAGCGCAGATTGGTTACGTCAACATCGCTCTGAGATTGATTTAGTTAAAGTCAATGGAGCAATTAATCTGGCTGCGGCTGATGTAAATGCTGTACATTTTGTCCACAGTTCATGGTTGCGATCGCCTGTTCATATTTCCCGCAATCGCCGCGATTTGTATGGTTTTTATCAATGGCTGTTTACGGCTTTTAATGCCCGTTGGGAAAAGCAGGCTTTCCAAAAAGCCCAGGTTGTCGTAGCGGTATCCGAAAAGGTAGCGCAGGAATTAGTTAATATTGGTGTGCCGCGTTCTCGGATTCGCGTAATTATCAATGGCGTTGATTTAGAAGAGTTTGCTCCTGGTGAAAGCAATCGCCAAAAGTTAGGTTTACCGGAGAATGTCACCCTAGCATTGTTCGCCGGAGATATCCGCACACCTAGAAAGAACTTAGATACAGTGCTGCACGCCTTGGCGAAAGTTCCCGATTTACATCTGGTGGTGGTGGGACACACTCAAGGTAGCCCTTTCCCAGAATTAGCAGCATCTTTAGGGTTAAGCGATCGCGTGCATTTTGTGGGATTTCGCCGTGATATCCCCCAAATTATGCAAGCAGTAGATTTATTTGTTTTTCCTTCCCGATACGAAGCTTGCAGTCTCGTATTGTTAGAAGCGCTTTCTTCAGGACTGCCTGTAATTACTGCCACAGCCACCGGAGGCGGAGAGTTGGTGACACCAGAATGTGGCATCGTCTTATCCGACTCAGATGATATTGATGCTTTGGCTGTAGCGTTGATGTCCTTGGTGAGCGATATCCCGTTGATGCAGCAAATGGGCAAAGCAGCTCGCATTGTGGCAGAAAAACATAGCTGGACTACTATGGCACAAACTTATGTGGATCTATTCGAGGAGTTAAGCAAGAATGCGGAACACCGTTCTGATACCAACTTATCGCCGTCCACAAGACCTATCACGCTGCCTTTTGGCGCTACAGGAGCAAACTAAACCGGTTGATCAGGTGATAGTAGTTGTTCGTGACACGGATGCAGAAACTTGGGAATTTCTAGCGCAATTAAACGCGCCAAATATGCCACTGCATACCGTAAAAGTCACACAACCGGGCGTAGTAGCAGCCCTCAACGCCGGACTAGCAGCAGTGGAGGGCGATATTGTTTCCATTACTGATGATGATGCCGCACCCCACCCAGATTGGTTAGAGCGCATCGCCGCTTACTTTACCTGTGATAGTCGCCTCGGCGGCCTTGGCGGGCGTGATTGGATATACCACGGCAGCAAATTAGAAGACGAATCCCGCCCAGTAGTGGGACAGTTGCAATGGTTTGGGCGAGTAATTGGCAACCATCACCTGGGAGTGGGAGAACCCCGCGAAGTCGATATTCTCAAAGGCGTAAACATGAGTTTTCGTAAAGAGGCAATCGGACAAATGCGCTTTGACGAGCGGATGCGCGGCACAGGAGCGCAGGTACATTTTGAAATGGCATTTACTCTAAGATTAAAACGGGCTGGTTGGAAGATAATTTACGATCCTAATGTTGCTGTAGATCACTATCCGGCACAACGTTTTGATGAAGATCAGCGAAATAATTTTAATGAAATTGCCTTTATTAATTTAGTTCATAATGAAACCTTAGTTTTATTAGAGCATTTGCCATTTATCCGCCGGATTGTATTTTTGTTCTGGGCAGTATTCGTGGGTACATGCGATAGTTTGGGTTTCGTCCAATGGCTGAGATTTTTACCTAGCCAAGGGCAGTTGGCAGGGAAAAAATTGCTTGCATCCTGGCGGGGGCGTTGGCAAGGATATAAACAATTCGTAATTCGTAATTCGTAATGAATTTAATTTCTTCTTAGCTCTAGTTCTCTGTAAAGCTAAAAGTTATGGGTAAAAAGTTCGTAGTAAGGACTTTAGTCCTTATTTAAGCACTAAAGTCCTTACTACAAACCTTAAAAATTAGCTTAGACATTGTACTAGTTAGCATTGGTAAATCCAAAATCTAAAATTGAATGAATTCTAGACAGATACTTTTCAATAGTTTTTTACAAGAAAGCTATTCTCCTGAGGAGCGATCGCAACAGGGTTGGATGGCGATCGCAGGTTTTATATTACTGACTCTAGCTTGCTATTTTGCTGGTGCTACCGCCGCATTGCGCCTAATTTACCCGGTGACAGCTTTAGCAGTAGCCGTGTTTTTATACTTGCGGCATCCCATTCTCTACATCAGCTTTACCTGGTGGATTTGGTTTCTCACTCCCTTAGCTACCCGCTTAGTTGACTATCGGGTGGGCTGGGATGCTACCCGTCAGATGCTCATCGCACCCTACTTGGTGGTATTTGTTACTATTGCAACATTCTTACGACACTTTCCCCGCGCCTCACGTCAAGGGGGCTTGCCGTTTGTTTTGGCTTTTATTGGAGTCTTTTATGGCTTTTTAATCGGTCTAATTTATAATCCACCGATCCCAGTAGCACGCGGACTGTTAGATTGGCTCAGTCCGATTATTTTCGCTTTTCACTTATTTATAAACTGGCGAGATTATCCCAGCTATCGCCAGAATATTCAGCGAACTTTTCTTTGGTGTGTGTTGATTTTAGGAGCCTATGGTGTATATCAATTCGTAGTAGCTCCTGAGTGGGATAGGTACTGGCTCATTCAATCAAAACTGTTCATGAGTTCTGGAAACCCTGTACCTTTTGGAATGCGCGTCTGGAGTACATTGCACTCAGTCGGCCCCTTTGGTTCCGTCATGCAAGCTGGGTTGCTGTTGTTATTTACCAGTTCAGGAAACTTAATTTTTCCTGCTTCAGCCGTTGGTTACTTGTCCTTCCTATTGACACAAGCACGTACTAATTGGGGAGGCTGGTTATTAGGAATAATTATGATCGTGGGTTCAGTCAAAACCCGCATTCAAATGCGCTTAATCATCATAATTGTGGTGATGGCAATTTGTGTTGTGCCATTGACAACCATCGAGCCAATTGCTGGGGTTGTAGCAGCCCGTTTACAAACTTTTTCTAATCTTGAAGAAGATAATAGTTTTAAAGATAGATCGGGAAGTTACGATAAAAACCTTGGTTTAGCCCTTTCTAATGGTCTAGGTAACGGGTTAGGAAATATTTGGAAAGTTAACGAAAAAACTGGTCAAATCGAAGTGGTGGTGATTGATAGTGGCATTTTAGATATGTTTTTCACCCTTGGTTGGTTTGGAGCCATCTTTTATATGGGTGGATTACTTTTGTTAATTATTAGTGTCAGCACTTATGGTGAAGGCCGTTTCGATAGTTTTATCAGTGCTGCTCGCGCTATTGGGATCAGTTCTTCTACACAGCTAATTATTGGTAGCGGCATGTTAAGTGTGGCAGGGATGATTCTTTGGGGATTTTTAGCTATGGCTATGGCAGGACATAAATACTATCAACACCAAAAGAATTATGAATAAATACGAAAATATTTGACTGGATGCAAATTATTTTTTGTAGTTAGTTAAAAAAAAAATCTTACAACTTAAATAGGACTAATATATTATGAAAGCAATTATTGTTATGCCACTAGCCGAGCAACGAGGTGGCGGTGAAATGATGCTTTGGGATTTGGTGCAACAGGGACGTAATGCTGGTGTTGAGTGGCTGGTAATATTTTTAGAAGACGGCCCGATGGTAGAACAAGTAAAGTCCCTTGGTATTGATGCGCGAGTTGTAGAAAGTGGACGTTTGCGCCAAATCCACCGTTTTATTGCTGCCGTTTTTCGGATAGCTGCGATCGCCCGGCGCGAACGTGCAGATATAATTGTCAATTGGATGTGGATCACGCATATATCTGGAGGTTTAGCAGCGATGCTGGCAGGGTTACCTGCTGTGTGGTATCAGCTAGAAGTACCTAGTGATAAAACTTGGTTAGTGCGAATCGCTACTTTAATCCCAGCCCGTGCAATTATCACCCTCTCGCAAGATGGTAAGCAAGCACAAGCAGAAATTTGGCCCCACAGACCAACACCTTTGGTTTATCCTGGTGTCGCATTAGACCGATTTGAGCCTAATGCTTTACCAACTCCTGAAGAAGCACGGCGGAAGCTGGGCTTACCTTTACACGGGCCATTGATTGGAATTGTTGGACGATTGCAACGATGGAAAGGAATGCACGTACTGGTGCAAGCGATGCCAAAAATTTTACAGAAGTATCCTGATGCCCATTGTGTAGTGGTTGGCGGTAAGCACGATTTAGAACCAGATTATGAGGACTTCTTAAAAGCAGAAATCGCCGCCTTGGGTTTGAAAGAGCAAGTAATTATGGCTGGGCTACAGCGTAATATCCCGGAGTGGGTGCAGGCGATGGATGTATTCGTTCATGCATCGGATAAAGAGCCATTTGGGATTGTGATTATTGAGGCGATGGCGCTGGGTAAACCTGTGATTGCTGGTGATGCAGGTGGCCCGACGGAGATTATTACCGATGGCATGAATGGATTATTAACACCTTACGGTGATGCAGATAAATTAGCGATCGCAATTCTCCGTTATCTTAATGAGCAAGAATTTGCCCAAAGTGCCGGAGTAGCTGCCAGACAACGCGCCCTCGATTTCTCAACGCAGAATTATGCTCAAAACTTTATTAGTGTACTTCGTTCTGCTAAAGCTTGATCCTCCCTAACCCTCCTTAAGGGACTTCCAAGAAATAAATTATCCAATCTTGTGGGGTGGGCATCTTGCCCGCCTTTGACATGGGATCTCGTGTCGCCCACCCCACAATAAATAGTTGTATATTTTTTATTTGTCAGTCCCTAAAAAGGCTTTGACTTTTATCCTTGCTCTTTGATTACTTGAGCTACTAGCAACGCTAATGCTCCTGTAGCAGCGATCGCACCCCATTGGAAAAGCGGATTTTTATCTAGCCAGTCGGAAACACTAGGTATAACTAAGTTACCAAAATCTCCGTTAACTCTGTCGTCTTCAGCAACAGGTTGGTAAAAATTATTTGATGCATCTTCAGACTTAGGCTCGGAAGTATGTAGTAAATTGAAGCCGACGAGCAGTAACAGTGAATCTACTAATGATGGTGAGACGCGCTGTACTAAATCTAATATTTTAGCTACATCCCCAACCAAGAAGTCACGAGTTGGATGTTCGGCTGTATAGAGGATAGCATCAGCTACAAGTTTAGGCTCGTAGTAAGGTGGTATCCCGGTAGGCTTTACGCCTAATTTCGTCAAGCCATTATTCCAAAAAGGAGTGTTGATCACTGCTGGCTTTACACTTGTGACACTGATAGGCCATTTTTCATGTTGCAACTCAAGGCGCATGGCTTCGATAAAACCCTCAACCCCATGCTTCGCTGCCGAGTAAGCACTTTGGTAGGGTAGCGATCGCCTACCTTCCATTGAAGAGACATGGATCAATGCTCCCCTTCCCTCACGCTTCAGATGGGGTAGGGCCGCCATTGCACCATACACCTGTCCCATGAGATCGACATCAATAACATGCTTAAACTCTTCTGGTGTTGTATTGTCGAAAGTAGCAAAGATGCCGACGGCGGGGACATGTACCCATGTATCGAGTCGCCCGTAGACTTCCACAGTTTTATCTGCGATCGCCTTTACTTGCTCAAATACTTGTACATCAGCTACGCAATAAGTCGCCTCGCCGCCAAAGCTGCGAATCTCTTCTACTAAAGACTTTAGCTTCGACTCACCGCGAGCCGAAACTACCACTTTTGCCCCGCGTCTAGCAAACTCAAGAGCTGTAATCCGTCCGATACCACTGGAGGCTCCAACCACCGAAACAACCTGCTGATTAATTGGCTTTAATTTCATAAGTGTTACTCCTTAAAAAAATAGGGATTCGGGATTAAAACAATTGTTTCCCAATCCCCTCTCAGAGGTGACAAGCAAGAAACTGGTTTAACGGATCTGTCAATAAATACTGGAGACAAATCTGCTAAAACACCTCCAAATTTACCAAGTGGCGTGCGTACTGCTGAGACAATATAAGCTTTTTCCATAGTTATCATTACTTTAGGCAATTTGGAATTTAAAATAATGAAACAACTTTGAATTTTAAATCAATTATTTCTATCTTCTGTAATAAATTGCTTTTGCTTGAATGATTTATCTTGCAATAACAAGCTTAGTTTTAGTTAAACTAAAAGCAAAATTAATTTATGTAATATTACTTTACAATAGCCTTTTTAACAATAAATCCTTCTTTAGAAGGAAATAAAATTTTCTAAAAAAATATAACATTTAATATAAAAAGGATTTGCCCTCATCCCCCAACCTATCCCCCAAATATGGGATTCGGGGAGCCAGAATTTCAAAGTCCCTCTCCCATATCTGGGAGAGGGATTTAGGGTGAGGGCAAAAACTACGGTTCTCAACTTAGATGAGGTTTATTTTGCTGACGATCGTGTTATGTATGAAATTTTTCAATTTCATCAGAAAACAAAAAAAATATTATATAAGTTTTACTAATTGTGGCTAATAGTAGTTATAACAATTTAACTCTTTAAATATTGATTAGATAATATGGTTCAATCCCAAGAAGATGACATTTCAGTAGAAGCTAGTTCTCTTCCCCCTGTCCCCATTCAAGAAATCTCTGAGGATAGGACATTAACGGAGACGATACTTTTTCCAACTCCGAAACTGTTTTTGAAAATTTCTAAGCTAGAAATTCGCAAAAGCCTTAAAGCACTAACTTATGAGAGTGTCTTTGCTACGATTTTTTATAGTGTCATCGGCGGCGCGTTGCTCAGTAATTTCTTGCTAGAGTTGGGTGCTGGCCCAGTACAAATTGGTCTGCTGGCCGCTATCCCTCAGATGGTGAATCTGCTGCAACCACTGGGAGCGTATTTGGTAAACCGAAGTACCAGCTTCCGTTGGTATTTCCTGTGTATTTTCATTCCATCGCGGTTGGTGTGGTTGATTCTTCTGCCAGCGATTGTGTTGGTTACTTCATCTCATCTGGCTGGATACCAAGTAGTGCAGTTGACTTTGGCAATTCTCTTGGTAGGTAATATCATTGAATCTTTCGGTCGTGCGCCTTGGCTTGGGTGGTCTGCTGTGTTAGTACCTCAACGGTTGCGGGGGCGATATTTTGGCTTTCGCAATAGTGTTGTCGGCTTGACTAACCTTATTGGTGTGCCGTTGCTAGGTTTAGCAGTATCGGTTTGGCCTGGTGGAACAGTTCAAGGCTATGGTGCAATGTTGGTTCTAGGAATTTTGCTAGGGCTAATCAGTCAAATCTGTCAGTTCTGGATGACTGATGTAAACCCGCAGCTTTTAACAGCCACGGGTTCAGACACATCCCAACCCCGGCCTCAGGGTATAAATTTTAGCTTTCTCAAAGATGCTAATTTTTGCAAGTTTGTACTTTACCTGAGTATTTGGTGCTTTGCTGTTAACATCAGCGCTCCCTTCTTTAACCTCTATATGCTAGATAACCTGGATATAGATATTAGTGTGGTAACGATTTATCACGGTTTAGGAACTGGTGCAAACATGTTAATGCTGCTTTTGTGGGGGAAACTGGCCGATAGAATTGGGAATCGTCCGCTACTGCTATTGGTGGGAGTCTTGGTTGCGGTGACACCTCTGCTGTGGCTAGGAGTTGGAAGCGATCAAATTTCTTTTTGGATCTGGTTACCTTTATTGCATATACTAGCTGGCGGGACGTGGGCGGCAATTGATTTGTGTACCAACAATCTGATGATGGGAATATCACCGGTGCGTTATCAATCTACTTACTTTGCGATCGCAGGTGCAGTTGCTGGTATAACTGGAGCTATGGGTATCAGTGTTGGTAGCTTTCTAACAACTCTACCTTTTATCGAAGGTTTGCTGGGGCTGTTTGTTCTCTCAGGCTTACTACGAATCGCTGCACTTGTGTTTTTGGTTTTTGTTCAAGAGCAGCGCTCAGTACCATTAGATCAACTAATGCGAGTCCTGTTTCCCATCAGGCAGTCACCTAATCTGATTGAAGTTGAGGAATAAGTTTTTAACTATTAATAGGGCAGGGGTTGCCTTTCCTTACCTGCCTCTAATATTAAGGAAGCCATTGTAATCCCTTTTTCTGTAATTGACGCTCGATATGCTGCATTTCCTGCATAGTTTCTCCAGTAACGATCGCATAAATATCTGTGTTGATTTTTCCGTATTTGATTTTCTCTAAAGCCGACAGAATGATTAAATCCTTGCGATCTAGTTCTGGTTTTAAGGTGGCTAAAATTGAATCCAGCGTACCTTCCATGCGGTAGTCACTGGAATATTTAGCTACTCCCTTTCCCAATCCGAGTAGGGTATTACGCTGTAAGCACAACGGAGTCGAGCCATTGACTCGGAAATTGGCATCGATCGCATAAAATTGTCCCTCTTGGTCTTCCAGCACATCAAAGCCAATCACGCCGAAATAACCCTGTTTATGAGCATACTGACCAAGGTTGGCAATCATCTCAAAGAACTTGCTCATGTCAGTGTTGCGGTAGTCAATCAGTCCCCCTAAATAGTTACCTTCTGGAGTGACGAGTTGGGCGGTAGTGCCGATCAGGGTTATCTCTCCTAGTTTGTTGATATAGAACTGTACGCAGTAATTCTGCACTTCATTCTTAACGAACTCCGAAACAATAATCGTATCGAGCAACTTAATATTAAGATATTTCCTAATTTCTTCAAGGCAGTAGTTCAAATCGCTAGCGCTTTTAATGATGTAAGTGCCTTCTCCTGAGAGTCCGTGGGAGGTTTTAATTAAATATGGAAATTGTGGTAATTGAATGTCTTCAATATTTACTTGGTGCAGATTGTAGCTTTCGTATTTCGGGCATTGCACTCCCAATTCGGCTAGGGTTACTTTGCTCAGTAAGCGGTAATGAGTGTCTGGATCAACAGCGTGTTTTTCAGGTTTGAGGTGATCAAAAGGAAATAGACTAATGAGTTTGTCAAAGCGTTCGCTGTGGCTAAGATCATCGAGATAAGTCAAGCGATCCATCATTTCAATATTAGAGTAGCTGAAGCCGAAATGCTCTTGCCAGTATTCAAGCAGCGACTTTGGCGGTGGTATAATCACAATTCCAAGAATGCGATCGCCTAATACAGACAGATTTTTCCAAGGTTCCTTCTGACAAATCTTGTCGAAGGAGGTTTTGGTGGCTTCACTACTGCCATCTTGAAGAAAATATTTTTTCCGGTTGGGGTAAGCAGCCCAACTGCCAGTTGCAGGGTAATTTAAAATAAACCCATAAGATGCATCTGTGATATCTTGAGCAAACAAATCAGAAAGAGTACTCCCTTGAAAATAATGAAAGTCGTATTTTGACATCTACTCCTCCGAGAAACCGCATCCACAAAAGGATGCGGTTGTTTATATTAAACAAGTTTCCTGAATTTCCAAGTAACACCAATTTGAAAAAACAAAGCTGTAATTTAGCTTTATTAATTAGGCATTACCTTAAGATAGCCCTTAGGAATTGGTATGAGTTATTTCTTGGTAAAGACAGCCACCTTGTCTTGTCCTTCGGTCATATAAGCGCAAGCCATGTGTGATGAGTTATACGCCCAGCCAACGCGTCCTTGATGATCTATAAGGATGCACCCAGCTTCACCTTTAACCTTAGAAACCAAAGTATCAATTGCCATCTGTGCGGCTTCTTCTGGGTGTCTGTCTTCACTCAAAAAATCGATCGCAGTTTTAGCCAAAACTACGGGGATAATTGACTCGCCATCACCTGTTGTTGAGCAACCGCCGAATTTATTATCAGCGTATAAGCCAGAGCCAACAAGGGCAGTGTCACCAACGCGACCTTGTTGTTGCTTCGTAGTACCACCAGTTGAAGTGCCAGCAGCTAGGATGCCGCTAGCATCCAAAGCCACACAACCTACAGTGTTGGGGCGATCAATAACTTTTTGATCCTCCTTCCACTCCTGCCACTGTTCATCAGTAATCAAGTTTTCTTTTTTACACATTTCGGCTCCAGAGTCTACAGCAAAGCGTTCTGCGCCTCGCGCCACTAGTAGCCTGGGTTTGTCATCCATAACCTTCCGTGCTACTGAGATGGGATGACGGATGCCCTGAACTGCTGCAACTGCTCCCCAACTTAATGAGCCTTCCATGATCGCCGCGTCTAATTCTACCTCTCCGTCGCTGTTGAGAGTTGCGCCAAGACTGGCGTTAAATGTCTGGTCAGTTTCCAAAACTCGAATAGCTGCTTCAACAGCTTCTGCGGCGCTACCTCCACTGATTAGCACAGCCCAACCAGCTTCTACTGCTGCTGTACAGCCTGCATTGTTGGCTGCAACTTTATCGTCTGTGATGGTTTTTGCTCCACCGTGAACAATGATGGTCGGTGTCATATAATTTCCTTTGGTTAGTATGAATTTTGTGGGAGTGCGATCGCTTTAACTCTTTCGTCAATTAGTTGCAGCGATCGCATTTTGAAAGTCTCTAAACCCAATCGCTGGCTTGCTGATATAAACACAGCTTCGGGATAATCTTGTTGAACTCTAGTTAAAGTTTCGCTATCTACTTGGTCAACCTTGTTAAAAGCAATCAAACTTTTTTCTGGAATCTCAGGCATTTCTTCGAGTATTTCCAGGACACTCGCAATATGGCTTTCCCAAGCTGGATGAGACAAATCCACAACATGAATCATGGCCGAAGCCTCAACTACTTCTTCCAATGTGGCGCGAAATGCATCCAGCAGTGCTGGCGGGAGTTCGTGAATAAACCCTACAGTATCTGTGAGCAGAATCGACCTGCGTTGTTGTGTTTCTGGTTCTGTAATTACTACCTTGCGGGTTGTTGGGTCGAGGGTAGCAAATAGTTGATCTGCGGTGTAAACTTCTGCGTTAGTTAACACATTCAACAAAGTAGATTTACCAGCATTGGTATAGCCAACTAATGCCAGAACCGGAATTTCTTGCTGTTGTCGTTGTTGTCTAATCCGGGCGCGATGTGCTTGTAATTGGTTCACTTCTTCCTGTAGTTGAGCAATTCGCCGTTGAATTGTTCGCCGTTCTGTCTCTAGTTTTGTTTCACCAGGGCCTCGTGTACCAATCCCTGCACCTAATCGAGACATTTCCTGACCACGACCGCGCAGCCGAGGTAACATATATTCGAGTTGTGCTAGCTCTACTTGTAATTTACCTTCTTGAGTGCGAGCGCGTTGAGCAAAAATATCTAGAATTACTTCCGTGCGATCTACAACTCGGATGCCAATTTCCTGTTCTAAGTTGCGGGCTTGAGATGCAGAAATATCTCGGTCAAAAACGATTAGATTTGCTCTTAGTTTTTGAGCCAAAAGGGTGATTTCTTCAATTTTTCCCTTACCGACTACTGTTTGGGGATGGATGCAATCGCGCTTTTGCCGCATTGTATCGAGTACAATACCCTTAGCGCTTTCGACTAAACGCACTAGTTCTGCTAGCCCATCTTCAAACCGTTGGACAGATACATCTTCTGTCTGCACTCCCACCAGCAGCACCCTGTCTTGGTCAGAGACAACTTCTTGAGATAGGAATATTCCATCCCCAGCATCAGCAATTTCTCTCTCCCATTCGTGAACTAGCTCGTCAAATTCTTGTTCGGTTAAGTCATCCAAACTTAGAGGAGGTGAAATTACCCAAGGACTTTCTCGATCGGGGAAAAGGTAAGTTAGAAAAGCTTCTTTTACTTCGCTATCAGTTGCGATTAATATTACAAGAGCATCTAAGCGCTGACGCATCATTGCGATCAACGATGCTTCATCAGGTGGTTCTGATTTAAATTGAGTAGCAACACAACGGATTCCGCTCAAGCGTTCGGCACTGCGCCGGGGTAATTCTTCAGCCGGAATTTGAGTTTGATTTGGTGTTCCTACAGCAATTCGGATAATTTGCCCACGCCGATTTATATAACAACAAATCGGGTGATGAATTTCTTTACTAATTGCGGCTAAGGCTTGGGCAAATTCCGGCGTAATTAATCTATCTGCTGGTTGATTTTCCTCGTAAAGCCGTTGTAAGTTTTTTATTTGGCTAGCTTTTATCCCTTGAGTATTGCCATAAATCTTTTGCATAAATTAACAGTTGATAATTTGCTTTTTAGCTATGTATCTTATATTTTGCATCCTTAAATTTTAATTAACTCTATCAAACGAAATAAGTAAATTAGTTTATTTGTTGCCCTTAAATAACGTTACTAATTATTGTTCATATATAATTAATCGAGCAATTTGCATGAATGTGTAAATGTGTAAATACCACTATAGGTTAGATATTTAACCTATTTTTTCTGCCTGCTAGTGCGATCGCACTTTTAAAATATTCAAACGGCGATTTGAAACAGGTATATTTTTTAAAATTGCCTTTACTCTTTGCTGACGGGGCGAATTGAAGGTTGAAATTTAAACGCAAAGGGCAGGCAGCGCGTTGCGGGGGTTCCCCCCGTTGTAGCGACTGCTGTCGCGCAGAGGTAAGCGCAAAGGTACGCGCAGGATTCGCTACCAATTAATGAAATGTTGTACTTGGCTCTACTAATTTAATGATTTACCACTAGCACAACTCAACTATGAAACTATCCCGCAGATGAAAGTCAGCCTCCGCGTCTTGATGAGTTAATGCCCAGTAAGTAACGTCACCATTTCTCTCTTTAATAACGGTAGTAATGCCAACTTCAATGGCTTGTTTTGCTGAGATGATTTTATGTAAATCTACATCCAACACAAGTGTTAAACCATCGGCTTGATTTTGAATATTAAACGGTAGCTTTTCAAACGCTGTTTCCTCTTGCATTCCTTGACGGTAGCCATCAAAGCGATAGACATTCCAGTGTCCGGCGGGGGAGAGGTTAAATTCCCAATACTGTGCAGAATCTTTGATGCCAAGAAAGAACTCGAAGCAAGTGTCTTCCCAAAGTTCATGCTTGCGTGATGGAGTATTTGATGGTGGAGCGATACCTCCGGTAGGCTTTGCCAACGCAATTTTTTTTAAATCGCCCTCAAGCATATAGCGGATAGCAAGTTTATTACCATTTCTGGAAATATTACCTGCAATTTTCAAATTAGGCAGGGATTTTGTAGAAGGAAAGGGTTGCAGGGAAAATGTCTGATCGTTCATTTCATATCTTTAATAATGTTGCAAATCTGCGTTTTTTGCGATTCAATACTTTCGGTAAGCTTAAACTGGACGATCGCTCTGGCAAGATTATGTTCTGGGTGTTTAACTTTAAAGTAGACATTCCCAGCTAAATAATCAGCAAAAAACCTCAATCCTAGTTCAAAAGTAATTAGACGAATTGCATCATATATGTATGCATAATCATTCTCAGTCATAAATGCCTTTGCTACCGAGAGATAACCTTGTAAGATTCCCTGGCACAGATCAGTATCGAAATAAACACTGTCCCAATTCTCAGTTTCTTCTCCAGTCGGATTGCAACCCGATCGCAGGCAATCACCAATATCGTAATGTACCAGACCGGGTTTAACAGTGTCCAGGTCGATGACGCTGACGGCTTGCAAGGTAGCAGTGTCAAACATCACGTTATTGATTTTTGGATCGCCGTGCATCAGACGCAAGGGTAATTTACCTTCAACTTTGGCATTTTCTAGGATATGTGCAAAGGTTTGGCGATCGCTAACAAACTGCAAGCAATACTTAACTTCCGAAGATTGAGGCGCAATAGTTTTCGCCAACACTTCCTCGTAATGCTGGAGATAAAGCGGTGTAATATGGAAACCTTGAAGGGTATCGGCGAGTTTTTCTGGTGGCAAATCGCTAATCAGATTGTGGAACATCCCCAAGGCATAACCGATTTCTTTCGCTTGTGAGCGATCGCGCATAGTATCGAAAGACTGGGAGCCTTCAATAAAGCTGATCGCCCGCCAAAAGGAGCTGTCTGCATTCCTACAGTAGTCTAGAGCATCCTTAGTCAACAGTACGCGTGGCACTTCCCAGCGACGATTTAGAGGCGTATGCTGTAACCTTTTGCGAACATGCTCAGTGAAGGTACGCATATTCTGCATAATCAGTTGTGGCTGCCGAAATACCTGTGTATTGATGCGTTGCAGGACAAAATATTGTTCTTCTGAAGAATCTAGAGTTACTAAGAAGGTGTCATTGATATTACCACTTCCAAAAGCTTTAACACCTGTAACCTTCCCTAGCCCAGCGAATTGAGATGCGATCGCAACCAGATTCTCTGCACGTTGTGTATTGAATTCTTCTGTCATGTTTTTACCTGTACTACTCCTCATATACATTGCACAAAAGCAATAGGGGATATCGTAGCGCAAGTGTCAAGATAATTCGTAATGACGCTCAGTTTTGCGGCTCATAACTAAAGTCCGTTTTAACGGACTTTAATCTTTTCTCAGTCGTCTTTAGACGACTTTAGCTATTAGACTCAGAATTCATTCTGAGGCGGGCTAGATGAGAATGAAATAGCCATGCTAACACAGGGCGCGACACGAAATAGCCCATCGGAGATAAGCTGTTCCACATTTAACTTGCATAATTAAGGCGGGCAAGATGCCCACCCCACAAGAGTTATATTAATTTTGAATATGCAAACTAGATGTAGTTTAGCTTATTGCTTTTGCCCACCCTGTGCTAATTCAACAGTTAAGAAATTTCGTCGCTATCATCTTTCAATTCCATTATCCAAAATTTAAAATCTATGCTTATTTTCCCGTCTCCAATTGCTCCCGTTGTTTACCATACTCCCGCAGCTGCTTCAAAAGGTCTTCTTGGGATGAGTTAGGGATAGACGGACTGGGGGTTGGTTGAAGGTTTGTGTCGGTACTTTCAAAATTAGCAGGTGCGGGATTAATTTCATAAACGGGTAGCGACTTGTCATTAGACATCGCCTCTTGAGTTGGTGCTGGGGTAAGAATTAGATTCTTTGGTTTGCTCACAGCAGTTTTTACCGAATCTAGAGTAGTAGCAACTTGCACCTGTTGCTGCATTTGTTGTGTAGAAGATACTAAACTACTTAGACCATTCACCAATTGCCGCAAATTTTGTCGGAAAGTAGGATCACCTGTCAACTCATCCAAATCAGATGTAATTTTTTGGCTATTTTCAAAGGTTACTCGTGCTGAATCTAAAGTTTGTTGTAGCAGCACCGCATTCTTTGGATCATTTAAGGTTTTTGAAGCATCACGTAAATTAGCTGAGGCTTGCGCTGCATTTGCTGAAAGAGTTTCTAAATTATTGATTAATTGTCCTTGAGTGAATCGATTCACAGCAGGTGATAGGCTACTGACTGTAACACGCAGTTGGTTGCTGGTTTCAGTGATATTGTTCAAAGCGCCAAGCAGCGAAGAACGATTTGTTGTCAATAAATTATCCAGGTTGTTCAGCAAACGATTTGCTTGAGTTGCAGTTGCACCGAATTTATTTATTGTTTGACTCGAGGATGCACTAAGTTGGTTTGTCGCTCGTTGCACTGAATTAGCAGTGGCTGAAAAGGTATTAAGTTGTTGTCGCAAGTTTTTGGTCAAACCTTGTAAATCCTGACTTAGCTCAGTAAAACTGGTTGCTGCACCTGTGGTAGTTTCTAGAACCCTATTGACATTTCTATAAAATTGGGGGTTATTATATACAGCAGCTAGCTCACTTGAACTGCGAATTAGTTCATCAACACTGATGCCAATCTGACCTTTTAAACGAGAGCCATTACAAATTATCAGGCTGCGATCGCAATTTTTATCTAGGGGTTTAGCAATCACAACCCCAGTAGGTAACGGTGCTTTTGGTGTGATGTCAATGATACTTTCGCTAATTAATCCGCTTTGATTAGCTTCTACCACTACATTCCGGGGGAGAAGTAGGTCAGTTTGGGCAATTTCAATCTCTACATCAATGGCATTTGTCCCTGGTCGAACCTGGGAAATAGTTCCTACCTTAACGCCTCGATAGCGAACTGTTGCTCCCTTTTGCATTCCGCCAGCGTTAGCAAATTCCACAATAACCTTGTATGAACGGCCAGCAGGAGTGAATCTATTTAACCACAGAAAGAGTAACCCAAATACCCCTAATCCTAGCAGGAGTAACAATCCCACAGAGCCTTCTCTAAATGTTCGCCCAGACGCGTTGGCGAAGCCTCTCGAAGAGAAGAGGCTTGTCATAAGACCTCGCATTTTTTTCCTCCACCCAATAATTAGTTATGAGTTATGAGTTATGAGTTGGGAGTTAGGAGGTAAATTTAACTCTCGCTCCTGATTTTTAACTCCTCACTTTCTAACCGATGACTTGAATCGGCCCTTGCACACTTCCACTAAGAAATTGTTTGATTAAAGGATTTTCTGTGTTGTATGTTTCACTAACTGTACCCTGCCACTGCACTCTACCTTCATAGAGAAATATAAGTCTATCAGCTGTACGACGGATAGTGCTGTCTTGGTGGGTAACAACAGCATAAGTACTACAAACTCCATGTAAACATTGCAAATACCGGATTAAATCTTCGATTACTGTTGAGGCAATGGGATCAAGTCCGGCTGTTGGTTCATCGTATAGTAGAATTTCTGGGCCAACTGTTGGATCATCGGGATTAGACATAATCGCCCGGGCAAAACTTACCCGTTTTCGCATTCCCCCGGAAAGTTCGGCTGGGTAGAGGTGGCCTATTGCTGACAAACCTACCATCTCCAATTTTTCTTTTACCAAATCTTGGATGCGCGATCGCGGTAGCTTTGAATTTTGATAAAGTAAAAATCCCACATTTTCCTCCACCGTCAGCGAATCAAATAGCGCCGCCTGCTGAAACACCATGCCAATGCCAACCTGCTGGCCACCATCCTCAATCAAACCGTCTCGCCGCACTCCTTGTACATAAATTTCTCCTTCATCGACAGTAAGTAACCCCGCCATTACCCGTAAAATTGTTGATTTACCAGTACCTGATGGCCCAATAATCCCTAGTGCTTCTCCCCGGTAAATGGTCAAGTCTACATTATCTAGAACTTTATGGCTACCAAAGGACTTAGAAACACCTTTCAGTTCAATCAATGGTTCAGTCATTAGTTATTAGTCATTGGTCATTGGTCATTTATCCTTTGTCCTTTGCTAATGACAAATAACAAATAGCCCAATAGTGATGTCATAGTTCTTGGTCAGGCATTGTATGGTACATTATAAGTATATGATTAGCGTTTTAATTAATAAAATTTATTTTTTTAGCATAAGACTTAGTTATTTGTAATGTTTAACATCTTACAATCCCCTCAATGCAAGCCTGACGAAGACACCATAGTATTTTAACGTCTCAGTAACGGATAACTAAGACTTGAGTTTTTTGTGGACTTAGCAAAGTCATAATAATAGTATAAACTACTTAGCTTAAATATACCGATTGTTGTTATAAATACTTTAGAGAAAAGTTACGACGACAACAAAAAATAATTAACAGGTTGATGCAAGACATAGCAATTATATGTAGTTTGTGAAAATTAAAAGTTTCAGATTCACTACTTTTTAGATAAGTCGGAAATTTTTGTTAGCGAAGGATTAAATAGGGCAATATAAATATTTATTGCGACTCAATTAAGGATTGATGAATTGATAAATGATGTTAAGAACGCTAATTGAAATTACCGCTCAACCACAAAACGGTACACCTCCCCACATTCATAGTTACGAAAACGAAGCTTTTTATATTCAGGAGGGAGAATTGGAATTTCAGCTTGATGACGAGATTATCTTAGCAATTCCTGGAACCTTTCTTCACTCTCCTCATATCTTGCACCTGGAAATAGTAATGTCAATTCCATGACTAAGTGCTAAGGGCCGAAGCCGTTCAATATTTAGTAGCAATAAAGACAAGACTAAATGAGGTAAAAAAGTAGATAGTGCAATAAAAGTTTGGGGTTACGACTTCATGGGTGATTCTAATATTATTGAGGTTTATATTGGTTATCTACGACTAAAATTGAAAGACAATAAGGAAAAGCGTGTGATTCATACAGTCCGTGATGTAGGTTATGCACTGCGGGAGAAATCGTAATGACTTGGTGATTTTGGCAGAAAGGAACATATTAAAGACAAAAGAGGATCATGAACAAAAAATGGGCTGTTAAACGACTGACAGTAAATCTCACAACCGAGGAAATGAAGAAACTTCAATCCTATTGTGCTTCGACAGGAAGACCAGCAACAGATGTAATTCGAGAATTGCTCCGAACTCTTGAGGTTGACAATGCTGAAAACTCTGAGATGGAAACAGCAGACTCAACAAGAACAATTGGCAGTGGGTCAAAATCACAGTAACTATTGACTCGAATATCCCGCAAAATCTCAGAAATCTGCTACCATGATTTTCCGACAGATAGTACTAAAGGATGATCATCTTTTGGTATAGTTTTTGCTATTCCATCTAAATGTCAGCAAAACTACTGCCACTCACCAACCATTCTGGTGTGGCGGTGACTCTTAATTGCGAGACAAGTTAGGGGGTTAAATGCCCCCTCTGAATCATATTCATTTAAAGACTTAGGGGCTTTGAAATAAACAATACCCCACAAGATTGAATAATTTATTTGTTGGAAATCCTCTAGAGGTTATTAAAATATTATCCCTCTATTATGCAACGCCAGTTTTATCATGGTCTGAGAATCTTAGCTGTAACTTGGGGTGTTCTGATAGCCCTTTTGGTTGACTTTTGGCTCCTGACTCCTGCCCAAACTGTAAGTATCTGCCAACTTGTTTATACAACCCAATTTTTAAATCTAACTAACACTCAGAAGTTCACCTGACTACTACAATAAAATAGACATCTCCGAAAATGAATGTAGAGACGTTGCATTGCAACGTCAAGACAAGGGTTTCAGATAACGCATAATTAATTTCTGGAGATGTCTAATAGTCACGCACCCGATCTCTGGAGTTCTAGCAGTGGGATTATTTGATGATTTGAGTCGGTTTCTAGAAAACCGTTTAGAAGAATTCTTGCGTAACAATCCACATTTGGAGTTAGAGGCGCTGCTAGAACAGCTGCGTGAGCAAGAGGAAGGCACATTAAAGCTGATCGCAGATTTACGAATACAAGAAAAGCGATCGCAAGAAGAAATTTTGTCCACCGCTCAAGAAATCCAGCGTTGGCATATCCGTATTCAAAAAGCCAAAAACGCCGGCAGAGAAGATTTAGCAAGTGCGGCAGGTGAACGAGAAGCAGCCCTGTTGCGCGAAGGAAATCAGCGCTGGGGACACATGCAAGGGCTGAAAGAACGCATTAACCAATCTCAGGAACTACTGCGAAAAATTCAGCAACGGCGACAGGAAGTGCAAGCTAAAGCAGCCGAAGCACAGACAGCCCGTGATAAAGCGCAAACCCAGCAGCGTTTTGAAACTAGCGGCTGGTCGAATAAAACTAGCAGTTATTCTGGTGGCTTTGATGACTTAGAAGAGAAGTTCCGTAGCTGGGAAACTCAGGATGAGTTAGAACAAATGAAGCGAAATCTAGGAAAATAATCGCAAAGGCACGGGTAGAAGCCAGTTGGAAAATCTTATTCTCAACAAACTTTAAGTTAATCGCATTAAGCCATGCTTATCGCTGGCTGTGGAGCGTTGTTACGCGCTCTGAAGAACAGAAAGGTTTTGTTGTGCTCCCTAAGCGTTGGCTGGTTGAGAGGACTTTTGGATGGTTCAATTGGTGCGGCCGACTCAGCAAGGACTATGAGATTTTACCTGAAACAACAGAGGCTTTTATTTATCTTGCAATGATTCGTTTAATGTTAAAACAGCTTGCATAATCAAAATCACCTCCTCAAAACTTTTCAGACATCCTCTAAATATGTCAGAAATTGGTATGCTAAAGGGCAAGACTCGCTGATGAAAGCAAACAATGCCTGCGCCTACTATCAACCCCACGATCACTGCCTTTCCCTTGAGTGCCGTAGTCGGTCAAGAAGCAATTAAATTAGCCTTGCTGTTAGCCGCAGTTGATCCTGGTTTGGGAGGAGTGGCGATCGCAGGTCGTCGCGGTACGGCAAAATCTGTAATGGCTCGTGCTATCCACGCTCTACTACCGCCCATTGAAGTTGTCAAAGGTTCAATAAGCAACTGCGACCCCAACCACCCCGAAGAATGGGACGATCAATTATTGGCGGAGTACGCAGACAAAGATATTCAAGATGTGCCCGTCGAAATTATCCCCGCGCCTTTTTTGCAAATTCCTCTAGGTATCACAGAAGACCGACTATTAGGTTCAGTAGACGTTGAAAAGTCGGTAAAACAAGGTGATACTATTTTTCAGCCTGGATTACTCGCTACAGCAAATCGGGGTGTACTGTACGTAGATGAAATTAATTTATTAGATGACCAAATATCAAATCAGCTTTTAACAGTATTATCTGAGGGGCGCAACCAGATTGAACGGGAAGGGATTAGTTTTCAGCATCCGTGTAAATCCCTATTTATTGCCACCTACAATCCAGAAGAAGGCGGATTACGGGAGCATTTATTAGATAGAATTGCGATCGCACTCTCTGCTGACGGTGTACTCGGCTTAGATCAAAGAGTAGAAGCAGTTGAAGTTGCGATCGCTTATTCTAAATCTCCCCAAGACTTTCTCAAACAGTACAACGAAGATTTAGACTCCCTGAAAACTCAAATCATCTTGGCGCGGGAATGGTTGAAAGAAGTCATCATCACCCATGAACAAATTGCCTACTTAGTGGATGAAGCGATTCGCGGCGGAGTTCAGGGACATCGCGCCGAGTTATTCGCCACGCGGGTTGCCAAAGCTGCTGCGGCTTTGGAGGGACGAACAACAGTTAATGCCGAAGATTTGCGCCGTGCTGTGGAATTGGTGATTGTACCACGCGCCACAGTTGTGCAGACACCCCCACCCGAACAATCGCCACCACCTCCGCCACCCCCACCACAACAGAATCAAGAAGAACCCCAAGACGAATCAGAAGAGGAAGAGGAACAAGAAGAAAAGGAAGAAAATCAAGAGCAAGAACCCCCTAGCATCCCGGAAGAATTTATCTTTGATCCAGAAGGGGTAATCCTTGATGACAACGTGCTGTATTTTACTCAAATGGCGAAGCGGCAAGGTAAATCTGGTAGTCGCAGTGTAATCTTTTCTGATGACAGGGGACGCTACATTAAGCCGATGTTGCCCAAGGGGAAAGCGCGACGCATTGCAGTAGATGCTACTCTCAGGGCAGCTGCTCCTTATCAAAAATCACGAAGAGAAAGACAACCAGATAGAAAAGTTATTGTCGAACAGGCTGATATTCGCTCGAAACGCCTGGTACGCAAAGCCGGGGCGTTGGTAGTGTTTGTGGTAGATGCTTCTGGCTCAATGGCCCTGAATCGAATGCAATCGGCTAAAGGTGCGGTGATGCAACTGTTGACAGAAGCTTATCAAAACCGCGACCAAATAGCATTAATTCCCTTCCGGGGAGAACAGGCAGAGGTATTATTGCCTCCAACACGTTCTATTGCTTTGGCGCGTAACCGCTTAGAAAGGTTGCCCTGTGGTGGGGGTTCGCCCTTAGCGCATGGTTTAACTCAAGCTGTGCGCGTCGGCTTAAATGCTCAGATGAGTGGAGATATTGGGCAAGTTGTGCTTGTAGCAATTACCGATGGACGGGGTAATATTCCCTTAGCGCGTTCTTTGGGTGAACAGCTAGAACCAGGAGAAAAGCCAGATATCAAAGGAGAATTATTAGAAATTGCTGCTAGAATCCGGGCTTTGGGGATGCAACTATTAGTAATTGATACAGAAAGTAAATTTGTGTCTACTGGCTTTGCTAAAGAATTATCGCAAACAGCAGGCGGTAAATATTATCATTTGCCGAAAGCAACAGATCAAGCTATTGCTGCTATGACCAAAGGTGCGATCGCTGATTTAAAATCTAGATAATTTGTCATTTGTCATTGGTCATTAGTCATTGGATTTTTGACTTAGCACGACTACGATCCAGTTGGCATGACCTGTGGTTGCAAATAGCAAATCAAATCTTGGATTCCCTTTTGGAGATAGCGCGTTACCGTCATTGGACTAGTGCCAATATTTTTAGCAGCATCCTTGCGAGAAAGTTCCTTTAAAAATACCATTTCAACTGCCATCCGGGGCTTTTCTTCCAACATATTGATTGCGCCTTGGAGTTGTTGGCGTTCTTCTTCTTGTTGCAGAAGCACATGAGAACGAGGACAAGGAAGTGCCTCACCCAAGGTTATTTGGCAATCAACATAGTTAACTGCGGTTGCATCTAAACTCAAAGGCATCCGATTTTGAGCAGCTAACTTGGTTTCTTGCCACTCTTGCACAGATACCCGGAGGTGGCTGGCAATTTCAGCATCTTTGGGCTGACGACCTAAAGACATTGCTAAATCCTTGCGAATCTTTTGCCCTTCATTATATAATTCTTGCCAACGACGGGGAATTTTTAATAGAGTACTGCGATCGCGCAAAAAGTGCAGCATCTCACCGCGAATATATGGCACTGCAAAAGAACTAAAAGCATATCCTTGGCTAGGATCGAAACGCTCAATTGCCCTAATCAAACCAAAATAACCGATTTGTTCTAAATCTTCATAAGGTTCATTACATTGATGGCTAAATTTATGAGCCATTTTCCGCACTAAGCCAGTATGTAACTGTACAAGTTTATTACGAAGTTTAATAGAAGGATTCTGGTGGTACAAGTGTAATAATTCTATACCATCAGTTCGTAAAGAGGACTCACTTGCTGCCATATACATTCCTTTGTTGTAACTCCTATTCTTCAGCAAATGGAGTTGCGTATATTTTCTTCTAAGCTGTTATTATTTTCCTTAGCAAGGGCAGAATAAGCTATCGTCGTTTCACTGAACTTGTGAGGGGTCGCACTCTACAATTCAGTATTTGTACGCATGATTTCGCTAATCTGTCTCTTGCAAGTTATGTTTGTTTTTTAAATAAAAATTTCAACCTTGGATAATCTTCTTTGTTTAGTTGTCTCTTACCTTACATAACCCCTTACTGGTTTCTTGCCCTAAATCTTGGTAAGAATAGAAATAGGCAGAACGTTTTCCTAAAAAACAGTTTTTCAATATGAGCAATACCAGTAATTTTCGTGAAGCTATCCGTGAGGCTAAATCTCACGCCCTCGTTGGCCCAAACGTAATTGCCAACGCCCTACCCTACGTCGGTGGTGGATTGGTGCTAACGGCATTAGGAACCTACGGCGGTTTGGGAGTTATCCGTACTAACCCCGGAATCTTCTTTCCTACCTTCATTGGTGCGGTGATTTTGGAGTTAATTTTGTTCTTTGTTGCCCAAAATGTTGCCCAAAAAGGTAATAAGGGGCTTGCACTACCCCTGTTGGCAACCTACAGCCTCTTGTCTGGATATACTCTTAGTGGCTTGATATTTGTCGCTTTGAGATCCCAAGGTGTTGGTATTCAAGGCATTGGTTTAGCTGCCCTTGGTTGTGGCGTTACTTTTATTGCTGCCCGTCAAATTGGTTCAAATCTTTCTGAACAAGATGGCATGGCTTTGACGAAAACCATCAATCTCGGCGTTATCGCTTTGGTGGTTGTCTGCCTTGCCCAATTTGGGTTTGCTATGTTTGGTGTTTACACGCCAAATTGGTTAGAAATTGCCATCTCCGGTTTAGGAGTATTTCTGTTTGTTGGGGTTTCTGTTGTCGATTTCTACATATTGCCCCGCACTTACAGCGATGACCAATATTTGCCTGCTGCTTTGTCGATGTACCTTACTTACATCAACTTGTTCGTCTTTATCTTGCGGTTGCTAATTGCCATCAATGGCCGCGATTAATTGTCTGTAGACGCTAACACAAGTAGAGTTTTATAAAGTAAAAACCGTGGTTAAATTTTTAGCAACCACGGTTTTTTCATCGTTTTAATAGTAGAATATGTAGATAAGTTAAGCCTCAAGTGAGCAAAACTATGCTTGAACTATTAAATATCAAAATTGAAGGAGAAAAGTTGTCTAATATCTTGGGTAAGGCTGAGGACTGTCTTTGACCTCCAATATTTGACTGCAAGAATTCAATATTTAGATCAAGTAATTGCTCAACCTGATTTTTGGAATAATCCAACCCGTGCTTATGAAGTCCTTCAAGAAATTGAATACTCCATATTCTACAAGCATCAGCAATATCAGCGCTGGTGTTCGATTCTAGAAGATATCAAGGCTGCGTTGGAATTGCTGGAATTATCAGCCGATGAGCAATTGTTGCAAGAGGTGCAAAGCAACCTTAGCCAACTCCAACAAGAACTCGAAACAGCAGAAATACGACAATTATTGTCTGACCCCGACGACAAAAAAGGTGCATTTCTGACTATTACTGCTGAGGTTGATAATAATGCAGATGCTGAATATTGGGCATCTATGTTGCTGCAAATGTACTGGCGTTGGGGAAAAAGCCACAATTATCCATTGGATGTAGTAGAGATTTCTGAGGGGAATGAAGCCGGAATTAAATATGCAACCTTAGAAATTACAATACGTTATGCATACGGCTACCTCAAATCAGAAACAGGCACACATCAACTACAGCAAATATCGCCCTTTGATGTTAATAACAGCTTGCGGACGAGTTTAGCTAGTGTAGAAGTTATCCCAATATTGAGTGAGTCCGTTGAGTGTGAGATTCCAGAAAAGGAATTGGAAATTACTTATTATTGCCATCGGGGGAGTGTCAACCGAATAGAAACATGGGTACGGGTGTTTCACATTCCTAGTAGGATTAGTGTATTTTGTGATCAACAGCGTAGCCCGATGCAAAACAAAGAGAAAGCATTAGCTATTCTCAAGAGTAAACTGTTTGCGATGCCTACGGCTGGCTACGCCTACGCACTAGTCCAAGGTGTCCAGATTGACAAAATTCAACCCCGACAGATAAAACCTCTATCCAACAAGCTCATCCGTGAATATATCTTGCATCCTTACACCAAGGTGAAAGATTTACGTACCAATGTAGAAACAACTGTTGCGACACAGGTATTAGACGGTAAAATTGATTTGTTTATCAAAGCCTATCTGCAACAGCTAAATCACACTACTTCATTTACCCAAGAACCGCTTGATAATTTCAAGTCACTTTTGTAACTTAATATAAGTAGTGCAGAAAAAATTTGCCCAACTACAGCTAAAATCAAGAAACATAAGTAGAATAAAGAGCAATTTTCCACTACTAGCGCTCTATCTATCATTCAGCAAGCATTATGGAAGTTTTAGAACTCAAACGCGAAATCGAAACGTTGTCTGGCCGCCTGGGTAAAACCCAGGACTATCTTTGACGTACCTGCACTGACAGCCAAAATTCAAGACCTCGAAAAAATATCAGCACAGCCAGAATTTTGGGATAACCAAACCCAAGCCCAAGAAACTCTGCAAGAACTCAACGATCTGAAAGCCCATATCCAGCAATACGATCGCTGGCACGCCAATCTAGAAGATACTAGGGCAGTTGTTGAGTTGTTGGAGTTAGAAACTGATGAGGCACTACTCCAAGAAGCAGAATCTACCATCACCAAGTTGAATCGTGACCTTGACCAGTGGGAGTTACAACAGTTGCTTTCTGGTCTGTATGATGCCGAAGGTGCTGTACTGACGATTAGTGCTGGTGCTGGTGGCACAGATGCTCAAGACTGGGCATTTATGCTGATGCGAATGTACACCCGTTGGGGCGAAGCTCACGGCTATAAGGTAACATTAGCTGAAGAGTCGGAGGGTGATGAAGCCGGAATTAAATCGGCAACCCTAGAAATTATCGGTCGCTATGCTTATGGTTACTTGCGATCGGAAATGGGTACACATCGCTTAGTGCGGATTTCACCTTTTAATGCCAACGGTAAGCGGCAAACCAGTTTTGCAGGGGTGGAAGTGATGCCGCAGATTGATAACTCTGTGCAATTGGATATTCCAGATAAAGATTTGGACATCACCACAACTCGTTCTGGTGGTAAAGGTGGGCAGAATGTCAACAAAGTAGAAACTGCGGTGCGGATTGTTCACCTTCCTACGGGTCTTGCCGTGCGCTGTACAGAGGAGCGATCGCAGCTGCAAAATAAAGAAAAAGCCCTAAATCGCCTCAAAGCCAAGCTGTTGGTCATCGCCAAGGAGCAACGCGCCCAAGAAATTGCCGAAATTCGTGGCGATATGGTGGAAGCCTCCTGGGGAAACCAAATCCGTAACTATGTATTTCACCCTTACCAGATGGTGAAGGATTTGCGTACAAATACAGAAACAACGGCGATTGGCGATGTGATGAATGGCGAAATTGATCCATTCATTCAAGCTTATCTGCGCCAAGAAAATAAATTAGTAGAAAACAGCCCTGCATAATTTGGGATTATTTACAAGTGCTAAGTAATTATTTTTAATATTACTTAGCACTTATTTATTATTTATTTTTCTAAGATTGGCGCGTAGGCGTAGCATTCCCTCTTCTTGGGGTGTTTTCAGAGAAATTCCTGAGTAATATACAGGCGATCGCCATTCTATCCCAGACCAACTGTTACAGTTATAAAAGAGTCTGTGGACAAATAACTATGAGCAACACTCCCTCAACAGAACCTCAACCTAGCTACGTAAAACTCGCCATGCGAAACATGGTGCGGAAGGGTGGAACTTCCCTGAAGCATTTTGCGTTGACTGCCGTAGGGCTTTTATCTCTCCTTGTTGGTCTTGCTTACCTAACTCACTAAACTAGTAATTAGTCATTAGTCATTAGTCATTAGTCATTAATTATATTTAAAAGGACAGATGACCAATGACAAAGGACAAAGGACACTCAACCCTAAACCTCAGACTAGGAGACTGTGTGCCCCTGAGCGTTGAACTATACGTAGAGGATGATTTTTACGAGTTGTCCCCGACAACATCCGTAAAAATTGAGGACACTGATCCCCGAATTTCTCCTGAAACTTGGGAAAATTGGTTTAATCACTGGTTGGAAATCCTTCACCCTCATATTCCACCAGCGCCAAGCTATGAAATCGGGCTGCGTTTGACAGATGACTCGCAAATTCAAGAACTGAATGCCCAGTATCGTCAACAAAATAAGCCCACAGACGTTTTAGCCTTTGCTGCTTTGGAGGTAGATTTTCCTCAAAGCAAAGAGATGCTTGCTTCTATACCATTATATTTAGGTGATATCATCGTGTCTGTAGATACAGCACAACGTCAAGCTCAACAGCAGGAACATAGCTTACCAACTGAGCTAGCCTGGTTAGCTAGTCACGGTTTATTGCACCTGTTGGGCTGGGATCATCCTGATGAAGAAAGTTTGGGGCGAATGTTAGAACAGCAAGTGAGATTGCTGAACGCAATAGGTATTGCTGTTGACATGGAATAGCAGGAGTTAATGTATTCTTTAATATTAATTTTGGGTAATACTTTTATAATACTTCTGTGGAAATTTGCTTAAAGATTGCCTCAAAATTAATTCCGCTATTAAAATCAGCGAATATTCCCACGTAGCAACTCTGTTTTTGTGTTTTTAAGTGTATGTCCCAAAAAATTTCTCCATCACCAACGCCCACCTCGTTACAAACACTGGTGTCTAACGAACGGGAATTCTCCTGGAAAGTGGCCTCTAATTTATTTGTTAGTTTTAAATATGCCTGGGCTGGAATCAGCTATAGTTTTCAAACTCAACGTAATTTTCGCATCCACGTAAGTGTTTGTGCTTTAGCGATCGCTTTAAGCGTTTTTCTACATCTGCAAGCGGTAGAAATAGCGGTAATTGGTGTAACTAGTGGTTTAGTTTTGGCATTAGAGTTACTAAATACAGCGATCGAGTCTCTTGTGGACTTAACCGTTAAGCAGACATACCATGAATTGGCAAAAATTGCTAAAGATTGTGCGGCTGGTGCAGTCCTTGTTTCTGCTTTGGTGGCGGTGCTGGTAGCTGGTACGCTCCTGCTCCCTCCTCTGGTAAAGTTAATTATATCGGCTTTGTAGACGTGATTTGCCATCGCCAAGTGAGCCGATAAGAGGATCACAAGAAACTCACCGAACGGCACGGAAGCCCCTTGGCTTTTAGACAGGGGAGGAAGTGCCAACGGTGGTTTTAACCACCGTCAATATTATCCGTGATGAGGATCTTCGATATACCTTTTAATTAC
>JAIVFU010000019.1:93658-95103 GCA_020829485.1 Nostoc sp. CHAB 5834 | reverse complement strand
GGAATGAAAAGTCAACCTTGAAAATTATCGCAAAGTGCCAAATTCCAGATGACAATTTTACCAGCCAAATAGACTTTGCGATCGCAGCTTAATTTCCGCACCTTTTTTATGGTGACGTGTACTTAGCAGTTGCTAAAGAAAAAGGCTTTTTTGTCAAGCATGGTTTAGATGAAGTTAACCTTGTGCGGGAAAGTAGCTGGCGGGGTATAGAAGATGGCATAAGTGGTGGTTATTTAGATGCGGCGCAAATGCCTTCAGGGATGCCGATGTGGCTAACTTTGGGAGGACATAATAACCAACCTCTGCCCGTTGTCACCGCCCTTACCATGACTCGCAACGGTAACGCCATAACCTTAGCAAAACGCTTTTACGACCAAGGTGTGCAAAGCTTATCAGATTTCAGAAATTACCTGATTCGCACCCGCGAACAACGGCACACAATGGGGGTAGTGCATCCCGCATCGATGCACAATTTGCTGCTGCGTTACTGGCTAGCGGCTGGAGGAATCGACCCTGATAGCGATGTGGATATGAAAACTATTCCCCCAGCGCAGATGGTAGCCGACTTAAAAGCCGGAAGCATTGATGGTTACTGCGTCGGTGAACCTTGGAACTACCGCGCTGCTGTGGAAAATGTCGGCTTTACCATCGCTACCGACTTAGAAGTTTGGCTGGGACACCCCGGTAAAGTTCTTGGTGTGCGGGAAGATTGGGCAGAAAATTATCCAAATACGCATATCGCCTTAACCAAAGCTTTGCTAGAAGCTTGTCAGTATTGTGCAAATCCTGAAAATGCCCAAGAGATTCGGGAAATCTTAGCAGGGCGAGAGTACGTCAGCACCGATTTAGAATACATTCAACTCGAAGATCCAAATAGTCTCACCTGTGACTTAGATAATCCGTTGCGGGACTATGCCCATCACCAGTTTTATTCTGAGTCTGCCATTAACCGCCCCAGTCGCACCGAACAAATTTGGATTATGAGTCAATTGGCGCGTTGGGGTGATACTCCCTTCCCCAGAAATTGGGTAGAAGTTGTGGAACGGGTGTGTCGCGTGCGTGTTTTCAGTACCGCCGCACGAGAATTAGGTTTGGATATTAGCTATATTCGCCAACCGATTCAACTGTTCGATGGTACTCCCTTTAACGCCGATGATCCGATCGCTTATCTCAACAACTTGAAAATTAAACGTGATTTTTCAATTGCGGAAGTTGTTCTTGATGCACCGAGAAGGAGACTCGCGTCATAAAACAATGGTGAGAGAAAAAAGGAGTGGGAGAAGTAGCACATCATACGCGAACCTTTTATCTCCGTTAACGAGTATTTGAACTGGATGAATCCACCTTTTATCTCCGTTAACGAGTATTTAAACTGGATGAATCCACCTTTTATCTCCGTTAACGAGTATCTGAACCGGATGAATCCACCTTTTATCTCCGTTAAC
>JAIVFU010000019.1:73299-93558 GCA_020829485.1 Nostoc sp. CHAB 5834 | reverse complement strand
GAGTATCTGAACTGGATGAATCCACCTTTTATCTCCGTTAACGAGTATCTGAACTGGATGAATCCACCTTTTATCTCCGTTAACGAGTATCTGAACTGGATGAATCCACCTTTTATCTCCGTTAACGAGTATCTGAACTGGATGAATCCACCTTTTATCTCCGTTAACGTCTCCCTTTTACACACAAATCGAATTACCCCCCTTAATCCCCCCTTGTAAAGGGGGGAAAAATAAATCTAGTTCCCTCCCCTTTATAAGGGGAGGGTTAGGGTGAGGTAATTCGAGGGCTGATAGTGATTCGATAACTTGTGTGTACACCCTATAAGGAAAGGGGGAAAATTCAAAGCCTCTCCCCTTCTAGGAGAGAGGTCAGAATATTCATTTGTACATCGCGTACATTTAGCTTTTTAATCCCCAAATACCAAATACCATGCAAAACCGTAACTTTACAACTACAACCACACTAGGAAAACCATTCGTCGCTGCAACCACCAACCGCAGACCTTTTCTAGAAATTAAAGACGTTACCAAAGTCTACCCCACAAAGAAAGGCCCCTTCACCGTACTCGACGGCGTTAACCTCAACGTCGAACAAGGCGAGTTTATTTGCCTCATCGGCCATTCTGGCTGTGGCAAATCGACACTACTAAATATGGTATCCGGTTTTAACTTTCCCACCTCCGGGCAAGTGTTACTCGAAGGAGAACCAATTACCAAGCCAGGCCCAGACAGGATGGTTGTCTTCCAAAACTATGCTTTGCTACCTTGGCGAACTGCTTTTGAAAATATCTACTTAGCTGTTAACGCCGTTTATCCCAACAAACCACAAGCTGAAAAAAGAGCGATCGTGCGCGATCATTTAGCAATGGTGGGACTAGCTGATGCAATGGAAAAGAAACCAATGCAAATGTCCGGTGGGATGAGACAACGGGTTTCCATCGCCCGTGCTTTGGCGATTCGTCCGAAAGTTTTAATTTTAGATGAACCTTTTGGGGCGCTGGATGCCATCACCAAAGAAGAATTACAAGAAGAATTGCTGAAAATTTGGGGCGATAACCGTTGTACAGTGCTGATGATTACCCACGACATCGACGAAGCACTATTTTTAGCAGATAAATTGGTAATGATGACCAACGGCCCCCATGCAAAAATTGGCGAAGTTATGGAAATTCCCTTTTCTCGTCCCCGCGATCGCGCCCGGATCATGGAAGATCCACAATACTACCAACTACGTAATTATGCCTTAGATTTCCTCTTTAACCGCTTTGCCCATGATGATGTAGGTTAAGCTGATCTTCTCCTACTTTCATTCTAAAAAATGGTTCCTTCCAAACGAGTTTATTTATTGTTGGTTTTAGGTATAGCGATCGCCCCGATTCTATGCCTTTTTCTCAACATTAAAGCAGCGATCGCCATCACTTTGCTATTTGATGCGATCGTTCTCGGATTGATGGTTGTAGATGGTTTGCAGGTACGCCGTTCTCGCGTGCAAATTACCCGCGAATTACCTTCACGATTATCCATTGGGCGGGATAATCCAGTAGTGCTAAAAGTAACATCGCCAAATGCCAACGCCCTAATTGAAATCTGCGATTACTACCCAACAGGGTTTGGCGTATCTGCACCCAAAGTTCACGCTGTTATTCCCAGCAACACCACCCAAGAATTGACATATACTGTCAACTCGACACAGCGCGGCGAGTTTCCTTGGGGAAATATTCAAGTTCGACAGTTGGGAATTTGGGGATTAGCTTGGGATGATTGGCAAATTCCCCAAAGTTTGCTAGTGAAAGTTTATCCTGATTTAGTGGGATTGCGATCGCTCACAATTCGTTTAACATTGCAATCATCAGGATCAATGCGCCAATCCCGCAAAACTGGTATCGGTACAGAGTTTGCCGAACTGCGGAACTATCGCACTGGTGACGATTTACGATTTATTGATTGGAAAGCTACCGCCCGTCGGGTTGGGGCTTATAATAATGCAACGCCATTGGTGAGAGTTCTAGAACCCGAACAGGAACAAACTTTACTGATTTTGCTCGATCGCGGGCGATTAATGACAGCAAAAGTGCAGAATTTGCAGCGATTTGATTGGGGTTTGAATGCAACTTTATCCTTAGCATTGGCAGGGTTGCATCGAGGCGATCGCGTGGGTGTTGGTGTATTTGACCGCCAAATGCATACGTGGATTACCCCAGAACGCGGTCAACATCATTTAAATCAGCTAATCGATCGCCTGACACCAATTCAACCAGTATTAGTTGAATCTGATTATTTGGGGGCGGTGACAAATGTTGTGCAGCGTCAAACTCGCAGGGCGCTAGTGGTAGTGATTACCGACTTAATTGATGTCACCGCTTCTACAGAACTCCTGTCCGCCCTCTCCAAACTAGCACCCCGCTATCTGCCATTTTGTGTTACTCTGCGAGATCCGCAAGTTGATCGTTTAGCACACACCTTCACAGATGATGTTACAGATGCTTATGCCCGTGCAGTGGCATTAGATTTATTAATGCAACGACAAGTAGCTTATGCTCAGTTGAAACAAAAAGGTGTATTAGTATTAGATGCACCAGCAAATCAAATTGCCGATCAGGTAGTTGAGCGATATCTGCAACTCAAAGCCCGGAATCAACTTTAGCGAATTGCATTGAGTAAATAAGTAGGTAAAAAATCTTGAGATGAGTTCGTAGTGAGCGGCTCGATCCCTCAAATTAGGACTAAAGTTCTTAGGGACTGACAAATAAAAAAATATACAACTATTTATTGTGGGGTGGGCGACACGAGAGCCCATAGTCAAAGGCGGGCAAGATGCCCACCCCACAAGATTGGATAATTTATTTCTTGGAAGTCCCTTACTACAAACCTTGAATTATTCACGCCGCTCTACTTAATGGAATGCGAGGTGCTATTTTCAGCACCTAACAATACTTGCCTAAAGATTGAAACGCTAATCAGCATTAAACAACCACAAAGTTGTTGTTGGTTAGTGATAATCCAGTAGATAATTGGGCAAATTTTACCTGAGTAAATGCAGATGCACTGCCATCTTGGTCAAAGAACAGTCCACCTGTAACAAAATTATAGATGAATCGTTGAGCGATCGCTGTTGCAGATGTCCCGATGGTAAACTGACTTGCAAAGAGTGAAGGTGTTGCTAAGTTGCCACCAAAACCAGTAGCAGATACCTGAATCAACTCATCAGTGGCGTTGAAATCATAAAGACTATCAACGCCTTGATTATAACTATTGAAAGTAAAGGTATCAGTACCATCTCCTCCATAGAGAGTGTCATTACCAAAACCACCTGTGATGATATCATTACCTAAACCACCATAAAGAGTGTTATTACCTAATGCGCCATTGGCAGAGAGAGTATCGTTGCCATCGCCACCATCCAACAGATTAGTGCCTGTTGAATAATCAACAATCAAGTTATCAGCACCAGCGCCACCGTTGAGGGTGTTATTTCCTAATGTCCTGCGATAGACTCCTTTGCCGAACTCGCCCTGTTGGTCGTACTTGTAGCCAGAGGCACTAAGAGTATCATTGCCATCGTCTCCATTGAGCAGATTAGCGCCTGATGAATAGTCAACATTTAAGTTATCGCCACCAGCACCACCATTAAGAGTGTTATTGCCAGTGGTTTTATAAAACCTTCCTCCGTAGCCGTAGCCGTAGGTAGAAGCACTAAGAGTATCATTGCCATCGCCTCCATTGAGCAGATTAGCGCCTCGTGAATGGTTAACATTCAAGTAATCGTCACCAGTGCCACCATTGAGGGTATTTTTGCCAGAGGTATTATCAAACCTATAGCCCTCGAAGTCAGAGGCACTAAGAGTATCATTGCCATCGCCACCATCCAGGAAGTTCTCGCCTGTTGAAATGTTAGCACTCAAAGAATCCTCACCAAGACCACCGTTGAGGGTGTTATTACCATTGGCAAGATTGACGTTAAGATAATCATTGTCATCCCCACCATCCAGGAAGTTCTCGCCTGTTGAATAGAAAGCTCTCAAGGTATCGTTACCAGCACCACCGTTGAGGGTGTTATTACCAGACACCTCAGGGTTGTAGTATCCACCAGAGACACTAAGAAAATCATTGCCATTACCACCATCTTGTAGGTTATCGCCTGCTGAACTGTCAGCACTCAAGCTATCGTTACCAGCGCCACCGTTGAGGGTGTTGTTACCAGACACCACATTGTAGTCACCTAAGGCACTAAGAGTATCATTGCCATCGCCACCATCTAATAAGTTATTGCCTGTTGAAGAGTTAACGTCTAAGTAATCGCTACCAGTATTACCAACGAGGATGTTATTCCCCTCGCCACCAATGAGAGTATCATTACCGATAGTTCCAATGATATTTGTCATAATTTTTACCTTATTTAATCTCTTGTTGGAGTAACTTTAGTTCTAAACCCTGAGTTAGTGCTGTTTTAGCGCACAAAGAACTAGCCGAGAGTTGACACTTTCGACAAATTCTTTTGTGTCACTATTGAGGAACAGTAATTTTTATCGAAAATTCATTCTGTTGAGCAGCTTACAAGTAGCACCTATTTCAATACTGCGTAGGTTTTGCCTAAAAAATCACTTCGGTGTAGGTTGAGTTGAGGAACGTAGGCTCCTTCGCGGAGCGTCTCGTAGAGAAGGGGCTTCCCGCACGATAACCCAAAATTTTCAGGGCTTTGTTGGGTTTCACGACCTACCCCTACGGGGATCTTGCTACAATCCAACCTACAAATTTTCTTAACCGAGTAGTACTGGCACTTATCTAAATATTACATTTTACACATTGTACAAATTCATGAGTGTGTGAATGAACTCAAATAAGTCGTTTCAGGCTTGTTTTAATCATCCTTGATTGAATAGCAATCACTCAAAAAGCGTCGCTAAATTAAGCTTAAATGCCTGAAACTCAGATTCCATACTTTATATTTTTCAATACGTAAGTCCTGCTGTCTTGAAAATAGGTAAAGGGATTTTTATACCCTTGTTGCGGGCTATCGCCCGTAAGTGTCTAGTTTAAAATAGGAAACATTTAAATAACACTGTAATAAACATATATGAATATTTACCGAGATGTCCATACTTTAAACACATCTTTGCATACTCTTCATATTTTTTATGCTAATGTACATATAAATACTTACTTATCTGTATCCATAACATTTTTATAGCCAAGAATTTATTTGCACAAAGCAACAGACAAAGAGTTGTTTGAGCCGAGATTCCAAGGCAGGGAACTTGTTAGATGGTTGAAAGAAAGAAATACAGAATTAATCGTGGCGATCGCTTTGGCTAGGCTACGCTTACGCAGTGAGCAAAATAAAGAAAGTGTGTAGAGTCTGTGCAACGTCCCGCTATAGGTTACTAAAATTACAAACGCAGAGATGATCAAACTTAGCCAAGAACACTTGCAAACTATCCGCACCCATGCCGAAAGCACTTATCCAGAGGAGTCCTGTGGTATGATTTTGGGCTATCTGGCTAATGGGGGTAAAGTTGTGGTAGAAGTCATACCAACAGAAAATGCCTGGAATACAGAAGCGGCGGCTGAGTTTTCAGGGAAACGCACAGCAGAAAGTAAAAAACGGCAATATGCGATCGCACCCGAAGTCATGTTAAAAACACAAAGGGAAGCACGCGACAAATCACTCAACATTATCGGTATTTTTCACTCCCACCCAGATCATCCTGCTATCCCTTCAGAATGCGATCGCCTATACGCTTGGCAAGGATATTCGTATATAATAGTTTCCGTCCAAAACGGTAAAGCTGGAGAACTCCAAAGCTGGAGCCTTGATGAACATCATCAGTTTCAAGCAGAGGCAATTGAAAATATAATTTAACGGCTTAGTTTAACAGTAAACCACAAACTTTTCAAAACCAACGTAAAAACAAGGGTTTCAGCCATTGTGAATCTGGAGTATTCACCATTGCTTTTAGAGGGTTCAAGCGAGCGATCGCTTGAAGGTAACTAGGGGTATCGTCTGAAATGCTCAATAAAACGTTGTTTTGTGAGTTCTGTGAGATCCCTGGTTTTAGCTGAAATGTCCAGGTGGTAAGACTTATAAAAAACTTTTTGGTTTACTGTTTAAAGACGCATATCGTTTTTCGATAGGATTAATATTCCGTCCCAGATCATAACTGCTATGCTAAATCCCAATCTGGATGAAATCCAGTTGACCAAAGACGATTACGAACGCTACTCCCGACACCTGATTTTACCGGAAGTAGGACTAGAAGGACAGAAGCGCCTAAAAGCCGCCAGTGTCCAGTGTATCGGTACAGGTGGACTAGGTTCACCACTACTTTTATATCTGGCGGCGGCGGGTATTGGACGTATCGGGATTGTCGATTTTGATGTTGTCGATACTTCCAACTTACAACGCCAAGTAATCCACGGTACATCCTGGGTAGGTAAACCTAAGATTGAATCGGCAAAAAACCGTATTCACGAGATTAATCCCTATTGTCAGGTTGATTTATACGAAACCCGCCTAACTTCCGAAAACGCTTTAGAAATCCTTCAACCTTACGATATCGTCGTGGATGGTACTGATAACTTCCCCACTAGATATCTAGTTAACGACGCTTGCGTATTGCTGAATAAGCCCAACGTCTACGGTTCAATTTTACGCTTTGAAGGGCAAGCTACTGTATTTAATTACCAAGGTGGGCCAAATTATCGTGACCTTTTCCCAGAACCACCACCACCAGGGATGGTTCCCTCTTGTGCAGAAGGTGGCGTATTGGGAATTTTACCAGGAATTATTGGTTTAATTCAAGCAACGGAAACTGTCAAAATCATTTTAGGACAAGGTAATACCTTAAGTGGAAGATTGCTGCTATACAACGCCTTAGATATGAAATTCCGGGAGTTGAAGCTGCGTCCTAACCCAATTCGCCCTGTGATTGAAAAGCTGATAGACTATGAAGAATTCTGCGGGATTCCACAAGCTAAGGCAGAGGAGGCTAAACAGCAGATGGAAAGTCAAGAAATGACCGTTAAGGATTTGAAGGAATTGCTTGATAGTGGTGCGAAGGATTTTGTACTGCTAGATGTCCGCAACCCCAATGAGTACGACATTGCCAAAATTCCTGGTTCAGTGTTGGTGCCCTTACCAGACATTGAAAATGGCAATGGTGTTGCCAAGGTGAAGGAAATATTAAACGGGCACCGCTTAATTGCTCATTGTAAGATGGGCGGGCGATCGGCAAAAGCCCTCGCCATTCTCAAAGAAGCCGGGATTGTGGGGACAAATGTCAAAGGTGGAATTACCGCTTGGAGTCGAGAAATTGATCCTTCTGTTCCAGAGTATTAAAAACGCAAAGTAACGCGGAGGTTTAACGCAGAGGTACGCAAAGATTATTCTCTGCGTACCTCTTAGTTTAGGAACTTCCAAATAAAAAAATATACAACTATTTATTGTGGGGTGGGCTTCTCGTCCGCCCATAGTCAAAGGCAGGCAAGATGCCCACCCCACAAGATTGGATAATTTACTTGTTGGAAGTCCCTTACAAGCTGACTTTCTTAATTACGAATTAGCTACGGGTTTAATTTGACTTAGCAAACTGTGCAGTTTTTCGCCTTCAATGACCTCTGTTTCTAAGAGTTGAGTCGCTATCGCTTCTAGCAAGTCTCGATTCTGTCTAAGAATCTCTAGGGCTTGTTCGTGGGCTGTTTCCACGATTTCCTTGACTTCGCTATCAATGGCTTTGGATGTGTCTTCACTCACCGCCCGCCGAGGATTACCCCCACCATTACCCAAAAACATCGATTGTTGTCCTTGTTGGTAAGCCAGTGGCCCTAAAACTTTGCTCATACCATAAGATGTTACCATCCGTTCTGCTAAGTCAGTTGCTCGTTGCAAATCGTTGGAAGCACCTGTGGTAATACTGTTAAACACAACCTCTTCGGCAGAACGTCCACCCAACAAAGTTGCAATCTGACCCCGCAGTTCCTCTTCATTCATCAAAAAGCGGTCTTCAGTTGGTAATTGCAGAGTGTAACCCAAAGCTGCCATTCCACGAGGAATAATCGAAATCTTTTCTACGCGACCGTTTCCTGTGGTTAGCGCCCCGACCATTGCGTGACCGACTTCATGGTATGCAACAATCTTTTTCTCAGTCTCGTTCATCACTCGACTCTTCTTCTCTAAACCGGCGACTACCCGCTCAATTGCTTCGGCAAAGTCTTCTTGAGCAACACTTTGACGCATATTACGGGCTGCTAATAATGCCGCTTCATTAACCAAGTTTGCCAAATCTGCACCAGCAAAACCAGGGGTACGAGTAGCGAGCGCTCTTAAATCTACATCATCTCCTAATTTTACCTTTTGAGCGTGAATTTTGAGAATTGCTTCCCGACCAGATAAATCAGGACGGTCTACCAACACCTGGCGGTCAAAGCGGCCTGGACGCAGCAATGCCGAATCAAGGCTTTCGGGGCGGTTGGTAGCTGCTAATACAATCACCGTTGCATCCCCAGCTGCAAACCCGTCCATCTCCGTTAGTAACTGGTTGAGGGTCTGTTCTCGCTCATCGTTACCACCGTAGAAGCCGTTACTGCTACGAGATTTACCGATCGCATCCAATTCATCTATGAATACAATACAGGGAGCCTGTTTTTTTGCCTGCTCAAATAAATCCCGCACTCTAGAAGATCCTACACCGACAAACAATTCTACAAACTCCGAACCAGAGATACTGAAGAATGGAACTCCTGCTTCTCCGGCTACGGCTTTCGCTAAAAGTGTCTTACCAGTACCCGGAGGGCCAACCAACAACACACCTTTGGGAATCCTAGCGCCAATTTGCGTAAATCGTGCCGGAGTCTTGAGGAAATCTACAATTTCCACTAACTCAGTTTTCGCTTCTTCTACCCCAGCCACGTCTGCAAAGGTGATTTTAGCTGATTCGCCTTCAACGTAAACCTTAGCTTTGCTTTTACCAATAGAAAGCGCACCTTGGGGGCCACCGCCACCACCACGGGCGAGAAAGAACTGCCAAATACCAATAAAAATCAGTGGTGGAATCACCCAACTTAAGAGGGTTGTAAACCAAGTATTCTTCGGTGGAGGTGTAGCAGCGAACTCAACTCCCTTTTGTTCTAGCAGTTTGGGTAACTCTAAATCAAATATTGGTGTAGTTGCAAACACCTGGGGCGGCTCGGCATTTTCTGCTTTTAGTTGGTAAATAATCTGGTTTTGACCAACGGAAACGCGGCTAACTTCCCCTTCTTGTACTTGATGAATAAATAAGCTGTAGGGAACACCAGTCGGGCCAGAAGCAAATAAACCAGGCAAAAATAAATTTAAGAGCAAAAATAGCCCTGATACTGCCAGTAATATATTAGCAATGATCCGAAACCGAGGTGACTTAGGCTGTTCTTTAATTCCCATAGATATTACCAATCCTTAAAATGAAAACTGTTGAGAATGTGACTTTCACAGAAAGTCTATTATTTACCATCTGAATAGTTGAAGCACCAGCTTATACTGTTTCCAACCAATCAAAAATTTGGGCTAACTGATCCAGTGTTACCAGTCCATACTGCCAGAGGGTCATAGCCAAAAAGTTCGGAGTCTGCTCACAATGTCGCAAAGCAAGAGAAATTGCTCCACCAGAAATACCCAACTCTTCCTTTAAAAAATGCACCAATTTATCTGTAGGTTTCATAGCAATGTGAAATAAGCCTTATTTTTGAGAGAGTTTAACTTGTGTAATGTAATGTCCAGGCTGCATCGCTAAGTTGTTCAGTTTGTTTTGATTGTTAAGAATACTACCGCTCCTCATAATTTCTCCCGTTTAGCAATGGTTGCAGAATTTTTTTATTTATGTAACTAAACTTAACAATTAAATTAATCTTTGGGAACTAACGAGCAAATACGGTTTACCGTACTCAAAGAGTTTACACGACTCGAAATCAGAAAACTTTAGTTAAGAAAATGGTGTCCAAGAAGACGCAGAGATTCTGAGAGGCAAAGATAAATCTCCGTGTCCTCTTCCATATCTCCGTGCAATGTTCATTTTTCACCAATAATTTATATCTTTAGATAGATACGTACACAATCTGGAGAGAGCAATATCTACGATGGTCACTGAGCTTGTCGTTCGCGCAGCGTCTTGTAGAGAAGTGCGGGCTACGCTTACACAAAAACTTTACTTTGCACGTTATAAAGTTAACTATAACTTTACCAGAATTACATTTAGCCTATTGACACTACTTACATATTCATAAGATTATCTAAGTGTTTTCAAAGATATCAAGGTATTTTAAAGATTTAAAAGTCAAGTCCTTTGACTAAAGGATACCCAAAGGCTGCTACTAAACATAATTCGTAATTGAATTTCTTAATTAATAATTACGAATTACGAATTACGAGTTATGATGTGCAGTCAAATTTTAGAGGGTAGCAATAGCGCGATCTATCTACGACACTGTAAATGAGCGGTTATTCTACAAACCCAAAACCTATGTGGTTGTGGAAGTAGCAGTCAATTGGCAGTTCTTAAATAGTGCAAGTGATCGAAGGGGATAACGGGAAACTCTATCTCCTTGTCTGGCCCTTTGCTTGTCCGTTGTCTTTTCATGAACACGGAACTTCAAGCTTAGAACCTTAAAGCCCACTCCCCAGGGCTATTTCGTTCTAGACAGAAACCGCCCAGAACTGAAGTTCTTTGGCTTTTAGCTAAAGTCTGTTAAAACGGACTATAACCTTTTCTCAGTCGTCTTTAGACGACTTTCGCTATTAGACTCAGAATTCATTCTGAGGCGGACTAGATGAGAATGAAATAGCCCTGGCCCACTCCCTGACTAACAACAAATAAACACAGGAGAAAATCATGGCTAATTCATTCTTCAATCTCAGTGACCTGAATGGCACTAATGGCTTTATAATTAACGCCATTGCAGGAGGTAACTATTCAGGCTCCCCAGTCAGCAATGCGGGGGACATCAACAACGATGGCATTGACGACCTGATTATTGGGGCACCTTATGGCTCCCCCAACAGCAAAAGTTATGTAGTATTTGGGGGAAGGAATATTCCTAGTAGCAACACCTCTGTCAACCTGATTGGAACTCCTGGTGCAGATAAATTATTTGGTTCACCTAGCAACAATATCATCGATGGGTTAACTGGTGACGATACCCTAACAGGCAACGGCGGTCAAGATAAATTTCTTATTCGCCCTGGCGATCGCAATGACATTATCACTGATTTTGGTGGCGTTGGTAAAGGTATAAATCCTTCAGCAGAAGTCATTGCAAATGTTGACATTTTGCAATTTACAGGTAATGGTTTAACTGCCCAAAATTTGCAATTAACTCAAAATGGTAATAACTTAGAAGTTACCTTTGAAAATGTGGCTTCTACCAAAGTCACTCTGCAAAACTTTAAGTTAGAAAACCTCGATAATCTACCTGTTTTTGGAGCAAGCCCTGCGATTGGCAATATCCTGTTTGATGGGCAAACCAACATTACCGACAGCTTTGATGTATTCGATGCCAACTCTACTCAAGCTAGGATTTTCAACAAAAACACTGTCACCTTTCTCAATGACTTAAACAATAACATCGCAGGTTTTGACAACTCCAATGATGTGATTAATGGTCAAGGGGGTAACGATATAATCAATGGCTTGAGTGGCAATGACCTGTTGCGGGGCGGGTCAGGCGATGATATTCTCATCGGTGGATTCGGCAATGATACTCTTGTGGGTGGTGTAGGTTCTGACAGATTCCTTTACAACAGCGATGCTGCTTTTGCCCTAAGTGCTGTTGGTGTAGATGCGATCGCTGATTTCAACAGTTCCCAAGGTGATAAGATTATTCTAGATAAAACCACCTTTAGTGCGTTCCCGCTTCGGGTTGCCGTAGGCATCGCTTCAACTCCCGGAACAGGTTTTAGTAATGCCAGCGATTTTAAAATCACTTCTTTAGGGGCGGCTAGCACCGCAAAAATTGTGTATGACGCTGTGAGTGGACAGTTGTTCTACAACCAAAATGGGAGTGCGGCTGGTTTTGGCAGTGGTGGTTTATTTGCAACTCTCACTGGTGCGCCAACTCTGAGTGCATCAGATTTTGTCCTGCAAGCGTAGTATCATAAGCATGGCATCAACTATATATACTCAACTTATATTGCAGCTTTCCAAGCTCAAAAATGTTAATGGTGATAATTCATCTTTTTAATATCCAACGCCTAAACTCAACGTATTTCTATTCTCTAGCAATGACAATATCGTTAGACTTAATCACTGCATAAGCTTCTTTTCCCTCAGATAGTTCCAACTCTTCTGCGGAAGCTCTAGTGATAATTGAGGTTAATTCTACTTTATGAATAATCTCTAGAGTCACCTCACTATTAACTGCTCCATAAACAACTCGTTTAACAACACCTTTAAGAATATTACGAGAGCTAACTTTTAGTGATTTCTTTTGAATACTACTTTCTATATTAGGCTTTTGAGTGTAAATATCTTTCTGTTTTTCCTGATGGATTGGTGGTGATATCGGTGCTGATGAGTGCTGATTAAGGCTACGCACGAGTTCCCGCAGAATCTCAGTCTTAGTGCGTTGAGACTGTTCGCAAAACTCCTCTAGAATCTTCCGCTCGTCCTCTGAGGTTTGAAATGTGACCCATCCTTGTTCTTTTCTTGGCATAATATTATCAATTTTGGTTCATTCGTTGGTATGATTCTACCAAGTATCAATTCGATGTGTTGTTTTAATAAAAATATTTTTTCTGGAAGGTTTTTCTAGAGAATTCATCAACTAATCTCATACATTTAACTACATAAATATTTATTTTTTGTAGGGACAAAACAATTTGTTACTTAATTTGGGATAAAAATTCTGATTAAGCCATTCGATGATGCCAAAATAGAAGAGTTTATTAATCGTTGGTACGACAGCCGCATTGTAGATTCACTAGAGGCGCAACGACGCAAAGATAGCCGAAAAAAAGACCTCTTGCATAAGTCGAATACACCCCCCTTAAAAAGGGGGGAAACTTGAAATCTTGCCCCCTCCCCAATACATTGGGGAGGGGTGATTCAAGCATTTTTGCAAGAGGTATAAAGCATAAGCCAGTATTCCGGCTGACTCACAAAAGAAATTTATCGCCAGAATGATGTTCATTGGTACCACTAGCATTTAAGCTAGTACGGGTGAACTATATGTAGTATAGAATGTCTGACTTAATTCTGTTTTGGCATCGGCGCGATTTACGCATTTCTGACAATACGGGACTGGCTGCGGCAAAACAACAGAGTCCGAAAGTGGTGGGGGTGTTTTGCCTCGATCCGAATATTCTGGAACGGGATGATGTTGCTCCTGTGAAAGTAACTTATATGATTGGCTGTTTGCAGAAACTCCAAGAGCGATATGCTGAAGTTGGTAGCCAGTTATTAATACTCCACGCCAATCCTGTACAAGCGATACCAGCTTTAGCAGAAGCAATAAATGCCAAAGCTGTTTTTTGGAATTGGGATGTAGAACCTTATTCCCAAGAACGCGATCGCACCATTATAAATGCTCTTAAAGAAAAAGGCATTCAGTTTCTTAACCAAAACTGGGATCAAATCCTCAACTCCCCAGAGCAATTACGCACCGGTAGCAATCAACCTTACACGGTTTACACCCCCTTCTGGAAAAATTGGATTACCAAACCAAAAGCGAACCCAGTAGAAACACTGCAAAATGTTGAGGGTTTAACAGAAGCTGAACAAGAAATAGCTAAACTTGCAGGAGCCTTAAAGCTACCTTCAGCGAAAGATTTAGGATTTATTTGGGATGAAGAATTGATTATTTCACCGGGAGAGGTGGCAGCGCAAGAACGGCTAGAGGAATTTACGGCTAAAGCGATTACTGAATATCAAGAACAGCGAAATTTTCCCGCAGTGGACGGAACATCGCAACTGAGTGCAGCTTTAAAATTTGGCGTAATTGGCATTCGCACGGTTTGGCAAGCCACCATAGAAGCACTAGAAAACAGCCGCAGTGAGGAAACAGCAGTTAATATTCGCACATGGCAACAAGAATTAGCTTGGCGGGAGTTTTATCAACATGCAATGTATAACTTCCCCGAATTAGCTGATGGTGCTTTTCGTGACACTTTTAAAAACTTTCCTTGGCAAACTAACGAAGAACATTTCCAAGCTTGGTGTGAGGGGAGAACTGGCTACCCTATTGTAGATGCAGCAATGCGCCAGATGAATGAAAGTGGCTGGATGCATAACCGTTGTCGAATGATTGTCGCCAGTTTCCTTACCAAAGACTTACTTATTAATCCCCAATTGGGAGAAAAATACTTTATGCAGCACCTAATTGATGGTGACTTATCTGCTAATAATGGCGGTTGGCAATGGAGTGCTTCTAGCGGCATGGATCCTAAACCTGTGCGGATTTTTAACCCAGCCAGTCAAACACAAAAATTTGATCCAGAGGGGGAATATATTCGGCAATGGGTGTCAGAATTGCGGTCTGTAGATACAGAATATTTAGTTACTGGGAAAATTCCATCTTTAGAACGTCATGCTGTTGGTTATCCTGAACCTATTGTGGATCATAAAATACAACAACAGCAGTTTAAACTGCGTTATCAACAGCAAAAAATTCTTAGTAGTGGTGAGTAAAATAGTTAGTTTTTTAATGTTTATTTCATAGTATTAGGACTTACGCAATAACTCTCTGAAACTCTCATTCCTTTATGTCCTTTGCGCCTTTGCGGTTCGTTTTTCCATTATTTTGCGTAAGTCGGGAGTATATCTCAATACAGTTCAGTTAAGGATTTTTGGTACTAATTTTAGACCTGTAGAGACGCGAAATTTCGCGTCTCTACCAAGGTTTTTGGGCTTAACTGAACGGTATTGGAGTATATCTGGCTAATCAACCTTCTTTCAAAAATGTTCAGGCGATGCCTGCGGCGGGCTACGCCTACGCACCTGTGTACTTGATCGCGGTGCAACAAAGTTTGAAGTACTCCAACACGACTTTGAAGTACCTCAAAACGACTTTGAAGTACCTCAAAACGACTTCGGAGTACCTCAAAACGACTTTGAAGTACCTCAAAACGACTTTGAAGTACCTCAAAACGACTTTGAAGTACCTCTATCCGTACAATGGCACTCAATGTGTTTCGTCGCAATAGTTATACTTCTATCACAATCTTTATTAATAAATCTCGCACTGCGTTTCTATCCCGCCTCGGAATGAATTCCGAGTCTCATAGCTGAAGTCCACTTAAGTGGACTAAATTGATTATTCAGTCCACTTAAGTGGACTTCAGCTATTAGCCCTGAACTTTAGTTCAGGGCGGGATGTCGGTAAGTGTAACAGTTTAACTCTGAATTGGTTCGTTAACTGTTGACTGTTGACGGTTAACAGTCATAAGGTAAATATACAAATTAAATACGTAACAGCTTATCATATTACGTCTTAATAGGTAAACGAGAAATTGTCCATAAGATGAGCAGGAAGATTAAATAAATTGCGCCAACCAGCCCAAACTCAATCAGAGGAATATAGGTTATTTCGTAAATTCTGCCCAAGCCGCGTTCAGTCAGTGCATAAACGGCCATTACACTCACTAAAAAGGCTCCATAAATAGTACGTTTAGTCAAGATACTCACAGGTAGACCGTGGAGTTGAGTAAGTACTAAAATCCCAAGAAAACCAAAGAGAAATGTTGGCCACTTGCTTTGTCCTAACATCAACGATACAACTACACTATGTAAAACCACTGTAACTTCTAAAGTAAATGTCCACCAACGATTTACATGGCTGCGATTAAATATCAACGACGATTGCAGCAGAAGCAAGAACATGTAAAGAAAACCAATTAAGTGCCCCAAAGTCGCTTCCATTGGATGATACCAAAAGGTGTAGATAGCGGCAAAGGAGAAAAAGTAGCCGTGGTACAGCTTGATAATTTGCAAAAACTGTTGATGAAAGGGAACAGAATTGCCAAAAAACAAACCGCGTCGAGGCGTTTCCAAAATCAGTACGAACACCAGTAAAAGAACAACTGCACCTTGAGAAGCCCAAATTGAGGTATCTTGAGCTAGAGCATCGTACCAAATATACGTCTGGAGGAAGTGTAAAGCGATGAATGCACCATTAATAGCAAGCATGAGGTAATTAATCGGATGCAACGCTGATTTATATTTCAACTGCGATCGCTGCGCCCACAAGATACACCCCCAGATGCTAAACTGATGCCCAAGGTACATACCCCAAGCCGTCGCTCGACTCCAAAAGGTTGGTTGGGGAAGCTTCCAGTAATACCAGTTTAATCCTTGATCAGGAAGTTTGGTGATGCTTGCAGGAATGCTCCCACCTACCCAAATTGCATAAGTGAGAAGGATGCTTACAATGATGCCTAAAAACAATACTCGGCGACCAGTCATAGTAATTTTAGATTTTAGATTTTAGATTTTAGATTAAAAATCTTTAATACAAGGCTGTTTCAAAAAATTATTAAGCTTTGAAATCAAGATTGTCAGGCTACACGTTCTCTGTTTGGTTCAGATGCGCTTTTCGTTACTTGCAAACTAAGAGTCAAAGCTATTAGCATTACTAAAAATCCACTCAAAAAAGGAGCAGAACTCCCAAATTTCATAAAACTAACCCCTGCCCACGTTGGGCCAACGATGCGTGCCAACGCAGAGCAAGAACTAGCAATACCTAATATTTGTCCTTGTTCTTCTGGGGCTGTCATTTGGGAAATCAGGCTGTTTAATATTGGTTGGCTAACACTAATTCCCCATGCTACAAGGGTGGTAGCAACCAACACTAAAATTAAGCTTTGTGAAAAGCTAATTAGCAGTAATCCTAAACCTAACCCTAATATCCCCAAAATAAGTAACTTGATTTCACCGAAGTATTTCTTGAGGAATCCGATTAGTCCTCCTTGAATGATTGTGCTGACAATCCCCATGAAGGCAAAAAGATAACTTGTTTGTTGAGGGCCCCAGTTTAATTGCTGCTTTGACCATAAAGCTAATGTAGAATCCATAGCCGCAACAGCAAAGGTAACAAAAAAGTAGATGCCAACAAGTAAGCCAAACTGGGGACGTTGTGACAGCTGTAGCAAGTTCAGCCGTCGCTGACGGTGGCGATTAGCTTGGATTTTGGCTTTAGTCTCAGAATTCAGAGATTCTGGAAGTAACATCAAAGCACAAAGCAATGCTAATAAAGATAATCCGGCTGCGAACAACGACGGTAGATGAAAGTTAGCATTGTTCGGATCAGACCCGATTAGAAGACCGCCAATAGCAGGGCCGAGAATGAAGCCAAGACCAAAAGCTGCTCCGATTATGCCCATGCCGCGAGATCGATTAGCTGGCGTGGTAATATCTGCTATGTAAGCCTGAGCAGTACTAATATTCCCTGCCATAATCCCGGCAAGACTACGAGCAATAAACAAAATCCATAATGAGTTGGCAAAGCCTAACCCTGCGTATGCAATTACAGAACCTAATAAAGTCAGTAATAAAATCGGACGACGACCGTAGCGATCGCTAAATTTACCCCATAATGGTGCAAATAAGAACTGCATTAAAGAATAAATAGCTACAAGTAGTGTCGCTTCATTAGGGTTTGCGCCGAATTGTTCAGCATACAAAGGCAGTATCGGCAGGATAATTCCGAAGCCGAGCAAGTCTATAAATACAGTCAAAAATAAGACGAATATAGCCCTGCTATTATTTTTACTCTCCATAGTGCAATTCACTTTTATCAAAATATGTGTAATATCGATTGCCAGGAGGTTAAGCCTCAAGTTTGACCAAGCCTGATTTTATGCAGCTTCTTAGAGAATTGGTATAACTTGGATTAATTTTATGGACATTAAGGAATGCTTGATAATCAAGAGCAATTAAACGCAACCAGTAATTATCTTAAGCAATATGATTGAATTTGAGTGTGGTTGAGCAAAATAGCATGGAACAAACCGACTATAAAAATCAAGCCAATAATACTACTAATAGAAGCAACTATGACTTCATGCTTCCGTATAGCTTTTTGTATCTTAACGTCTATGATGTCTTCTAATTCTTTATATGACATTGACTTTAATCTTGCTAAAGATAAAAATTATGTTGAGCCTACGTTTGACAGAAGTTTGAGTATGCCCGAAATCTCGAATTTATTCAATGACAAATTATTTCGACATTTGCTGTGGGAATGTCAAAATAATTCGTCATTGATAATACTTGCCTCTGGCGAGAAACAAGTTCAGTAATTGTTAACTCCAATCACTGTTAGGCAATTTCCGGAAAATAAATTATTTGACATAGGATTTTTATTTGGTTGCGTAAAAAAAACTCGCCCTCAACTTGAAAAGTCTGATTTGCTACTCCCTACTCCCTGCCTAACGAAAAAGCAAGTTTGCGTACCCCTACGACAATCTTGCTAGCCAGAGCGTCGTAGAGAGGGTTTTCCAGACCACCCAATTCAGAGATTTTGGTGTGGGCTGCTGTACCCTCTTCAATTACGAATTAGGTAGCTTGCTTCTCGCTGGAGGTGAGTATTAGGAATTAGCAATTATTTGGTCAAGAGCGTTGGCGTAGTTTTAAAACAGCACCTGAAATACCAAAAGCTAATATAGCTAAGGTAAAACTTGGTTCAGGAACTGCAACAATACTTACCTGATTAATAGCCAAGCCGTATTGTGGAGCAGAACTGCTAAAAACGAGTCGTGAGATGTTTGGAGTGTCACTACGAACCCCCAAGAATACTGCTGAGTTATCTAATGCTAGCGACGAAGTACTGAGAACTGAGAAACTACCTAACAAGTTATTGCTGCTATCAAAAGCGTTGATAAAAGTTTCAACTTCTAAATTACTAATATCTACAGCTATCTGAGTACCAGCGCCAAAAACAGGCTGGGCAAAACTAATGCTCATAGGCTCTCCGTTCCCCTCAGTACGAGGATCGGGAGAACCAGGAGGAAGAGGTTGAAAACCTGCTGAGTTTATACCTCCAAAAAGAATAAAATCTCCTTGGGCAAAGTTAGTCCGAATGCCAGGTGAAGGTAACGTTTGAAAAATAAACGGTGGAGTAATCTGAGGATTTTTAGCTGGAGTTATATTTACATCCAAGCCTAAACCACCTTGGGATGTTGCTGAAAAAGAGTTAGGTAAAAAAACAGAAAAGTCAGGCGCAGAGGGATTGAATACTTTACCTAAACTTCCCCAATCAACTTGATCATTGCCTCCTAATAGAGCGCGTTCATTTACTAAAAATGTAGCTGCTTTAACTGGTAATGGGAGAACCGTTATTATGGCTGTAATTACTGGTAAATATTTAACAGATAACTTGAATAATTGATTTATCATAAATGCCACAAGGTTTACTCCTTAATTTTCTAGAATAATATCATCAAAATGGAAGAATTCAACACCCAGGATCAGGCAGCGCGTTGCTCTGGTTGAGAGAGTTAAAGCAACTGCCGTGTTCAATGGTTATGTTGCAAAAACTTTTTGAGGCTAGCTGGTGACAATTCATACTTTTATCAGCCCAACCTCTTTTTTTGCAACATAACTTTTACTCTGGGAACAAACTACAAAAAGCTTTAACTTGTGATGGAGTTGTGACTTTTAGGAATTTTACACCAACTGAATACTCACATTCGATGAGAGATTTTCAAGGGAGGCAAATTGATTTCCTAAGAAAGACAAGTTACCGCTAGAGGCGTCGTAGAAAAAGTCGCTAAAGTTAGTAGTACCAAACCCTACTTTAGAAACTTGGATTACGTCGCTCTCAGCAAAGTTGTAATCTTTGATGATGTCAAGACCCTCGTTAACACTGTTGAAAATAAACTTATCTGCACCAAAGCCACCGGTGAGAACATCGTTACCTTCTCCACCAATGATGGAGTCATCGCCATCATTACCGAATAATTGGTTATTTTGGTCGTCGCCAGTAATGATGTCTCTTTCATTGGTGCCGATGACATTGACAAAGTTGAGTACATTAAATGTCAATGTCCCAAGTTGGGGAACGTTATTGGCAGAGATACTTTCGGCTTCTAGGTCAGCGGTGATAGATACGCCAGCCAAAGATTCGGACGCATCTATGGTATTGTTGGCAACACTGGAATCAGCAATAACTATTTCTACTTTAAAGATTTGGTCTGTTCCAAATCCATCAGCTTTAGTAATTGTCCCTACACCTGAGAGGGTGATGGCTGTACCTAGTTCGCTGTAGTCTGCGGTATCAATACCATCTCCACCATCGATA
>JAIVFU010000019.1:0-73201 GCA_020829485.1 Nostoc sp. CHAB 5834 | reverse complement strand
TACCGAATAATTGGTTATTTTGGTCGTCGCCAGCAATGCTGTCACTTTCATTGGTGCCGATGAGATTGTCAAAGTTGAGTACATTAAATGTCAATGTCTCAAGTTGGGGAACGTTATTGGCAGAGATAGTTTGAGCTTGTAGGTCGGCGGTGATAGATACGCCAGCCAAAGATTCGGACGCATCTATGGTATTGTTGGCAACACTAGCATCAGCAATAACTGTTTCTACTTTAAAGATTTGGTCTGTTCCAAATCCATCAGCTTTAGTAATTGTCCCTACACCTGAGAGGGTGATGGCTGTACCTAGTTCGCTGTAGTCTGCGGTATCAATACCATCTCCACCATCGATACTGTCGTTACCCTGACTGCCCTTGAAGGTGTCATCGTCTCCATTACCAGCCAACTTGTCATTGCCCTCTTCACCATCGATTACGTCATTTCCAAGACCACCGGAGATATTGTCATCGTTTCCACCACCAGAAATCTGATCGTCACTACTAGTGCCCGACAAAAAATCATTGTTAGGAGTACCAACAATTATGGACATAATATACACCTTTATGGTTTTACAGATCAATGTATTTGCTTGTTGTAATATTAATATACTACAAAAAGTAGTATTATAAATTTCTGATGAAATTTAGATTAAACATAGTTAATGATCTTTATATCTCTGCCGAGAGAAAAAATGCTTTTATTTCCTGAAATTATTTAAATTTTTTCAAGGTTCTCAAAAATGTCGGCGCTCTTGTGCCGAAAACATTGGGAAGCAATAAAATATATCTTTTGAAAAATCAAGATATATAAGACTCCTATTTGATTTTTTAAAAAACTCACTACACATCTAATTCCCTTCTTGCCTGTTCCCTGTTCCCTCCCTACGCAAGTAATTTCATCAATCAAATCAGATTGCTATAGTGCATATTACAGTTAACATGATTCAGTAACAAAATTATGCATAATGTGAAGACAATAATGAATAATTTGCCTTTAAACCCTGGCTGGGGAGGGTATAGAGAAAAATCTGGGAGGAAATCTACTAAACAGACTTGATATTACGCCTAATATAGACAGACAAGCAAGTTGTGAGGGTACAAAATAGGGAATGTATTTACACTTGGTTTGTATTATTTGTCACTTTTAAATTATTTATACTTATTTAGGCGAGCGATCGCTTGTCTTCTCTACGAGAGGCTGCGCCAACGACACGCTGTGCGAATGACGATCGCACCCAGATCGAAATTGCCGAGATATCAGACTGATTTACATAATTTCGGATACATTACCGCAAATGCGCTGATACTTTATTTTCCCCTTTTCATAAAATCCGCAAAAACACCGTTACGCTATTTGAACTTGTGATCAAAACTTAGAGCATCCAGTTTATTAGGGCGTGTTTATGACCAACCCTGTAAAGACGGTTATCCAAGTCAATCTAGAGATGGCTCTAGAAGTAGCTCATGAATTGGAGCTTGCTCCATACACTCAACTCGGTGCTTATTGTTTGGAGATTTTGCGGGAGATAGGATGTGCTGGTACTGAACTTCCACTCAACTTACAAACTCGCGATCAGCAGCTAAACTTTATCACAGGCTTTGCGTCTTATGCTTTTGGGGAGGTACAAAATGTATAAAGCATTAATTGAAGATATATTTTTTGATCCAGAAGAGACAGAAGAAACTACTTTTCCTGGTACAGATAAAGATTTGTTAATTTTAACAGAAAAATTTTTAGGGTTTGAAATTCCTTCAAAGGTTTTCTTACAAGCTATAGCCATTGCTGATTACGATGGTGCAGCTGCTTTCCGGTACGTTGATAATTATTTGACTACTCTCAAAAATCAAAATAAACGTAAGCATAAGAAATTACTTGTGTTAGGTGCTTCAACTAAATACGACAATAATTGATGTGTTTCTTTACTGATTTAGATAAGATGATTTGTATGGCCGATGTAGAGGCATTGTATTGCAACGTCTCTACACACATCTGCCCCACACAGACAAGAAAGAAGAATTAAAATCTATCTAGAAGCTAGTACTGCTGCGCGGAAGTCAAAAGTCAAAAGGCTTTTTCATTGATTTAAAATAGTTGTGCTATTTCCACCGTATTGTACTATAACAATCCGATTTGATTTCTGAATTACTCGTAGAGGTAAGGGATTGGGAACTGGGAACTGGGGACTGGGAAGAAGGAATAAAAGTGTACTGAGTTTTGGGACTGACAAATAAAAAAATATACAACTATTTATTGTGGGGTGGGCGACACGAGAGCCCATAGTCAAAGGCGGGCAAGATGCCCACCCCACAAGATTGGATAATTTATTTCTTGGAAGTCCCTTTGTTCAAAAATCAAATATGAGTCCTATAGTGCTGGGCTCTTTATTAAATCAAATATTTTTAGGTTATTAATAGACATCTCCAGAAATTAAATATGCGTTACCCAAAACCCTTGTAAAGACGTAGCACTGCTACGTCTCTACATCCTTTTTCGGACATGTCTAATCTCTTTTAAGACACACTTGTTCATAACTTTTACCGGCAATATCCCAAGTGAATTCTGTTTCTACCAGTTGTCTGCCGTTGTGAGATAATTGTGAACGCAGATGTGGATGCTCAAATAGTTGACTAATAGCGGTGATGTACTCTATTGGTTTGTTTGCTCGTAATGCCCGTAATGCATGACTAGCACCATCTACGGCTAATCCTTCTAAACCGCGATCGCTAGCTACTATCGGTACACCAGCTGCCATTGCCTCTAAAGTTTTATTTTTAATCCCAAACCCAGTCCGCATGGGGACAACGCAGATGGTAGATTGATGTAAGTATTCTACCATCGAAGGTACACGCCCAATTACATTAATTCCTGCTTTTTGAGCAAGTTCTAAAACTTCTGACACCGGATGAGAACCGACTATATCGAAAGTTGTATCAGGATACAATTTTTGGATTTCTGGCAAAACTTCGTTGCTGAAAAAGCAGACAGCATCAATGTTTGCTAAATTATCCATTGCACCGATAAAAATTAAACGGTGTCCACCGGGATCGCTGGTACGGTTGGGGAAAGAAACTAAATCTACGCCATTAGGGATAACTGTAATTTCACTATTGGGGTTGAACTCTTGTAGTTGAATTTTATCTTCTTCTGTTGTCGCAACGATTGCCGAAAATTTAGCACAGTAGTTTTGCTCATAACGCCGCAAAAGTGGCAGATTAATTCTGTCTCTGAGCGAATTTTCTGAAATGCCCGTTGATAGTTGGTTTCGACAAGTAGCGTAAACTGAACTATGAATATTAACTATAGTTTTTAGTTGTTTGGGAAAATGCGAGTGTACATAAATTTCATTGACGCTATGTTCGCAGGTAATCACATCACATTTTCCCGCTTCCACCCAGTTATCAACCCATGTTTGCATCTCAACTGAGTAGCGATTAAGTACGCTTGGGGGTGTTCCCTCTTGCAAAAATTTACCAAATCGCTGTATTTTCTTTAATATTCCGGTAGTTTGAGAATCTGGCGGGCGTTCAAAAATGGCTAGATGATCCACACAATCGCGTAATTCTGCTACTTCTGCATCTGTAACATCGCCCTCGCGTTGAGTTGCGAGGGTAATACTATGGCGTTGACTCAGGTATTTAAGTAAATTAAATGTCCTAACTTGGGTTCCCCCGCGCGTTGGTGGGTAGGGAAAGGTGGAAGAGAGGATTAAAATGTTCATATAAGTGATGAATCAAGTGTGATATATGTACACCATGACCTCATTAGAGGCTGTATGTCATTAGTAGCCTCCTTTAAAAAGGCTAAAGTGTACACACAATTTTAATTCCAATACCCGTGAATGAATTTTGTTAAATACTGGAACTTAAAACTGTTTGGAGTATTTGTAAATGAACACTGTTATGAAGTTTAAACTCAATCCTTCACAAAGTTTAATAACTCTTTTAGCTAGTACTACACTTTTGCTTGTAGTCCCCACTAATAATGCTTTTGCAATACCTGAAGCCTGTAATGGGACTTTGCCAATACAAACTTCAGGTAATTGGAGTGGTTCCACAACTATGGCAGCCTTAAATGGCAGGCTGTATATCACCCAGGGTCAGGGATTATGGCGTGTTAACCCCTGTGATGGGAGTTCGACAAGACTAGGGTTAGGGGATTGGACAGGTTCCACAAGTATGACAGCCTTAAATGGCTGGCTGTATATCACCCAAGGTCAGGCATTATGGCGTGTTAACTCCGATGATGGGAGTTGGATACAACTAGGAGGGGGTTGGACAGGTTCCATAACTATGACAGCCTTAAATGGCTGGCTGTATATCACCCAAGGTCAGGCATTATGGCGTGTTAACCCCAATAATGGGAGTTATACAAGAATATAGGTTACAAAACCTCTGGCTTAACTCCCAATACGGTTTGGATAAGACTTGATCCCCCCAACCCCCCTTAAAAAGGCTTGCTCAGAATGGCTCTATTTGCCCCTTTTTAAGGGGGTTGGGGGATCTGAGTGCGTAAGTCCGATGATAATGACTAGAGATTACAGCATAATCAAACCCAGTCTGACACCCACAGCTACAGCCTCGGTGCGGCTGGAGACACTGAGCTTTTGAAAAATGGATGAGAGATGAAATTTGACGGTATGCTCCGAAATGTGCAAGCCTTTAGCGATCGCTTTATTCCCTAACCCAGAACCAAGCATACCTAAAACCTCTATCTCGCGTGGTGTCAAGGTTTGTATAGGATTTGTTATCGTTTTTTCTCGGATAGACAGTAATTCTACAGCATCCGGATGCAGCACCACCAAACCAAAAGCGATCGCTTCCACAGCCGCAACAATTTCTGACTCTGTACTAGTACTGGGCAATATCCCCCGGATACCAGAACGTAACCCCGTCTCTAAGTCGATGCTGTTAAGTTCCTCGACAATGACGATCATTCCTAATGGATATTGCTGTTCTTGAATAAGCAGCAATTTTTCCCACACCGATTGTTGAAGATTGCTACTCAAATCTACCAGCACCACATCTGGTTGTAATTGCTCAATTTCCCTTACCAATATATCCAAATCGGATGCAGTACCCACAACCGTCAGCCGAGGATTGGTTGTCACCACAGCTGATAACCCTGCCCGCACTACAGGGGAAGTGGCAACTACCATCACCCGGATCATGTCGCCTCCACAGCAGTTTTACCAGACTGCACGTCAACATAAATTACGAATTGCTTCCCACTGCGTAGGAGTTGTAGCGACACAGAACCTTTAGTGTCATGCAGATATTTAGTTAAATCATTCATGCTAGTGAATAATCGCCCCGAAACTCCAATTAAAACATCGCCGATTTGTACACCAGCAATTTCTGCTGCACTGTTAGGTAGAACTGACAGCACCAATAAACCCAAGCTACGCCTACTTAAAAGCACAGGTTGCAGTGTAACTCCCAGTTGCGGACGACTATTTCCCTGTAAAAAACGCTCAACGGTGTTGCTGGGAACTGCCACAGCCAAACCATTAACAATCATCGTATTAATTCCCACGACTCGTCCGAGACAATCGGCAAGTGGCCCCCCAGAGTTTCCAGGATATAGCTGCAAGTCAGCCATAACAGCCCGTGGATTATTTGCATAAATAATTCCAGTTGTCACAGCACCACTGTCAGCAAAGGGATTACCCACTGCTAAAACTAATTCACCCACTCGTAGCGCCTCAGAATTAGCAATAGTTGCAGCAGTTAAATTAGTGGCGACAATTTTTAAGGCTGCTAAATCCTGCTGTGGATCAAATTGTGTACGCACTGCATCAAATACCCTTCCGTCTGCCAATTCCACAGTTGCGCGGTTGCTGGTTGCAACATGGGCATTAGTAATAATTAGTCCGTCAGATTGCCAAATTACACCAGAACCCACTCCCAGAGAGCCGCTTTTGACTTTGACAGTGCGATCGCGTAGTTTAGCAGCTACCTCTGTTAATTCAGCAGCGATGTTAGTTAATGTTGTGTTTGCCATGTTATGCAATTTTTCCCCATGTCAAAGTAGAATCTATTGGCTGACAATAGTTTTTAGTCGGGTTGGGATAATTGAGAATGCTGCAAGATATCAATCAACCCAACTTTAAAAAGCAAATTCTGAAAGTTCCGAGTTCAGAGGCTCAACATCCGAGCAAAAAGGTCGAAGTTCCGAGTTCAAAAGCTCAACGTCCGAGCAAAAAGGTCGAAGTTCCGAGTTCAAAGGCTCAACGTCCGAGTAAAAAGGTCGAAGTTCCGAGTTCAAAGGCTCAACGTTCGAGTAAAAAGGTCGAAGTTCCAAGTTCAAAGGCTCAACGTTCGAGTAAAAAGGTCGAAGTTCCAAGTTCAAAGGCTCAACGTTTGAGTTCCAAATTACAAATTACGAACTTGTACTGAGCGTAGCCGTTGGCGCAGCCTCTCGTAGAGAAGTATTACGAATTACGAATTACACAAGTCGTTCGCCAACTGCGATCGCTAAATCAACTAACACTCCACCCCGGACAACTTGCAAGTTGACAGTTTTACCAATGCGATCGCTATTATTAAGCAGCGCCAGTACATCACCTGTATCGCCCACAGTTACGCCATCGAACCTTACCAAAACATCGCCAAGCAGCACACCTGCATTGTCAGCAGGCCCAGAAGGCTCAACATTAATGACAATTACCCCAGTTGCAGAACTTAAATTGAGAGCAGTTTTCAGGTTCTTAGGTAAACGTACAGGTTGCATTCCTACACCTAAGTATCCTTTAGAAATGCGTCCTTTTGCTACTAATTGGTCAACCACGCGATCGACTGTAGCAGTAGGAATAGTCAGAGCAGTACCACGCCGCCCCGATGTATTCATGCCTACAACAAAACCAGCAGCATCTACGAGCGCCCCACCTGCAAAACCAGAGTAAAGGGTGATGTCTGGGCGGATGAATTGGTCAATATTCCCGCCATTCATACTGCGCCAAGCACCGCTAACCACGCTGACCGTACCCATCGCCGCCCTTAAGTCACCTTCGCTACCTCTTGCCAGTCCTAACACCAGATGGCCGACTTTAAGGGTTTTGGCATCGCCAACTTTTGCTACAGGAATTTCTACATTTTCTAGCTTAAAAACAGCTATATCGGTGCTAGAGTCATGACCGATGAGTGTTACTGGTGCAGTACTACCATTTGATAGAGTGATGGTGATGTCGTCATAGCGCTGGAGAGACTCATCAGAGGTAATAATAATGTCATTACGCCAGTGAATGCCACTTGGGGAAACACGAGTACCCGCATTTACCGCAACCACAGCACTTCCAGCTTGTTCTACGGTATCAGCTAAACTGTTGGATAAAGCCAGTAATGAAGACATAAGATTTTTGTGCCAACTTTCTTAGATATCCATATCGTGCCGTTTTACCAACCCAGATGGCATCGGAAAAATGGGGAGAATTCATCCTAGAAAAATGGCTAGTGTCCCTTTGGGTAAATCAAAAGTCAAAAGCCAAAAGGTTTGTATATCAAGGCTTTTGCTGGTTTTAAATGGTAGCTTGATTTCCGTCGCGCTGTACTAGGATTTAGATATATACGGTTCAGAGAAGATCCCCCGCGAAGCGATCGCAGAATTTTTTACTCTCACTTCCAGTTCACACTAAGCGCTTAAGGATGTAAATAAATCAAATCTAGACTAGCAGCACATAAACCCGTAGTATCGAATATGGAGTTTATATAAGTTAGGGATTGTTACATGGCAACTTATAAGGTTACATTACGTACCCCAGACGGAGAACAAGTAATTGACGTTCCTGATGATGAGTACATCCTAGAGATCGCTAACGAGGAAAATGATCTGGATTTGCCTTATTCTTGTAACGCTGGTTCTTGCTCTACCTGCACTGGGAAACTGATTTCAGGTACAGTTGACCAATCAGATCAGAACTTCTTAGACAACGATCAAATTGACGCAGGATGGGTTCTCACTTGCGTTGCTAGACCCACTTCTGATTGTGTAATCGAAACCCATCAAGAAGAAGCGCTTAATGGTTAACTAAGAAATGTGGATTTAATAAAGAGCAACTTTTGTCGGGTGCGTTATAATATTCTTCCTAGCGCACCTGAAATCTGGGGTGGTGCATAACACACTATAAAAGATTTAAAATTTTGCACTTTCCTAATAAATCTGTATAAGCTGAGTAATTCACGCGAAAAAGCGCTCCCCTTTTGGGGAGCGCTTTTTATTTAGTTTAATAGATAGCTAGCAGATATAAAACCAATTCGCAATTCCTACAAATTTTTAGTAGATTCACGCGAATAGTTCAAGGTTTGTAGTGTACCCCTGCGGGGAAGCAAGCTACGCGCAGCGTCTCGTAGAGAGGGCTGAAGCCCTCTCTACGAACTAATCTCAATATTTTTTAGATTACTTAATCTAGTTTGATTTATTACCGACTTACTGATATTCATGCGAATAATGATAATAATTCGACCTGTTTTATTTTTTTTACTTGGATAAGATAATAATAGGACTTACGCAATAACTCTCTGAAACTCTCATTCCTTTGTGACAGCAGTCGCTCATGGGGGAAACCCCCAAGACCGCGCTGCCTCTCCTTTGCGCCTTTGCGGTTCGTTTTTCCATTATTTTGCGTAAGTCCTGAATAAGATATTCCTCACAAACTGCTGATAACAGATATGTCAACAAGTTGGATTTACCTTATCGCCGCAATCCTCTTTGAAGTTTCAGGCACAACTTGCATGAAGTTATCGCAAGGATTTACTAAAATAGGCCCTTCCATATTAATAGCTGTCTTTTATGGACTTTGTTTTACTTTTTTGACCCTTGCTCTCAAGAAACTTGAAGTGAGTGTAGCTTATTCTGTTTGGGCTGGATTAGGAACTGTCTTAATTGCTATTATTGGTATTCTTTGGTTTCGTGAATCTGTCACACTTATCAAGCTCATTTCCATCACCTTAATAATTATGGGGGTTATTGGCATAAATGCAAGTGGGGGATAGAAATTAGGCGGCTCATCTATCATTAGGTTTACCAATCCCAATACCGTTCAGTTAAGCCCAAAAACCTTGGTAGAGACGCGTTAGCGTAGCGGGACGAAGTACAATTTTGCGTCTCTACAGGTATAAAATCAATACCAAAAATCCTTAACTGAACTGTATTGTTACCAATCCAATAACGCAGGTAGTGATTTTTTTACAATAGACAACTAGTGAGATTGCTTTTACTGAAGACTTTAGCTATTAGCAAGGAACTTCAGTTCCTCGCGGGACATGGCTTTTACGTTAAGTTGATACCAATGATTCATGAATTGCCCCTACAAGAAATCTAAACCCAATTTGGCATTGCTGATTGCGGTATGAAAACGATTGTGCATTCCGGTGAAAATCCTTGTAGAGACGTAAAATTTTACGTCTCTACATCCAAATTCATACCTCGATTCAGCAACGCCCCCAATTTTTTGGTAAAGCAATTAGCCATCTCCTGTAACTGATTCTAGTTCTGGAGACAGCAAATGTGTGTCTCTGAATGTTGAGGCAGGCAAGTACACTGTAAATTGAGTTCCTCTGCCTACCTGACTGTAAACATTGACAAAACCACCGTGATTTTTAATAATACCCAACGCCGTGGAAAGTCCTAAACCTGTACCTTTGCCTACCTCTTTGGTAGTGAAAAATGGTTCAAAAATCCGTTGCTGGACTTCCGCCGACATCCCCATGCCGGTATCCGTCACCACGATCGCAATATAAGAACCCACTTTAGCATCAATATTAATCTGGGCAGAATGTTCACCAATTACCATATTTTCTGCCGCAATTCTCAATATACCACCATTGGGCATAGCATCGCGGGCGTTGACTACTAAATTTATTAGCACCTGATGTAGTTGAGTTGCGTCTCCACGCACATACCACAGATTTTTAGGGATATCTGTTTGGCAAATGATAGATTTGGGGAATGTTTGAGTGATAATTTGTTCAATTTCTGCCATCAAAGGCTGAATTTGGACAATTGTCTGTTTACCTTCCATGCCCCGTGCAAAAGATAACACTTGCTTGAGCAAATTAGCGCCGCGTTTAACATTATTTTCTAAAGTTTGCAGTATTTGCTGACTCTGCGAATCGGGCAATTTCTTCTGCAATATTTGAACTGACATTAAAATTGGAGATAATATATTGTTCAGGTCATGGACGATACCGCTAGCTAGAGTACCGATACTCTCCAAACGTTGCGATCGCAAAAGTTGAGCTTCCAATTGTTTCTGCTGCGTAATCTCGGTGTTCACACTCAAGATGGATTTGGGTTGTCCATTATCATCTCGGATCAGTATCCACCGACTTTCAACGATAATTATTTTCCCTTCCCTTGTCAGTTGATGCAACTCACCCCGCCACTCACCTGTATTCATCACCCTCAAGTAAGCATCTTCTAGCTGTGGTGAAATGTCTTTATACAAAAGTTGCAAAACATTCTTATCGACAATTTCCTCACTCTTCCAGCCGTACAGACGTTCTGCACCTTGATTCCAAAACAATATTTGGTTGTGGATATTTCGCACCAGAATCGCATCACTTGATACATCCAGCAGCAACCCTTGTTCACGGATTTTCTGTTCTGCCTGTTTTTGCTGGGTTATATCTCGCATCAGTGCCAAATGGATGAACGTGCCATCAGATTCGTTACGTAGTGGTACGGCATGAGTTTCCATGTAGCGACGAGTACCTTTAAATCCCACGATTTCAAACTCCAAAGTTCCCTTATTACCTTGGCAGACACTTTTATGCAAGTTGGCAAAGGCTGCTCTATACTCTGGTACAATTAGATCATCAATAGCTTTACCAATCAATACATCAGCACTTTCCACTTCCATCATTGCCAGCCCTTCTGCATTAATTTCTAAAAGGGTTCCATCCCTGGCAATTAACTGGATGCATTCTGGTTCTGCATCTATCATGGCTCGTAAACGATTTTCGCTTTGGCGTAGGGCCAGTTCCGTCTGCTGAAGTTGCCTGATATAACGCCACAATAAGTCATAGAGCAGCACCACCAGCACTAAATCCACAACAGCAGCGATAAAAAATCTAACTATTGCTTTTTGGGAACTTGCTTGCGACTGCTGCATTCCCTGCTGTAATAAATTTTGCTCTACCTCTAAAGAGTCCTGAATCAGCTGTTGAATTTCTTTGCCGGGTTGCTTGTTTTTGTCAGATAAGATTCGCTGCCGAACTCCTTCAAATCCCTGGTTTTGTCTGAGGGAAATCTCTTGTTGCAGGATGTTGAGCCTGTTGCTAATTTTCGGCTCCAGCAAAGAAATCCACTGCCGCTTTTGATGGTTCTGGGCAGTTAAATTGCTGAGAATCTGAATATTCCTATTAGTTTGTTGATAAGCTGCAAGGTAGGTTTTTAGATCATCTGCATCTGCTGTAATTAGGTAATTACGTTGTGCCGTTTCAGTATCTTTGAGTGTACATTGGATACTTTCAAGTTGAGTAACCACTTTATAGGAGGATGTCACCCATTGCTGGTTGTGAATCAGTTTAACAGTGTTGGTATATGAGACTACAGCATTAGTTAATATAACTGCCAATGCTAGGATGAATATTGCTTTCAGCTTTTGGACTCGATACCATTTTTTGCTCATGCGATCGCCCTTTCTGCCGCAGATGCCCTCCATCTGTTAAAATTAAAGATTAAAAACAAATACTGAGAATATTTTAATAAGTGTGACAGCACGGGTAACAAAATACAATCTCTTCAAGTTGTAAATATCTGGATTTTTCAGGATGATTATTTATACATAATACTCACAAATAAATCCGCTAATTTTTAATATAAATTCATTTTTATAAGACTAATATTTGATTTCTGAAAAAGCTCCGTACAGATCGAAAAGCCTAATTCCCTACTCCCTACTCCCCACTCCCCGCCCACATAGATAATTTCAAAAATCAAATACGATTCCTATAGCAGTAGTATAGCCAATGCAGTTTCGATAAGATAAGTTTCCTATCCATAATGTTTGTAGAGACGTTGCATTGCAACGCCTCTATGTTCGGAATTGTAATTAAGCGCACAATAGCCGTAAATGCAAAACAAAACCAGACAAGCTAGTAACGCAAGGCAGAAGTCAAAAGTCACGCATTAAAAACTCAAACGACATGTTTTGCAATAAATATTTATGCTGCTCAAAATGTTTTTAGTCAAGGGTTTCATCAAAGGACTTTTATCTCAGAAACAAAAGACTCAATATAACGCTCGGTTCCAAACTACCAGCCTGCACTTATTCGAGAGGGAATGGTCATGCCTTCAAATGTGCCTTCAGCTTGGAGTATACCACCAAAAGGAATATAAGTCCAAGTTTTATTTTTAGGACTTACGCAAGTGTCACAAAAAATTAAAACTTTTAGTTTGTAGTAAGGGCTTTAGCCCTGATTTTGAGGACTTTAGTCCTCTCTGCGAGACGCTGCGCGTAGCAAGATCCCCGGAGGGGTACACTACAAACTAAAAATAATATGCCAGTTGCGTAAGTCCTAATTTTTTGTGCGTAGGCGTAGCCCGTCGTAGACATCGCCCCAACGTGGCAGCCAAACCTGTAAAACCTTGCCGTTGGCATCAATTACTTTGAAAACAGGTAGATTGTTCTACAATAAGCTTGACATGATTCAAGCAATATGTTAATAATTATAGTTTGTGGAAACTTTACTTCTTAATATAAGCTCTTGGCTAACGTCATTGTCATAGGTGCCCAATGGGGCGATGAAGGAAAAGGTAAAATAACTGACTTACTCAGCCGTTCCGCAGATGTTGTGGTTCGTTACCAGGGGGGTGTCAATGCTGGACACACGATTGTAGTTAAAGGTCAGACCTTTAAGCTACACTTGATTCCCTCTGGTATTTTGTATCCAAATACCGATTGCATTATCGGCTGTGGAACAGTAATCGATCCACAGATTTTGATCGCAGAAATCGACCAACTAAAAGAATTAAATATTTCCACTGACCACCTGCTGATATCTGAGACAGCCCACGTAACGATGCCTTATCATCGCTTGATTGACAAGGCATCGGAAGAACGGCGGGGAAGCCATAAGATCGGCACAACAGGTCGGGGCATTGGGCCGACTTATGCTGACAAATCTGAACGTACAGGCATTCGGGTTTTAGACTTGATGAACCCGGATGAGCTACGTGAGCAGTTGGAGTGGACGATTAATTATAAAAACGTCATTTTAGAAAAGCTTTACAACTTGCCGCCTCTAGATGCACAAGAGGTGATTGAACAGTATTTGGGATATGCAGAACGCTTGCGCCCTTACGTCATTGATACATCGTTAAAAATATCCGATGCGATTCAGCGACGACGGAATATTTTGTTTGAAGGCGCACAAGGTACGCTCCTTGACTTAGATCATGGAACTTATCCTTATGTCACCTCCTCTAATCCTGTGGCCGGGGGGGCTTGCGTTGGTACAGGGGTAGGGCCGACAATGATTGACCGGGTAATTGGAGTGTCGAAAGCCTATACGACACGGGTGGGAGAAGGGCCATTTCCCACAGAATTGCATGGAGAGTTGGGAGAATTGTTGTGCGATCGCGGTGCTGAATTTGGCACAACTACCGGACGCAAACGGCGTTGTGGCTGGTTTGATGCGGTCATCGGTCGCTATGCCGTGCGGATAAACGGCATGGATTGTATGGCGCTCACCAAACTGGATGTCCTCGATGAATTAGAGGAAATTCAAGTTTGTGTCGCTTATGACATAGATGGCGATCGCAGCGAACACTTCCCCACCAGTTCTCGTCAATTTGCTAGATGTCGCCCCATCTACAAAACCTTACCAGGATGGAAAGTGTCAACAACCCACTGCCGCACCCTGGAAGACTTGCCACCGCAAGCACTGGACTATCTAAAATTCCTTGCTGAATTAATGGAAGTCCCGATCGCGATCGTCTCACTAGGAGCAAGCCGCGATCAAACCATAATCGTAGAAGACCCCATCCACGGGCCCAAACGTGCTTTATTGCAGGCCGACGGCACACCTACTACCCTGCTTAGTGCGTAAATTTAGTCATTAATCATTAGTCATTGGTCATTAGCAAATGACAAAGGACAAATGACAAAGGACAAATGACAACTGACAAATGACAACTGACAAATGACAAAGGACAACTTCTATGGCTATTACAGTCGAATCTCAAAAACGTCCAGAAGGCAGCAAGCCAAGAGCTTTGCGCCGTGCTGGACTGATACCTGCCAATTTGTATGGTCATAAGGGTACAGAATCCATTTCTTTGACCATTGAGGCCAAAACTGTTGAGCGTTTGCTCAAAAGAGCTTCCGTCAACAACACCTTGATTGAGTTGAATATTGCTGATGCACCTTGGCGTGGCAAAACCTTGCTGCGGGAACTTCAGATCCATCCAGCAAAAGGTACGCCTTACCACCTCAGCTTTTTCGCGGTTGCTGGCCACGGCGACACAACTGTAGAAGTGCGGTTGCGTTTTGTGGGAACTGCTGTTGGTGTTAAACAAGAAGGTGGTGTCTTAGACACCGTAATCACCGAATTGCAAGTGACTTGTGCGCCAGAAAACATCCCAGATGTAATTGAAATCGATGTCTCTAACCTGCAAATTGGAGACAGCTTGAGTATTAGTGATATACCTTTTCCTGAAGGTGTTACACCTCTAGCTGAATCAGAGCGACTTGTTGTGAGCGTTTTGCCACCACAAATTAGCGCTGAAGATGCTGGGACAGAAACTGAAACTGAAGCAGCTTCTTAAGCTAAGTAAACTGTGTAATAATTTTTGATGACACCAGGGGGAAACTCCTGGTTTTTTTGTATTTGAACCGCAGAGGCGCAGAGAGCGCAGAGGACAGAGATGACAGAAGCGACTCTTCCAGTCTTAATTCAGCAAATGTTGCAGCCGGGATTTTATGCCCATTCGGTAACAGAACCTATTCAATTAATTCAAACCCACATTTCTTATGTGCTGCTGACCGGGGATTATGCCTATAAACTAAAAAAACCGATGAATTTTGGTTTTTTAGACTTTTCCACCTTAGAGAAGCGGCAACATTTTTCTCAAGAAGAGTTGCGGTTGAATCAACGGGGAGCAGGTGAACTGTATTTAGAAGTTTTGCCCATAACTTTAGTAGGAGAGCAATATCAGTTAGGGGGAACTGACGAGGCTGTAGAATACGTGCTGAAGATGCGCCAGTTTCCGCAAGAGTCGCTATTAAGTACACTTTTTGAACAGGGTAAGTTGAATGAGACTCACCTAGAGGAGTTGGGACGGGTGGTGGCTCAATATCATGCCGAAGCACAGACGAATGATTATATTCGCACTTTTGGTGAAGTGCCAAAAGTCCGGGCTGCATTTGATGAGAATTATCAGCAAACTGAAAAGTATATTGGTGGCCCCCAAACAGAAACGCAGTTTACAGAAACAAAGCAATATACAGATAACTTTTTTGCCGAACGTCCAGAATTATTCGCTAGCAGAATTCACAATAATCATATTCGTGAATGTCACGGGGATTTACACCTCAGAAATATTGCGCTGTGGCACGATAAAATTTTGCTGTTCGATTGCATTGAGTTTAATGAGCCGTTTCGCTTTGTCGATGTGATGTACGATGTGGCATTCACGGTGATGGATTTGGAAGCGCGACAGCGTAAAGACTTGGGCAATGCGTTTTTGAATTCATACATAGAGCAAACTGGAGATTGGGAAGGCTTACAGGTGCTACCCTTGTATTTAAGCCGCCAAGCTTATGTTAGAGCAAAGGTAACTTCATTTTTGCTAGATGATCCGAGTGTACCCGCGACGGTAAAGGAAGAAGCAACAAAAACTGCTGCTGAGTATTACAAACAGGCTTGGGAATACACTAAACCAAAGCTGGGAGAACTAATTTTGATGTCGGGGTTGTCGGGTTCTGGTAAAAGTACCACAGCAAGGCATTTAGCGCGTCAAATGGGAGCGATTCACCTGCGTTCTGATGCGGTGCGGAAACATTTAGGGGGAATTTCCCTGTGGGAAAAAGGCGGCGATGATTTGTATACCCCTGAGATGACCGAAAAAACCTACACACGGCTCTTGGAATTGGGAATTATCCTAACTAAACAGGGTTTTTCGGTGATTTTGGATGCCAAGTACGATCGCCAGCAGTTGCGGCAAGAAGCGATCGCTCAAGCTACAAAGCACCAACTTTCCCTTCAGATTATCCAATGCACAGCACCGCTAGAAGTTCTAAAAGAGCGTCTGAACAACCGCACTGGTGATATCGCTGATGCCACCGCCGATTTATTAGCCTCACAAATCAAACAAGCTGAACCTTTCACTGAAGAGGAACAACCTTACGTAAAGATTTTGGATACAACTCAAGTAATTCGTAATTAGTAATTGAATCTACAATTAGGAATTATGAATTAATAATTAGTTAAAGCTTTTTTTACTCTATGGCAGACAAAAAGAACGACCTTTTTAGTATTTCTCCCAGCTTCTTTTCTCAGTTGTTATTTGGGGCATTTTTAATATTTATATTAATAATGACAGGCTCCGCACCAGCCCTGAGCATCTTTTTAGGTATCATGGGCGGTTTCATCCTCAGCTGGATCACAAATGTAACTGATAATAGCCCCCAAACGTCAACTGTCGCCTCCTCTGATGGTGTCGATACAGGACTAAAATACTGGTTATTTTTCATGCTTGGCTTTGTATATTTGGGGTATCCAGCACCCATGAGTGTCTTGCTAGGGGGAATAGGCGCTTTAGCTGGAGGCTGGATTACTGCTTGGTGGGGCAGTAAGGAAGAAACTAGAACTCAGTTGCAAGTTGAAGAACGAGAAGAGGGCGAAATTGAACCAACGAACGAGAGGATCAACAAACGGCAAACAAGAAGAACCGCCCGCCGTTACCGTCGCGCCCCTGGAAGTAGTTTCAATTTCAAGTTTTGGGAAAAGTAGTAATTTGGGCATTGGGAATCGGGAATTGGGCATTGGGCATTAGTCAATAATCAATAGTTCTTCTTCCCCTACTCCCTCATCTCCCTATTCCCCACTATGTTTTTATATCTCTCTAAATTACTGCCACTATTTTTTTATCCACTAGGATTAGCCTGCGTGAGTTTGGTAGTAGCATTAATCACGTTGTGGAAACGACCGCGCACTGCGGCGATCGCAATTGCTTTTGCTTTGACTTTATTGCTATTTTGTAGTAATGCTTGGATTGCTAAATCATTAGTGCGATCGCTAGAATGGCAAAATCTTCCACCCGCCCAAATACCAGTTGCAGAAGCGATTGTGGTTTTGGGTGGCGCAACCAAATCAGCTTTTCCCCCCAGGCCTACCGTCGATTTGAGTGAATCAGGCGATCGCGTGATTTATGCTGCCCAACTGTATCGCCAAAAAAGAGCGCCTATAATCATTCTTAGCGGGGGGCGCATCGATTGGCGTGGTAGTGGTTCCTCAGAGTCGGCAGATATGGCAACAATACTCACATCTATTGGTATTCCATCTGAGGCAATTATCCAAGAACCTGAATCTCTAAATACTTATCAAAATGCTGTAAATGTCCGAAAAATCTTGTCATCTCGTGGCATCAATCAGGTATTATTAGTTACTTCTGCAATGCACATGCCGCGATCGCTTAAGATTTTCCAACGTCAAGGAATTAATGTTATTCCTGCACCAACTGACTTTCTGGTTAGTGAGGGTGAACTGGAAGAACTCGGCAGCACTCCCAAAGCCGCTATACTGAATTTATTACCTGATACCGATAACTTGCACCAATTTACCACCGCTTTAAAAGAGTACATTGGTTCTTTAGTTTATCGCTTACGCGGTTGGCTCTAATAAAGTTAAGTAAGTCGGTGCGAATAAATCGAACTATGTGAAGTCATGTAAAATTATTGTAATCAAGTTTGTAGTAAGGACTTTAGTCCTTCTTTTACTACAAACATGCAAATTATTTACGTCGTTTTACTTAGGATTTGTTAGAAAGTTAGGAGTTATGAGCGATACCCTGAGCCTGCCGTTCGCGCAGCGTATCGTAGAGAAGGGTTACGAATTATTAACTATAAAGTACGGTAATTACCTGAATTCAAAACTCCCCACTCCCCACTCCCTACTCCCCACTCCCCACTCTTAACTTTATGTCTAAAAATTTACCTTATATTATGCCATCCCCTCAACCCCAAGTTGAGGAAGCATTTGCCGCTTACCAAACAACTCATCAGTTCTACCATGAAGTTCGTTCACGGTCAGAGTTTCAGCGTTATTGTGAATGGTATTATACAACAGCAGAACAGAACCGCCAAGAGCTTAAAAGAATGCGCGGCGAACTGAATATTTTTCAGTGGTTTCGCCGCCGATAAGTGATTTAGATGACTTCTAACTCATTTTCACGTAAATGGGCTTTAAACTTTTTACTAAACTGGACTACAATCGGTAAATTAGCGCTTACGGGTCTGTCTCGCCATTGGGTGGCAATACCTAATACATCGCCTTCAGTGCCTTTGATGTCAAAAGGCTGATTCCGATGTTCAGGATGATGATACACTACTACCGAATCTTTAACGCGGACGCGATCGCCAACTTTCATAACAACACTTACACCTAGCATTTTCTTTTCCACAAGTATCTGCTACAAAATATATGATTAAATCGCTTAGAATTTGATTTAATCAGCTATTTCTTGACGCTTCATCGGGGTGCAACGGCGCATTTAACCCTCTGCGTCCAGGCACGTCTTAGCAATCCGTGCATACTTTTTTTAGTTTTTTGCCGCGTTAATACCCATCGCCCTTACCCTCTGTGTTTACCCCAAAAGTAGGGAAATGAAAGGAAATAAGCCGATATCAGATGTGCTTAGTACTTTGACAAGAGATCTAACCCTTTTATCTTCACTCTCGGATGTTCCCCAGGTCAACTCTCTGACTAATTTTCGTGCATGGCAGACGCGCTATTATTATCGAATGCACTTTGACCTCACTTCCATTCCTCTCTTTGTTAGCGTCGGCCTGCCGTTAGGCAAGCGGAGAGAGGCTTTGAATCTTACTCTTCTTCCCTTAGTTGGGGGTTAAGTCTCTATTAGACACAGAAGCGCTGTTGAAATTTTATTGGGTAAGAGGGGGAATTGATTGGCGTTGGGTCGAGATAAAGTGTTGATACTTTTTAGACATTCTCCAACCGCAAAAAATACACTCTCCCTGACTCCTCCCCTGCCACAATTGTCACCCCATCTGCTGCAATAGCACAGCAAAAAAATGGAGACTCTTCTATAAAAGTGGCAATTTCTTCCCCAGTTTGCAGATTCCAGAGTTTGAGTGTGTTGTCATATGAACCAGAAATCACCTGCTTGCCATCGGGGGTGAGGGCTACTGCATTTACGCAGTTGCTATGACCCTGGAAAGTCCGCTCATTCTCCCCAGTTTGCAGATTCCAGAGTTTGAGTGTCTTGTCCCTTGAAGCAGAAATCACCCGCTTGCCATCGGGCGTGAGGGCTACTGCATTTACCCAATCGCTATGACCGTGGAAAGTCCGCTCATTCTCCTCAGTTTCCAGATTCCAGAGTTTGAGTGTCTTGTCCCATGAACCAGAAATCACTCGCTTGCCATCGGGGGTGAGGGCTACTGCTGTTACCGAGTCGCTATGATCTTGGAAAGTCCGCTCATTCTCCCCAGTTTCCAAATTCCAGAGTTTTAGTGTCTTGTCAGATGAACCAGAAATCACTCGCTTGCCATCGGCGGTGAGGGCTACTGCATTTACCCAGTCACTATGACCCTGGAAAGTCCGCTCATTCTCCCCAGTTTGAAGATTCCAGAGTTTGAGTGTGTTGTCCCATGAACCAGAAATCACCTGCTTGCCATTGGGAGTGAAAACTAGTGCATTTACCCAGGTGCTATCACTTTGGAAAGTACGCTCATCCTCCCCAGTTTGCAGATTCCAGACTTTGAGTGTGTTGTCAAATAATGAAGCAGAAATCATCCGCTTGCCATCGGGGGTAAGGGCTACTGCATTTACGCAGTCGCTATGACCTTGGAAAATCCGCTCATCCTCCCCAGTTTCCAAATTCCAGAGTTTGAGTGTCTTGTCAGATGAACCAGAAATCACTCGCTTGCCATCGGGGGTGAGGGCTACTGCTGTTACCGAGTCGCTATGATCTTGGAAAGTCCGCTCATTCTCCCCAGTTTCCAAATTCCAGAGTTTGAGTGTGTTGTCATCTGAACCAGAAATCACTCGCTTGCCATCGGGGGTGAAGGCTACAGCATTTACCCATTTGCTATGTCCCTGGAAAGTCCGCTCATTCTCCCCAGTTTGAAGATTCCAGAGTTTGAGTGTGTTGTTATCTGAAGCAGAAATCACTCGCTTGCCATCGGGGGTGAGGGCTACTCCTGTTACCAACTCGCCATGACCTTGGAAAGTCCGCTCATTCTCCCCAGTTTGCAGATTCCAGAGTTTGAGTGTGGTGTCATCTGAAGCAGAAATCACCCACTTGCCATCAGGGGTGAGGGCTACTGCTCTTACAGAGTCGCTATGACCGTAGAAAGTCCGCTCATTCTCCCCAGTTTGAAGATTCCAGAGTTTGAGTGTGGTGTCCCATGAAGCAGAAATCACTCGCTTGCCATCGGGGGTGAGGGCTACTGCATTTACCAAGTCGCTATGACCTTGGAAAGTCCGCTCATTCTCCCCAGTTTCCAGATTCCAGAGTTTGAGTGTGGTGTCATCTGAAGCAGAAATCACCTGCCTGCCATCGGGGGTGAGGGCTACTGCATTTACGCTCCAGCTATGACCGTGGAAAGTCCGCTCATTCTCCCCAGTTTCCAGATTCCAGAGTTTGAGTGTGGTGTCATCTGAAGCAGAAATCACCCGCTTGCCATCGGGAGTGAGGGCTACTGCTAATACCCAATCGCCATGACCTGTGAAGGTGAGAAGTAAACTGCCGCCAGGGGAAGCTAAGTTAGATGTTAGCGGACGCAACCAAGGTAAAACTTGCTGCTGCTTTGCTACTTCCAGCATTGCTTGAATTTCCGGTACTGCAAAGTACTGCATTCGCCCCCACAATTGCCCTGCCAGTTGCTTTTTATCTTTTCTTAAGATATGCGCTGACAGTCGCAATGCTCCTTGAATCAATTTCAGCGTTTTGACTTGCTCTGGATTATATTCTGGGTTGTTTAATAGTTCTGAGTCGTTAATTAAATCATAATCCGCAATTAGTGACTGCACACCAAAATCAGAATGGTTGATTTTAGCATCGATAAAATTAAAATCAGTCAGTCTTTTGTAAAACGGTTTCCACTTTCCTATCTTGGCTTTAACACCAGGGTCAATGAGGAAGATTCGCTGGTCGCTTAAGGATAACTGGGCAAATTTTTCAGCAAAACTATTCATCTTTGTCTTTTTCCTCATTTTAAAACAATTCAGGACAGGCTCAAGTCTAAACACGCCATACTCTACTAAAGCCTAAACATTACTTTTTTAAACGCAGAGGGACGCAGTGTTTTGCCAAGTAGCTTACTAGCTTCCATGTTGGTGCAAGATGTGATGTAGAGTTATGTGTGGTGCGATCGCCTTTGCCAAAGTCATGTAAAGTTATGTGTGGTGCGATCGCCACAACATAATCACCAGAGCATCCCATAAATAGCCTGCGTGCGTGATGCGCTTCTCTACAAGAGGGTACGCCAACGTGCAGCGCAAGCGCAATAGACAGGTTTTGTACCCCACGGGAAGCAAGTATCCTTGCTTAGTCTTCTTTAGAAGACTTTAGGTAAGCTAAAAATCTTTTAATTTGCATCCTCAAAAAAATGAATCTCTTGTAGGGTGGGCATCTTGCCCGCCCTAGTTGTGCAAATTAAATGCGCGACAGCTTATTAGCCTCAGAATTCATTCTGAGGCGGTTGTTGAAACTGGTGCAAGATATTCAGTTTTACTAACATCACGACATTCATCATCAACATCACGACATTCATCATCAACATCACGACATTCATCATCAACATCGCGACATTCATCATCAACATCACGACATTCATCATCAACATCACGACATTCATCATCAACATCGCGACATTCATCATCAACATCAGGACATTCATCATCAACATTGCGACATTCATCATCAACATCGCGACATTCATCATCAACATCGCGACATTCATCATCAATATCGCAAGATTTCGGTATAAACTATTCTTCAGTCCCCAAGTCCCCAATCCCTATTTCCCACCCGGGCACACTTGCTGCACTCTTTGGGGAAGTTGCCGACAAATCTGCTGAAATCCTTGAGGATTAAATTGCCACCAAGCTAATAATCCCAGACTTGTACCCCCCACAAGCAACGCCAACACTCCCCCTAACATTATCAAACCTTTACCCCGCTTAGGTTTTGTAATTAAGGTTGGTGGGATTTCAGGGCTTAAAACTGGTTCTTCTGAAAGATCCAAATCTAGATCCAAATCTAGCAAAGCTTGCGAACTTTCTGTAAAAGAAATTCGTTCTTCCAGTTCTAGTTCTTCTAGTTCCTCTAGTTTTTCTAGTTCCTCTTGTTCCTCTTGTTCTTCTTCTTGTATCTGTGCTTCTATAATCTCTTCTGGCAACACCGGAGTCACAGGTACTAAATATTCTGGAGAGACACGACAACAAGTGAGAACAACCGACGTATTATCACGCCCATTTTTTTCGTTTGCTAAGTCAATCCAGTTGCGAACAGCATCTTCAACTGTCAGTTCACCTCTTAACACAGGTATTGCATAATCCTGCCAAGATTGTTCCACCAAGTTATTGTCACTTAAACCATCAGAACAAAGTAGCAATATGCCATCTTCTTCTATAATGAATCGCTGAACTTTAAAACGCAAAGATTCTGAATCTCTTGTCCCCAATGCTTGAGTTAAGGCATTAGCATCTGCTCTCAAAAGTGCCTTTCGATATAAGGTTTTAGCATAGCGTACTTCTCGCGTTGCCACATCATCATCTACTGTGAGTAACTGACAATAATTGTGAGTAATCCAATAAGCACGGCTATCGCCAACATTAGCTAAGTAAAGTTCATGAGTATTATTTGATTGCCAGCCAGTACTCGTCTGCACTCGTTGTGGAACTTGCACCGCCATAACAATGGTTGTAGCCATGCGTTCTCTGCCTTGGCGTTTTTGTTGATTATTCCGGGCACTAATCAGATTATTTACTACCCGTAAGCTTGCTTCTAATTGTTCCTGCAACAACTCTGGTGGCACAAGTACAGTTTGTTCTCTAACCTCCTTGAGTAAAGCGCGAATTTGCAACTTTACAGACTGCACCGCCAACCTACTGGCAACCTCCCCGCCTTCATGTCCGCCAATGCCATCGCAAACAATCGACAAGTGAGGCAATAAAGGTTCATCTAAGTCACTCAAAGCATTTGGGTAGCAAGCGTCTTCATTTTGCGCCATAATTGGGCCAATATCTGTAGAGCCTGCCACCTTCAAAACTAATGGCAATTCTGCCGCAGATGCTAGTAGTAAATTATTGAGTTGAATATTAATAGTCTCTAACTCAACCTCATCACACATCTGCTGGACTATTTTCTGTAACTCTTTGGCTACTGGTGTCTTTGCAGACGCTACCCAAAACTGCCAACACTCCCCCAGATTTTGTAAACTCAGTTCCTCATCTGCTGGTGTTTGGTAGAGTTCCAACAATCGCACACACCAAGCTTGAACTCTCAAGTTGTCTACTACTAGTAAACTACGGCTAACTCCCAATTCTGATAAAGGTGTCCAAAGTTGGAGAATTTGCCACAGCCAATAAACTTGTCGTACCGCCGTTGCTTGCTCCCATGCCTCAACAATAGTTGGATAGATATTTCCTCTCTCATCTATCGGCACATTTTCTAATAAGAGGATATCAGTTGTATCTTCCTCAAAGTTACTAGCAAACCCATAAGCCTGGGGCAGATGTAATCGCTCTTGATATAATCGTAGGTAAGGAATTACTTCCGTTGGTAATTCTTCAGGTATATCTGGCAACAGTCCGGGTTGAGTATCCAGCCAAATCTGGGGACTAATTACCTCATACCTCTCTGCTACCCTCGTACCTGGTGAAATTTTGGCAGACAATGAGCCAGTAGCCCAAAGATAGCGGTGAACTAAAGGAGTTTGACAAGTGGCACAAACACTATCTCCAATCGGATTAATGGGGCTATTACAGCGTGGATTTATACAATAAATTATCAGTTGAGTAGAAATCATAAAGGTATAAATTTAACAAACAAATCAACTAATGAACTTCGATTAAGTTTAGCTGGCAAAGATTTGAAGGCTAGAATAGACTGGATTTGTGTACCGCTAGCTACATCTTGTTACTGAAATTAATCAAAATTATTGGTAAAAATACCAAGTTTGGTTTTCTGTAAATAACTTACGTCTGGCTGTATCTAATCGTAGAAATGCATTTACGTCAATGTAGAGTTTAGGATGGCGCTATGCCAAGTTTTACCTTAATCTGGCTTCTGGCAGGAGCAGTCCTGTGTTTAATGGAACTGTTCTTACCATCGGCGTTTGTCGCCTTCATGATGGGAATTAGCGCTTTTGTGGTGGCGCTGCTGTCTGGAGTGGGTTTGGGAAGTGTATGGTTGCAAGTTGTAGTTTGGCTATTACTTTCCACATTACTAATCGTGCTTTCTCGTCGGTTTTTGCAACCGCGACAACGCAAATCAAAAATTCAGGATGCAGTCATAGCTGAAACCTTAACAGAAATTCTGCCTGGGAAAACAGGGCGGGTGCGGTATGAGGGAAATTCTTGGCAAGCAAGATGTGACGATGACAAATTTACCGTACCACCCAATCAAAGAGTTTATGTGGTTAGGAGAGAAGGTACTACTTTGATTGTGATACCAGAAAATTTGTTGAATTCTTAGTTAATGGGGAGTGGGGAGTGGGGAGTAGGGAGTAGGTAGGGAGTGGGGAGTGAAAAGTTAGGAATAAAGAGTTATTGATCTCCATTCCCCTTATCTCCCCCTGCCTTCCCTCCTCCCTCATCCCCCACTCCCCACTCCCCACTCCCCACTCCCCACTCCCTTTATTAAAAATTAGGAGATTTACAATGGAACAGTTCTTTTTACTAGTATTTTTAGCCCTTGGTGGCTCTGCTGTAGCGGGATCTGTGAAAGTTATCAATCAGGGCAATCAAGCTTTGGTGGAAAGATTAGGTAGTTATAACAAAAAACTGGAGCCAGGACTAAACTTTGTCATTCCTTTCCTAGATAGAGTTGTCTACCAAGGAACTATCCGAGAAAAAGTTTTAGATATCCCTCCCCAACAGTGCATCACCCGTGACAACGTTGGCATTGAGGTGGATGCAGTGTTTTACTGGCGCATCGTCGATATGGAAAAAGCCTGGTACAAAGTAGAAAATCTCCAGTCGGCAATGGTAAATATGGTGCTGACTCAAATTCGCGCCGAAATGGGGCAACTAGAGTTGGATCAAACCTTTACTGCTCGTTCCCACATCAGTGAACTTTTATTACAGGACTTGGATGTTGCTACCGATCCTTGGGGGTGAAAGTGACACGGGTAGAACTGCGAGATATTATTCCGTCTCAGGCGGTGCGAGAATCGATGGAATTGCAAATGTCGGCAGAACGACGCAAACGGGCAGCAATTTTAACTTCTGAGGGCGAACGCGAAGCTGCTGTCAATAGTGCTAGAGGTAAAGCGGAGGCGCAAATATTGGATGCCGAAGCTCGTCAAAAATCGACAATTCTGCAAGCGGAAGCTGAACAAAAGGCGATCGTTTTGAAGGCTCAAGCTGAACGTCAGCAGCAGGTTTTGAAAGCCCAGGCGATCGCAGAATCAGCAGAAATTATAGCCCAAAAACTCCATACTAATCCCAATGCCAATAAAGCAGTAGAAGTTCTGTTTGCATTGGGCTATTTGGATATGGGCGCGACAATTGGTAGAAGCGATAGCAGCAAGGTATTATTTATAGATCCGCGCACTATTCCTGCTGCTTTTGAGGGTATGCGTTCTGTTATTTCAAATGGTCAGGTTGACTCTAACGAGTTGTTTTCTAAGCAAATACCAGGATTAGAAAATAATCGCCCTAGTTAGGAGTGAAGAGTGGCATTAGTGTCAACTTCAGTTTAAAACCTTTTTCAAACTTCGTTTCCAGTCTCAGACTGGGAACGAGACAATTATAATTATCTACTGACAACCTTTTTCAGCTATTCTTTCTCACAATTCACTTTCAAACCCCGTTAAAATATAGTTAATCTTAGATAGTTTTAAATGACAGCCCAAGAGTTAGAAACACACTTACTATCCCTAACACCAGCCCAAAAAGTTGAAGCAATTCGCATCTTAACCCAAGGTATTAGTAGCAACAATGATGGGATTACCAAAACCCCTGGTGTAATGGGTGCTGATGCTTGTATTGCTGGAACACGCATTCCTGTTTGGTTGTTGGTAAGTTATCGACGACAAGGTGCTAAAGATGCTGATATTCTAGATCAATATCCTCAAATTAGCGCAGCTAACTTAGTAACAGCATGGCTTTATGCTGAAGCATTCCCTGACGAAATTGATACTACTATTCACGAACAAGAACAAGCTGATGAAATTTTAGATGCTTCTTAAAATATCCTGTTGTTGATTTACCGCAATAACAAAACCTCAACTCCTAAAATCTCAGCACTTGTTGCTAAAGCCTCATCAGCCGTTACCAATCGGATATGATTTTGAAATGCGATCGTCAAATGTAGAGCATCCAGTGTACGTAATGGTGTATCAAAGCGACTAATCCACTGACGTGCTAAACTATAGTGAACTGTTTCCACCGCAATTTGAGTATAAAATCCACTATCCAAATCTGCTTGGAAACTTTCTACAATGGCTATTGCATTTTGCTGAGATATTTCTTGCATTCTGACTCGACGCGATAACGCAGAAACGAGTTCAACCTCAACCAACTGACTCAAACCTACTTCAGTTTCATTGAGTAGTAATTGCTCAACTGCATCGCTTAAAGCTTCTGTCCAATACAAAGGAGCGATAACGCTTGTATCTAAATAAATCAACGGCGTTCCTCTATACGTGCATTTATGACAGTTGTACTCAATGACTCACCCTTAATCTCAAGAGAATCACGAAATTGTTTCATACTTGCTAATCGTTCTTCTTTTTGTAGCGGAGGAACTAAACGAGCTACAGCTTTATTTTGCTCTAGCAAAATTACTTCTTCTCCCCTAGCTACTCGTTCCAAGAGAGATTTTAAATTTATAGCTGCTTCTTCAACGCTAATTCTCAACACTGCATTACTCCTGTAGTTAAGCTTGAAGATCAAAGAAATAGGACTTACGCAAAAACTCTCTCAAACTCTTATTACTTTGCGACAGCAGTCGCTCATGGGGGAAACCCCCAAGACCGCGCTGCCTCTCCTTTGCGGTTCGTTTTTTCATAATTTTGCGTAAGTCCTGAGAAAATTTGCTGCTCACACCATTTATTTATAGAAATTCACATTATTAGCCTGCATAAGCAGGCTTTTTTCTGGTAGCCACGGGCTTGAGTCTGTGGAAAAATGAAGTGCGACATCACATAGAATTGGTATGATTATTGACTAATCCCAGTAGCTTGATTTACCTGGCATTGACTACACAACCCAAAAAACTCTAAGGTGTGGTAAAAAACTTTAAACTTATGGCTGGATTGTAACTGGTCTTCTAGGTCATGAACTGGGCATTGATTAATTGGAATTGATACACCACATTGCAAGCAAGTAAGGTGGTGTTTGTCTTGCTGGGCTAGACTATAGAGGGCTTCACCATTAGCCAAATTCCGCACTTGTACCATGCCTTCGAGTTTTAATGCTTCTAGGGAACGGTAAACTGTCGCTAAACCCATGCTCTGATTTGTGTTACGTAGTTCTACGTAAATATCTTGAGCAGAAATGCCTTTTTTGATGGTTTTCAGTAGGTTGAAAATACGCTCTTGACTGCGGGTGCGTATGGCTCTCATAGACAATTATTTTAATATGCCACTGTAGTTGAAGCTGTTAGATGGGCTAATTGATCAATTAACTTTAACCGCTTCGTAATCTTATTTTCACTCAGTTGGAACAGAAAGTTATAGTATAGCGATCGCAGCATTCAGCAAAAGCCCGTGCAAACCAAGTATCTAGCCAAAATTTTCGTGACGCTTCGTCCTTCAGTCTTAGACCCTGCTGGCGTAGCTGTACAATCCGGTCTTAAGCAAATGGGATACGAGAACGTTGAACAGGTGCGGATTGGTAAGTACATTGAACTCACCATTACCTCGTCTGATGAGAAAAAAGCTCGTCAAGACCTTGATCGCATTTGTGACCAAATGCTAGCAAATCCCGTGATTGAAAATTATCGCTTTGATTTGATTGAGGTCGAAACCCAAACGGGAGTCTTTTAGGGATTAGGCATTAGAAAGAGGCAGAGGGGCAGGGAGCAGGGAGCAGAGGGGAAAGAGTTAATTTTTATCCCCCTTGCCCCCTGCCTCCCCCGCCTCCCTTGCCCCCACTCCCCACTCCCCACTCCCCACTCCCCACTCCCCACTCCCCACTCCCTTTGATTAACCATGAAATTCGGTGTTATTGTTTTTCCCGGTTCTAATTGCGATCGCGATGTTGCTTATGTAACCAGAGACTTGCTAGGACAACCTACTCGCATGGTTTGGCATCAAGAAACAGATATTGCTGATTTGGATGTCGTTATCATCCCTGGTGGCTTTAGTTACGGGGACTATTTACGCTGCGGTGCGATCGCGCGTTTTTCACCCGTGATGCAGCAGGTTATCGAACATGCCCAAAAGGGTAAGTTTGTAATCGGTATTTGCAACGGTTTTCAGGTATTAACTGAAGCTGGACTTTTGCCAGGAATATTGACTAAAAATCGGGATTTGCATTTTATTTGCGATCGCGTCCCCTTGAAAGTTGAGCGGACTAATCTCCCTTGGACGCAAGCTTATACGACTGGTGAAGTTATCACTTTGCCCATTGCCCACGGAGAGGGACAATTCTACGCTGACGCAGCCACTTTGGCAGAAATTGAAGATAACGGGCAAGTTGTGTTTCGCTATGAAGGGGAGAATCCTAACGGTTCACTGAACAACATTGCCGGAATTTGCGATCGCCACGGCAATGTGTTGGGGATGATGCCACACCCAGAAAGAGCATCTGACGCGATGCTGGGCAATAGCGATGGCTTGAGGCTGTTTCAGGGATTGTTAGAGAAGGTAGCGGCATTAGCCTAGTAGACATCTCCAGAAATGAATTATGCGTTACCTGAAACCCTTGTAGAGACGTTGCAATGCAAAGTCTCTACATTTATTTTCGGAGATGTCTAGTGGTCTGTCCCATTAGTTATGAAGGGTTTGTAGTGAGCGATTTATTGCTCAAATCAAGGACTAAAGTCCTTACTACGAACTTTTATAACCCTTCCCCGCTCTTCGGGAGGGGAGACAAAGCATAGCTTTGGCGGGGTGGGGTTCTTCAGGTTAAATAAGCAATCAAGCGGACATGATATTAACGTACCTCTTTAAGAGTATCAATTTGCTTGGTAAACATCTCAGTGAATAAACTAAGCACAGTCCGTTCTTCGCGTACTTTTATATTGGCACTAATGGACATACCTGATTGCAAGGGGACGTTTTTACCCCTAATCACTAAAGATTGTTTATCTAAATTGAGCTTTGCCGGAAATCTATAAAATTGATGTGTTTGGTCTGGCGGTAATGCGTCTGACCCTATCCCAGCCAGTTCCCCTTTGATATCGCCAAATTCGCTGTAAGGAAAAGAGTCAATTCTGATATCTACCTTCATACCTTTTCGTACAAAACCGATATCTTTGTTAGTGATGAAAACTTCAGCTATATAGTTTTCATTTGGGACTATTTGCAGCAGTTTTGTAGTCGGAGTCGCTACAAATCCAGGGTTTTTTGCTTGTAAATCGAAAACTGTTCCGGCTACAGGCGCACGGAGTTCTTGATATTTAACATTTAACTGTGCTTGAGAGATTTTACTATTGACATCTGCTAAACGCTGCTCATTATCTAAAATAACTTTCATGAATTGGCTATCGATTTGAGCAATGCGCTGTTTGTTATCAGCTATCTTATCCAAAATGTTTTTATCAGAAACAGCCACCGTATTGCTTAACTCTTGTTGCCCTTTTTGTATATCAAACTGGAGGCGTTTTTCTTCCTCACCTAATTGCGCTACTTCTGCCGTGCGGTTTTGTACTTCTTGTTGTTGGTTGAGATATTGAAGCTGAGAAATACCACCTTCTTCTGATAATATCTTAAGTTTAGCTAAAATCCCCTCTTGAATAGCTAAACTTGCTTTACTATCTTCCAGCTTATATTTATTTTGAGCTAGTTGTTTTTTAATTTTTTCTACTTCTAATCGCGCTGCTGAGGAGCGAGAGTCTAATTCTTTTTTGGCAACTTGTAGAAGTTGTTGCTCATCAATACCTAGCTCAGAACCTACACCAGAATTTTTTAATTGAGTCCGTAATAATTCATTTTCTCCTGTTAAGGCTGACCTACTTTTCAGCAGAAAAGCAGTTTCTTGTGGCAAATTACCGCGCAAATATAACAGTTCAGAACCACTGGCGTTAGTTGCCGCCATCAATCGGCGATAAATTTGGTTTTCTCTAGTTAATGCAACGCGAATTTTCTTCAAAGAATCTAATTCAGCAATAGAAGCGATGGAATCAAAAGTTAGCAACAAATCTCCTGGCTTTACTGCTTGCCCATCTTTAACATTAACTGTTTTCACGACTCCACTAACAGGAGCCTGAACTTCTTTGACTGTTCCTTCTGGCTTTAATTGCCCTGTTGCTGGCACTACTTGCTCAATTTTGGCAAAATAAGCCCAAGCAATGCCAAAGCAGGCTAGGGCCATTAAAGTCACCATGATTGTACGCGACCAAATTGGAGATTGGCGCAAGACAATAGATTGCTCAAATTCCTGACTACTTGAGTTGATTAAAGATTGTTGAGCAGCTTTCTGTTGTTTTGTAAGTACTAATGAATCTTGCTTGACTCCATTTTTGTGATTGCCGTTTTTCTGATTGCCGTTGACGTGATTCCCATTAAGTTGAGTCATAACGATTTTAGATTTTGGATTTTAGATTTTTTGTAGAGTGGGCACTCTTTATCAATGCGAAAACCTTGATTTTGATATTTTGTGATAGTACCCACCTTACGGTTATTGCTATAAGTAGCTCGGCGTAAATAAATTAAAGTTTGTAGTAAGGACTTTAGTCCTGATAATCCTTGTTTTGAGCGATGAATCGCTCACTACGAACTAGGATTTTATTATTATGTTTAATTATGCCTGCCTACTTATCTATAGAATGTTAGTCAAACTGAAAATCTTTTGAAAAAGAGGCAGGGAGTGAGGGGGAAAAATCAATTCAAAATTCAAACATTTTAGAACCTTCTGCCTCCTCTTTCCCAATGCCCCATGCCCAATGCAATTGACTAATTACATTACAAGTTCACATCTTGTTGCTGATACAGGTAAAAATAATGACCTTTAGTAGCCATTAATTCGTGATGGCTACCTTGTTCTATAACCCTGCTATTATCCATCACAACGATCATGTCTGCATTACTTACAGTGTTCAGCCGATGGGTAATAAAAAATACTGTATCACCCTTGAATGCTTTGGCTAAATTGAGACATATTTGCCGTTCTGTGGGATAATCTAATGCGCTGGTTGCTTCATCTAAAACCAGTAATTTTGGTCGTTGTAAAACAGAACGAGCGATCGCAATTCTTTGTCGTTGTCCCCCTGAAAGTGCAGAACCCCGTTCTCCCACCCGCGTGTTGTAACCGTTGGGTAAGTTCATGATAAACTCGTGGGCGCACGCAACCTGAGCCGCTTCGATAATTTCTTCGGTTGTCGCATCGGGATTGGTTAGGGCAATATTTTCTTGAACGCTACCGTCAAACAACAACGTCTCTTGGGGAACTACGCCTATTTGTCGTCGTAGCGAATAGAGTTCCACTTTGGCAATATCATAACCATCAATCAAAATTCTGCCGGACTCAGTTTCGTAAAGTCTCAGCAATAACTTCATCATCGTACTTTTACCAGATCCACTTTGTCCGACAATGCCGACAAATTTCCCTGGCTCAAATTCGAGGTTGACATTAGAAAGTTGCAGAGGGCCACTTGTGCCAAAACGGAAGGAAACATTTTCGTATTTCACTGCTCCCTTAATCGCAGGTAAGGGTATATTGTAGCGGTCTGTTTCTCCTTCTTGTGGCGTATCGACAATATCGCTTAAACGCTCTAGAGACAAGGCTGTTTCTTGGAAGCTTTGCCAGAGTTGAGCTAAACGCAATATTGGGCTGGTAACGTAACCCGATATAATTCTAAAAGCAATTAATTCGCCTAAAGTTAATTCTCCTTGGAGTACTAAATAAGCTCCTACCCACAACACGAGTAAGCTACTGAGTTTATTGAGAAAGCTGCTGGTAGAGTTAGCGAGGGTGGAAGTTACAACTGTTTTAAAACCGGCGGCGACAAACCGAGCATAACGCTCTTGCCAAGAAAAGCGCGATCGCAATTCGATATTTTGCGCTTTTACCGTTTGAATTCCTGACATCACCTCCACTAAATAAGATTGAGTTTCGGCGTTGCGTTCGGCTTTGGCACGTAACTGTCTACTAATGGTGGGAGAAGCAACTAAGGTGATAATCACAAACACTGGAATTGTGCTTAAGCCTACTAAGGTGAGTTGCCAACTGTAAATCAGCATCACACCGATATAGACTAGCGAAAATAGAGCATCTAACCCGACTGTTAAGGCAGTACCAGTCAAGAATTGGCGGATATTTTCTAATTCGTTGATGCGAGTGGAAAGTTCACCCACCGGTCGGCGTTCAAAGTAGCGCAGTGGTAAACGTAATAAGTGGTCAATAATTTGTGACCCTAAACCCATATCGATCCGGTTAGTGGTATCGACAAATAAGTAGGTTCGTAAGGTAGTCAGTACTGCTTCAAATAGTCCGACTACTAATAGCAAAATCCCCAAAATATGTAGTGTGCCAATACTATTTTGAGTGATAACTTTGTCGATAATTAGCTGAACCACCAGAGGATTCGCCAACGCTGCCAATTGCACGAAAAAGGAAGCGATAAAGACCTCTATCAGGACTCGACGGTGCTTTGACAAATAGGGGATAAACCACCGTAAGCTAAAACGCTCTTGCGGTGTTTGATTGGTAGCAGTCAGCAATAATACCTTAACTTTGGGCGGAAAGTCGGTTGGATCAACATCTAATTGTTCAACCAATTCAGCGGGTTTGCAGCGCACAATGCCTTTGGATGGGACACCCACAACTGCGGTATTTGCATCCACTTCATATAAAACGGCAAAATTATCACCATAACGAATCAGCGCCGGTGTCGGAATGCGGGACACTGAGGCGATTGGTAGCTCTATCAACTGCGCCTTCAGTCCGATTAACTCTGCCAGGTAAGCAGTAACTTGAAACGATATGACACCCTGACGTTTGACTTGCTCAGTTAAAATGCGGCGAACCACTTCTCGACGAAACGGCATTTCTAGGTGCTTCGCAATCATTTGGAAGCAGGCGAAGGCTGTATTTAATTCTCCCTTACCACTAAAAAACGGGTATTTTTGTTTTGACGAACTGTTTGAGGTTGGGGGGGGTGTCTGGGGAACTATTTCGGTTGATGCGTAGGGTATATCTAATTCCTCTTGGCTATCTGATTTAGTGTTACTTACCGCAAGTACTATCTCATGACTATCTTCCAAGATCAAATCTGACGGATGTATACCAACCAACCGGGCGGGGTTTTGACTGATGACTTGGATATTGTCTCTGTCATTGTCCGATTCTAGGCGATCGCCTGGTGAGAAATTTCTTACTGTGCCTCCGCCACTCAAAAACCAGACTCTTTCCCTATCGAGTTGGTTGAATGGAGTTGCCCCTGGAGGCAGGTAATGTGTTATCGCCTGTGGTAAGGCGTTTTCTGCCACATCTTTAAAATTTAAAGTAGCGAGCGGTTGCTGTTTCCAATATGAACTGAGAATATCAAAAACTTCTATTAAATAGCTGCGGTTCTTGCGAACATTGGCAAAATCTGGGTATAAACCCAGAAAGCTAAAATATGCCGATGCATTCAAGGTTAAACATACTACTTCGGTGGAGGCGATCGCGGTTTCACAGGCAACATCGCGCAACAAACCAATTTCGCCGATAATTTCCCCAGGTTGCAGCAATTTTAGGGTAATTGGCAGTTGTGTCTGGGGGTCATATCCCAACAGGCGCACTTGTCCCTCATAAATGATCGTGATGTGTTCCGGGAGACTTTCTTTACCGATGATTTTCTGACCTATCCGATAGCGCCAAGCTTGCACCTGTTCTGATAGATTAGCGATCGCTCCATCTGGTAAGTGATTAAACCCTTCTATGGTGCTGACAAATTCGACGAAACTGTTCTTAATATAAGTCATATAAAACAAGTAAAAGTGAGGAATTAAGCCGAAATTATTAGGGAATATTTCTTACTAACCGTGGCACTGTGTGCATTTATGCTAGTAATGGCAAGACTTCTGTGGAATTCCGGTGTCTAAGTAAGTAAAAGTACAGAGGCGAGGTTTGTCTAATTGCAGGACTGTACTTATATCACACGCTTACAATTGTTATGCGTTTTTCAAAATAAAGTTAAAGTATAGTGTAAATACATTGAGGATAAGTTATCACTTTGTTAATATTACATAATTTATACAAGCTTTCACTCAGTAAAATTGCAATTATGTAAAATGGATACTCATCATTAAACTAAGACACAGAAACGCAGTTGTTAAATTTAGCTTTGCCCATTCTACATATAATTATGATAATCAACATGAAATTATCACAGATGCTTTTTTAAGTAAATACCCTAGTTAAGAATTATGTAATCAAAAAAACTTGAAATTTTTGAATTGTTTTTTACTGATGAGTGATGACTGATGACTGATGACTGAAAACCCGTCAAAAGTCAACAGTCAACAGTCAACAGTTAACAGCTTATTGAGTCCATTTAATTGCTATGCATAAAACAACCCCATATCCCAAGCGGGATGGGGTTGTATTATTTTGCTAAGTAATCTTATGTCCGTTTGATTACTTAACTAAATCCAACGAAGTCATTTACAGTCAAGCTAGTTAAGTTAATTTGCACCAATGAAACCAACTCTGTATTTCCGGTTTTCACGAGAGTGTCAGCACCCTGTTGCAATACCCTTAGACTACTGAGGGCAATACCGCCCAGACCGATTTTATCAATGCCGATCGCAAAATCAGTAATAATGTTTTTGCTAGCTGGCAGACTACCATTGGTAATCCAAAATTGGTCAGCACCAGTGCCACCACTGAGGCGATTACCGCCCTCTTGACCGGCAAATAGCACATCATCGCCATCGCCACCAAATAGCGAATCATTGGCATTGGAGAAGAGTTGGTCATCACCGGAACCACCGTAGAGACGGTTATTACTGCCTTGACTGGTGAAGGAATCGTTGCCAGAGCCACCGAAAGATAATTGACGAGAACCTTCAATTACTGTCAGAGTATCAGCACCTGCTGCCCCAAATAGATTATTATTACCACTAGCTTCAACTACGGTAACTTCATCATCACCATTACCACCATTGGCACTAGTATTTTGAGCCGAGCCGTTTTGACCAATAAATATCTGATCGTTACCATCACCTGTGGACACTGAGGAGTCACTACCCACAAGCACCGTGTCATCCCCGTTCCCAGTTTGGATGGTGTTACCTTTATTACCCTCGACAAAATCTGCTCCGTCACCTGTAAATAAGGTTTGATTTGGCCCAGTGGTAATATCATCGCTGGTACTGGAGGCAAACTTAATTACTTCAGCTTGAGGTTGCCCTAAACCAGGAGCAAGATTGAGGGGATTCTCCAGCTTCAACAGAATAATTTCATTGTTGTCTATAATTGGATTTTGAGGATCATTCCCAGGACGACCTGTTGAGAAAGGATAGTTGTTGTCATTAGCTACCAAAATGGTGTTTTTGTCAACAACCAACACATTTTCAATGGTTACAAATGGGAAGTCAAAGGTAGTTTTGCCATCTCCATTGAGGTCGTTAGGATCTTGGATGTTCAACAAGTCGCCAACTTCTTCTTTAGCTACATAGCCATTAGAATCTGTTTTAGACAAGTCTATTTTGTAAATCTTCTTAAATTCAGCCGCAGCCCCTTGACCACCATCGCGCTCAATGACTAAGTATTCATTGTCATTAATGACTGCTAAATCGCCGATCGCATAAGCAGGATTTTCCAACTTGTAGTAAAGTTTATTACCAGTGTACTCGCGGCTAGCGATATCAAATTCGTTAATCCGCAAAGCACCAGCAGGATCGCCCTGAACCGTACCCTCTAGCAGCATATAGAGTTTGGTTTTGCTGGCGTTGATTGCTCCACCTTCAAAACCTTTGGAACCACCCAAGTTAGCAAAAGCATCTCCTGAGAGAACATCGGGGTTTTGTGGCGATCGCACTAAGTTATTCTGAGGATCACTCAAGAAATCTCGGACTTTATCCCCTGTATTTGGGAAGTCTGTAAATAGCGCATCTACCCCTAATTGGAAGAACTGCTGAAATTCTAGTTCTGGATTACCAAGGTAATCTGCGGCTAAATACAGGTCTTCATCGCGGAAGGTGTAGGGATGAACCTGTAAACCTGCATTATGAGCATCTTGAATTAAAGTCGTGGGAGGTAACGTTGTCCTATCAGCATCATTTACTTCTCCATCCCCATTGACATCATCTGCCAACCCATCACCATTAGCATCAGTACCTCTGACACTAACAATCATCCGTTTCCAAGGGCCAATGCCATCAGCATAGGTGGCAATTTCAGCCAAGCCTTGTGGAGTCCGTAAATCACCATAAGTCCGAGGATCATTACTGACTTCCAAATCATAAGGCTGAGTTTCTATGAGCGTACCATTTAGCTCAATGCCAGATGCATCTAGAAGTTGGACGAGTGGAATATCCACTCCTGCTTCTGGCATAATGCGATCGTGGAGATCCTTGAGATTACCTACTTCAAAGGACTGGATGAAGATCCGACTTGGATCGGTGAAGTTCTCAGCCTTGAGTGTATCGATCAGTATCTCACTGATGTTTCTGTTAATTTTTTCTGTCGTGCCTACATAAGTGGCTTCTTCGGCAGAATAGGTGGGATGCTTCGTTTCTGGGTAGATGCCAATCTTTTTACCTGTCTGGGCTTCTACTTGTTTAACCAAGTCGATGATTTCGGCGAGAGTGGGAATTTCAAATTGACCATTGAAAGATTGGTCACGGAAAGGTAGACGCTGTATCGCCCCTAAAGTCTTGATTTCTTCTAAAGTAAAGTCTTCAGCAAACCAACCTGTAATTGTATTGCCATCTAGGCTGACTGTTTTCTTGCGATCGGCAAACTGTGGATATTTGCTAATATCGTAAACGTCTGTGGTTGTATTGCTTAAATTGACGCTGCCATCAGCATTTAAAATTGCCAAAGCAGGCTCGTGACGAGCAATTAACACACCATCTTTTGTAACTACCAAGTCTGGCTCAATAAAGTCAGCACCGTCTGCAATTGCTTTTATGTATGCTTGTAGGGTATGTTCTGGAAGATCCCCACTTGCACCTCTGTGGCCAATTACTTTAGGTGCTTCTCCATTTAAAGTTTTGAATTGGTCGGGTGTAGCGATCGGAGCTTCTAACAACTTACCAGTGGCATCAAAATGTAGTAGATAGGGGCCAAACTCCTCTCCAACCCAGATTGTCCCGTCTTTATCAAAGACGAATGACTCTACATCAAAATCTGCACCAGTCAGTAATCTTTGAGAACTTCCTTCGTTAACTATTTGGAAAGGAATTTTGTTGTTAGGGTCAGACAGTTGAATGTAATCTAAAACTTTAACAGTGCCATCTCCATTTTCTGTTCCCTTAAAATTCGGGTCTAGACGATTGATTCGTAGTAGGAAATCTGCACTATTGTCTTTGCTACCGTAACCATTATCTGACAAAAAGTAGAAAGAGTTACTGTTAGCAAACTGGACACCGCTAAAGCCCTGTATTGGCTGTCCTGGAAAAGGCCCCGTTCTGCCGTTAGCTGAAATTCCTTCACCAGAAGTTGGCCCATCACCATAGGTATCAGCAGGTAAAGAAGCAAAGCCGACTAACTCAATTGCCATAGTTTAGAATGTTGGTTGGGTATTGGGATTTCACTGCATCACAAGCTATTGAAATTTTCTCATTACTTGTGGACAGATAAATCATGAACTCAGGCTAGAAACCGTAATTACTAGGAAATTTCAGAGTTGCAAAAATATAGTTTCGGCAAGCCCTTTAAGTCCAATTTTGTATTAACGCCGAGAATACATTTACGAAAAGCGTATTTTCTCAGAGTTATCAAAACTTTGAACATGATAGTAGAATGTTAACTACTAATCTGTGTTAGTGAATAATCAGCATGGAAGACTGAGATTCAGAATTTAATGTTGATAGTAGTTATGAGATAACTTAGCTAGCAGTAAAGATGTTTCCATGTAAAGATTAAGATAAGATAAAATTAAACAGAAGAAATGATTAAAATCTATTTGCAACCTCGTGTACTTCTGACTTTTCACGGTATCTGGAAAACCTCTCTCTAAATCTCTCTCCTAAGAGGAGAGAGACTTTGAATTTTCCCACGTACCGCGACGAGTTGGGGGTTAGGGGGTTAGGTGAATCGTTAGCTTTTCCACATAACGTGAAAAGTCAGGTGTACTTGCAAAACGCTGTAATTATCAAAAAATAAAATTTGAATTTTGCAGTTTGATATGATGTCTAGTTAAAGTCGTTGACTGTTAACTGTTGATTGTTGACTGAAAACTCGTAAACCGTCAACGGTCAACAGTGAACAATAGCAATGGAATATTTTTACTTGGAAGTTCCTTAGAGGATGTTTGAAAAGTCCTCTTGTTGGTAGCAAAATGTTCTAGATCCCCCTAAATCCCCCTTTTTAAGGGGGACTTTAATTCCGGTTCCCCCCTTTTTAAGCTACGGTGCATACACAAGTCGAATTACCCCCCTTAATCCCCCCTTGCAAAGGGGGGAAACCGAAAAATCTTGTTCCCTCCCCTTTGCAAGGGGAGGGTTAGGGAGGGGTAATTCGAGGGCTAGTAGTGATTCGATAACTTGTGTATACACCGTAGCTTTTTAAGGGGGGTTAGGGGGGATCAACAAGCACCTAAAATCACAGCTAGCTACTTTTCAAACAACCTCTTAGATTATTTTAAGATTTCCGGTAGCAAATCAATTCATAAGTTCATTACAACAATTGTTGCAATGATTTAAACGTTTCTTATACATGGAAGAGTATTTGTTGCAAAGTATTGAGCAATTGCAGCAAAGACTTATACATTTGCAAGAAATACTTAAGCTTTTCTTATACATGGAAGAGTATTTGTTGCAAAGTATTAAGCAATTGCAGTAACGACTTATACATTTGCAAGAAATACTTAAGCCTTTCTTATACATGGAAGAGTATTTGTTGCAAACGTTTAAATTTTCACAGATAAATTAAGTGTAAGTTGGGGAGCTACTGCGCCCTTGCGGTTTCCCGACTTAAAGCAAGTGGCATTTGAGGAAGGAAACCCAACATTATCGAGACTTTGTTGGGTAACGCTTACGCTCAACCCAAGCGTATTGCCTTACCAAGTTGCAATCTGCTGTATACCATTTGTCTAAATCTTTGCAACTAATGAAATGTTTAGATACCCGACTTCTTTAAGAAGTCGGGTATCTCGTTGTTCACGAATGATTTAGGATTGGGATAACACTAGGCAACAAACTAAGCCAAGATGCTAGCAGAGAAAACGAAATCATTTGCAGTCAGGCTCGTTGAGATAATTCCTAGCAATGAAACTAACTCTGTATTTCCGATTTTTACTAAAGTGTTACTACCCTGTTGCGACAGTGTTAGCCCACTAAATTGAGTTACGCTAACACCACCAAGCCCGATTTTGTCAATCCTGATCGCAAAATCAGTCACGATGTTATTACTAATTGGCAGACTACCATTGGTAATCCAGAATTGGTCAGCACCACCAGCACCAGTTAGGCGATTACCCCCCTGTTGACCAGCAAATAGCACATCATCACCATTCCCACCACACAGGGAGTCGTTGACATTAGAGAAGAGTTTGTCATCTCCAGAACCGCCGTAGAGACGGTTATTGCTACCGCCACTGCTAAGGGTATCATTGCCTGAGCCACCGAATAATGATTGACGAGAACCTTCAATTACTGTGAGAGTATCATCACCTGCCGCCCCAAACAAATTATTACTACCACTGGCTTCTACTACGGTAATAACATCATTACCATTGCCACCATCAGCACTGGTATTTTGAGCCGGGCCATTTTGACCAATTACAACTTGATCGTCACCGTCTCCCCCGGAAACTGAAGAGTCACTGCCTGCAAGCACAGTGTCATCACCATTTCCAGCTTCGATTGTGTTATCTTGAGTACCTTCTACAAAGTCTGCTCCATCACCTGCATTAAAGAATTGTCCTGGCTCAAGATTGACAGTATCGCTGTTGCTAGAACCAAAACCATTGGGGAAAGTAGGCTCTATAACTGTCAGATTATTGGGTAATTCGAGAATGCCAAGTTTTTCAGCAGGCGTATTACCTGTAATGTTGAAATCGTTGTCGTTAAGCAAAGCTAGAGTGTTGGGTGCTACCAGCGCCAAACCTTCTAATTTTTCTACTCCGGTGTAACCCAATTGAGCGGCATTAGCAATTAAACTCTTGCTGACAGGGGTAATATTGGCAGCAGCTAACTCCGCAGAGGTAAGTTGTTCAATAGTTTTACCAGTTGGCAAAGTAAAGTTAGCAGGGTTGTTGATGTTGGTCGCGCCAGCTAAATCAATTTGGTAAATTAGTTTATTGCCAGCAGATGTAGCATTGTCGTCTCGCTCAACTACTGCAAATTTGCCGTTACCCAAAGAAACTGCATCGCCAATTTTGTCAGTTGCCGGTAGACCTTCCAGGAGATACAAATATTCTCCTGTTACCTGCTTGGTGACAATATCAAACTCTAGAATTCGCAGGTTGAGAGAACTTCTGGAAGTCGCATCATTGGCGACATCTGGATTATCAATTGGACTCTGAATAAAGGCATATAATTTATTACCTTCCAGGGCGACAGCTTCAAATCCTCGGTTATTGCGGCGTTGGGCATAAACTTCTGGCAAAACCTCAGTGCCAAAAGTTCCCACTGGTTGATCTGGGTTGGGTGCAGTGGCAGTTCCTTGAGGAATAAAGCGGTCAATTAGTTTACCATTAACGTCAAAGTGGTAAATTGCCGGACGGTATTCATCTACCATCCAATAGTCTCCATTTTCCGCAATTACAATTCCCTCTAAGTCAGCACCCAAAGGATCGTTAGCGAGAACATTGTTGTCTAAGTCAACGGCAATTTCATCTGTGTAGGCTAAACCGTTTCCTACAGCTTGCAAATTAGGCAGTCCCGTTAATGGCGTTGTCCCATCTTGACGGAATAGCCCCGTTCTCTTGGTAATATTGATTTCACCTGTGCTGCGGTTGAGTTCAAAGCTGACTATTTCTGGTTGGAAGTCGGGTAATAAAAATGGTCTGTTTACACCATCAGGTTCTCCATTGGGGCCTCGGTCTGTGTGGGTGACAAACTTCAGGTTGCCATTTGCTGCAAACCCTTGGAAATACAACCCAGAGAAACCACCTAAGAAAATATCTTGATTTTCAGAGGTTGTTCCTAACTTGGGTAGGTTTTCAAATTCATAGATAGTTAACTTGGGTTGAGCAACAGGATTGCGTGGATCGTAACTAGTGGTGTCAATAGTTAGAGAATTAGGGAAGGCATTGGCAATATTTTCCCAAGGTACAAACTTGAAGTTAGAACTAATATTTTCTTCTTCGCCTTCATCACTAACTATTGTGGCAGGTTCATTAGAGCCATCTTGAGTGACAAATAAACCAAATGGAAAGTTAGCCCCCAGTGGTACGTTAATTACATCTGCACCATCTGACTCTTGTACGCTGTCAATAGCCCCATTGTTACCAACGGCAAAATTACCCACATATTCGTTGTTACCTTCACGAGTGTAAGCAACAAAAGTGTTGTCGCCTTGGCTAGATGCTAATAAGTAGCCTGTGCCATTTTTGCCGTAATAAATGGTCAGTCCTTCTACGTCATCGGTGAGATAACTACCACCCAAATCTCTGACTTGATCAATTAGCTTGCCAGTTGTGCCACCGTTTGGTTCTGCTTGGAACTTCCAAATCCCAACATTTTCCTGGCCGATGTAGAGGAAACCAGTTTCTTGGTCTACTACCATACCCTCTGTTTGGGGATCGCGTCCCTCAATTGTGGGTATGGTAAATTCCCGCACCCGTTCAGCCCCAATTTGGCCATTACCTTTGTCAATCAGTTTAAACTGAGCCACATCTCCAGTTTCTCGCCGACTGGTAAAGACATAGTAATCATTGGTTACAGGGCTACGGTATAAGGTAAGTCCGTAAGAACTGCGAGTTGATGCCGAATAAGGAGGTTCAAAAGGTGATGTCTGAAAGATAGTACCAATATTGCTATCGGTGATATTTTCCAGATATTGACCGGGGGTGGTGGGGTTGGGATTAATTTTGAAGATTGCGAGTTTGTCGTTGTTGCGATCGCTAGCTACGGCAATATCAACAGATTGATTGCCTAATTTAAAACCGTATTGCAGGTCAATATTGTTGTAGCGAATACCACCCGGATTAACTGTTTGCAACAAATTACCAGACAAGTCATAAACCCGCAATCCAGCATTTTTGACTGAGGTTAATACTAAGCTATCGGCAGAATTTGTGGCATTAATATAGATGGCAGGATCATCAGCATCAGCCCGTTGATCAACTGGGAGTGTTTCATCGTCCAGCAAATCAGGACGAGTTTCTACTGTGGGTGCAGCAGTTGGAACTAAGTCTGCATCCAGTGTGAGAATTTGGGTAAATTGACTTTGATTGAAGTTGTTATCACTTACCAGTACAATCGACTGGCTACCATCTGCTAGTTTGGGGCCAAAGGTAATACCTTCGATGTTATCGGTACCATTAGGCAAGTTTAAATCATTTAAATTCAACAGCAGACGCTTTTGAGCAGGTGCGATCGCAGCTAGTTGTTCAGCACTCAAATTATTGAGAGAATCGTAGAAGCTAATATCTGTTGATCCTTGCAGGGAAACTTCGTAGATTTTGATGGTGTTGCCTACACCTTCTGCAAAGGAACGCTCTAACGCCAGTAATGTGCCACGATTATCTATTGCTAGTAAATCTGTCAAGCCATTGTCAGCAAAGCCAGTGCTAGGGTTGGGCACATCAGCGATCGCATCGGTAATATAAAGGTATTCTTTTTCTGGTTGTCCACTAAGCAGATTGTATTGCAGAATCCGGGAAGGGCTGCCACTGGTGAGTGAAGCCCTTAATCCATCTTGAGAAAGTGCGTTTTCGGTGGCGGTGAATAGGGTTTTCTGGTCGGGTGTAATGGTGAGGCTTTCAAATGCCAGGTTATTGTAAACGCCTGATGTCTGCGTATCACCCGCATCGATAATATTGTTGTTATTGCTATCCTCAACTACTGGCAGGAATTTGCTGGGGACAAATAGCGATCGCACTTCTTGCCCTGTAGTCAGCGAAAATTCCTTAATAAAGGGATTGGTAACACGACCAGCAGTAGGATTAACTTCGCCTTCTGAAGAGATGAAGATTGTCCCATTATTAGTCAAAGCAATGCCTTCAGGGTCAATGCTAAATGTTGCAAATAAGTTGCCATTGCTATCTTTCAGGGGCGTGACATTGGTAAAAGTCACCCCAGTATCAGTAGTGAAAGTATAGAAGCGGGCGGGGCCAAATTGAGAGCGATCGTCTGAGACAGAGTAGTAGCGGTTGTTAGCTGCATCGTAAGTGATACCAGATAATCCGCCCACCGGAGTCTGTACCCCATTCACAGTTCCCGCAACGCCAGCAGGAATAAAGCCAGTAACAAAGGTAGTTTGTTCCAGAAATCCTGCACGAGGAATGGTTTTACCTGGTTCATTTGGCCCAGTTTGCACATCTGTAAATACTAAGCGATGGTCAGAACTAGGGAAAGGAAAAGTACCTACCAAGGGAAATGTTGGGTCAGTATTCAGAGGCCAAAATACTCCTGAGTTGGCAATTGTCAGGTTAGCGGACGGTAGCACATAATCAGTCCGCAGGTTGCCTGGAGCCGTATCAGCAAAGTCTGCGGTGTCAAAACTAGGATTACCGTTTTGGCTAGCGTTTGCACCACCTTGTAAGTCTGCTTGTTGGGAGCCACCAAGACTAGTAGGGATGACATTAGTATTAATATTGGGGTTTTGCAATAGTTGGCGAATAGCATTGTCAAAACTATCACCATCTAACGGGTCAGCATTTTGATCACCCACAATCACAAAGCTTGACCCAGCATCAATCCCGCCGATTTTTCCCTGATCATCGTAGATATAATTACCTTTACCAGGAGTAATATAGTCTGCCCAAAAGCGGATCTCGTCGTGGTTGCGCTTGCCGTTGCGGTCTTCCGGGCCATCAAAGGTTGGAGGTGTGGGGTGGCTAGCGAGGACATGAATTGTCTCACCGTTTACCTGGATTGGCACATCCCAATGACTTTTGGAGGAGAGGCGTAAAACTTCCAGTTCGTCCTGAGAATACCAATCATTGGGCTGTGGTGTTGTCGGATCATCGGGAAGCAAAGCATTGGGTATATCCTTCCAGAGAAAGTTTTGGAAGGTGCGGACGTTAGCTGTATCGATGGGATATTTGGACAACAGCAACATCCCAAATTGACCAGGAAAATTGCCGAATCCGAAGGCATCATCGCCATATCCCGGTTCGCCTGGGGTTGTAACTATTGCGCCGTTGTTGTTCAAGTCAAAACCAGAGGCAATACCCGTGTTAGAAGGAGCAATATAGAAGTAGGGGTAGTCAACGGGAGTCGCACCGTTTTGGCTGATAGCTAAATAATTTTGCTGGAATAGTTGAACTGCCTCTTGAGAGTAGTCAAACTCATTAATTAACAGCACATCCGGGTTGTTACGCTGGATAATTTCTGCAACAGCTTTTGCCTGAGCATTATCAGGAGTTGACAAATCGCCCACTAATTGGCCTTGAGCGCTGCGGTTTAGGGAAGCATTGAATTGGGAAAAGCGGATTGTCTTATTATTTACCATAAGTTGGTGCTAGGGTAGATTCAAGTTTTGCGGAGATTAGTGGTTGTCTGCGGAAACCACAGAACCAAGTAGCCCAATTGCATGGCTGCAAAAGTGTGAAAAACTTTCAGCGTAAATGCCATTTATATTGCCAGTAAAAGACCGTTCACTGCGAAGTACATCTTTGCAGTTAGAGAGTTTGCAATATCAACATGGACAATATAATATATGCCTTCTAAAACACTATTTTGAGAGATGATTAGAAGACAGCTATATAACTTTTTGTTATGAGTTGCGAATTGGCCACTCTCAAGTTATCCCAGCTAAATTAAGAAACGGCTACCAAAAGGTTAAGAAAAAAAATAATTGCAGATTTAGGGATGGCTTTGTCCTACAGCTTAAAGATACGATTTCTATTATTTTAGCGATCGCCTACCTCATACTAGTAGTCTCTCCCATTAGTTATGAAGGGTTTGTAGTGAGCGATTTATCGCTCAAATCAAGGACTAAAGTCCTTACTACGAACTTTTATAACCCTTCAAAATTTTTGAGACAGACCACTAGTGCAACTCCATTCTGCATTCTGTATTTTTCTTCAACTATGATTTGATGATATACCAAATACCATTATTATTTTGACGTAAAATTTGGTATTTTTGCTCAACAAATTCTAGCAGTTTGGGGAAATTTTCTTTGATTATAGCCTGGGGGCCATAATCAATAAAGATATAAGGAGGCTTTGATGAATCTAACTGCTCTCTAAGTGTTAACCATTGCTCAGGCAGAAAATATTCAAGTGCCCAACCACGGAGGATTGTTGCTTGAGTCCGACCAGAAAAGTAGTAAATAGATGGATCGCCAGCTACATAAATCTCACCAGCAAGACTTCCTGCTTGAGAGATAAACTTAGCCTCTGAGTGAAGGGATGGATATTTTTTTCTAAAGACAGTCTGATATTTCAATCGCGTATCTTCAGTTAAAGCAAAGTTATTATTAAGCAGAGTCATACTCTTTTTTGTAAGAGTGCATGACAAAGGAAAGAACAATAAAAATATCAGCAAAATTGTCGGTATTTGAGAACTTAATTCTTTTAAATAGTCCCATAATACATCTAATCCTTTAGCTACTAAAATACCTATAGGTACAAACAATAGCAAAAAATGGTATTCCCATAATGCTTTATATTGTAAAGTAATAACACTCAAACCAAAAACACACCAAACAACAAGTAACAAAGTTAATACATTCTTAGACTTACGCAATGAAGCATCTATTGCAATAATAGCTATTAAAACTAAAGGGTAAAAATTTTGTATAAACCATTTTATTCCTGAAACAAAGTCTTTTTGATTTAATGCAGAATTAGCAATAATAAGAGGTGGATATATAAAAAATGTCTGATACACTATCGAAAAACTATTGTACCAGGCAAAGTAGCTGCCAACAACTACAAGAGGAAAAATAATCCCTATAAAAATTGGCAAACAAATCTCAATAAATATTTTTTGAATCCCCTGTCGTTTTATTAATCCCGAATACATCAATATAGTTAGCCAAAAGGAAAATAATATAAGCAAAAATATTAATTTAAATAGCAGGACAATTCCGCCAATCAAGCCTGACATTAAAAGCAGGATAAATCTTTTCTTTCCTTCGTTTTTAAAAGATTGAAAAGTTAGCCAAAGGCAAAGGAATAAAGGAAAACCAACCAGTGCTTCAACTTGAGTAAGGTGCCAAGCGCCTGATACAACATAGTAAACACCAACCGTTAACAAAGGTACTAAGCTTGCGATTATCTGATGCCGAAAATAGCTTTTTAGAGTCAGCAGCAATATTATAGAAAAAAATAGCATGTAAATAAGTTCAAAGGCATGGATGCCAATCTCATTAAAACCAAACAAAGTTCCTGCCAAAAAATAAAAGCAGAAAATCCCTGGTTGCTTTACATCCCAAAAATCACGATAGAGTACTTTTCCTTGTTGCATCTCTAAAGCACCTAGCCTAAAAAATGCTTGATCTCCGTCAAATGGAAAAGGTAAATGGACAAGACCAATTATGACAATAATAATCATAACTAGAAAGTCAATTCTATTTAATTTATTAATACTAATCATGACACTTTTAATTTAAATTTCAGTGACTATCCCGCACTAGTTAATATGCTAGCGAGATAACAGTAAGTATGTAGCTTCTTCGTCACTAATAATGTTTAGATAATGTTTATAGACTGTAAAGAAACTGTAAGAGTGAATGGCTATAAGCCTCTCGTTACTTAACTTTAATCTTAACTTTGGTATGTTATGCCACCCTTTTTAGGGTTTGCGAATGTTTGCAGTGTAAGCAAAACTCTATATTGATATCTTGCTTCAATAAGTAGGTAGGCACGAAAAAACTAAACTATATAAAGATAAGGCGTTGCTGAATCGAGGTATGAATTTGGATGTAGAGACGTAAAATTTTACGTCTCTACAAGGATTTTCACCGGAATGCACAATCGTTTTCATACCGCAATCAGCAATGCAAAAGATAAATAAGTCAAATGCATTTACCAAGATGACTTAAATATAAGCGCTCGTTTAAGGGTATTCTTGACCTGATGACTGAAAACCTGTCAACAGTCAACAGTCAACAGTCAACGACATCAAAAGTGTTTATATAGTTTAGACGCGCATCAGCTTACCAAATACAGAATTCAGGAGTCAGAATTCAGTTGGGTATTTTGTGCGACACAGCGATCGCTAAATGTGTGGTTTGTGTCTCAAGTATTAATGTGGATATAGACACAGTACAATAACTTGCATTAAAGGAAATACTGATGGAGCGTTCAAAATTAGTTGCCATTATTACAGGTGCGATTTCGATCATTTTAGCGATCGCCTACCTCATCTTAGTCCAACTGCTGGACTATCGGGACATGAAACCCGCCCCCATCAGCCAATTTGACCAAGCGCCTGCAATTATTTCTGTTTTCTCGCAGGTTGACAAAATTACCGAAGCGTGAATCACATTTAGCTGAATTGTAGAGACGCAAAGGACTTGCGTCTTTTATCATTTATGTCAATAAGTAAATACTCATGATGAATATTGATTAAGCCAACAGTTAATTCATAGATAAAAAACAATAGCTATTATTTATTAATCAAATAGTTTATTGTATAAGATTTGTTTAGAGTATTTATCTCAAATTTGTTTAGATAAAGTAATACCATTTTGACAAATATAACGGTAAGCTGTTTCTAAGAAAATTAAATAAAGATAAATTTGTCTGATCTGCGACGCGGAATAGCCCATCGTAGACATCTCTGGGTTAACAGGGATCAACGCGAGTTGACTCAAAACCCCAAATTTTTAATGACAAGATAGAGGTAAGTTAATGGCTCAGTTTCTACTTGAGACTGTTTGGCTAGTTCCGTGCTATGCCTTAATAGGTGGCTTGTTAGCCGTACCTTGGTCGCCGGGGATCATTAGGAACACGGGGCCAAGACCGGCGGGTTATGTAAATTTAGTAATGACATTTTTGGCGTTTGTACATAGTGCGATCGCCTTACAAGCAACTTGGAATCAGCCAGCCCAAGAAGTATTTATTCCTTGGTTATCTACAGCTGGTTTAGACCTCACCATTGCTTTAGAAATATCCTCGGTGAGTGTCGGCGCTTTGGTTGTGATTGCTGGCTTGAATTTGCTGGCGCAGATTTATGCGATCGGTTACATGGAAATGGATTGGGGTTGGGGACGCTTCTATTCTTTATTAGGATTATTTGAAGCGGGACTATGTGCCCTTGTTCTGTGTAATAACTTGTTCTTCAGCTATGTAATTTTGGAAGTCCTGACGCTGGGAACCTACCTACTAGTCGGCTTATGGTTTAGCCAGCCCTTAGTAGTCTCAGGTGCTAGAGATGCTTTCTTAACTAAGCGGGTGGGAGACTTATTCTTACTGATGGGCGTATTGGCATTATGGCCCTTAGCCGGAACTTGGAGTTATCCAGAACTAGCCAAGTGGGCGGCTACTGCTAACGTCAATCCGACAACAATGACACTGGTAGGTTTAGCCTTAATTGCTGGGCCGATGGGTAAATGTGCCCAGTTCCCCCTGCATCTGTGGTTGGATGAAGCGATGGAAGGCCCTGTTCCCAGTACGATTTTGCGGAATTCGGTAGTAGTAGCTAGTGGTGCATGGGTGCTGATTAAATTGCAACCAGTGTTAACCATTTCGCCCATAGTTTCCTCGGCTATGGTGGGTATTGGGGTAGTGACAGCGTTGGGTGCTTCTTTAATTGCGATCGCTCAAATTGATCTTAAACGCTGTCAATCCTATTCTGTCAGTGCTTACATGGGTTTAGTATTCATCGCCGTGGGAGTGCAACAATACGAAACAGCGCTATTGTTAGTACTCACCCATGCGATATCCGCAGCCCTATTAGTAATGAGTACTGGCGGAATTATCTGGAATAGCATCACCCAAGACGTAACCCAATTAGGCGGATTGTGGACACGTCGCCCAATTTCAGCAATAGCTTTTATCGTCGGGACTTTGGGATTAATTGGTTTTCCACCCTTGGGTAGCTTTTGGGCGTTAGTGAAACTAGCAGATGGCTTGTGGGAAACCCAACCTTGGTTAGTGGGAGTAGTAATAACGGTAAATGCTTTAACAGCCGTGAGTTTAACCAGAGAATTTGGTTTAATTTTTGGCGGTAAAGCTACACAAATGAGTCAGCGATCGCCTGAAGCACACTGGCCGATGATTCTGCCAATGATGATTTTACTTGGTGTTAGTCTACATCTTCCTTTAGTGTTGCAAAGCTTATCACTTTTACCCGATTGGGCAACTCTCAATAAAGATGTCGCACTGCTTTTAATTTGGTCGAGTATTTTCGGTTGCAGTATAACTGGCGTGATTTATTTAGGCAATATTCCTAAACCGATTCGCCTCCCTTGGCAAGGTTTACAAGACTTAATCGCATACGACTTTTACACCCCCAAACTCTATAAAATGACCATAATTTTTGGAGTTGCCAAAATTTCCCAACTTGCCGATATGATTGACCGCTTTGTAGTCGATGGTATCGTTAATTTCGTTGGTTTATTTTCGCTATTAGGCGGCGAAGGTCTTAAATACAGCACCTCTGGACAAACCCAGTTTTATGCCTTAACCGTTCTTTTAGGAGTAGGTGTTTTAGGTATGTGGGTAACTTGGCCATTTTGGGGAATCCAGTTTTTAAATTTGATTTTCCAAATTTCGACACTTGGATAGCAGTAACTATCCTACTAAAAGTTAACAGTTTAATATTTTGAGAATAATCCCATGAGCAGACAACATCCCCAGTTCAATCTTTCCAGAAGAAGTTTATTCAAGTTTGGTGCAGGTGCGATCGGTACAGGTGTATTAACAGCCGGACTTAGCTCAAACTTACTTGCAGCCGAAAAAAAAGCCCCAGCAGAAGATGATATTACCCCCGATAAAGCATTGCAAGAATTATTAGAGGGTAATGAAAGATTTGTCAAAGCAAAACGTCGCAATCCTAACCAAACTCAATCACGTTTAGTCGAAGTTGCCAAAGGTCAAAAGCCCTTTGCTTCTATTCTAGGTTGTGCGGATTCACGGGTTCCTTCAGAAATTGTATTTGACCAAGGACTTGGAGATTTATTTGTCTGCCGCATAGCTGGTAATATTGCCACGACACAGCAAATTGGTAGCTTAGAATTTGGCAGCTTAGTATTAGGCACTAAAGTCATCATGGTAATGGGACATGAAAGATGTGGTGCTGTAGATGCCGCAATCAAAGGCGCTCAAGTACCAGGACAAATTGGAAGTTTACTTGAAGCAATTAAACCAAGTGTAGAAAGCTCAAAAGAGCAATCAGGAGATAAATTAGAAAACGCTTGTAAAGCAAATATTTTGGCGCAAGTTGAAAAATTGAAATCATCATCAGTTTTATCTGAGCTAATCAAGGCAGAAAATCTGAAAATAGTCGGTGGTTATTACGATTTAGATACTGGAAAAATCAGTGTAGTCAGTTAGCTGTTTTTAAATCTCGTTTCCGGTTTTCACCTGTAAATGCTCATAATTGTGGAAAAAGTTAGATTCCCTACTTCTTAAAGAAGTAGGGAATCTGGACACCGCAAATTTTAAATTGACAATTTCATAAAATCCCAAATTACCATGTTAAGTGTATTGATTTGGCTCCCAATTTTCGCTGCTATTTTCATAGCAATATTACCTGTAAGTATCCCTAAAAACCGTATTCGTTTAACAGCATTAATTTTTTCGGGAATAGTTCTCTTCTGGAACCTTTTTATCCTGCTAAAATTTGACATCAGCAATCCAGGAATGCAATTTAAAGAGTATTTACCCTGGAACGAAACTCTTGGATTGAGCTATCAAATAGGTGTTGATGGGCTTTCTATATTAATGTTGGTATTAAATAGCCTGCTCACCTGGATTTCTATTTACAGCAGTAGTAAAGAAACTGAACGCCCCCGGCTGTTTTACTCCATGATTTTATTAGTTAGTGGAGGAGTCGCAGGTGCTTTTCTAGCAGAGAATTTACTACTATTCTTCCTATTCTACGAACTAGAATTAATCCCCTTCTATTTACTAATTTCCATTTGGGGAGGGGAAAAACGGGGTTATGCTGGAATGAAATTCCTGATTTATACTGCTGTTTCAGGAGCATTAATTCTGGCAACATTTTTGGGTATGGTGTGGCTGAGTGGTTCTACCAATTTTGCTTTTGATGCAGTCTCAACAGAAAACCTGTCAACAGCAAAACAAATCCTTTTACTAGCAGGGATAGTACTAGGTTTTGGTATTAAAATTCCCTTAGTTCCCTTTCATACTTGGCTACCGGATGCTTACGTTGAGGCTTCAGCACCAATTGCAATTCTTCTCGGTGGCGTGTTAGCAAAACTGGGAACTTATGGATTGTTGCGATTTGGGTTGGGTATGTTTCCCCATGCTTGGAGTATTATTGCACCAACTTTAGCAATTTGGGGAGCAATCAGCGCTATATATGGGGCAGTAATTGCGATCGCTCAAAAAGATATCAAGCGCATGGTAGCATACAGTTCCGTCGGTCACATGGGCTACATCTTACTAGCTGGTGCCGCCAGTACCCCCCTAGCACTCGTTGGTGCAGTTGCCCAAATGTTTAGCCACGGTATCATCCTAGCGATTCTCTTCCACTTGGTGGGAGTTGTAGAAGCCAAAGTTGGCACTCGTGAGTTAGATAAACTCAATGGTTTAATGAGTCCCATCCGCGGTTTACCCCTAATTAGTGCCTTACTAGTTTTAAGTGGAATGGCTAGTGCAGGTATTCCCGGTTTAACAGGATTCATCGCCGAATTTCTCGTCTTTCAAGGTAGTTTCTCTGCCTTTCCCATCCCGACAATTTTGTGTGTAGTAGCTAGTGGATTAACCGCAGTTTATTTTGTCATTCTCCTCAACCGTACCTGTTTTGGTAAACTCGATAACTTCGCCTACTATCCCAAAGTTCTTTGGGCTGAGAAAATACCAGCTTTAATTTTGGCAGCTTTCATCATCTTTTTGGGAGTACAGCCCACTTGGTTAGTGCGTTGGAGTGAATCCACAACTACAACAATGGTGGCTGCAATTCCCTCCTTAGAAAAAACCGTCATCTCTGAAGTTGCGCTGAAATAGAAAATACATCAAAACACTTGTAGAGACGGCGATTTATCGCGTCTCAAAACCTATCCCCCAGACGTGATAAATCGCGTCTCTACCAATTTACGATTACTATGACAGCAATTAAAACAGCAATTAAATTACCTCCTTCAACGCACGAATTTGCTGAAGTAATTCACCGCTTAGAAGCAGGCGGTGCAATGTTACCCGATACTCCAGAAAATTTGATGCAAATCATCGGTTTATATAAAGCTTATGCTGTGCCGATGGATTTTTACTGGCGCGACCTACTTTATATTGCTGAAAACGAATTTTTAAACCCGCTTCCCTTCTTTAAATACTTCTTACCCAAAGAGTATTTAGAACTGCATAATCATTATGCTGGCGATGATGCCGATTTGCGAATTTGGCGCGGCGAAGCTACTGCACATCCAGAACTTTTGGCATTTATTGAGAAGGGTGAAACCTTCAAAATGCCGAAGTTATTGCATCACTTGTTGCACGATCGCATTAACATGGAATTTGCTGAAGCTTGTATGCGGGCGATGTTATGGCACAGAGGGATGGGTGGACAATTTGACCCTTACCTAGATTCAGACGAATACAAAGCCAACGCTGACAGGGCAATTAAAGCTTACTTCCAAGGAAACCCTGTAATGCTGGGACTTTACAAGCTGTTCCCCGATATGTTTTTGGAACAGTGCCGCCAGATGTCATACTACGCTAATCTGGGCTTATTCTGGGAAATCATGGCCCCAGTGTTTTTTGAAATGTCCGATCGCTATGACGAAGGTACCATTAGCACCGTCCCAGAGGCAATGAGCTTCTTAGTTAATGGTATATTTGCGATCGCAGGTCGTCCCATTTACCATCATGTTTATATTCGTGGCGAATGCTACGAAATTGTGCCCAAATCCAAGGGTTTCATGTGGCTATATGAAGCAGCATTACCTTATGTAGAAGCTGTTTTCTACCGCACCGCACCCTTCCGAGGGACAAAATCTTATAATGCTCAAGCCCGTCAAGTACCAGAAGACCAGAAAGACTTTCACTATGGTATTCTTTACGCTGATGTATTTCCAGTGGGTACTGCTGGCATTCCCCCGACATTATTAATGCAAGATATGTTGCATTTTTTGCCCCCATATCTTGTTGATTACTACAGCCAACATTGCCGAGGTGAAGAAGATATGTTAATTCAGTTGGGAGTTAGTTTCCAACGGTCAATGTACTGTGTCACTTCTGCGGTAATTCAAGCCTTGAGAACTGCACTTTTATATCCCTTAGATGACCAAAATCCCAAGCATTTGCAAGCTAATCGAGATTTTTTTGAGATGCAGCTAAATCGCTTTACTAGACCGGACTACAATATTCGTGATGCTGCTCGTTTGGGGAGTATTCAAAAGCAAGATTATAGATAAGAGATCCCCCCAACCCCCCGATAAATTGGGGGGCTTTATTTGGTAAGTACAAAGTAACTTTATCAGGTTCGAGTATATTTAGTTAATCGTTCTGGATGCTTAGAAAAATAAAAGATTTTTAATAAACTAAAATTTATGTTTCGAGTTGAAGGCAAGATTCTATAAATTTCTCACCGTTATAAACTGCTGTAATTATACTAATCATTAACAAGCGCCTCTTGTGGGTATTCCAAACAAAAGAGTAATTTAAAGGATTTATCTCTAATCATATAGTTCCCCATTTAAGTAGGACGGCGAAAATAATTTGCATGTTTGTAGTAAGGACTGAAGTCCTTGCTACGAACTGAATTACAATAATTTTACATTAAAAAACACATAGTTTGAATTATTCACACCGACTTACTTACACAAGTTTCTAACGCAATTTTACTCAGTGAAAATACGTAAAATGTATTGAGTGAGGTAGCTAATAAATGGGGATCGTCTAAGAGGGACTTTCTGACTTCATCATTTTTTTGTTTGATACGGTAAATCCACCTTATGTCTGTACGGTTTACCCAACTTTTTTTAGATTTTCCTTTTATTAAATTAGTTCCTAGAGAGAAGAAACAAAACAAACAAAGCTTCTCTCTCAAAAAGTAGAGGTTCGATAATTGGTTAAATATCTAAAACCTCTAAATCCCCCTAAAACTTAGTTTGATTACTCAAAAGTCAATTAGAAAGTTAAGGAGAGATTGAAATATGGCACTCATTCGTTGGGAACCATTCCGTGAAATGGAGATTCTACGTCGTCAAATGGATCAACTCTTCTCTGAGGTTACAGCAGCCGAGCGCGGCAACTCTAATATTTCTGCATCATCGAGAACAGCGTGGATTCCTGCTGTTGAATTATCTGACAATGGTTCAGAGTTCGTATTAAGAGTTGAGATTCCAGGCGTGGAAGCTAAAAACCTCGATGTTCAAGTTACTCAAGATGCAGTTTCGATTGCTGGTGAGCATCGTTACGAAAAACATTCCGAATCTAACGCTAAAGTTCATTCTGAATTCCGGTATGGCAACTTTACTAGAGTAGTTCCTCTACCAAGCAAAGTTCAGAATCAACAAGTTAAGGCAGACATGAAAGATGGGATTTTAATTCTGACTTTACCTAAACTGGAACAAGAGCAAAACAAGGTATTCAAAGTGAATTTAGGCGACTCTCAAAATGCTACAGCTTCTATAGAAGCTGGGAATGGTAATACACAACCCAACATTATATCACAACAAAGCGTTCAAGCTAGTTGAGAAAATGTTCTCTCTCATTCAATAGTTCCTATATCTCTGAAATAGTTGCATTTTGAGAAAAACCCCAGCTAAACTTATCGGCTGGGGTTTTTGTCGCTTAACTGCTAAAAAATAGATAGGCTAGTTCGGCAAGGCGGAAGTCAAAAGTTGACCCTGAGCGGAGTCGAAGTGTCAAAAGTCAAAAGTTTTGTATATCAAAGTTTTTGCTTTTTCAAATGGTAGTTTGATTGATGCCGCGCTGTACTAGTGGGTTATAAAAGTTCGTAGTAAGGACTTTAGTCCTTGATTTAAGCGATAAATCGCTCACTACAAACCCAGCAAAATTAATGCCATAGACCACTAGTATATTGCAAGAAATTCAGGGAGAGGGCGCTATTCCTCTTGAACATCAACCCAGATACTGCCTTCTTCCACACGAATAGGAAATACTGGCAATACTTTTTGTGGCGAAACCATCGAGAGTACTTTACCTACACCAGGTGGCCAGGAACACCAGTCTTTTACTTCACCAGTCCGCAGATCAAAAGCACTACGATGGAAGCTACAAACTATTGCCCCATCTTCAGTGATTTTCCCACTTTTCAACGGTAATTTTAAGTGGGGACAGTTGTTATCTACAGCATAAAGCTGATTTTCGTGGTTCAAAACCAGAATTTTCCGGTTGCCAACTTTCACCACTTGTCGCGTACCTGGGGAAAGTGCTTCTACTGCAAGAACTTTAGTCCAACTCATTAGGTTCTCCTCTCCTAATTAATCTGCTTTCAGTTTCTCGCAATTGTGACTAGTGCGATCGCCTTTCAGTACTGGGAAGTGCAAAAGGTTAACAATTCAAAATTAAACACATTTCAGACGGGGATTTAAACCCTTGCATTTACGATCAACGCCCTAGCCTCAAACCTCTTTCCATAAGCATTTGAGGTTCGATATTCTCAACTTTAGGTATCGCTTCTAACTGAGAAATCCGGGCGATCGCATCAGCAATATTACTTAATTGCGAACGCAACCAAGCGGTGTGAGGTGCATAGGGAAGGCTTTCTACTATTTCGTAACCGGCTCGATTAATTACCTCGCGCTGCGACTTCACATCAATGCCTTCAGCAAAGCGGATGAAAACAAGCCCGGTTGGTACTGCCAGGGAACCATTTGGTTGTAATGTGTAAACTGGACTGAGTGCCCCCTGTTCTGATTGATTGGGTTCGCCTGGAAAAACTGCTATTTTACCATCGTTAAGTTGTAAAATTGCTCCTGTTACCAGGGTTTTGGGTTGATTGTAATGTATTGCATAATATCCAGGCTTACGAGTGTAAGATACAGCAGTGCGTAGGCGTAGCTCAGCGTAGGCATCGCTGCCAACGCGAATTTGTTCAGGATACTCAGAAAAATAGTCTTTTTGAAATCTCACTTCAGTAATCAGGGGTAAAGAGTACGCCTGTAGAAAATACTCTGCCGGGAAATAAAACATTTTTTCAAGTTCTAATGATGTTATAGCGTTTTTTAATGGTATGGAATACAAATCTTTCATTGATTGCAATGCAAGCTATACGCCTTTATTCATATTGAAGATTCGTAAAACAGCCTGACCTTGAATCCCTCTTTTCTGGAAAGACGAATCGAAGGTTTGTATGAACTTAGATAGATTAAATTCTGTTAATTTGTATCTTTTTAAACCGTAATACACATATAACACATGAAATCAGAAGCATCCATAAGGGACTTCCAATAAAAAAAATAATCAATCGCTGTGTAGGCAGGGGAGCAGGGGGAAAAGAAAAATATCATTTGAATAAATTGGGTAATTTATTCTCTGGAAGTCCATAAACTAGACGTAAATACCAAGCGCACGCTGCAAGAACACAATGCATGATGCACTTTTGCCCATTCCAATGCCCAATTTTTAAGATAGTAATATTCCAAATATCCCAGGAGATAAAATTATGGTTCAAGTTCGTTATGGTGGGCAGAATGGCCAACAATATGAACTTGCTATCAGTGACGAACACGTTGTAGTGCGTACCGAAAGCCGCAGCGCTCTTATTGGTGCAAGACCCTTTGAAGTCGCACCAGTATCACCCACAGCTCGCAGTATCCTGAGTGAATTCGAGTTAGCAACGCGGTTTCGGCAAGCGGGTGTAGAAATTTTGCGAGCTAAAGTTCCGACTGAAGGTGTGGCTTTGCGCGATCGCGCCCGTGAAATTCTCAACCAAGAGCCTGAAGTTCAATTTGCCGGACGTGTTCTTGTCGATCCAATATCCCAACAACCTATAATTTACACCGAAAACCTCTTCCTTAAATTCCATAGCGAAGAAGAGTTAACGGTCTGCCAAGAGGTCTTAAGACGTTACGACTTAACAATTAAAGGCCAACTGGAATATGCAGCAAATGCTTACTTTGTTAGTGCATCTGCGAATACTGGTATAGCCATCTTTGACATCGCCGAAAGACTTTTGAATGAAGAATCAGTTGATCTGTGCCATCCTGAACTAGTGCGTGAATCACGCCAACGTCAGGTTTTTCCGCAGCAGTGGCACTTAAAGCAAACAACAATTAATGGTAAGGTAATTAACGCCCATGCCAACGTTGAGGCAGCTTGGAAGTTGAGCGATGGCACTGGGACGATTATTGCAATTATTGACGACGGTGTGGATCTCGATCATGAAGAGTTCCGTTCCTCTGGAAAAATTGTTGCCCCGCGTGATGTCACACGTAAAACTGACAATCCCAGACCAGGAAACGACAATAACCACGGGACAGGCTGTGCAGGAGTAGCTTGTGCAAACGGCAACTTTGGTGCATCTGGTGTAGCACCGGGTGCAAAACTGATGCCGATTCGTTTAGCTTCGGCGCTAGGATCGCAGGATGAAGCAGATGCTTTTGTTTGGGCGGCTCAAAATGGTGCTGATGTAATTTCTTGTAGCTGGGGGCCCTCAGACGGTGTTTGGTTTGAGCGAAACGATCCTGTACATAACCAGAAAGTACCTCTGCCTGACTCCACACGCCTTGCTATGGAGTTTGCAATTAATAAGGGACGCAACGGCAAGGGCTGTGTAATTTTATTTGCGGCTGGCAATGGTAACGAAAGCGTGGATAATGATGGCTACGCCAGCTACCAAAAGGTGATTGCTGTGGCAGCTTGTAACGACTACGGCACGAGAAGCGCTTACAGTGACTTTGGTCAAGCCGTCTGGTGTGCCTTTCCTAGCAACAATGGCGATAGTTCTCAAACCCCTGGAATTTGGACAAGCGATCGCTCTGGTGTAGTTGGCTATAATTCGGGTAATCGGAATCTGGGTGACGTTCCAGGTAACTACACGAACCAATTCGGCGGAACTTCCAGTGCTTGTCCAGGTGCAGCTGGTGTAGCAGCCCTAATTATTGCCAGAAACCCAAATCTGCGTTGGGACGAAGTGCGAGATATTATTAAACGCTCTTGCGATCGCATCGATCCATCTGGAGGTAAATATGATGCCAATGGTCGCAGCCCTTTCTACGGTTACGGTCGAATGAATGCTCTCAAAGCTGTAGAATTGGCCAAACCACCTGAAACATCACCCATCAGCAGATTCCAGGCAGTGCAAGATGTCCCAATTAACGACTTACAAAAATCAACATTGTCGTTGGCGATCGCTAGTACTAACCTGATAAAATCTATCAAAGTTAATGTAGACATCGAGCATACTTTTATTGGGGATCTTGTAGTTACTCTCCTTCCCCCAGTGCAAATAGGCGTACTTCCTGTAATTCTGCACGATCGCCAGGGCGGAGCTACAGATAATATTAAAACAACCTATGACGAGATAAATACCCTTAAACTTGCTGCCTTTAAAGGTAAAAATCCCCAAGGAACCTGGACTCTGGAAGTTGCAGATAAAGCTGAGGCAGATATAGGAAAGATTCGCAGCTTAACCATTGAAATTGGATTTTAGACCAAGAGTATTGGTAATACGGTTCGGATAAGGTTTTTTGATGACACGCCGCTAATCGCAAAGACGCGATTTATCGCCGTCTTTACAATAATCAGTCCTTTGTAGAGACGGCGATTTATCGCGTCTCTTGCCTTAACGAACCGTAAAAAAAAATTATAGGCTGATATCAAGTTCGGGTGATTACTTATAATAAAATTTATCAATGTAGGTTGGGTTGAACGGCAGTGAAACCCAACATGAGCAAGAATAAAATGTTGGGTTTCGTTCCTTAACCCAACCTACAGATATTATAAGTGTTTAACCGAACTTGATATGAGTGAGCGATCGCAAAACCCAACCTTTTTGCGTAAATTTCGTGGCGAGTTGAAATTTAAACGCATAGGCGCTTTACCTTCCCGCAGAGAAGGAATCGCAAAGCTTCAATCATCTTTACTCGGCAGTTGAGCCTTTTTACTCGGCAGTTGAACCTTTTTACTCGGCAGTTGAGCCTTTTTACTTGGCAGTTGAGCCTTTTTACTTGGCAGTTGAACCTTTTTACTCGGCAGTTGAACCTTTTTACTCGGAAGTTGAGCCTTTTTACTCGGAAGTTGAGCCTTTTTACTCGACAGTTGAGCCTTTTTACTCGGCAGTTGAACCTTTTTACTCGGAAGTTCGCACACAAGAGCCGAAACTCTGGTTTTGAGGTAGGGGCAATTCATGAATTGCCCCAAAGCGCGTCTAGTTTTGCGGATGAAAAACTATTGTAACGACACAAGACAATCTCTTAGCCGTGAGTCACCGCCTCTTTCGCCAAGAACTTCTCTAATTCTGTCAGTGCATCAGCATCAACCTTAGTTTGCATTGGGCAGAACTTAGGCCCACACATCGAACAAAACTCAGCAGTTTTATAGATATCTGCTGGTAAAGTTTCATCGTGATATTCCTTAGCTCTTTCTGGATCGAGTGATAATTCAAACTGACGGTTCCAATCGAAGTTGTAACGCGCCTTAGAAAGTTCATCGTCTCTATCTCTTGCACCAGGGCGATGTCTAGCAATATCAGCCGCATGAGCCGCTATTTTATAAGCAATCAACCCATTCCGCACATCTTCGGCATTTGGTAAACCCAAATGTTCTTTAGGTGTTACATAACACAACATTGCAGTACCGTACCATCCAGCCATTGCTGCTCCAATAGCTGAAGTAATATGGTCATAACCGGGAGCAATGTCTGTCACCAATGGCCCCAAAACATAGAAAGGTGCTTCAGAACACTCTTCCATTTGCTTACGGACGTTGAATTCAATTTGATCCATTGGCACATGTCCAGGCCCTTCCACCATCACCTGTACATCATCTTCCCAGGCTTTGCGAGTTAGCTGTCCAAGGGTTTTTAATTCAGCTAATTGTGCTTCATCTGAGGCATCATGGGTGCAGCCAGGACGCAGGGAATCTCCTAAACTGAAAGAGACATCGTACCTTTTGAAAATCTCAATAATATCTTGAAAGTGGGTATAAAGAGGGTTTTGTTTGTGGTGATGCAACATCCACCGCGCCAAAATACCGCCGCCACGAGAGACAATACCAGTGATGCGGTTTCTCACCAAAGGCAAATGCTCAATTAAAATCCCAGCGTGGATAGTTTGATAGTCTACTCCTTGCTGGGCGTGCTTTTCGATGATATGGAGAAAATCATCAGCCGTCAGATTCTCAATTGTACCGTGGACGCTTTCTAAAGCTTGGTAAACCGGCACTGTACCAATGGGAACTGGGGAAGCTTTAATAATGGCGGTACGAATTTCATCCAAATTACCGCCGCCTGTAGACAAATCCATTACGGTATCAGCACCGTACTTCACCGCCAGATTCAACTTATCAACTTCTTCCTGAAGATTAGAAGAGTTAGGAGAAGCGCCGATATTAGCATTTACCTTACATTTAGAGGCGATGCCAATAGCCATCGGCTCTAGGTTAGTGTGATTAATATTAGCCGGGATAATCATTCGTCCCCGCGCTACTTCGTCACGAATGAGATCAGCCGGGAGATTTTCGCGTTGGGCGACGTAGTGCATTTCTTCGGTGATAACACCTTGGCGGGCGTAGTGCATTTGAGATACGTTACTTTGCCCACGTCGTTTAGCAACCCATTCTGTCCGCATATTGTAATTCCTCAATAAACAGCTTCCCTCCGCTGGTATTACCCAGACTCAGGTGTTAAGGGTGTGATCTCAGCCTGGTTATATAGGCACCCCTAGCATGGATGTAGTGTACCACCTTCGTTATATCTGGGAGCAAGGGTGTTAAAAAATTAAAGGTTTGTAGTGAGGGCTTCAGCCCTCACTACAAAATAATTCCAAAATTTTTTACATTAGTTAATATAGTTTCCGACTTACTTATAGTAATTTAATGGAACCAAAGCGATAGCATAGTCTGCTAATTTTGCGTTCGTTGACATTTATGGCTATTAACCTACAAACATCTTGTGGTTTAGCAAGCTGTAACTTGAACATTAGAAGATAAAGATTGTTCGCAATACTTTCTAATTAGGGCTTGGGCATTTTCGCGTCGGTTTCCTGTAAATAAATTACATACTACTTCTTCAGATTGAGAGTAAAGATATAATAATCCAAAGTCTTTCACCCGTGAATAAAGTAAGGGAACCTCTGCAAGAGCGAGTATAGTTGCTTTTTTGCGATCGCGCTCTTTTGCTTCATCTGAGTCATGATATGAAGACTGAAAATCTACAACCAAACAAGGTTTATAATCATAGTCTGTGATCAAAGCATCCACATTAGAGCTAAAGAAAAATTTTTTTAGTTGCCAATCAATGCTCTCATCTAGTTCGCAAAATTGGCATAAGCTAACCTGCGTATGAATTTTATAACTATCATCTACACAAGTGTGCAAAAACTCTAGCATCCTTTCTTCGTATGCATTAACTAGCCTTTTGATTTTGAGAGACATTATTGTTGCTCCATGAGTATTTTTGCAAAATAAGTAAGAAATTCTTCTAAAACTTCTCTGGAATTTATAGCTACCTGATATGCATAATTAAAAAGCTTGTCTTTACCTATGTCGCCTTTACCAATTTTTAAGCAACAGTCACTATTATCCAAATAGTTTGAAAGGGGATGTTTACTTATATATTTTTTTTGGATTATATCAATAAGTTGCATATTATTAATATTCTGAGTTTTAGAATCAGAATAAGCATTTTCTGCTTCTTTGTAAGCTATGCCATCAAAATTTAATTCAAAATCTCCTGCTATTCGTCCTTTAAAAGTTTCTCTATATTCTTTACTTAAATCAAAAAAAACGTTTTTTTGACTAGGTATGATCCAATAAAATTTAGATATTTCCTGAAACATTGTTACTACATTTTTCAATTCAGGCATTTTTGTCAAAAAATTGATTGAAAAGTTTAGCTTTAGCAAATATGGCTCTAATATCTCCTGAGGAATAGAAATGGATAAACCTTCTTTTCTCTGAGCCAAAATAAGCTGATAACGTTTAGCTCCTTTTCTAGGATTTTTCAGTTTATATCCTATGTATTGAGATGTTCGCTTCTCCTCAAACTTGTCATAAAAACCAAGTTTATCCAGCAGATTGGTAGCCAAAGACATTAAATCTTCTCCGCCTTCAATCACCTGAATATTTGTTGAAACCAAACGGGGAACGCCGTTTTCTACCTCAAAACGCTGGATAACATCGTATATAATTTTTGACATGAGTTAATTACCAAAAACCTTGGCTAAGGTTCATGGGAATAGTGTAACGCTTATTCTCAAATAATCCAATAGTCTTAGATAATATTTTTGGATTTTCTGGGAAGTGCTAATTATCTCCATAGCTTGATGGCTATGCCAAAGGCGATCGCACCCTCACGCCCTTGAACCAAAAGCCTTTAACCACCAGTTATTATAGGGCGATCGCCTTGAATTTGTACCTTGGCTCATTCACTGCCCAGTTGCGCGAATTGTACGTGAGTAAAAAACCTCTAAGAAGGTTTTACTACGCAAAAGCGTCCCTCTCCGAGTCGGAGAGAGACAGACTTAAACAAAAGTTCAAGGCAGGGAGAGGTTTTTCAAAGTCGCTATTTTAGCAAGTAGGCACAGCTACTTTCGCGTGTTTATTAACGTAGTCCATAAATAATTGCTTCAGCCGGGGACTAACGCCAGCATGTTCAAAGAATCCAAAGCCCAGATTCTTAGCTCTTGCTAAGGTTTCCTCTGGCGTTAATCCTTCCTGAATAGCGATACTTAAAAGCGCAATTCCAGTCGATCGCATCCCGGCTGCACAATGCACAACTGCTGGTTTAGGGATTTGTTCGAGTGTCCTGAGAATTTTGGTAATAGCCTCTTCATTCAAATTTTTTAAATCCACCTTGAGTGGAACATTCGTATAATGCAGCCCCAATGCTTCCGCTACTTTTTGCTCATCCTGGGAAAATCCTAACTCATCTGGCGATCGCAGATTTAGAACGGACTTAAAACCTTCTTGAATAGCTTGCTCAAGCTGTTTTGGTATAACTTGTCCTGTTGTTGTCAAGTTTTCGTTAATCTGTATGGCGTTGATCACATTCACTCCTTTTCAATTTCTAATGGCTTCCAGCTTTGTAAATAGTTGAATCGGTAAGCTTTAAGAAGATGTTCAAATAAGCACCGCAAAATTAGCCAAATATCACAAGATATTGCTTGATTAATTCAAAATACAGATTTTGAAGCTGGTTATTTTATTGCTTTATCCATAATATACGGTTTACCGATAGGATTAGCGGTAATTAAAACTTATTATAGTTTTTGTGTATAAAATGACCGTAGCTTATATTTTAGGAGTTGTCATCGATCGAATTACAGGCGGCGGTGTGATCAGTGGTTATCCCCAAAGGGGTTGCATATTTGCGGGATGATTTTTTTGTGAGATGGGCAACATGAGCGTCCCTTGTATTTCCGGGCGGGCAGGATGCCCACCCCACAAGAATCATCCCTTAATTCAGCAACGCCTCCCCAAACTTCCCGTGCGGCTGTAGTTACTTTCGTTATAGATGCGAGCCAAAATTTTCAGGAAATCAGACAGCAGATTGTCCAGCGAGTTGTGACTCAATTGCAAACTGCTAAGATCAGTAAAATAGTTAAAGATTTGGCTAGTTAATGTGTTGCGATGTCTACGACGGGCTACGCCTACGTAACTAAAATTTCTCATAACATACTAAAAAGTTAAACAGGTATGTAATCTCAATACCACCCCTGAACCTATGAGCGCTAACGAAATATCTCTTCGTCCTGCCCAACAAACAGATGCGTGGGTGCTGAGTGCAATTCATATTGCTGCCATCAAAGCTCTACCTGCAACTTTCTACACCCGAAAGGAACTTTTAGCTTGGCGTAATAACCGTGACAAACCTGATGGTTCTAATATCTTGAAGAGGATGAAAGTGGAAACTTTCTGGGTTGCGATCGAGGGAGATGTTGTAATAGGTTTTGCTAGTTTTATTATTGATGAACTTATCGGGCTGTATGTCCATCCTAAATATCAAGGTAAAGGGATCGGGCGTGCTTTAGTCCAACATTTTTGCAATGAAGCAACTAATCAAGGTATAAATAAGGTAATTACAACTGCTAGCCTCTATGCCGAAGGCTTTTATTTACGGCTGGGATTTACTGCCATCCAAAGAGCGCCTCATTATTTAAGAAGTGGAATAGTTGTCCCAGTTACTAAAATGAGTAAAGTATTAGCTATTGCACCAAAATAAATTGGAGTATATCAACGATAAGTTTCAATTATTTTTCCAACAATCCAATGAATGAACATAGCCGTGAACGTTTGGTTTCGGCTATAACTAAATATTCCAAGGAACTTTTCTGCATCCATATTTTAGAGATTAGTATATAATAATATGCCTAAAATTACTGTTTGCATTCCTACTTTTAATCGTGTTCATCTCCTGCCTTATGCCATTGACAGTGTACTCAATCAGTCTGAGCAAGACTTTGAGCTAATTGTTTGTGATGACGGTTCTAGCGATCGCACACCTGAGTTGATGTCACAATATACAGACCACCGGATTAAATATATCCGTCATCTGGAAAATATTGGAAAAAGTAATAATATGCGCTCTGGCTTTGATGCAGCCAGTGGTGAATATTTTATTAAGTTTGATGATGACGATCGGTTAACACCCGATTTTCTCGCAAGTACCGCAGCTATTCTTGCTCAAGACTCTAGCATTGATTTTGTTGGTACAGACCATTGGATAATTGATATTAACAATGTACGGGATGAGGCAAAAACTCAAGAAAATTCTCGTCGCTGGGGTAGAAAGACTTTACCAGCAGGTATTGTAGATAATTTGTTGGAAGTAGTATTTATTCAGCAAAGCTTTCAAGTTGGGGCGACATTATTTCGTTGTAAAACATTGCAAGAATTAGGATATATGCAGCCAAATCTGCAAAATTGTGAGGATAATGATTTATTTGTGCGTCTGGCTTTGGCTGGAAAAAAGGGTTATTACTTACCAGAATTATTGATGGAATATCGCTCTCATGCAGAGCAGCAAGGTATCAATAGAGCGATTCCTTATTTATATGATAAAATACGGTATTTAGAAAGTTATAAGTTTGAGTCTGAAAAACTAGAGACAATCAGGAAAAATCGTCTAACTGAAACGAAATTATTATTAGGTTTGCGTTTAATTGAAAAGGGTGAAACGCAGAAAGGCAGAGAGCTAGTTTTAGCAGGAAAGTCTTTTTCGACTGCTAAAGCTTGGACTGGTTTAGGATTATCGCTGTTACCAGTTGGGTTGCGAGGTAAGGCATTTAATGCACTGCGACAGGTACGGGGTTAGGCTAGTTTTATCTTGCGACTAACAGCTTCCCAGGAGTATTATATCTGGAGCAGTTCATTGACAGAACTAGCCATCTGCGTAGCTTGGGTTTCGTTCTTAAACCCAACATTAAGCGTTAATTGTTGGGTTTCACTGCGTTCAACCCAACCTACTAGCTGCTCTTATGGGAGTGCCACGTTCTAATATTTTAACAATTTTAGATTCGAGACTATCCATATTAGCCACCAATTTTAACTTTATAGAATAAAGTCAGACAGTACCCTCTGCAAAACTGTCAATAATCTTTAGCATTGTTTTGTCACCTAAGCCTTTGATCCGATCTACGACGTTGCTAAAGGATGAGTATTTCCCATTTGCTTCTCGTTCATTGAATATCTTTTCGATTATTTGAGCTTTGACATTAACTCGGTTTAATTTAGTAGCTAGCTTTCCTATATTCCAAGTATTGAGCGCTTCTAAAGGTTCAATTGGTTTTGGAAGTTTATTTTCGAGTTCGTTCAGTCTGTTATAAATATTTTTAATTTCACGTTTAAGCTCTTCTTCTAATTCATTAGTGCGTTTTTCAGAACGGGATTCTTGATTTGTAATGCGAGATTCTATATTCATTAAACGGGATTCAGTTACATCTGAACTAGCAGCTACAGGGCTAGGAATAGAAACATTTTGCGTTCTAAGAAATTTAACCTGCTCTTCAAGAGCCTCATAATTGTTAGATTCAAGAATAAATGCTCCAATCATTTCACCCTTTTGTAGGTTTATCTCTCTGGCTCTAGCAGCAGCATAGTATTCAAAGTGTCCATCGACCACTTCATAGGATTGTAGACTAGTACTACGAAGTATTAAAGGATTTATAATTCCTTCACCTTTTAATATTAGCTCTGCAATTCGATTCAGAGCGTCGTCTGAAAAGCTTGAACGTGGAACACTAGATGTAATTTGTTTAACAGGAACAAAAGAAATAGATAATAACATTACTCAATTCCTATTTTTTGTAAAACTTCTATAGCTAGTAACTCAAATTCCTTAGCAGAGTCACCATGTGGTTTGTATTCAAATACAGACCTGGGATCAGGAATCTCTAAATCTCCTATCTGTTGAACTTGTTCAAGACACTTTGCAAGTTCTTCTCTTTGATAAATCACCGTGTCTATTACTGGCAAGTTATATCGTTCAGTAATTGCTAATATTTGTTTGGGTAAAGTATGTTGCACAAACTTCTGAAAAGTTGCAATTTTACAAGGAAGAACACCCAGGATTTTTATAGGTGATTTATTTAGTAGGTTTTTTCTGAATGGATTAATATCTTGCTTAATGTATTCTTTTACATTAGTTAATCCTTGATTAGCAAATGGCTTCAAATCTGAAGGAATAATTAAATAGTCAGATGTGACAAGCGCAATGAATGCAAACAAGTTTAAAGAAGGAGGTGTATCGATAATTACAATATCATATTGATCTTCTACTTCTTTCAATTTATATACTAGACTAGCTTGACTTGACCTCAGTCCGTTTAGCTCCGTTTCCGTTTTCATCAAATTAATGTGCGATGGGATTATATCTATCTCTGGATTCGTAAATGAAGATTTCCTAGCTACTTCTGAGATAGTATAAAGTTCAATTGAACGCAGTATATGATAAACATAACTGTCTTTTATATTATCTGATATTTCATCATCAAATTTAACTAAACCTGTGGCAAATGTAGTATTAGCTTGACTATCTAAATCAATAACTAGGACTTTTTTTCCCTTCTTCCTAATAGCAGCAGCTAGATTAACTACAGTGGTTGTCTTACCTACGCCGCCTTTATTATGGTAAACCGCAATTATTTTCATTGAATGTTGCATCTTCGTTTCAAAAGTTAAATCTTTTTCAGTTGTTTGAACTTCTGGTTTATTTACCAACTGTCCTTCTTTTAGACTCTCTCTACCAATTAAACCTTTAATATTCTCTAATCTCGTCTCAACGTCCTTCCCAGAACATTGAAATACTAATTGAATATCAGTCTGCAATTTTTGATAAATTCTAATTTCTTTGCCATTAGTCAGCAATCCATACCTGACATTCAAGCTGGTTAAATAATGCCTGAGTCGGAGGACATGATTATTTAAGTTTTGTTTGGGATGCTTTGCCTCCATGACGACACTCAACGGTGAGTTGGCATCTAAGACAAAGGGAATCACTTGTGCGGCAAATGCTAAGAAATCTAAGCGGATGCTACCAACGGCAAGCTCTTGATGCCAGGTGTCAGGAGTATAACCTAGCTGCGGTAGCAAATATTGCACTATGAGTTTGCTTTCAACTTCGCTTTCGTTACGGCACAGCTCAGGATTAAAAGGCAATATTTTTCTACCTCTAAATAATTATTGGACTTGGGACAAAACCTGATATTTGCTAGATTATGGCATAGCCTTAATTATGTTGAGTGATATAAATCACTTACAAAGATATAAATAATTATCATAAGATTAGTACTTTTGCTGGTAAAGTAACCACTTCTGAGAGCTAGGGATATTCAAAAGTACCAGGCTACGTATGTATTTCCCCATTATTTTTGTAAATGGATAGAATCAAAGTGTTTACCTATTTGCGCTAAAGGTTTTGGCTACTGTATCTTGTCCCCACTGCCATCAACTCGTTGATAGTCAAGCTATTAGTTGTCCCTATTGCCGGACGACACTCAAAGCTTACGGTCATCCCGGTATTCCATTGCATCGCGCCACGGGGGACGGGTATCTGTGCGACACCTGCACTTATCACGCTGATGATACTTGCAATTTTCCTCAGCGTCCCTACGCCAAAGACTGTACCCTCTACCAAAATATTGAAGAGACAAAATTAGAGTTGGAACAGCAGCGTTACACTAACAGTTTTGCAATAACTGTAAAAAGTTGGGTAAAACGCAATCAGGCTTTGCTGTTGCTATTAGGTTTATTATTGGTCTGTTTGTTGTTCGTTATATTAAGGTCTTGATTTGTGTTTACTGGGGAGTGGGGAGTGGGAGTAGGGGAAGAAGAACTAATACCAAATGCTTCAATGCCCAATTCCCTCATCCCCCTCATCTTCCTCATCTCCCCCACTCCCCACTCCCCACTCCCTAACCTTCAAACTGTTGTGATTTTGGATGCTTCAGCAACAGGTTCAATTAATATGGGTGGCGCTTTTTCTTCAAAGGCGGCTAAGTCGAACCAAAAAGTGGTGCCAATGCCGACTTCACTCACAAGATGGACTTTACTACGATGTCTGTCAATGATATTTCTGACAATCGACAAACCTAAACCCGTGCCTTCTAGGGTGTGAACTCGGTTTTCTACGCGAAAGAAGCGTTCAAAAATTGAGCGTTGATCTTCTGTGGCGATGCCAATTCCAGTATCGGAAATTTCAATCCGCACTGGAGAAGATTGGGTTTGACTGGGTTTAAAATCTAGTTGGTAGGCGCGGATTGCCACTTTACCACCGGCTTTTGTGAATTTAAGGGAATTACCAATCAGGTTGCCAAATACTTGTACTAACAGATCATAATTACCCATTACCAGGGGTAAATTAGGATCAACTTCTTGAAGGAGTTCAACACCTTTATCTTTAGCATTCAGTTGGTAAGTACGCAGTGTTTGCTCGATCGCTTGGGCTAAATCTACGCCATCGAAGCTGTAGTTGTGACCAGATTGGAGTTTCGACAAATCTAAAACATCGTTAACTAAACGGGTTAGGCGATCAGTTTCATGATTTACTGTTTCTAGATACTCTTGCCGTACCTGTAAATCCAAGTTCTCGCCGTACTCGTGCAGAGTTTCAATATGGGTTTTGATGTTGAATAAAGGTGTTCGCAGTTCGTGAGAAACGTTGCTGATAAATTGGCTTTTTGCCTCGTTTAATTCCACCTCACGGGTTATATCTTGGACGGTAATGGCAATGCCTTTGATGCTTTCCCTTTGCACATTGAGTACTGTAGTCAAGAGAATGCGGATCATCCTCTGGGTGGGTTGGTTAAGAAAAATTCTGAATTCGGCGCTTTCGCATTCGCCTGCTGCCATTTCGTACAAAGGACGGGTGATTTCGATTTGTACCGATGGTGGCAAGTGATGCAACACGTTGTGACCTACCACATTAGAGTTTTCCCAGCCAAAAATTCGCTTTGCTGTGGGGTTGACTAAAATCACCTGCATGTTGTTATCAATCAACACAGCACCATCTGCGATCGTCGAAACTAGGGTTTCTAGTTTGGCTTTTTCTGCGGTCAGTTCCTCAATATTCTGTTCTTCATAGCGCTCTAATCGCTCTCCCATTTCATTAAAGCTTAAAATTAACTCCCCTAGTTCGCCCCCTAAAGGTAAATCAATGCGCTGCTTGAAATTCCCGGTAGCAATTTGCTTTACCCCTACGAGCAGTTCTTTAATGGGCTTAGTGATGGTCAAGGCGTTAATCACTCCTGCCAAAATCACCATTACCCAAATTGTGATAAAAACGGCAATGGTGACATCGCGGGTAAAATTGGTGGAAATGACAGCAGTCTGATTGGGGTTGATACCGATCGCTAATACACCTAAGTATTTTTTATTGACGATCAGGGGAATAAATACATCGGTGACTATTCCATCTGGGGTTGTATGTTGCCGCACCATCGGCTTTTCCCCATCGCCGGGGTAATCTTCTGGTAGTTGTATCCGCCGTTTAATGGTTAGGGAGTTTTCTACCTCCGCTTCCCAAAAAGGAATGCCAAAAAAGATTTCCCCGGTTTCATTAGCGTAAAGCATATAACGCACACTAGAGGTGCTGCTGTAGAAGCGTTGAGAAAATTGGGCAACCTCAGTCAGATTATTGTCAGCAATTAGGGGAGCAACGTTGGCAGCAAGCAGTAGCCCCAAGTCGCGGCCAAAGCGGGTGTCATTCATCCGCGCATCCTGCTGGATTGTATTCACAGCCCAGAAGGTCAGACCACTCATCACCAATGAGACTACCATTGTAGCCACAGCCAATAATTTGGTCTGGAGTGTGAACTCTGACCACCAACTAGCGATCGCATGTCGAATTGTTTTTAACAGACTTAGCATCTTAAATAAAGTTGTTAATAGTCTTTGTTATAAAGCCTAACAACTAAAAAATTAACAGTTAATTTGACAAACATGTTAGGTAATGGAGAATGGGGCATTGGGAATAACTCCTGTAGAGACGCGATTAATCGCGTCTCTACTCCTAACTCCTGTACAGACGCGATTAATCGCGTCTCTCCTAACTCTTAACTCTATGCCCAATATCTCTCCGGTAATATATTCCCTCAAACTGAATATATTTGATACTAGAGTAAGCTTGGGCGATCGCTTGCTCGAAATTTTCTCCGATTCCAGTCACATTTAATACCCGACCCCCATCTGTCACTACTTCTTGTTGCTGGTTCAATTTTGTACCTGCATGAAATACGGTTGCTCCTGTTGCCTCTGCCTCGCCAATGCCAGTAATGACCTGGCCTTTCTCATATTCTCCTGGATAACCACCTGAAGCTGCAACTACAGTGGCAGATGCTCCCTCTTTCCAAGCAATGGGTGGCAATTCACTTAATCGCTGCTGTACACAGGCTAGAAGCAACTCTTCTAGAGGTGTTTCTAACAGTGGCAAAATCACCTGGGTTTCTGGATCGCCAAAACGACAGTTAAATTCCAAAACCTTCAAGTCGCCATCAGGTGCAATCATTAACCCAGCATACAGTACACCTCGGTAATCAATGCCTTTAGCTCGTAAGGTTGCGATCGCTCTTTCTAATACTTCTGTTTGAATGCGTGCCATCAATTCTGGCGTAGCGATAGGTGCTGGGCTGTATGCTCCCATCCCGCCAGTATTTTCTCCCATATCGCCGTCACCAATCCGCTTATGGTCTTGAGCTGGCAGCAAGGGTCTAATTGTTAACCCATCTGTTAACGCTAAAACTGACACCTCTTGCCCAATCAAACATTCTTCAATAACGACAAATTCACCAGCACTGCCAAATTGTCCCTGAAAAATTGCATCAACGGCACTTTCTGCCTGTGCAACTGTTTCAGCTACTATTACGCCCTTACCAGCCGCCAAACCATCAGCTTTGACGACAATTGGCGCTCCGGTAGCTTTTACATAAGATTTTGCTGCTGCTGCTTCCGTAAATACCGCAGCCCGTGCCGTCGGAATTCCCGCTTCTTGCATCAGGGCTTTTGCCCAAGCTTTACTCGCCTCAATTTGCGCTCCCGCTCTGACTGGGCCAAATACCATCAGTCCTTTGTCTTGGAGATAATCTGTGATTCCCTTAGATAGGGGGACTTCTGGCCCAACTATCACCAGAGTTATGCCATTTGAAAGAGCATATCGGCTCATACCCTCAAAATCATCTACTGCTAGGGGCAAGTTCTGGCAACGTTCCATACTTGCTGTACCCCCATTCCCTGGTACACAGATAACTTGCTCAATTTGCTTAGATTGCAACAGTTTCCATGCTAGAGCGTGTTCGCGCCCTCCATTACCTACAACTAAAACTTTCACTAATTTCCTCGTGTGTCCCTTGCGAAACGAGAATGCCCTATTTGGTTCTCGCGGATCAATTTTTTCATCAATTCTTACACTTATGCAAGCCCCTCATGATTAAAAAGGCTGAGGAGCAGGGGAGGCAGAGGAGGCAGGGGGGAATTTTAGAAGTTGCCAAATTATCCTGCTTTCTCTGCAACGCCGAAGAAATATAGCTATAGGACCAGCCCTTTCAAGGTCTTGTAATTTTCCCCAAATTATAGTTAGTTGAAAAAATAAAGTTGGTAAACGGGGAATAGCTAGAATGATTATAGGTCAAGTATTTGAGCGTTTTGTAGAAGAAAGTCCGGT